>JAKEEM010000039.1 GCA_022616535.1 Chlorobiota bacterium | reverse complement strand
CTATTATATTCTAACCTTAACATTGATTTCTTTATAACGTCAACGGTGGTGTTGCTTTGCAAATAAAGCCAGCCAAAAGGTAAATTAGGCGATGTGTTTCCTGAAACTGTGAACGTCGCGCCGCAGTTTGTGCTGTTCGGGTCATCACCAATAATAAATTGCGCATTTGACCCGCTGTTTGTAGTTAGTGTTAACTTTGCGCCTTTGTCTATTGTAAATGATTCAGGGCATTTAACATATGCTGTATGGTTAGGTTCAATATTAAGGTTCAAACCGCACAATTCGGGTGTAAGATGTCCGGCTCCTCCATAACTTGGTGCATATAATGGAAAATCCAGCCACTCCCCATTATCGGAATTTGTTGTCTTAAAACCGTTTTTATTTTGCGTTTTAACTGCCAACTGATTTCTAACACTCTGGTCCCAGATTGGGATATACCTACTGGATGGTATTGGTGTTCCGTTCCAGTAACGAATATCTGTTGAAGAGTAATAATTAATTGGTAAATCCCGAATAAAAGGTGCGACCGAATACAAAGCAGGATAATCTGCATCGCCGTAATCAACATCAACGTAATCAACAAACTGGTAATTACCACTAACCTTCTTATAAATTTCAACACGGTATTTACCGTAACCGATTGCGGCTTCTGCCTCGTTATCTGTTGCTCCGTCATGGTCTAATGCAAAAGAAGAATTATTCATAATTTCCGATTCTTGACCACCAACTATATGAGAATATACCCCTTGTAATGGGCGAAAACATTTCAAACTGTACTCTAAATTCCCATTAAAGACAGCAGCTATAGGATATACAACAACTTTTATGTTATCAGTAGCGTGCCTGTTATATATTATCAACTCGCCACCCGAAGGATTTTCATCTGAATAAATTAAACATGTGGAAGGAAGAAAGGCAATTAGAAAAAATATTTTTTTCATAGAAATTCGTTTTATTTAATTAATATCATTTTACGGCTTGAAGTAAAATTCCCGGTAATAAGCTTGTAAAAGTATATACCAGTGGATAAATTAAAATTATCAGCATTAAACTTAATTGAATAAAAGCCTGCATTCAAACTCTTTTCAATTAAAGTTACTAATTCTCTTCCAAGAACATCATAAATTATTAATTTAACATGTTCTTTTTTATTTATATTAAATTTTATGACTGTCTCAGGGTTAAAAGGATTGGGGTAGTTTTGGAAAAGTTCAGCATTTAATGGTATTTCATTTGAATTGATACTTATCCCGATGGGTTTAATGTTTCCAAGCGAATCAGTCCTTACAATGTAGGAATTTAATGCCCCAAATTCAAAATCAGCATAACCGCATAAAATAAAGCCGCCGTCATTCGTTAATTCCACTGAGCGGAACCGATTGCCGTCATCGCCGGGCCTGTAAAACTTCTCATGCAAAATGTTTCCAGTAAAATCAATCACTCTTACGAATGCTCTTTCACCAAAGCTTAGAATTGAATCGGATTGACCGCAGAATACATAACCCCTTAGCGGAATTGTCCTGATTGAAAAACATCTTTCATTAAATGCTGTCGTATATGTTCTTTGCCACTGTACATTTCCAAGAGAATCAGTCTTAACTAAATAAGATTGAAAAAAGTAATTTGGATTAAACGAATTTGAACTACCGCTCAATATAAATCCCCCGTCATTTGCTATATCAATGGAAGAACCTCCTTCACTTCGATTTCCCCCTATAGTTTTAGTCCATAGTGTATCGCCGTTCGAGTCCAATCTCATTAAATAAACATCGGCAGAATCTCCAATTGGCCACTTTGTACCTAGTGCTACATAACCATAATTGTCCAAAGGTTTTATTTCTGATATGTAATCTTCAGAATTGTTATCAACGAATACCTTATCCCATATTGTATTACCGAGAGAATCTGTTTTTAATATTCTGACATCGTCAGTTGGCCCATAGGAATTGCCTGTACGGATTGCTAAGATATATCCACTATCAATAGTCTTACTTACACACCAAGTTTGCCAGCCATCTGCGAAAGTTCTATACCATTGAAATGTTCCTATAGAATCTGTTTTAAGTAAGCCCGCACTTGAAGATGGACCCGAACCACCAACAATAAACCCTCTATCGTTGATTTCTTCAACCCAATATGCGCCGTAAGTGTCATTAACGTTAATATTATAATGTTTTGTCCACAGTGTATCACCATATTTATTGAATTTTACTATGTACATTTTAGAAGTATTGCCTATGCTATTAACACCAGCATCAATATACCCACCATCAGAAGTCTGATGCGCTTTATAAAAAGAAGAATTTATAGTGTAAGACATAACCCTTTCCCACGTATTTGGCTGGCTCAAACAGTTGATAGTTAGCAATGTACAGGTTAAAAGTAATATGTATAGCAGTTTTTTCAATTGAGGGGCATTGTTTTGATACAATTTACATAATCAATTTCGGCAAGTCAAGCCCAAATACGGCTAAAATTAATACAACTTTAACACTATTTATCCAAAAAACACTTTAGCTGTTTCTTGATTTAAGAGGTTACTTAAACGTGGCGTGGTCTCGCATTATAAATTTAATTTCCTTGGATTTAACGAAGGGATTGAGCTTGGCAAGCTCATAAACATCGATGTTTTTAAACGCCATGCCGATTAATCCCCCGATAATGGCGCTGGGGATTGTGAAAATCAGAAATATACCGAGTGTGGCGTCTTTAGGAAGAAACTTTAAGCGGCTTCTGCCCCACACATTGTAAGCAGCAAGTCCGCCAATAAATCCCGTAACAGCTCCTGCAATTGCGCCGGTTTTCCAGTGTTTGCCGTAATCGAATTTTATTTGTGCGATTTTTTCGACATTAACAATTTTATAGCTTCCCACATCTGAAATCAAAAGCAGGTTCTCGTGAATTCCAATCATGCTGGTTTTTATAACGCTTTTGCCGTCTTTGTATTTAATATCGCACGGGTCGGTTTGAGCAAATGAGGACGAGTAAACAAATATTGAAACTATAAAGCACGAAAAAATTCTATTCATATTAAAATTTTCAGCTTTTAGTTAATTGTAATATATATTAAGTCCCTGCTGCTTTTACAATAATTAAAAAGTTGTAAATTAAAATCAATTTATTAATTTATGCAGAGTTTTGAAGCTAAAATTGATGTGAATCCCGTTGCGTTAATGTTCGGCGGGATTAACAAGCTGGAACCAATTCCCGTCAGGGTCCGTAAAAACGGGACAGCCAGTATCATCGCCTTTTACAACAAGTCCCCTGTTTTTGTATTCGTTCAGAGTTTTCGCCAAATCATCTGTATAGACAACCATTGCAATGTTTGTCATTTGGATGTTTCAGAATTCATTTCACTGCTTCCGGGTCTAAGCAGAATTAATGAATCGCCCATCTTAAGCCACACGAATTTTTCATCCTGAGTTTCAACAAGTTCAAAACCAAGGATGTTTATATAAAAATCTTTTGCCTTTAGAGGTTCTTTAACGAATATTTCCAAATGTCCAAGTTTTGTATTCAAATTAACTGGTTAATTTTTTCAATGCCGCATCTTCGATTTTAATTCTCCTTGTTATTGCAAACAAATTCAAAACCGAAAAAACAATTGCCGTAATATAGCAGGAAAAAATTAAAGGTATAAATGCAATTTCCGTAATGACTGCCATATAATTGGGATGGCTTAAAAATCTGTAGGGACCCTTTTTAATCAACTCGCTGCCTTTTAACACTATGATTCTTGTATTCCAGAACTCACCGAGCGAAATTATAGCCCAGTATCTTAGTGCTTGAGCTAAAAAAAATAGTATGATTAATATAATCCAATAATCATTAATTCCGCGATTGAAATAAATTTTTTCGCTCAACAGACTTAAAAAAAACAGCGTATGCATCAAAACAATAAATTTATAGCCGTCTCTATCGAATTCAACCGCGCCCTTTGCAAGCATTCGCTTTTCATTTCGTTTGGCTATTATAAGCTCCGCTAATCTTTGGAGGATTACAAAAGCTATGAAGAGCCAAAAGAACATTATTGATGAGCCGGAAGGTTAATAATTAAATCTTCTATTAAATCTTCTATTAAATCTTCTGTTGATGGGTTCCTTAGTTTTACTCATCAATTAGTCTTAAAAAGGATTAATTCGGAGCTGAAGCCGGGACCGAGGGCAGAGATTAATCCGTATTCCTTTGCACCGAATTTAGCATCGTTCAAAAACTCCTTAAGCACATAAATAACACTTGGCGATGACATATTGCCGTGTTCATTCAATACTTTTTTCGAGTAGTCAAGCTTGCCGTTTGTGAGATTGAGCGACTGCTCATAAGCGTTAATGACTTTTAATCCACCCGGGTGAGTGATGTAATGCTTGATATCACTTACTGTAAGATTATGGTCTTTCAAAAGCTCTTTAATATTAGGGTAAACACACTGCTTCACAATTGCAGGTATATCCCTGCTGAATACTACTTTAAACCCATTATCTACTATATCCCACCCCATTACGTCAAGCGAATCGTTATATATAGTAGAAAGCGAATCCAATAAGTCAATCCCCTTCTTCTGCGAGAAAGTGCTTTCATCCCCGGCAATAAAAACAGCAGCGCATCCATCTGAAAAAAGCGATGATGCTACTATGTTGCTTTTGGATAGGTCATCCTTCTGGAAAGTGAGGCTGCAAAGCTCAACAGCAATAACTACAGCATTGTGTGTGGGATTGGCTTTGGTATATTCAAGCGCCCGGCTGATACCCGAAGCTCCGCCCGCACAGCCGAGTCCCCACAGCGGAGTGCGCTTAATATGCCTGTTAAGCTTAAGCTTGTTGAATAGAAGCGCATCGATTGTGGGTGTTGAAAGTCCTGTGCTTGTGATGAAAATAATATTATCAATATGGCAGTAATCTGCACCGGCACGGTTTAATAACTCTTCGACAGTTTTTTCGGTCAGCTTAAGGGCAACGTCTTTAAATATTTTATTCCGTTCGGAAAAAGTATGTTCTTCGTTAAGCCATTCAACAGGAACTGAAAAATGCCTGTTGGAAATGGTCGAATTATCAAAAACGCCAATCATTTTATCTATTTCGTCGTAAGTATTTGCGTAAAGGTTGTGTATAAAACGTTTAACCTCGCTTTGAGGAAGCTTAAACGGGGCATCTGCAGTTCCTGCGGAGATTATGCTTGGCATATAAAAAACAACATATTATTAATAAAGATAGTTCTATAAAAATAAAGACACGCTGTAAAAACGTGTCTTTAAAATACATTTTGAATAGTTATTTAAAAATAAAACTTAAACACGGTCTGGAATTCATCGTTTTTGATTTCAAAATCGTCTGTCGGACCTTTCCCCTCCTTAACAAGTCTAAATATGCTTTCGATTTCAAGTCCGGTTAAGGGAAATAAGACCGCACCGAAGCTGTACCTTTGTCTTTCACGGGTGGATTTTTCAGTGCCGAGCTCAGGGTCATAATTTTCATACTGAAACTTAAGCTCGATTCCTTTTGTAATCCTTGCATTCAGTTCGCCGAAAATAGTTCTGAAATCAGAGCGGGTTGCCAGGGAGTCTCTTAAATCAAGTCGGTTATAAGCAAGCTCGCCGAGTATTGCTACTCTTTCGAATAGTCCGATAGAAATAAATCCCGCCGCCATTTGTCTTAATGCGTTTATGTTATTAATCGGGTCATATTTATAGGGATTAGTAAGAAACGAGCCGCCGATGCCTGCAGTGTATTTGCTTTTTTTGCTCGCCCAGCGAAAATCACCCGAAACCGTAAGCTGTTTATGGCTGTCGAAATCGAAGCTGTTATTTCTCTGTCCCGAACGGTTAACGCTTGAGCCGTTTGAAAATCCAACCGAGAGAGTAAAGTAACTTGGCGATATTCCTGCTTCGATACCTGCGTCAGAAGCATACGGTGTATAGAAATCATTGAACTGCCTGTTGTAAGCCCTGTGCTCGGGAACTTTTATGCCGAAGTTGGGAATAAATCTGCCGGCTTTAAAATATAATCCTGCGGGAAGATTTGAAACCATCCCGTAGATTTCATACTTAGTAGGTAAAGGAGATTGACCCGGGAAGTTACTTGGAATATACAAACCAGGAGCAATCACAAGATTAATATATTTATTAACCTGTGCATTAACGTATAAATCACCCTGCATCTGGAAAAAAGAATTGAAGTTGGGGATACCTGTATCAATCTGGTTATCGACAAACAGCAGGCGCATATCACCGCCGACTGAAATTCCCTTTGTAATTTGGGGATTTATGTCAGTAGTTTTATTTGCCTTTTCCAAAAATTTAAAAAAAAGATTATCTTTTGAATATTTGACACCGAAAAGGTTCCTCATTCCCCCGCCGGTTGGGTTAACATGGCAGGTGATGCATTTTTCACCCGTATATGCTGCAAATTTGGGATATGAGTAAGAGTTCACGGATAAAAACAGCGATACAAATACAACGAAAAACGAGAGCAGTAGTTTATTTCTCATAGCTTTAGTTTAAATTGATTTATTGTTATTGTAATTGCTCAATATCCTTATTTTTTTTGAAAAATACAAACAAGTTTTACCTGCCTTCATTAGGCTGGACTGCATTAAAAATACATTTTATATTAAGGCAATAAAAAGTATTTTCGGGGGCGAATGAGAGAATACTTCCGTTTGGTTAGATTATTAAAGCCCTACAGGCATTTACTGGTTCTTTCTTTCATTTTGGTGGTCCTTTTTTCTGTATTTAACGCCGCATCGGTTTACTTATCGATTCCTCTGCTAAAGACTCTTTTCACTCAATCCGGCACGGATTTATCCGTTCTCCCTGCAAAAAATTTCTTCGATGGCTTCAGGAATTACATTGACAGCTTTATTTTTTCAGGAAACGATAAATATGAATCATTGCTAAAGGTATGCATATTGCTTTTATCGGCATATTTTTTAAAAAACCTGTTCGGCTATATGCAGTCAATACTCACCCAATATGTAGAAAAATCATTAATAACGGATTTACGCAGAAAACTTTTCCATAAGTTTAACTCGCTCTCGCTTAAATATTTCAATGAAAGAAAATCAGGCGATATAGTGTCACGATTCATTACAGATGTTAACTCAATACAAAACACTGTATCGGTTACGTTTACTGATTTAATCAAGCAGCCGGTATTAATTATCACTTTTTTGCTTATGGCATTTTTCATAAGCTGGAAGCTTACGCTTGTTTCAATGCTGACGGTTCCCCTTTCTGTTTTATTTATCATTTACCTGGGAAAAAAACTAAGAAAATACAGTATCCGCGTTCAGGAGAAGCTTGGTGAGTTTACATCGGTAATTTCAGAAAACATTTACGGCGGGAAAATTATCCGCGCGTTTTCGATGGAGGACTTTGAAAACAGACGATTTGAGGTAAAGCTTAAGGACTACTTGCGTTCACTGATGAAAAGCTCTATTTACAGCAATCTAACCAGGCCATTAACAGAAATCGTAAGCGTAGTTCTTGGCGTATTTATTATTTATTATGCAGGAAGGGAAATATTCACAGGCGGCTCGCTTGCACCGGAGGAGTTTATCGGGTTTCTGATAATAATTTTTCAGCTGATGGCTCCGATTAAGGATTTAAGCACGGTTTCCAACCGTATACAGGAATCATACGCAGCGGCAAGCAGGATTTTTGAAATCGTTGACGCTAAGCCCGACGTTTATGATACCCCAAAATCAGCCGATAAAAGAGATTTCACAAACGCAATCGAATTTAAAAATGTTTCCTTTGGTTATGATTCGGGAGAGAAATTAATTCTTGATAACATTAATTTAACAATCCGTAAAAATGAACGCATTGCACTTGTCGGATTAAGCGGGGTTGGAAAATCAACAATGGTTGATTTGCTGCCAAGGTTTTACGATGTAACGGGAGGTGAGATACTCATAGATGGAGTTAATATAAAAGATATTAAGCTTAAATCATTGCGTAAGCTGTTTGGAATCGTAACGCAGGAAATCATTCTTTTTAACGATACGATTGAAAACAACATTGCAGCCGGACACGAAAATATAGGCGTAGAAAAAATAACTGATGCGTCACAAAATGCAAATGCTCATGATTTCATAATGCAAACCGAAAACGGCTATGAAACCGTTATCGGCGATAGAGGCATAAAGCTATCCGGGGGACAAAGACAAAGGATTGCAATTGCAAGAGCGCTTCTTGAAAACGCGCCGATAATGATACTGGATGAAGCGACTTCCTCGCTTGACACCGAATCAGAAGCATTAATACAGGATGCCATCGAACGGCTGATGAAAAACCGCACATCGATTGTAATTGCACACAGACTCTCAACAATAAAAAATGCTGACAGAATAATTGTGCTTGAAAATGGGAAAATCACAAGCACCGGAAAACACGAGGATTTAATTAAGGACGGCAAAAGTATCTACAAAAAACTCTATGAGCTTTCTGAATAACAATCACTCCCACTGGTTTTATTTAAATACTAATTAACTGATTAACTTAATTAACCGATTTACTGTCTTATGAAGATTTCTGCAATTATAATAACTCTGAATGAAGAGCTGAACATTGAAAACGCAATTAATTCCGTATCATGGTGCGATGAGATAATTATTGTTGATTCAGACAGCTGGGATAAAACTGTAGAAATAGCAAGAAAATATACCGGTAAAATTTACAACATTCAAAACAGAACCATATCAGAGAAAAGGAATTACTCAATTGAGAAAGCAAAGAACGAGTGGGTTTTATTTCTTGATGCAGATGAAAGAATCTCCGAAGGGTTGAAAAATGAAATACTGCGCTTAAGTCCTGACTACCAAACTGCCGGCTATTGGGTCAAAAGGAAAAACTACTGGTTCGGGAAATGGATTAAACATTCAGCTAACTACCCGGATTACCAGCTTAAGCTCTTCAATAAAAAAAAATGCAGGGTTACCAAGAGGTTGATTCACGAAGGTGTTGAAACCGAGGGAAAGACACTGAGGCTGGAAAACGATTTGCTGCACTACTCATACCGTGACTTAACCCATATGATTAACAAAATAAATTTCTTTTCAACGCTTGAGGCAGACGAACATTTAAAAACCAATAAGCAAATTTCAAAGTTCGGTGTATTTACTCACGCTGTCTCCGCTTTTTTGAGAATTTATTTATCAAACAAAGGATTCAAAGACGGCAAAGAAGGATTTTTCGTCAGCTTCTGCTATGCATTGACAAATTTTCTTTCACATTTAAAGCTCTTAAAGGTGCAGGGGAAAATCTAACCATTTAAAAAGGATTTGAATAAGGAAAAAATTTTAAAATATATTGATTTATTGCTTATTGTTTTCTTATGTGTCGGATTTATCACTTCGCAATACAGTATTGCACTCTCATCCATAGGCATTGGGGTAACTCTCGGCTTAACTGTAATCCGTCTGTTTATTGATAGGAAAATTTATTCGTTAAATAATAATCTGGTTTATTTATTTTTATTGTTTATCGCATCCCAGCTTGTATCTTCGGTTTTCTGCTCAAATCCTTCGGAATCATTCATTAACGTTTTCAAAAAAATTGTAATATACATAATATTTTTTGCCGGCATTTTATTTATAAATGAATCAAGCCAGCTTAAAAAAATATTTATTTCTTTATTTATATTTTCTGCGTTAATTTCAACAATTGAAATCGTGAGATTTATTCTCGATTACAATTCGCTCGGTGATAAGCCACTTGCAGAGTTCCGGCTTGACTACTTCGGATATCCCATTACTAACGGGGAAATCAAAATGCTGATTCTGCTTATTGCCGCTCCGTTTATAATCACAAAAAAAGATTTTATAATGAATAAGGCATTGCTCATTTTACTTACACTCCCGCTGCTTTTATCATTTTACCTTACAAACGCTCGCAATGCCCTGCTCGGCTTGTTTGCGGGATTTATAATAATCGGCTTACTTAAGAATAAATATTTTTTATTTGGTTTAATCGCATTTATTGTATTATTTCTTCTGTTTGCTCCTCTGCCGCTTAAGGAAAGAATGCAAAGCATTGCTGATTTAAACCATCCGAGCAATAAAACCCGGATTATAATGTGGGAAACAGGCCTAAGAATGATTAAAGACAGCCCTGTTATCGGAATCGGCGATACAGACATTAACAAAGCTTACAGGCAGTACAAAACACCGGAATTCCACGGCGAAGGCTCGCATATGCATAATAATTTAATTCAGATAGTACTGACTCTTGGCGTATTCGGCGGCTTAGCGTGGCTTACGCTTATGATTTATATATTCATTCGCCAGATTAAAATTTATCTTAAAACTAAATCCGATGAGTTTTTAAACATCATCACTGTTTCATCACTTGCTTCAATGATTGCATTTCAAATTGCCGGGCTAACGGAATGGAACTTCGGCGATGCGGAGTTTGCCGCCGTTCTGTGGTTTAATCTTTCACTTGCATTCATTGCAGAAAAATTATATAAAAAGAATTTATAATGATTTATCAAATTCCTCAAATTAAAAATTAAGTTGATAAGCGTAATTGTAATAACATATAATGAAGAAGAGAACATAAGAGAGTGCCTCGATTCGCTTAAATGGTGCGATGAAATTATTGTGGTTGATTCAAACAGCAAAGATAAAACCCTTGAAATAGCAAAAGAGTTTACAAACAACATTATAACTGCAGATAGCCTTTCATTCGGGGAAAAACGAAATATTGGAATTGAAAAATCAACCGGAGAGTGGATTTTATGGCTCGACGCCGATGAACGGGTAACTGATGAGCTGAAAAATGAGATTTTGGAGCTGATAAAACATCCGCCTGATACTTACAAAGCATTTTATATAAACCGAAGAAGTTTTTTCATAAACAAGTTTATTAAACACTGCGGCTGGTATCCGGATTATAAATTACGATTATTTAAAAAACGGGCCGGAATTAAATTCGATACCGCGAAAGTCCACGAGAAGCTTATTTACAATGGCAACACTAGCAGATTAAAAACCGAAATTATACACCTAACTGATAAAACTTTTGAACATTACATTAATAAACTCAATGCCTATACTACCCTATCGGCTGAGGAGCTTTATAAAACAGACAAGCGATCCTCTTTTTTTGCTCTTATTTTTAGACCTGTATTTGCATTCTTTAAAATGTATTTTTTAAAGCTTGGAATACTTGATGGCTATATGGGGCTTGTTTTATGCTCGCTCTCAAGTATTCATGTAATGGTTAAATATTCAAAATTATTTTATTTAAATAAAAAGAGTTAGCCGATGGGTGATGAAGACAAAAATATTCAGTTATTTATGTATCTTATCGGCTCTTTTGAAATGTCTGCAATGATGGCTATGGGGAAGATTAAAAATCCAATGACTGACAAAACCGAAAGAGACTTAACACAGGCGCAGTTTTCAATTGATATACTTGATATGCTGAAGGAGAAAACCAAGGGGAGTCTTTCGGAGTATGAGCAAAAATTTATTGAAAATGTCCTGGGGCAGCTGAAACTGAATTATATCGATGAATCCCAAAAAGAGAAAGAAACCAGGCTAGCGGAAGAAAAGAAGGACGAAAACAAACCGGAAGAGAATAAATGACATTCGGTATAAAAGGAAATAAAAACCGAGAGGAATTAGCAAAGGTTGTCTTTAACTTAATCAAAGACTTAAATAAAAGAAAAATCCGCTATGTTATTGATAAAGAAATTGCAAAAACAATTTCGTCAAAGTTTAAGTACCGCATAGCTCAAAAATTCTGTGCAAGTGATAAGGAAATTCTGAGCAAAAGTGATTTCCTTGTATCAATAGGCGGCGACGGAACATTTTTGTCATCCGCAAAGCTTGTCGGAAGAAAAAATATCCCTATTATCGGTGTAAACCTGGGCAAACTCGGTTTTCTGGCTGAAACATCGACAAATGATATAGACAAGTTCATAGCAGAAATTAATAAAGGGAAATATAAAATCGAAGAACGAACGGTTTTATCAGCCAGAGCAGGAAACTCAAAAAAAACGATTTACGGTATGAACGAAATTGTTATTAACCAAACAGGACTGGTTAAAACAATCGTCATACAGGCATATTACAACAACCAGCTCGTTAATTCATACCACTCTGACGGATTAATTGTTGCTACACCAACCGGTTCGACGGGTTATTCGCTCTCTGCGGGCGGACCCATTGTTTACCCTAAAACAGCAGTATTTATTTTATTACCATTGAGCCCGCACACACTAACTGCAAGACCTGTTATTTTATCCGATGACGGAGTGTTTAAAGTTAAAATTATGTCTGAAGTTGCAATTACCGTGACTGCAGACGGCAACTCAAGCATTAAGCTCAACTCACCCGCGGAGATTGAAATTAAAAAAGCCCCCTACACGGCTAAGCTTGCAAAAAGCTTAAACAGCAATTACTTCAAAGTGTTAACACGCAAGCTCTTCTGGGGTGCCGATATTCGCAAATAAAAAAAGAGTATCGCAGATGAAAATAAAAATTTGAAAGGACTAAATATTAATACTTGGACAGGCGCATTCTTGTTATCTTCCTCACTGTATTTATTGATTTATTAGGATTTGGAATAGTAATACCGATTCTCCCTACGTTTGCTCAAAACGAATTATTTATGAGCGAAACCCTTATCGGACTCAACGTAGGCATATTTTCGCTTATGAATTTTATCTTCAGTCCCCTATGGGGCAGACTATCGGACATATACGGCAGAAAACCGATTATTATATTCGGCTTATCAGGCAACGTGCTCTCTTATATCCTGCTTGGACTGGTTATGGGCGGGATTTTAAAATCCGTTTTGCTTTTGTTTGTAGCACGCGCGCTCGCAGGGTTCTTTTCCGCCAATATAGGCGCCGCACTGGCGTATATTTCTGATGTAACTCCGCCTAAAGACCGCTCAAAAGGGATGGGGATAATCGGTGCGGCATTCGGGCTGGGATTTGTTTTCGGTCCCTTTATCGGGGGATTTCTCGCAATCCGTTTTAATTACGGCTTCCCTATTTTCTTTTCTGCGGGACTTTCTATGATTGCTTTAATATTAACTTTTATCTTACTAAGTGAATCACTGCCTAAGGAGTTTCGCACTAAAAAATCGATGAGCGGATTTAACCTGAAAAACGGACTTAATAAGCTTGTTTCAGCATTAAAACATCCGCATGTCGGTTTTTTAATCACTTTGAACTTTATAATTGTGTTCTCGATAGCGAATATTTTCTCTACTTTCCAATTGTATGCCGAAAGCAAGGACGGGTTCAACTTTAATATTGAGGAAATTAGCTACCTGTTTGCATTCTCCGGATTAATCGGCGCTTTAACCCAGGGGATATTCTTAAGGCCGATTGTAAAGGTTTTCGATGAACGCAAGGTGCTTATATGGTCATGTTTGATTATGGGTATCGGACTCGGCACAATACCTTTTTCAAACCACATTCTCGGCTACCTTCTGGTGAGCATATTTTTTATGAGCTTCGGAAACGGGCTCTGCCTTTCGATTTCGCTTGGTTTGATTTCAAAATTCACTAATCCCGATGAGCAGGGCGGGATTTTGGGTTTGGCTCAGTCGCTCGCATCGCTTGCGCGGTTTATCGGTCCAAGCTGGGGCGGGTTTGTATATCATTTTATCAGCTTTGCCGCGCCGTTTTTAACAGGGGGGATTGTGATGGTAGGCGCAACGTTTTTAAGTCTTAACTTGCTTAAAGAAAAATACCGCCACAGCTCACACCCGGTAAGGACAAGAGAATAATAAGTCATTATTCCCCGTTGTTGGTCTTCTGACCAACAACCCATCTATTTGTTGGTGACCCGCCTGCGGAACGGGCAGGCAACACCAACAAAGTGGGAAAATTACTTATACAGTCGCTTTCGCTCCTCCAACTAAACAAGAAATAATTAACTTTAAGGTTCGACAGAAATAAGATTATATGGGCTAAGGACCATAAGGGATTTAGACCTTAAAGCTGACTACTTATGAACGTGATATAAATTTAAGGTTCCATAAAAATTAAGTATATTTGAGAAACTATCAACTTAAATTTATAAAAAATGGCTTTAATAAGATTAAAAAATGGAGCTATAGACCCCGAGACAGTAAAGACCGCGGAAGTAATGAAAGATACTTTATCAGGGTGGAATATTATCGTGCAGTTCAAAAATAAAACACCAAATAAACATTTTAGGTATAAAACAGAAGCAGAAGCAAGAGAAGATTTAGAAAAAATATTAAATGATGGAAAAACAGGAAATTCAACCGCCAGATTCGGGCGGTGATAAAATCGAAGAAAAAGGTTTAGATTTTTTTAAATCAGAATTAGCAAAAACTTCTAAATCAAAATTAAGAAAAGCTATTGAAATTGCAATAACTATTGGATTGAGCCAATTAAGTTGGTTTGGTGTAAATAGTTTAATAACAGCTGGAATAACAGCGGGGTTTAAAATGTTTACAGGCAGGCCTGATGGGAAAAGAGAAAAGGTACAGGGATTATGGTTAGAAGAAATTGATAATAAGTTAGGAAAATTAAATGAAACTGTTGAATATATGAATGAAAGGTATAATAATTTAGGTGAGG
>JAKEEM010000006.1 GCA_022616535.1 Chlorobiota bacterium | reverse complement strand
TATCAATTTTAAAATGTCAAGTCAGTGGTGGCACAATTCACCTCATTAGGCATATATGAGGTGAAAGTTCATAAAGTTTATTAAGTTCATTGAGTTACTAGAGAAAAGTCGAAAAAATAAAAAAGCAAAAAATAAATAAAAAAAAGCAAAAGAGGAGAAAATGTTTTGATTACGTGAAGATATCAAAGAAAAAGTGTTAAGAGTGCAATATTATTTAAAAAATAAAAATTTCGGCAATTCGTAAAATTTACGGACAGGAAAAAGGCAGACCTCCCCCAACCCCCTCCTTGCTAAGGAGGGGATGTAAGACCGTCTCCCGCTTGGTAAGGGGGAGAACTAAAGAGGGGGTCTAAGCACCACCCCGTCCTTCCTGCCTGCAGTTTACCCGCCTTTGGAGGGCAGACTTGCCTCTACAGGGAACCTTAACTAGAATTTACTCAATATGCTTTTTAATTATATATTGAACGCGTTTTGCTTTTGTAACGGAATAGCCGTCAGGCAGTGTATAGCTTACATCCCTGTCGGCAATTGCGCCAATAACACCACCTGCTAAACCTGCAGGAAGGGCAAATATAAACCCAAAACCTAAAACTTCTCCAAAGCCTGCCTTAAAAAAGCTTCCTTCATCACTTGAGATTAAAATTCCGAATAATAACCCTGAGCCGAGACCAACAGCGTCGCCTATAAGAAAACCTTTCCAAAATCCCGAGCCCGCGGTAAAAACTATTTTCCTCACGTCTTCGATTTTAATTACTCTTGCTTTACTTTCTTTAAGGGCAAGTAAGGTGCTGTCTGACTGATATATAAGTTTTACGTCTTTTAGCAGTTTGCCCCCGCTTAAGTATAAATTGCACTTTTCAGTTGTATCGGATTGAGAAGGCGCTAAATCCGTTTCTTCAAGCTCGGGTATATCCGCTTCAGGATTCAATACAAATTTAATTTCGCTTACCGGAATTTTAAATTCTTTAATATCGGTTTTCAGCCAGATTGTATCGCCAGCAGTTTTTGTAATTATTCCCTCGGCTTCAAATCCATTATGTAAAAGTACTTTGCAGGTTCTGCCGGTGAATAATGAATCACCTTTTTCTTGAGAGCAAACATTGACGGTTAAAACCAAAATTGAAAGTAAAAATATTCTGTGCATAAATTAAAAGAGTGTATAAGTTAAGCCGGCTTTAGCAAGGAAAAAACCTCCGCCGAAGAAATAGAAATATCCCGCGCTGTTATACTGAAGCTCAGTGTATGCCCCAAGGTTCTTTGTAAAATTATAACCAGCTCCGCCGCCAAGTGAAAACATGAAGTTTGAATAGTTTCTTTCCGGGTAATATGAAGTGTAGTAGGTTGAATCGTAACTTGAGTAATAAGTAGTGCTGTAAGAGGATTCATTTTTAAAATGCGCCCCTGCACCGGCAAATCCGTATATTTTGAAACTCTCGGACGGGTTAAACGAACCAAAAACAAAATCCACCTTGATAAAATAAGTCTGTACTGTTTGCTCGCCAAAATAAGTGTAGGGAGGATAATACTGCGGCTGTTCGGAACGGTCGTTCTTCCATCGTGAATACCCGATGTCGAGTCTGATGCCCTTGGTAACATTAATCGGGTACATTGCACCAAGCTGCAGAGCCAGACCCGTTTTATTTCCACCGTATCCGTCATAATCATTGCCGAAGAAACTTATTCCTGCGCCTGCCCAGAACATTACCTTAAATTTCGATGGCGTCAGCTCGCGGGAGACCGCGAATATATCTTCCTTCTTAAGCCGATAAAACCCATCTGCTGATTTAACGTAAACCATCAATGTGTCCTGCCCTGTTACCGTGCCAATGACTTCCCTGTCATCGAATAATATTATCTTATATTTTTTACCGGTGATAATTGAGTCCGACGGGCTTTGCGAATATATTCCGACAGCTAAAAATAAAATTGTGATGAAAGAGGCGTAAAAGGATTTATTCATAAAATGCTAAATTTGTTACTTAAACATCGCTGATTTTTATTTCATTTTCAATGCAGTCCTGGATTTGGACACAAATTCAATCTGAGTTATCCTTTAATCAACTTAATCAGTGATTGGCTTTTGCTTCTTCCTAAACCAAAAATAAAGCGGTATTCCGATTACAACAAGTATTAAGCCGAACACTGCATTGCGCACGTTATACCAGACGCTGAAGCCAACAAAAAACGCGCTGAATAAAACGAACACAATTGGCAACACGGGGTAGCCGAACGCTTTGTAAGGACGCTCAGCGTTTGGCATTTTTTTGCGGAGGACGAAGACGCCATATGCGCCGAGTCCGTAGAATATCCACGAAACAAAAATCAGCATATCGGTCAGCTGGTCAAATGAGCCGGTCATTGTAATCGCCGAAGCCCACAAGCCCTGAATAAGAAGCGATACGCCCGGCGTTCTGTATTTATGGTGCACGTCCTCAAGCTTTTTGAAGAACAAACCGTCCCTTGCCATTGCGTAATACACGCGCGCCGAAACAAGTATTGTTCCGTTAGTCGTGCCGAAAGTTGAAACCATAACGGCGATTGCGACAAACGCCCCGCCCCAGTTCCCGACAACGCGCTGCATAACATCAGAAGCAAGAAATGATGAATCCTTCATTTCATCAACGGGCAAAACGTAAAGGTAAGCAAGGTTAATCAGCATATAGACTACAATCACAAATCCCATACCGAACATCATCGCTTTGGGAATGTTTCTTTGCGGCTCTTTGACCTCCGCTCCCAAATAAGTGATGTTATTCCACCCGTCATACGCCCAGAACGCGCCGCTCAAAGCGAGGATAACTGCACCGAGCAGACTGCCAGAGGGAAAATCAAACGATGAATTGATGAAAGGCGAAAAATTCTCAGCCGAACCCACTCCAGATGCAAGGGCAATAATAACGATAAATGCAATTGCAGCGTTTTTCAAAACCGTGAACGATCCCTGAACAATGCCGCCGAACACAACACCAAAGTAATTCACCGTTGAAAGAAACATAATCAAAATAATCGTCATCATCTTCAAGCCGATGTCTTTCAGCGGATAGCAGTCAAGCAGTACCTGCTCGCCCCATTTGATTGAAAAGCCCCACGCTTCCCAGTCAGGGGACAAGTGCGGTGCAGGGAAGAAATATTCAAGATATCCGGAAAACACGTAAGCAATCGCAGCAATCGATGCAGTTTGAATCACCGAGAAAGTCGACCAGCCGTACAGGTACGCGAAGAACCTGCCGTACATTTCGCGGAAGTATACATACTGTCCCCCCGCCCTTGGCAGAATGCCCGCAACCTCAGCATTGGTCAACGCGCCGATTAAGCTCACCAAGCCGGCAATGAGCCATATTGCAAGCAAAATGCCCGGCGCTCCAAGTTCAGCGGACATAACGGTCGATTTCTTGAATATGCCTGAGCCAATCATTGAGCCGACAACAACCGTTACCGCGGTAAATAAGCCCAGCCTCTGGAGGAGCGCGTGTTTTTGTTCCATTAAGTTATATTGAGTGTATTACCTAAATTATTGTTAAGTTTAGCTTTGCAAGATAATAATGATTATTTGAAATAACAACTAATTCTGAGGAAAGCTTTACCTCACGCCTGCCTGCTGTTTACCCGCCTTACTAAGGAGGGGATTTATAAACTTACTTAAGACAAGTATATGTTGATTTTCAAGTCTCCCCCTTAGCAGGGGGGAGATAGAGAGGGGGTCTGACTTATTTCCGGAATGTGGTTAAATTCGGAAACAATTGCTAAAATTTTTCCTGAAACATTAGCTAAAAACAGGAGTTCTACAATTGTATTTTATAATACAAATAGTTAATTTTACAAAAATAAATTCAATCATTTGAACATTTTTAGAAGGAATCTAAAATGGCTAACGCTTTAGAAATAATCCAATTTTTTGATGAATCAGGCAGAGAGCTTGTTCACCGTGAGCCGCAGGGCGGCTCGACCGATATTAAAATGGGCGCTCAGCTCATAGTGCAGGAAGCTCAGTCAGCAGTATTCTACCGTGACGGAAAGGCGCTCGATATATTCGGACCGGGAAGGCATACTCTGACAACCGCCAACATTCCGTTTTTGACGAAGTTTCTTTCATTGCCGTTCGGCTTCAACTCACCGTTCCAGGCGCAGGTCTATTATGTTTCGATGAAGAAATTCATCGACTTAAAATGGGGAACGAAGTCGCCCATTAACTTCCGTGATGCAGAGCTTACTTTTGTTCAGCTCCGCGCATCGGGAAAGTTTTCAATGAGGGTTAAAGACCCGCAGATGTTTATTAATGAAATCGTCGGCACGCAGGGCAAATACACAACTGCGGAAATCGAAGATTACCTGAGGGATTCGATTGTCTCAAGACTTAATACCGTCTTAGGAAAAAATCTAAAGACAGTTTTTGACTTGGGGCAGTTCTACCCGCAGATTGAAGAAGGCATAAAGGCAGAAGTTACGGACTTCTTCAACTCAATGGGCATTGAGCTTACGGATTTAATCATAATCGGCATAGTTCCGCCAGATGAGGTTCAGGAGAAAATCAACGAAAGAAGCTCAATGGGCGCACTGGGCAATTTGGACCAGTATATGAAATTCAAAACTGCACAGGCAATGGAAAAAGCTGCGGAAAATCCGGGCGGCGGAGGAACGGCTGGACTCGGCGTTGGTTTGGGCGCGGGTATGACAATGGCTAACATGATGATGGGCTCGATGCAGCAGGGGCAGCAGCAGCAAAACCAGGGACAGCAAAATCAGCAGCAAGGCGAGAAAAAGATGACACAGGAAGACGTGCTTGCGACAATCGAAAAGCTTGCCAAGCTGAAGGAAGCCGGCGCGCTGACGCAGGAAGAATTCGACGAGAAGAAAAAAGACTTGCTTTCGAAATTGTAATAACAAATTCCGGTGGGACAGGCATTCCTGCCTGTCCTTCCTACAACTCATTTAACATCCACAGACAAGAATGTCTGTGCTACTTTTTGGGAAATGCAGATAAAATGCACACAATGCGGGGCTGATGTTACAGTCCAGCAGGATGAAACATTTATAGAATGTCCGTTCTGCGCCTCAGCGCTGTTTCTTGATAAGCGCAAGGTCGTTTTCCATTACCTTATTAACTCCAACTTCAAGCCCAACGAAGCCGAAGGAAATCTGAAACGCTGGATGGCGGGCAACCACACAGTAAAGGACCTTGACTTAAAGGCACAAATTGCAAAAAGTGATTTTTATTACTTCCCTGTTTGGTATTTCAAGACAAAGGATTCAACGGGCGACAGGATTCACCTCCAGCCGGCGGCAAGCACCTCGGTTTCGGAAATTAAAAAGCTGCAGATTCCCGCAGGAGCATTAAAGTTTTACGATAAAAATCTCCACAACGAGCATGAAATAGTCAAGCCCGACGTGCTGTATGATTCAGCCCAGACGTGGCTGCAAAATTCCGGCACGGATTTAAATACGGTCTCTGAAGCCGCGCTTGTTCACATTCCGTTTTACCAGTTTCATTACAATTTTAACGGGCAGAGCTTCACCGCGCTGGTCGAGGCGTCATCGGGGCAAGTGTATGCGAATATTTACCCCGCTAAGAGCGAGGCGCCGTTCAGGGTTTTGTTTGCAATGAGCATTGCCGGGTTTATAGTAACAAGCATCATCTGCTACGCGCTTGGATTTATGCTCAACTCAAGCGATTTAATTGAAGCATTGCTTACAGCGGAGGTGTTTAAGGTTTTTGCGTATGGACTTGTATCGGTCCCCTTAATTATAATGGCGTATGTGATTGCGAAGAAGGTATGATAACAATTAACAATTATCAATAATTAGTTTTGGCAGAAAAAGTTTTAAAAGGGATTACCTGTCCCGCCTGTTCAGGCGAGCTTGATTTAAAGGAAGGCGTAAAATCCTTTAACTGCAAGTACTGCGGAACGCTGCTCTTGACAAGAGGAGTTGACGGGGTAATAAAATACTACGTTCCGCGCAAAATCCAGTGCAACATTGCAATACAGAATATGTTTAACTGGCTTGGCAAGGGACTTGCAAAGGCGCGGGGATTAAAAAATAATGCCAAGCTTGATGACGCGTTTTTGGTTTACATTCCCTACTGGCGTGTCAGGGCTGATGTCATCGGCTGGGTCTTCGGCAAGGAACGAAGGACACAGACCGTAAACGGCAGAACATCTACTTACTATGTTGACGTTGAGCGGAAAATCCAGAAACCGTTTGACAGAACATTTGCGGCGTGTGATGTTGCCGAGCTCGGCGTGAGGAAGGTCAACTTAGCGGGCGATGAAATGCGCGCAGTTAATTTCGAGGAACTTCAGACCGAGGGGATGCTGTTCAACATCATTTCATCGGAGAAGGAAATCACCGATTACGCTAAAGACCAGTTTGTGCAGGAGGCGATTAATTCCGTAAGAGTTGACCAGGTAACATTCCAGCATAACGATTTGGTAAGGCCAAACGTCACGATAGTGTATTATCCATTATGGGTTGTAAGATACATCCACCAGGGCAGAACTTACCAGGTAATAGTTGACGGCGAGGACGGAACAGTTTGCTACGGCAAAGCGCCGGGTAACAATCTATACCGCGCTGTTATGGGCATATTCGGAACGGCGGTGGGTTCATTCCTTATCACGTTCTTCGGGATTTTCGGAATCGTAAGCGACGGCGACAGTCTTGAAGGAGCGCTTGCGGCGTACGTGTTTGCATTCATTTTTGGGGTGATTTTAATCGGATGGGGATATAAAAAATTCCGTTACGGCGGAGAGGTTGAAGAAGGAACGGGAATTGTTGCGCCGCCAAAAAAATCGCTTTTCGGAGGAAGCAAGAAACTTTCAAACATTGCAAAAATGGGAACAGGCAATATTGATGTGGTTGATATTGCAACGAGTCTGTTAAGAAGATAACCAACCCTGAGCGAAAGCGAAGGGTCTCGATTTTCAATTTTAACTTAAATCATAAAATTTAAAAAATAATATTTTCTGAGCAAGGTCCTTCACTGCGTTCAGGGATTGTAATGGAAGACTTTAAACTAATAGCGGTAAAATGCAGAACATGCGACAGCGGCTTGACCGTTGAAATGAACGACAGCATCGTTTATTGTTCAAGCTGCGGCAACGGCTGGGAGATAGTAAACGACGAGCTTGTTCCAGTTGATATTAACTTTGCCAAACCTTTGGTTCAGGGGCAGGGCGAGCTTGTCTACAAGGGTTTCTGGCTGGTTGATGCGTATGTTAAAATACTTTCGCGTGATTCATCCGGCGGGTGGATTTCGAGCCTTTTCGGCGGCTCAAACAAGACCGAAGGGGACGTTTTATTCTACGTCCCTGCGTTTTGGATGCAGATTGAATCCGTAAAACAAATCGGAGTTAATTTCACGACGAAAAATCCCGTTGCCTCGCCCCAAAAGTATAATGTTAAGATGACAGGGTTTAATTTTTCCAAAGAAGACGCAAAAAAAATAGCGGAGTTTATATTCCTTTCGATAGAAGCGGAAAAAAGCGATACAGTCCGCAACATACAATACGATATTAAAGTCAAGCAGTACAAGGTCCTCGGAGTCCCCTTCTACAAACAGCCCAACGGCAAGCTAAGAGATGCCGTGCTGGGAATTGAAGTGGTGTAAATTCCAATCTGGAATCACTAACTTTGGATTGCCACGAGCTTTAGCTCGTGGATAAAATAACGAGCCCATTCGGGCTTTAGCCGCTAAGTTTGGGACTAAAGTCCATTCACTTTTTTTTCTTCTTTTACCCCGACCTAAAGGTCGGGGCTAAAGGATATACAATATTTACAAGAAACTTATATAATAATCAAGAGTTTTCAATAACATACGGTTTTAACGCTGTATATAGCATATATAATTTTTATTTGGTATTTTTAAACAAATGAAACACCTGACAATAGACATACCCGACTCAATAGAGCTTGACGAGAAAGAAGCCGCAATGTTTTTAGCTTCTAAGCTGTATGAACAGGGAAAACTCTCCCTTGGACAGGCAGCAGAGCTTGTTAAACTCAGCAAAAGAGAATTTGCAGAATTACTTGGGAAATACGGAGTTTCAATATTTAATTACCCTGCTAAAGACCTGCATGAAGATGTAAAGAATGCCTGAGATAATAATCTCTGATACAAGCTGCTTAATTATTTTATCAAATATCGGCGAACTTGAAATCCTAAACAGAACCTACCGCAGTATAACAACAACACCTGAAGTAGCATCTGAATATAAACATCCGCTGCCGGAGTGGATTAAAATAACCATTCCTATCAATAAACAGAAACAGAAAGAGCTAGAGCTGCAACTTGACAAGGGAGAAGCAAGCGCAATAACGCTTGCAATAGAGACCCCCAACTCTACCCTTATTCTAGACGATTACAAAGCAAGAATTATTGCCACTCAGTTGGGACTTGAAATTACCGGGACACTGGGTGTAATTGTAAAGGCAAAGAATAAAGGAATTATCAAATCAATAAAACCTTATTTAGAAAAATTAAAATCCACGAATTTTAGATTAAGCGAAGAACTGGAAAATGAAGCCCTCAATGAAGCAGGAGAACAATGAAAATTTATATTAAACAAAATTAGGGAATATTATCTTGACTAAAAACCGGTTAGAAGCATTCAGCGACGGAGTTCTTGCAATCATAATTACAATTATGGTGCTTGAGCTTAAAGTGCCTCACGGCACGGAATTATCGTCTCTAATACCGGTAATTCCCTATTTTGTCAGCTACGTTTTAAGCTTCATTTATCTTGCAATATACTGGAATAACCATCATCATATGCTGCATACTGTAAAAAAAGTAAGCGGCGGTATTTTATGGGCAAATCTTCATCTGCTGTTTTGGCTGTCGCTCATTCCCTTCACAACCGGATGGATGGCAGAAAACAATTTTGCGCCGTTTCCCGTGGCATTGTACGGAGTAAATCTGTTACTGGCAGCAATTGCATACTATATTTTACAAACGATAATACTCAAAATACACGGAGAAGACTCACTGCTTGCAAAGGCAATCGGCAATGATTTAAAGGGCAAGATATCGCCTGTTCTTTACGTTGCCGCAATTGCACTGACTTTTGTTAATGAGTGGGTTTCGGGCAGGATTTATGTTCTGGTTGCTTTGATTTGGCTTATTCCCGATAAACGGATTGAACGAATAATAAATGAAGGATAGAAATATTGAACTAAAGTCCGATTTATTTTACTTTCCCACCCGGACTAAAGGCTAAGCAGGGGCGTTCAATTGAACGCCCCTACAGGTTCAGATTTCCTATAAATCCAGAGTTAAATATAATGAAACTATTACTTCACGTTCACGTTAAAAGTAACTTCTTTAATCGGCTTGTCATTTTCCCACGCCCTTGCATAGTAGAAAATAACTTTTGCAGTTCCCGGGGCAACTGCTTTTAAGTGCCAAACTTCCTCGCCGCCCTCGCCTGTCTTTACATCGGGTGCAACGTCGTAATCCATTCCCGTAATAACGACCTGTGAGTTATCAGAAACCATTCCAACCGACCAGGAATATCCAGTTGTATGGTTTGAAGCAAGCGTTATGTTGAAGTTTTCTCCGAGTGTGGCAGTGATTTCCGCGTTGCTTTCGGTGTAAGTTTTTTCCTGTGAGAATATGATAGAACAGGATAAGAAGGTAAATATTATTAATTTTTTCATGTATGTTTTATTTAATAATTTAAGATTCAAAAACCCCCCTTTATCCCCCTTTAAAAGGGGGACTGCTCTCCTCTGAATCTCCGTCAGAATGACACAAAACTCAGAAATGACACACGCATCCGAATGAATACACACCTCAGAATGACACAGCAGGATACTGAAACCTCAGTCCGATTTCTTCCATAAACTGGAGCGCGGCAACAAGCTGAAGCTTTACGCGGTCTTCGATTTCAAAGCCGCGGTATGTTTCAACCGTGTATGATTTAATCCCGAACTTCAGCACAAAATTATCAAGAGAGCTGTACTCGCGCACAGAATAATAATGCGTATGGAAGCGGAAATCGCCTTCGGGAATATTCTTATTCATATTATCAACCGCTCTAACCAGCAAATCTTCAAACGGCTTTACACAGGATATTACTATCTGCCCATATGCCTTATCGGGGTCTGTGAGAGCTTCGGGTGACCATTTAGTCCACGCTTCATGAAGGTTAATAATCAAATCGGGCTTAAGGGAATCAACGAGCCACATAAATTCATATGCAAGGCGTAATTCGTATACATCAGAGGTTAAATCACCGGGAAAAGCGTGGTTGAAATCAATATTAACCAGTCTTTGATTAATATTGCAGGCTTTAATGTTTGTTCGTGGAATAACAATCAGCGTGCCTTCAAGAAGATTTAAATATTTAACGATTGAATCACACGCCATGTATGAAGCAATTTCATCGCCGTGGATACCGCCGTCTAAAATCATAACAGGTCCGGGCTTTTTACCCATAAAAACGAAGTACGGGGTTTCATATTCATCATGAACGCCAAAGTAGTCCACCTTAACAAAATTGTAAAGCTTGCCTGAATAGCTGCTGGTATCGCTGAAAAAACCGCAGTAAAGCGAACTTACCGAAAATAAAAATATTATAATAATTTTTTTCATTGTAATATTTTTTTTAATATCCTATTGCTTTTCCGTAACCTCGTCTGTCGGAATGTCCGTAATAAGTATGACTGGTCCAGTCAATTAAAATTCCCTCAACCCTGCCAAAATCTGGAACTTCTTTTAATTCATGCCCTTTTTCCACAAGTTTAGCCATCACTTCGTTATCAATTGCGCCGGCTTCATACTGAACATACTCCGGAAGCCATTGGTGATGATATCTTGGCTTATCTATAGCGGAGTCAAGAGACATTTTAAAATCAATAATATTTACAATGGTTTGAAAAACCGATGTTATGATTTTTCCGCCGCCGGGTGAGCCCAAAATCATAAACGGGCTGCCGTCTTTTAAAATAATGGTTGGAGTCATGGAGCTTAGCATTCTTTTATTTGGAGCAATGGCATTGGCGTCGCTCCCGATAAGTCCGAACATATTAGGTTCACCGGGCTTTGAGGCAAAATCATCCATTTCATCATTCAGCAAAAACCCCGCGCCGTCAACCACAACGAATGAACCGTATGTGTTATTCAGCGTTGTTGTAACGCTTACCATGTTGCCGTCTTTATCGATAACTGAATAGTGGGTAGTTTGCGAGCTTTCTTTGTAAAATTCACCCAAACCCGGTTTAATCTCGCCAGCTGGGGTCGAATTATCCCTAATCTGCTTCCTTCTTTCAAGCGAATATTGTTTGCTGATTAAATCATTAACAGGCACATCCCAAAAGTCAGGGTCGCCCAGATACTCGCTTCTATCTGCGTAGACGCGTTTCATGCTTTCAAATACCACCTGCAGGTAATTTGCGTAATCATTAACTCCGTAATAAACTGAGTGGCGATTTGGTATTGACTCATTTTCTACCATATTCAAAAGCTGGATTAGTGCAATTCCTCCGCTTGATGGCGGCGCCATTGAATAAATTTCATACCCTTTATAATTTGAATGTATAACTTTCCGTTCAACCGCCTGGTAGTTTAACAGGTCTTCCTTTGTAATTATTCCCCCGCCTGATTGCATTTCCTTCTCAATCAGCTCAGCCGTTATGCCAGAGTAAAACCCGTCCCTGCCGTGAATTTTAATAAGCTTAAGAGTATTGGCCAAATCTTTTTGGATGAATAACTCACCCTGATTAAATTTCAGCCCCCCTTTCGTAAATATTTTTCTTGTTGAGGGATACTCATTAAATGTTTCGTAATTGTCGTTAAGCGATTCGGCAAATCTTTCTTGAATTTCAAAGCCGCCTTCGGCTAATTTAATTGCAGGGTCAAGAATTTCATCTTGTGACATCGTTCCGTATTTTTCAAGCGCGTATAATAAGCCCGCAACAGAGCCGGGAACTCCCGCCGACAGGTGCCCGATTTGGCTTTTTTCGGGCAAAAAATTTCCAAGCGAATCAAGATACATATTGCGCACCGAAGCCAAGGGCGCTTTTTCGCGGTAATCGATCGAAGTAATTGTATCTTTGGTTTTGATGACCATAAATCCCCCGCCGCCGATATTGCCCGCCTGCGGATAAGTTACAGCAAGCGCAAACCCAATTGCAACAGCGGCATCAACCGCATTGCCGCCCCTTTGGAGTATATCGATTCCGACCTGAGACGCGTACTTGCTGGCGGAAACAACCATTCCGTTTTTGCCCGAAACGTTTGACTTAAACTGGATAGCAGAGGGGGGTTTTAGTGAAGTGCCGTTTAAGGGCTTATTGAAATATGACGCGTAGTAAAGGAATAAAAACAGAAGCAGAATTGTTATTAAGAAACCTAAGTTTTTTCTGACCATTAACTTTAATTAATGATTCATATTCTGCCTGATTTAAAATAAATTACTAAAATAATCTTAACCTTATCCCGTCTTTTTCTATTTTTTTCACGAGCTTGTTAATGCTTAGCAGAGCCTTATTTATATTATCATACATATCGTCTTCGGTTAAAAGCCTGCCAACAGTAGAATTAGAATCCTTCGCATCGCCGACCAAAGTATTAAGATTTATTGCTAAGGTATCGATTCTGGAAGTAAGCATTCTTACATCCTGCATGGTTTCCTTAAGCTCGGGTTTTGTTTCGATAACCGTGTTATCAACATTTTCCGCAATGCTGTTTAGTCTGGCAGTAAGGGAGTTAAGGTTATTTCTTGTTTCAGCAAGCATTAAATTGAGGTTTCTTGAAGCAACGTTAAAGTTATTTGCAGCACCTTTAATGTTGGATTTCAGTCCCTCGTCTCCTACAATCTGGTTAACGTGTTCTACAGTTAAGCTGAGCTTATCCATAGCCGTATCAAGCTTTTGGGTGATTTGCCTCACGTCGCTTCCAACCTGATTCAGCGTTCCGATTAAAGAAACAACGTCTGTATTTTTTTCGCCGACCAGCGGTTTTGTAATGTCCGCAAATTCGCTTGAAACACCGGGCTTAATATAAATCTGCTTACCGCTCATAAGCTCAATCATTGCAATTGAAACCTTGTAATCTTTTTTCAGGACAATTTCTTTGGAAAGGGAGAAATCCACTTTAACAGAATCCCCTGAGGCAAGGTCGATTTTATATACTTTCCCTTTTGAAACTCCGTTAACGCTGACAGGGTCGCCTTCTTTTAAGCCGTTCACATCGGAAAAGTAAACTGTTAAATCATTTGTCTGAATGCCGACTTTTAAGTCCTTTAAAAAAGCAACGCCGTATAATAAAATAATTATAGAAACTGTAACGGTAATTCCGACTTTTAAAACAGTTTTCTTTTCCTTGGGCATTAATTATGTCAGTTATTTATATATGTCAACAATCTTATACTTCAGCTTTCCGGCGGGAACGGTTATTTCTACCTCTTCGTTTTTCTTTCTTCCAAGCAGGGCTTTGCCGATGGGCGATGTTACTGAGATTTTATCCTGCTCAAGGTCTGCTTCTTCGGGAGAAACAAGCTTGTAACAAAATTCCTCTTTAGTCTTCAAATCTTTCAGCTTAACGTTATGCAGAATATAGATTTTATCATTGGGCATATCATGAGCCGCAATAATTTTTACTCTTGAAAGCATTTCTTCATACTTTCCGATTCGCATTTCAAGATGTTCCTGAGCAGTCTTTGCTGAATCATATTCGGCATTTTCGCTCAAATCGCCGTGCGAGCGTGCTTCGGCAATTTTTTCGGCAACCTGTTTTCTGCCGCTCGTTTTAAGCTCATTAAGCTCGGTTTCAAGCTCATGCAATCTTTCTTTAGTCAGATATACAAAGCCCTTGTTGTTTAATTCCATAAATTAATTCTCCTCACCCCTTCGTTCGGGGGTTCTTTACTAGAAGCAAATGTCCCAGCTTATCTCTTTTGGTTTTTAAATACTTTTCATTTATAGTGTTAGCGGGAATTTCTATGGGGATTCTTTTTACGATTTCAAGCCCGTATCCCTTTAAGCCCACTACTTTCTTAGGATTATTGGTAAGCAGTATCATTTTCCTTACACCGAGGCTTCTTAATATCTGCGCCCCGATGCCGTAATCTCTCAAATCCGCTTTAAAGCCGAGCGCCTCGTTTGCTTCGACAGTATCCTTGCCTTCATCCTGCAGCCTGTATGCCTTTAGCTTGTTAGCCAAACCAATACCCCGCCCTTCCTGTCTCATATAAAGAAGTATCCCGTTGCCTTCGTTTTCTATTATTTTAAGTGACTTTATAAGCTGGTCCTGGCAATCGCACCTTAATGAGCCGAGCAAATCGCCTGTTAAACACTCCGAATGCACTCTGACGAGAACCGGACGCTTTGAATCAATCTCGCCCTTGACAAGCGCAAGGTGCTCCTTATTATCAAGTACATTTCTGAACATGTGAATTTTGAAGCTGCCGTGCTTAGTCGGTAAATTTGCATCGGTAATCTTTTCAACCAGCACTTCGCGTTCGAGCCTGTAATTAATCAAATCCTTAATAGTAATAATTTTCAATCTGTGCTTTTTGGCAAATTCAAACAGCTCAGGCAGACGAGCCATTTCGCCGTCTTCTTTAACGACTTCACTCAAAACTCCTGCGGGGAAATGTCCAGCAAGCTTTGCCAAATCAACAGCGGCTTCAGTATGTCCCGCCCTTCTTAAGACTCCTCCCTGAAACGCTCTTAAGGGGAAAATGTGCCCGGGTCTACCTAAATCTTCAGGTCTGGTTTTTTTATCTACCAAAGCGCGGACGGTTTTATTCCTGTCTGAGGCAGAAATCCCTGTCTTAGCGCCAGGAATATAATCCACGCTTACGGTGAATGCCGTTTCATGGAGCCCCGTGTTTATGTTTGTCATCATTTCAAGCTCAAGCTCATTCAAACGGTTTTCCTCCATAGGAACGCAAATTACACCGCTTGTGTATTTAACCAAAAAACTAACAAGCTCGGGATTGGATTTTTCCGCTGAGTAAATTAAGTCCCCTTCATTCTCTCTGTCTTCGTCATCGACTACAATCACGCATTTGCCTTTTTTAAAATCAGCAATTGCGGAGTCGATTGTATTAAATCTGTATTTTGTTTTTTGAAGTTTCATAAAATAAAACGTGTCCCGTTTTTATGGGACACTTTAGTTATCCCCGCCCGCCTCAGGCGGACAGGGAATTCGTAAGAAATTATTTTGCCTTTTGGTCAGTTACTCCAATAATTGTTCCGATTGCTGACTTCTCCATTTTCACTTTTACGTTATCGGCAATCTTAATTAAAACAGTGTTGTCTTCCAGCCCTTCAACTGTTCCGTGTACTCCGCCGGATGTAATGATTTTATCGCCCTTCTTCACTGCTGATAAAAGCTTTTCTCTTTCCTTTTGCCTTTTCTGCTGGGGTCTTAGTATTATGAAATAAAATACAACGATTATTAACAAAAACGGCAATAGTGAACTGACTAAGCTTCCCATGCCATCGCCCTGCTGAAATAAAAATATTAAATTAATCAAAAATTATACCTTCCTTTGCTCTACTGATTTTTATCTTACTGATTTGAATTATATTTATCTAAAAAACTCTTTTTGAATTCCAAAAATCTGTTTTCTATAATTGCATTTCTTGAGTCTTCCATCAGCTTGTTATAAAATCTAAGATTGTGGATTGTTGCCAGCTCGGAAGCAAGAATTTCATCGCTCATAAACAGGTGCCTCAAGTATGAAACCGTAAAATTTTTCGAAGCGTAGCTGTCGATTTCATCATCAAGCTTGTTAAAATTAAACTTATTTTCCAAGTTTTTCAATCGTAATTTCCCCGAAGTCGTAAAAATCGTTCCGTTTCTGGCATTTCTTGTAGGCATAACGCAATCGAACATATCCATTCCCCTTTGGACTGCATTCAGCAGGTCTTCGGGAGTGCCGACGCCCATTAAATACCTTGGCTTATTGAGAGCCATAAATTCCTCTGTATATTCAACAACATCATACATTAAGTGGTTTTCCTCACCTACAGCGAGCCCGCCTATTGCAAAGCCGTCGAAATCAATTTCGCTTAATCCTTCGGCAGATTCCCTGCGCAAATCATTATAAGTCGAGCCCTGAACTATACCAAATATAAACTGCTTAAATCCATACTTATCTCTGGTATCATCAAATTCTTTTTTACTCCTTTTTGCCCAGTCAAGCGTTAGCTTTATTGACTTACTGGCTTTCGAATGCTCGGAGGGATTTTCCAAACATTCATCAAGAACCATCATAATATCGGAGCCGATTATACGCTGAATATTTACAACCTTCTCGGGAGTAAAAAAATGAACGCTGCCGTCAAGGTGTGATTTAAACTCAACACCGTCACGGGTGACTTTTCTTAAAGCAGATAAGCTGAAGACCTGGAATCCCCCGCTATCGGTTAAAATCGGCCTACTCCAGTTCATAAATTTGTGGAGTCCGCATGCCTTTTCCAGCACATCGGTCCCCGGTCTTAAATACAAGTGATAGGTATTGCCGAGAATGATTTTTGAGCCGATTTCATCAAGCTCACGCTGCTGGATCGCTTTAACCGTACCCTGAGTGCCGACGGGCAAAAAAATAGGAGTTTGGAAACTGCCGTGTCCGGTTGAAATTTCGCAAACTCTTGCCTTAGAAGCGCTGTCTTGAGAAAGAACCTTAAAGAACATTATCCAATGTTCTGATTATTACAAAAATACTCAATTTTGTTAAAAAAATCAATTTAGTTTGATTCATTAGTTAAGGTCCTTCCAAAAAGTAAATACCTGTTTTTAAGGAAGTATTTAATAACCAAAATTGCAATAATTATACCCAAAACGTCCGCCGCCCAGTCCTGCACCTCAGCCGAGCGGTTGGGGACAAAATACTGATGAATTTCATCCGATGCTGCATAGAGAATGCTAATCACAGGCGACCATAAGAGCGGCTTGCTGCTGAAAACGTTCGGCTTTGTTGTGTGGATTAATGATATAAAACAAAATGCCGCAAGTAAGCCGAATACTCCCGCGTGAACAAGCTTATCTGCGCTGATTAAATCGACTTTGGGCAGCTCAATAGCCGGAAAGCTTGACTGGATAAATATTGCAAGCATCCACGCAATAAAGGGAAAATGATATTTAAAAAAGTCCTTCAACTAAGAATTTCCGAAATTGCTTTTGGAATGAGCTTAATTAAATCCTGCTGTGAGGCGGACTGCTTATTGCCGTGTTTTTCAGCATACAAATCAGCCAGAATGCCATGCAAATAATTTCCGCATACTACGGCTCGATAAACATCGCCCGTTTGAGCGAGGAGCGAAACCAGTATTCCCGATAAAACATCACCTGAGCCGGCAGAGGCGAGCAGCTCATTACCGGTTGGGTTGATGAAAATTTTGCCGTTTGTTAGACAGCTAAAAGTAGTTTCAGATTTCATTACAATGTTAACTTTATACTTGGAAGAAAATTCTATTACTGTTTCAAATCTGTTTAACGCAATTTCATTAGAATCAATTCCACTTAATCTTGAAAACTCACCAATATGGGGAGTTAAAATAATCTCGCTTTCGGAATTCCTGCGAAGCAAAACCGTAGTATCTTCTGCAAGCAGTGTAAGTCCGTCTGCGTCAATTATTAAATTTTTTCTGCAATTTTTTATAACATCAAACAGAAACGACTTCGTTTCAGGATTCAAAGACAGCCCCGGACCGATTAAAACAGCATCGGCTTTATCGATTCTTTTTTTTACAGCATCATAAGAATCCTTTGCAATTGAACCGTCAGCGGTTTCATCAAGTTCGGTTTTAATCACCTCGTAAAGCTTTTTGCTGAAATGAGAGGATATGGATTTGGGAAATGCAGCAAGAACAGCTCCCGCACCTGACTTTAATGCGGAGAGCGAACTCATAATCACTGCGCCTGATAATCCCGCTGAGCCGCCGATAATTAATGCTTTGCCGTTTGAGTATTTGTATGATGATTTCCTGCGGCGCGGGTATAATTTTTTTACATCATCAAACTCTGCAATATATTTATTGTATGAATTATACTTTTCAATTAAATCATCACTTATTCCAATTGGCACAACGGAAATTTCACCGCAGTTATCCTTTCCTTCTCCGTACAACATTTCAGTTTTTACAGCACCCATTGTTATTGTGTAATCGGCATTAATAATGGGATTAACCTGCTCCCCGCTCATTAAGCCGGATGGAACATCAACCGAAACAATCCTTAATTTTTTATTTATACTTTTTAGCTTATTTACTAAATTAATTGCACTTTCAAAGTTCCCGATTAATTTTCCGCTGACACCGCTTCCGAGAATTGCATCTATAATTAAAAGCTTCGAACTTTTCTTTACGCTCTTTTTAAATTCATCAAAAGAGATGAAATTAATCAACTCACTTTCGAGCTTTTTCAGAATATCGAAATTTTCAAGCGCGTCGCCTTTTAATTCAGCCGGCTCAGAAACAAAAACAATATTTGCTTCGATGCTATTTATAGCAATATGCCTTGCAATTACAAAGCCGTCACCCGCATTGTTTCCCTTACCTGTTAGGATGTAAACTTCATAGTCGCTAATTTTAGGAAATATGAGTTCAAAGGAGTTCTTTCCCGCATTTTCCATCAGCAGCAAAGACGGAACACCGTCACGCTCGATAATGGTTTTTTCAGCTTCTCTTATTTCATTGAAAGTAAAGGCAGGTTTCACAGTTCGGCTCCGCTCACTATAAGTTCGACTCTGTTCACAATGAAATAGAATTTAAGAATTAATAATAGCCTTCATTTTTTTTATCGTTTCAGAAGGGTTATTCGAGCCGAATATCGAGTTTCCGCATACGAAAACATCAACTCCCGAATCCCTAACCTGCTGAACGTTTTTCAAGCCAAGCCCACCATCCATTTCGATTAATGCGTCTTTATTCATATGACCCAGCTTTTCTTTAAGCTTTGTAGCTTTGTTCAGGGAAGTGTCGATAAATTCCTGCCCCCCGAAGCCCGGATTAACTGACATTAACAGGATAAAATCAACGTAAGGCAAAATTTCGTCAAGCACATCCACTGAGGTGGCAGGATTTATTACAACTCCGGCTTTGCATCCCGCGGCTTTTATATGGCTTACAAGGCGGTTTAAGTGGTCTGTTGCTTCATAGTGGATTGAAATCCAGTCAGCCCCCGCTTTTGCAAAATCTTCTACATATTTTTCCGGCTCTGATATCATCAGATGAACGTCAAGAGGCAGACTCGTCATGCGGTTAATATCGCTCACCATTTTTGGCCCGAAAGTTATGTTTGGAACAAAATGCCCGTCCATAACATCCAAATGGAGCATATCTGCTCCGACAGATTCTACGAGCTTAACTTCCTCCTGCAGCTTTGTAAAATTAGCAGATAGTATTGACGGGGCAAGAAGTTTCAAATTAAATCAGAACTTTGTTCCTCCGTCATCCTTTTTATCCTCATCCTTTTTTTCACTGTCTTTTCTATCCTTGGGAGTAGTTGGGTTGGTTTTCTTTTCACTTTTTTTATCTTTATCCTTATCGGAGGGTTCACGCTTCACATCAGATTTTTTATCTGTAGCTTTTGGCTTGTCATCTCTTTTCTTTTCATCTTTTTTCTTGTCATCTTTTTTCTTTTCATCTTTTTTGGGCTCATCTTTTTTGTATTCAATTTTGTCTTTCAAATCCTCATCAATCTCTTTGGTTTCCTTTAAGCCGTCTTCTTCGCCTTCAATTATAATTTTTGTCTTTACCTCTTTGTTGACAAACAAATCGACTCTCTGGTTTTCCCTTGTCATTGAATTGCCCTTCGGGTACTGGTCAATAACGGCGTTAACGGAGACATTGGTTGTGGGCTGGTAGCTTATCTTCCCGACAGTAAGCTTGCTTTGTAAAATGAGTTTTTTGGCTTCTTCGATGTTTTTACCCGTAACATCCGGGACTTTAATATCACCCGATTCCATACCTGCTGAGACAACAACGCCGATTTTAGTACCTTTTTTAACTTTCGAGCCCGACTGCTCAAGCTGAAGCAGGACTATACCCGCAGGATATTGTACCGAAGGTTTAAACTCAACCTCCTGAGCTACAAGGTTACGCTGCGCCAGAATAAACTTCGCCTCACGCAAAGTTCTTCCGATAAGGTTAGGCACGTCATAAAGCTGCTCTCCCCCGCTGATAATAAGGTAGATTCTTCTACCGTCTTTTACAGTCTGCTCGCCCGGAGGGTTTTGATCAAGCACAGTGCCGATTGGTTTTGACGGGTCATAGCGTATATCGCCCTCCAGACCTTCAAGCCCGGCATCATCCAGTTTATTCTTAGCTTCTTCGTATGTTAAACCAATTACATTAGGGACTTTAACAAGCGTATTGTGCCTTACGTATGAGGGCATTACAACAAAGTTCATAATTAAAACAAAACCTATAAGAGCTGCAAACCCAATAAGTATTTTTTTCCAGATTTCCATTTTACTCCGCCGCAGCCAGCTCCCTTACAGCTTTGGTTAATTCATCTTTGGAAAGCTCACCGTTAAAAACATCCGATTTAATATTTACCGACACCCTGATTGCTCTTAACCCGTAAACTCCCTGAAGGTTCTCAAGCTCGATTTGCTCTGCGTCATTGTCCAGATAGCCTTTAGATTGCAGATAGTCAATATACTGCATATACTCCTGCGCCTCCGAGTTTTGAGTATAAACAACGGCTATTTTTCCGGGCTGTGTCAGGCGTTCTTCCCTGCCTTTTATTTCTGCTTTATCGATTCTTTTTTTCATTATCTCATAATGTACGTTATAGGTCCCGTCCACGTCAAATTTTTTCTGGTCTAAATGAAACCTGATAGATAGCGGAACGTTCTGTACTAAAATAAGATGCGCCAGCTCAAGGGGCATTTCAAGCTTCGGTTTGATTTGCTCTGCACGGGCAGCAATTTTGCACATCAGCAGAAACTGCCAGATTCTCAGGTTCTTCAAATAGATTGCATCGTATTTTTCATTTTCTGAAATAGAGCTTCCTATATACATAGAAAATTCAACACCGTCGGTTTTGTATTTTTCAAAATAGTGCGGGAAAATCTTTTGCGCTGTCTCCTGCTCCTCATCAACAAGCTCTGCAATTGATTCATTCAGCCTGGCAACACTTGACTCATAGTCCTTGCGTTTATTATATAAAAATCCGAGATTCTTATCAATCGAATTGTTGTAATTAGTAATAGCGTTTTTAACTTTAGAGCCGTATGTATTTATTTTAATAAACAACGGCTCGATTTCCTTTTTCAGGAAAGAGATTATGCCCGCCTCGTCGCCTGAATGAAGTCCCGCCTCAAGTGCCAAGATTCTTTTATCGATTCTGTAAATAAGGTGGTCAAGCACGGGCATATTCTTATACAATCCCGCAGAGCTGATTACTTCCTTTGCAAGCATTAGGTTATCTCTCAAATCCGATTGTATCGCTTCATTTCTGATGTTGGAGGAGTTTCTGATATCCGAAAGCGAATAAAGCGGGTAAACATCCTTTAACACTATTTCTTCAATTTGGGCAAATTCATCTTTTTGCTCCGCCTTTAAATAATTCATCGCTGCTCTTCGGAATCGCCACTCGACCGAAGGATGTATTGCGGTAAATTTTTCATTAATAACCGCCTGAATTTTCGTATCGAACTCCTCAAGGCTGCGCTTTACACATAAGGCAAACAAAGGAAGCACATCAGTAAGCTTCAATGCATTCAATTCGTTTATATCATCAGGATTCGGAGAAGCAAATTCCATAATTGCTATGGTTTCATCTTCATAAACTAAAGGAGCGAGCGCAATGTTTTTAACGCCAAGCTCTTTCAGCCCTTTTTCAACAGAGCCGCAGGAGTAATTGTCCAAGTTGTTAATAATGGTAATCTCAGGTTTCGTCAGAACTTTTTCATATACAGAATCGGTAATACCGCAGCAGTTGCCCATGCATTTCTCGTCAAGCAAAAAGCTGTTTCCGATTTTAACGCTGTGCTCGAATTTAATGTCATTTTTACCGGTCAGCGGAACAATGCCTATCATTATATCGGGCTTTTTCAGCAGTGACCTTAATTTGTGCTGGACAAGTCCAAACTTTTGAGGAACAAGCAGCGTTTCTTTTTCGATTAAATCATGCTTAAGAGACGAAATAATTTCTTCATTTGTAATATCAACCGCATTAAAGAGCAGAAATCCGTAGAACTCAAAATTTTTAATATCAATCAGCTCGCTCCATAAATCCAGGTTCCACATATCATCCTTAACTTTAGCAAATATTTCTTCTGAAATCGGTTTGACCACTCCTAAATTCTTTATGTCGGCAAACCATGGAAACATCCTGATTCTTGCATATCTCTCAAGGCCGGTATTTTCATCCGTGTAATTATATATGACGGGATATTCAAAGTTAAAATCAATATTGTAAAACTTTTTTAAAATGGTAATGTATGCATAAACCGACCTACCTTCAGAAAGCCATCTTGAATTAACCACCGAACCCCTGTTAGATATGCCCTTTAAGAAATTATCATTTTCAAACAGCTTGAGCTTTTTGAATGCATTGGATTCAAAATAAATATCATCCATCTTAAAAGGGGTAACCGCCGCATAATAATCAAATTCTCTGCCTGCCTGTGAGACAACAGCTGAGAAAATTGCATCAACAAGGTCGCGGTGCTTTTCGAGCACCTGAGAATCGTAAATCGGCTCAAACAATTCGGGCGCATTTTCCAAATCACGCATTATTTTTCGGGCGATTTCGGAGAAATAAGGATTGGGCGAGTCTTCAAGCTTTTGCCAAATACGGTCAATAATCGGCTTTAAGCTGAAATAAACTTTAAACGGAAAGTTATCGCTGAATAGATTTTCCATAATTATTTACCAAATATACAAGAATTTAAGTAAAATTAATATTACCTGCTGAGGGCAGTTATATTCATAACTTTGGCTAACTAATAATAATTCCATATAGTTAAGAATTGATAAAATAACGCTTTAGCATTAGTTCAGCACTTGGATGTTAATTGATTTTCTATAAGAATTGTTCTAAATTTGTTAAAATTCAATTTTAAGTATGAAAAAACTGTCTTTTTTAGCTTTAGTTTTTTTACTTTTTTCTTTTAACTTATTTTCGCAAAACCCGGGATTTGTAAGGACTGACCCGGAATGGGTATTTTTTCATGTTGATTCAGTAGAAGCAAAATCACATGCAACGGTAACAAATCCATATGGTGTTGCCGAATCACTCAGGGTAGTAATGATAACGTCTAATGTTCCTCCTGATTGGGAAGGCGTGGGAATATGCGACATTAATATTTGTTATGCAATCGGTATAACAGTCGCTACCGCATTATATCCCCCAGGCAATTCTCAAATTTATATTTACTACGCTAAATTACCCGGCAGAACGGGAAGTGCAACTTCTACTTGGAAAGTTGAGAGGGTATCGAATCCGAGCCAGCAAAGCTCACCGGTTACTTTTGGCGTAACAACTGCACCGATTGGTATTAAGCAAATCAGCTCAATAGTAAAAGAGTTTAATTTATCTCAGAATTATCCGAATCCGTTTAACCCAGCTACTAAAATTAACTTCTCAATTCCAAATAGTGAGCATGTATCACTTAGAGTTTACGATATACTAGGAAGAGAAGTTAAAGTATTGGTGAATGAAAATTTACCAGTCGGAGAATACGAGGTTGATTTTGATGCAAAGGGGTTATCTTCGGGAATGTATTATTACAGTATAAGGGCAGGCGAATATGTTTCTGTTAAAAAAATGGTATTGGTGAAATAAAAAGCAGCGCCTGCCTGCAGCAGCAGGAAGGGTCTCATTGATTTTATTTGTAAATTAGCGGAACATATTAATAACCAGAGATTGTTTAAATATTAGAATTTGACGATATATGGCGGAAATCGAGCAGGTAAGAAGCAAAGATTTAAAGTTACTTGAAAAAACTTATTTGCCCCAGATATTCGGTGGACTTTGGCTTACACTTAAGCAGATGTTCAAGCCTAAGTTTACAAGGCAGTACCCGGAAGAAAAATGGAATCCGCCTACTGCATTCAGGGGCCGTCCTGTTTTGGTGAGAGCCGAAAACGGCGTGGAAAGATGCGTTGCATGCGGTTTGTGTTCAAGGGTCTGCCCTGCTTTAGCAATAGAAGTTCAGGCGTCTGAAACGCCTTCTTGGGAGAAGGAACGCTATCCGGTAAAGTTTGAAATCAACATGCTTCGCTGCATATTTTGCGGCTTCTGTGAGGAAGTATGCCCTGAGGAGGCAATTGTAATGAGCGATGAATATATTATGACATTTACTTCCCAGGAACAGGCAATATTTGATAAAGAAAAATTATTAATGAGTGAAAAAAGATTAAAAAAACGTCTCAATTTCCTGCATGAAAATGTTTAAAATATGATAAAATTTATACTAACTTTAGCTCTCGTTTCATATTCCAGCTTCAGCCAAACTGAAATCTTCGGCGAAGAAGGCTTCAGTGAAGAAGGCTTCAGTGAAAAGCCAAGTCTGTTTTCAGAGGACCCCGGGGACCCGGAAGATGACTCAACCGACGCCCTGACGGTTTTTTCTGCAAGGATTAAAGATAAAACCATTTACCTTAACTGGCGCGTTTTGAACCCGAAGAACATTTCTTATTACGAAGTTCTGCGTCTGAATCCAAAAACCAAAGCTTTCGATAAAATTAACGAAGACAGAATTAAAAAGGATGATTATTTCGAGAAGTCATCTTCGGAATCCAAAAAAAT
>JAKEEM010000038.1 GCA_022616535.1 Chlorobiota bacterium | reverse complement strand
TAGCGTGATACTAATTTATTTAATCAAAAGCAAATTCCAAGCGACAAATAATGTGCGTTTTTAACGACAAATAAATACATATTCAAAACCGAGCACTACCCAAATCCGATATTATGTAAAGTTGGATGAAATTTTTGGTTAATTTTTAACGGAAACGGCATTTTTTGCAATTCAGGGTGATAAAAATGGCGAAATTTTAAAATTTTTAAACCCTCACTTGAAAAATTAACGGAATCATTCGATTAAGGGATTCCCCTGCCTGCAGCAGGCAGGCATACTCGCACAAATATAGTGTTCTTATTACTACTTTGTCAAGTCATAAATGCAAGATGATGGTAAATGGGTGGTAAATGATTTATGCTCAAGATTTTTCCCATCTTCGCCGCTTTTATATCCAATACAGAATAATCTTACAGTTATTTTGTGTATTTTTGTGTATTCAACAAACATAAACTCCAAAATCATGCTCAAGAAAATCCTTCTTCTAATAATCCTATTTGCACCGGTAATATCAAAGGCGCAGTTTGATGATTTAATAAAAAAACTGCCTTACCCGATATTGCTGAAGAAAAAAATATTACCACATCAATTGACGATGCATACCCTGTATCGTTCTGGGTAAGCGATATCGATGAATATTATGACCCGGTCGAGCCGGCGGATTATAATTCGGAGCTTGGACCCGGTTATTACAGGATGGTTGTTCAATGCTATTGCCTTAAAGCGGGGAGTCACGGTCCTACAAAAGGCAGCGGGCATCTTATTGCTCCCATAAAAGGAAAGCTTGATAAGCTGGTAATAAATATTTTAACACGCTCTGCCGAGCATCCCGAAATAGCACAGAAAGATATTCAGCTTCTGCTGTGGTCAATCATTTACGGCGCAAAGTTTACAGACCTTGACCCGGGATTACAGCTTCGTGTAAAACCGCTGCTTACTGAAGCGGAAATTGCCGAACTAAGCATCGGCATTAAAGATATTCCGCTTGACCTGCTGCCGGATGAAGTAAGGTCAACAGCCAAGTTTTACAAAGACCTTCGGGGGAAAATAACAGACCCTGCTTCAAGCTTCGAAGATATTGAAAGGATGGCAGTCCTAAGCGGCGAACCGCCATCAAATATGATAAAAAAACAGGTTGACCCCGGTAACTGGGCATACATTGGAGAAGGATTTTATATGAGGCTTATGCCTGAGGGATACAGGAAATCTGTGCTGGAGCTTTACAGACCGGAATCGGTAAATATCACACGCGATAAAAAGGGAAGGATAACAATGTTTGAAAAAGACGGCAGCAAAATCGAAATATCTTTTATCGATGAGCCGGGCAGCGACGTATTGAAAGCAGATGACGGAAAATTTTATCCAATATACAGATTTAAATCGGTAAAATTTACAGGCACAAATGCCGGTGAAGAAGAGCTGATGGAAAACTTCGGGTGGATGATTCGCGGCGACGGCAAAGAACTGAAAAATGTAACAGAATTTAAGAGCTACCCGCAGGACCCGTCCGCAACATTGTATAAGGCAAGGCTTTCAACAGCTAATGATTTCTTCAAAAAAGTTGCAAAGTACAAAAAAGATTCCAATAACCCCGGCAAGGGTTCGGAGCCAGGCAAAAAAGATGAGTTCAACGCCGATAAGCATATGAAGGATGGGCTGGATGCAGTAAAAAACCCTGCTGACTTCAAGAAAAAAAGCAACTGGTTCAACAAGCATTTAAATTATGTTAAAGACTGGTGGAACTGTGCAACTAATTCGCTTGCAGGCAGTTCCTGCGATAACAGCGATGCTGCAAGAAAGCCAAACCCGCAAAAGAAGACTGGCGCACCAGGCAACACACAAGGACAGCGTATAGCTCCATCACTTAAAAAATGGAGCGAATAGTTTTTTGAAAAATGAAATCACGTACGGCCCGCCTGTCTAATGCCGGGTAGACCTGCGAAACGGGCAGTTCCTTGGACGACTACCAAAAATGCTGTGCCTGCCTTTGGCATGGAGACCCTTAAATTTAGTTGTCGGTGAACACTTGTCCGCCCTTTGGCGGAACACCAACAACGTGGAAAAAAAGTACTTGGGTCAGGGATGGGCCTCAAACCCATGAGATAATCTATCTCACGGGTTCAAACTTCACATTACACTCAAACGTTTCTTCAAAGAGTGAGCTCTTGCTCTGGGCGCCCCAAATATCAAGCTCAAGATTTTTCCCGTCCCCGCCGCTTAATTTAAACGTAACGGTATTGTTATCATACTTAGTCTCAATATTTTTAACCGAGGAGGTATGCGAGCGGTCAAGCCCGTCAGCCACTCTGAGTATTGCGGCAAGCTTGCGTATGATAAGCTGGTCTTCTGTGCTAAGCTTCGCGAAATCCAAATGCTTTGCCTTGGGGTGGCTTTTGCGGTGATAGCGCGCAATGTTTGCAATTATTTCCTTCTCGCCCTCGGTAAAGCCGAGCATTTCGGAGTTCCGAATCAGGTAATATGAGTGCCTGTGGTGCTGCGAGTGCGAAACAAATGAGCCGACCTCGTGCAGTATAGCCGCCGCTTCAAGATACTCCTTTTCCGTGCTGCCCAAAGTGTGGAGCTTCTTCGTCTGGTCGAATATTTTAAGCGCTAGCCCGGTTACGTGCATTGCATGCTCTTTTTCAATGCGGAAGTTTTCGGCAATGTGCATAACGCTTTTATAGCGCAAATCGCTCAAATGCTCCTTGCTTTTGAGCATGTATTTTTTTTCAATCGTATCAAGCACAATGCCCTCGCGCAAAGCGTATTCGGATACAACCATTTCCTTAATCTTAAGCTCCTTAAAAATCTGCTCAACGATTAAGGCGCCTGCTGTGATAATATCCGCCCTGTCTGGGTCAAGCCCCTGAATTTTAAGCCGCTGTTTTTCGTTTTTGGCATCAAGAATCGTCTCCACCGCTTCATAAAGCTCATCTTTGGTAAAGGTAAAATTATTCAGGCGCGCCGCAGGCGAGCCCCCTTGTTTAACATTGATGATGTTGGCAAGGTTCATAATCGTGCCAGATGAACCGACCGCCGTATCAAATTTATATCTGGCGCACTCCCTTGTAATGGGTGACATATAACCCTGAATAAACTGCCTGCATGCTTTTGCTGACTTGGAGTTGGTTTCCTTATCTTTAAAAAATCTCTGAGTTAAGCGGATTGCACCGAGCTTTAAGCTGTTATCGTAGGCGATTTCCCTTTGGTAACCTATTAAAAATTCAGTACTTCCGCCCCCGATATCAATCAGCAGAATTCTTTTATTAAACACAGGCAGCGCCTGCAGAACGCCGAGATAAATATAACGCGCTTCCTCCACTCCAGATGCGGTTTCAATCTTAATTCCCGTTTCCTCTTTAACTTTTTTGATAAATTCATTCTGGTTAATGGCTTCCCTCACGGCACTTGTTGCGATGGCTCTCACTTCGGCCCCGGCTGAATCAGCAAGGCCCTTATATTTTTTAAGCGTATCGATTGCTCTTGCAACAGCATCTTCATGCAGGAGTTTCATATCGGTTGAGCCTGAGCCGAGCCTGACAATTTCCTTTTCGCGCCCAAGCGTATTGAATTTGCCGGTAGATGTATCAACCTCCACAATTATTAAGTGGAATGAATTTGTGCCTATATCTATTGCGGCAAGGCGTGGTTTACCCCGTGAGATATCTTCAAATCTAACGGGGTTAGTCATCAGCGGCGGATTGATTTGTATCGGTTATTTTTTCTGAAATTAAGCGGAGCTGTTTGGGCTGAAGGAGCCAGATGAGCTTTCCGTTTTTCTTCGGAGGCATATCGTCCAAATCTATTCTGCAGACTCCACCTTTTTTAAACTCAATCACGGAGTCATCAATTCCAATCAGTTTAGATGCAATGAAACCGAGATGAGGTTCGTGTCCCACAAGCAGAATTTGTTCGAGATGTTTGTAATCAGCAATGAACTTAAACAAAGTCCGCTGGGGACTGCCCGGCAGCAAATGTTCCGTAATAATTATTTGGTTTTCGTAACGGGTGGCTTCGGCGGTAATTTTAGCAGTGTCAAGCGCTCTGATTAAGGGGCTTGAGATAATCAAATCAAACGAGCCGGCTGTTTCTTTAATCGCTTTTGCGCCCTCTGTCATTTTTGCGATGCCTTCCTCAGTCAGCGGGCGGTCATCGTTCGGGTAACCCGGTGTTCCTCTTGGTACTGCTATTGCATGTCGAAGAATGTATAGCTGCATTATTTTACAACCCTTACCCTTTGCAAAACCCAATCGGAAACCGTTTCAAGAAATCCCCCGACGAATTCCTTTTTAAGCGATGCATACTCGCCGGGACTACCCGTTACTGCTTCCTGAAATAAATGGTTGGCCTTGGGAATTATTACAGATTTATAGTCCGTGTTGCCGCCGTATTTCAATGCTTTAAGCATTGGTTCCTCGTTTTGCTTGGGTGAAACCTGCAGGTCAAGCTCACCAAAGAGCATTAAAACGGGACACTTTACTTTCGTTAACGCATCATACGGGTCATATCTTAAAAAATACTGCATCCATTTTGAGCTGAATTGCGCAATTGTCATTTCGGCAACATCACTTGCGTATTTTTCTTTATCCTTAATTCCCTTTCTTTGCTCCTTGGGCAGGTCGTCGAAGTTTTCAATAATATCATTTTTGATTTGCTCTTTAATATCATTAAGATTTTTATTATCCCTTATTGCTTCGTAGACTTTGTCAAGCATTTTTTCGTAGCCTGCAATTTCCCTATCGGTCGAGTTATCTGCTTTCATAATGAGCTTCGATTGCTCTCTGATTATATCGATTCCCATAACACCTGTTCCTGCCATAAGAACAATGAAAGCAATATCGTTTGATTTACCGGCCGCAAGCGACGCAACGATGCCCCCTTCGCTGTGCCCGAATAAGCCAATCTGCCCAGCATTTATGTTATCGCGGGTTTTCAGGTATTCAACTGCTGTAAGAACGTCTCCTGCAAAATCTTCGGTGGTGGATTCATTGACCGTTTTGCCTTTTGAGCCTCCGACACCTCTGTCATCGTATCTTAATACAGCTATTCCGTTTTGAGTAAGATAATCGGCAATTACGGCGAAAATCTTGAAGCCGTAAATTTCCTCGTCCCTGTTCTGCGGACCGCTTCCGGTTATCATAACAACTGCGGGGTGCTTGCCCTGTGTGAGAGGGTAAGTTAAAGTCCCGGCAAATGAGTTTTCACCGTTTGTAAAAGTAACTTCTTCAGAGTTGTATGGAAGGTCTTCAGGGAATTTTGTTTCATAATCTTTCTTTTCAGCTCCGCCTTTTAGAAGCCAGAATCTTCCCGTTGCTCCAAGCTGAGTAAATGTGCCTGAAATTGAATCAACGTAATAAATCCCTTCGAATACCGCAGTTCGGGGACCCGCTTCAAGCTCAAAATGGACTTTGGGGTTTTCAAATAATACTTTTGAAAGCTCTAAAGCATTTGCATTTTGTTCTGGAATATCAATCTTAGCGCTTAAAACTCCTGCTTCTGTCTTAAACTTAACAATGATTCCAATTTCAGTTCCCATAATATCAATGGAACCCTTCCAAACTGTATCAATAGGAGATTGGGATAATGCTGAATAAGTGATGAAGGTGAGGAGTGATACCAGAATAGTTTTAAAGGTCTTCATAGAAATTTATTATTGATTAATACAATAATACAAAAGAATTTATTTGTAATCTATTTTAAAATGATCAGTATTGCTTAAAAAAATACCCCGCCTTTTAAGCGGGGTTTTAGGGGGAGTTTAAACACTGCTTATTTTACAAGCAGCATTTTTTTAGTTTCTTCGAAGCTGTCTGTCTTAAGCTTATAGAAATAAACGCCGCTTGAGAAACTTAATGCGTTAAACCGAATTGAATAGCTCCCGGCATCTAATTTCTCATTCACTAGCTGAATAACTTCTTTTCCCGTAATATCATAAACCTCTAGCTTAACAAATGATGATACCGGTAAACTGAACTTTATAGTTGTTGAAGGGTTAAACGGATTGGGATAGTTCTGCATAAGTTTAAATTCTTTTGGAATTTCACCATTAAACTGCTGAATGCCCGTCATCAAGTATCCAAATATTTTCATTGAGTAACCTGCAACAGTTCCTGATACCGGAGACGGTCCCAAAATCAAAGAAGAATTGGTAGATTGTGCCGCACCTATGATAGTTGAATGCGGTACAGGTGTTGTTGATACAGGTATTACTGAGGAGGCACACGAGGAACCAGTAAAAGTAACAGGAGTTTTAGCGGGCTTACCCACAATTCCCGCCGAGGAACCTCGGCTATGGTGAATAACTACCTGCACAACAGAAACGCTTGCGGGAGCATAGCTGAATATAGAAGCCGTTCCGTTCTCCTTTACTTCTTCCGCAGTTAAAGAACCATTTGCATGACGGTATATTTTATCCGGCCTCAGAATTACCACAAATGAACCGACAGGATTATATACCGCTCCCTGAACATTTGCAAGAGTTAACGAGCCTTCCTTTATCTCTTCTGCCGTAAGCGAACCATTGGCGTGTCTGTATACTTTACTTGGATTCCAAAGTACCACGAATGAACCTACGGGATTATAGACAGCACCTCTTACGCTGGCAATTGATAAACTGCCGTCTTTTATCTCTTCGGCTGTCAATGAACCGTTTGCATGTCTGTATACTTTGCTTGAATTCCATAGCACTACAAAGGAACCTGCGGGATTATAAACTGCTCCTTGAACTCCACTTATGGACGCAGTTCCGCCTTCTTTTATTTCTTCCGCGGTTAGCGAAGCATTTGCATGTCTGTATACTTTGCTTGAATTCCATAGAACTACGAATGAACCCACAGGATTATAAACTGCTCCCTGAACCCCGCTTATGGACGCAGTTCCGCCTTCTTTTATCTCTTCCGCCGTAAGCGAAGCATTTGCGTGACGGTATATCTTACTTGAATTCCATAGAACTACAAAGGAACCTACAGGATTATAAAGGGCTCCAATTAGGCCGCCTATGGAAGCAGTGCCGCCCTCTTTTATCTCTTCTGCTGTAAGCGAAGCATTTGCATGGCGATATACCTTGCTTGAATTCCAAAGAACTACAAAGGAACCTACAGGATTATAGATAGCTCCTCTGATTGCACTTATTGACAAACTGCCGTCTTTTATTTCTTCTGCTGTTAATGAACCATTCGCGTGCCTATATACTTTACTAGACGTCCAGAAAACCACGAAAGAACCTACAGGATTATAGATAGCTCCCTGAACCCCGATAATGGATGCAGTGCCGCCTTCTTTTATTTCTTCCGCTGTCAATGAACCGTTTGCATGCTTGAATATCTTATTTGAATTCCACATTACTACAAAGGAGCCCGCAGGGTTATAAACCATCCCCGATGTAAAATCAGGAATTGACTGAGGGTGAAGCTCACTGCTTATAAAAATTAAAGATAAAATTGCGAAAAATATAATTGCTTTCATTTTATTATCTCCAGCTTTCTATTAATTATTTTATTAAAATCATTTTTTTTGTCTCGGAAAATTCACCTGACTGCAGCTTATAAAAATATATTCCGCTTGTAAATGCGCCCGCATTCCATTTTGTTTCATAACTGCCTGCTTTCAATTCTTCATTAACAAGAACTGCCACTTCTTTTCCAAGCACATCATATATTTTCAAAGTAACAAACCCGTCATCGGCTAATTGATAACTGATTACTGTACTTGGATTAAATGGATTCGGATAGTTCTGTAATAAAGAGAATTCTTCTGGAATACCTGATGATGAAGTCTGTATTCCTACAGGTGTTCCTCCGCCATTAGTAGTTTTAAGAACTGTCCCGGATGTACCGACGACAAAGCCTGTGCTGGCATCAACAAAATACACGGAACGTAACCAGTTGCCGACCCCTGACACTTGCGGGCTCCAGTTAGCGCCCCCATTTACAGTTTTTAGGATTACGGCCGCTCCACCAACTGCATAACCAACACTTGATGAAGTAAAGAACATGGCATTAAGCTCATAAACAGGCGCTCCAAATGTTTGAGTCATCCAGCTACTCCCACCGTTTTGTGTTTCAAGCAGGATACCAGAAGACCCTGATGTTCCCGAAGCAAATCCTATCGCTGGAGATATGAAATAAACCGATTTCAAATTATAGCTAACAGTCTGGCTTGTCCAGTTGTCACCGCCATTGGTCGTCAGCAGTATCTTGTTGTATCCAACAATCACGCCCGACATAGCAGATGTGAAAAATACTGAATTAAAATCATCGAAAAACCCTGATGTCTGTGTGAACCAGTTGCTGCCCGCATTGGTAGTCTTTAGAATGGCACCGTTGCTCCCGACAGCATAACCCGTGAAAGGATCAGGAAAATGTACGGAATGAAGATTGTTTATAGTTCCTGTTGCATAAAAAACCACATTCCAGGCAAACCCGCCAAAAACAGTTTTCCGTATTATTGGGAAACCCGGGGAGGCGCTGCCTACAATAAACCCCGTTACAGAATTTATAAAAAATATCGAGTTTGTCCAGGAACCTATACCCAGATTTTGTGTATTAAACCAGCTGCTGCCGCCGTTTTGAGTCATTCGAACGATTCCGTTTTCACCGCATACAAAACCTGTATCTGGATTTATAAAGTATACATCTCTGAGCTCAATGCTCGCTCCTAATGTCACAGGAAACCACTGGGAATGAGATTTATTAGTAAGAAATATCAATAGCATTATAACCATCATTAAACAAAATATTTTTATTGTTTTCATTTTTGTAATTCCTTTCTATTAAAAAAATTTAATTTTACTAGTTATTTTACAAGCAGCATTTTTTTAGTTTCTTCAAAGCTGTCTGTCTTAAGCTTATAGAAATAAACGCCGCTTGATAAACCTTCTGCATTAAACTCTAGTGAATAATTGCCGGCGGGTTTTTTTTCATTTATCAAAACTCTTACTTCCCTGCCTAAAATATCATAAACAGTCAGCTTAATTACTGACTCTTTAGCCAGGCTGTATTTTATTTTACAAGACGGGTTAAACGGATTGGGATAGTTCTGATAAAGTGCAAAGTGTCCTGGGATTAAATTATTATTATTTACTACGCCGGTTATTGCATCATCTATTTGTCTGAGCCATATTGAACGGCCGTATGATGCCGCCATAACATAGAATTTTCCGTTTATAGCGGTGCTGTCAACGTACGTCATTTCGGTAATGATGTTTGCTTTTGGCATACCTGTGTTCCACTTAATCCAGCTTACCCCGCCGTTTGTTGTTTTATAGCATCCCATCTCTGTGCCAAGGTAAAGAATGTTTGTATCTGTCGGATGTGGCACTAAATCACCGAGCGGTAAATCAGGCAGGTTGCCGGTAATATCAATCCACGTTACACCGCGGTTAAACGTCTTAAATATTTTGTTTGGGGGCGGAACACCAACGCCGTTCATCAAAGCATAAGCCCTGTTGTTATTGCTGGGGTGCTGTGCAACAGTCCTCACTCTTGTATTTGCAGGGAAACCTGCTGAACGTTCATACCAGCTTCCGCCGTCATATACTTTAAGCTTGTTTGCAGGGTCTGAAGAATTAAGGCATGCATAAACCACAGAGCTGCCGCCTGAGAATCTTGCCACGGTGAGGTTTGTTACCTGCGAGGCAAACGGGGCTGAATTCAAAGCAGTCCAGCTTGTTCCGCTGTTAGTTGATTTATACACATAATTATTGGCATTGGTATATAATGTCTGCGGATTATTTCTTTCATATCTTATTTTCGGCGCCCAGTTTCCGTCTGAAGAAATGCCGCTGTTAATAGCACTCCAGGTCTGGCCTGTATTGGTTGAGCGGAATCTCTGGAAGGCAATTCCTCCACCGTAAACTCCGAGAATCCCAAATATATCGGATGAGTTTGCAGGATTGATTGAAATACCTGCTCCATCGCCTCCAATACCCGGGAAGTGAACCATGTTCCAGTTTGCTCCGCCGTTTACAGTTCCTGAAATTCCGACATCCTGCGCACCGCCGAAAATCACATTGGGATTGTTTGTCCCCGCATCAAATCCGTAATACTGCGTTATGGGAATTTCATTAAAAGAAGTCGACCAGTTGATTCCGCCATTGCTTGAGTACGATAGTCCTCCGTCATTGCATTCAAACAGTCCCGTATTAAAGTATGCGGCGTGGTGGTCTGCATGCACGTTAGTATCATTAACCAGTGACCAGCTTGCACCCCCGTTGAAAGTACGGTATAAACTTACTCCGCCGACAGCTACAGTATCGGGATGATATATCTCAGCAGAGATTACATTATCATACCATCCCTGGCTGCCAAAAATATTTGCAGGCAAATTAGAAGTTACGTTAGTCCAATTGTCTCCCCTATTAGTAGATTTATACACCCCCATAAACTGATTATTATCAAGCCTTGCTATGGCAGCATAAAGAGCAGTGTAAAGAGGGTATGAGCTAAGTCTGACTGAGAATGACAAAGAGGTTCTTCCTATATTTGAAGTTGGCAAGCCTCCCGAAAGCTTAGTCCAGCTAACACCAAGGTCTGTGGACTTCCATATACCCTGGTTTGTTCCTCCCCAAACGGCAGTGAATAAATCCTGAAAGACATTGCTGTTTGGATGCTGAGCGAGATCAGTGGTTTCACCGGCAAGAGTCCTCGTCCACGATGCTCCAAAATTCGTTGAACGGTAATAACCTGTATCGGTAGCAGCGTGAATATATCCAATATAACCCCACGTTCCATCCTCCTTTATCTTATAAAACCATTTAGGATTGGGGTTTGTACCGGGGTTCATAGCCGGATTAGTCCAGTTATAGCCGTTATCGGTCGTTCTCCATAATCCTGTACCTCGCCGAACGTACGGTTCACCTGTACCGATAAGCCACCCGCCGACAATCATAGAAAACGCGCCTATTGAAAGACTTGTCAGGCTATCAGTAAGAGGCACCCAGTTTGAAGTTGACATATTGTAAGCCCATAGTCCGCCGCTCGCACTGCCAATGTAAGCAGGGACAGAAAATGATGCTTGGATATCTAAAATTCTTCCCGACCATTTTATATTCGGATTTACTTTCATACCTTTGGGACCTATGCAAGTCCATTGTGTAGGCGGATTATCGAACTCCCTTTCATCGGGGAGCTCATTTATACCGTTCCAAATCCTGTTCATTACATCCGAAGGCAAAACATTATCATATGGCTGGTGCCAGTCTGAAAAATACCATTTTTCAAGCTCAGGTCCTTTCAGTGGTTTTTTGATTCTTTCAACAGGATTGCTTGCTGTCTCAACCTGTTTGGGCATATTTTGAAACAGCACATTATCGAATACCAAAAAATATGCTATTAAACATATTATTATGAATAAAACTGTTTTAGAATTGAAATTTAAATTACTCATTTTTATTACCCTCCTTTAAAAGAGCAAAGGCAGTCAAAGTGACTGCCTTTGCTCTAAATTAAATGATTTATTTTACAAGCAACATCTTTTTAGTTTCTTCGAAGCCATCAGCTTTAAGTTTATAGAAATACACACCGCTTGAGAAATTTGATGCGTTGAAATCAACAGAATGATTTCCCTTTGTCTTAAATCCGTTAACAAGCACAGCAACTTCCTTCCCGGATGCATCATAAACGCTGATCGATACATTACTGTTTTCCGGAATTGAAAATTCAATTACTGTTGTTGGATTAAACGGATTGGGATAGTTCTGTTTTAAAGCAAACCGGTTCGGAGTTTCATTATAAGAACTAATGCCTGTAACCGTACCACAGAGCGCTCTTTCAACCGGGGTTGGATTTGTAACCTGGGGAGTAATCTGCACATCGCTCAGCTGAAACGGCTGTCTTGCACAGTCGCCAGTCCAGTAGCCGGGTCTCGGCTGGAAGAATGTCGAATCCTGGCAAACTGCAGTTACATTGCCGAAAGCATCTGTTTTTAAAAACAGCGGGTCATCGCTTGCGCTTGTCGGGTGAAATAACCTTCCTGTTGCACTGTAACCAACGGGAGTGGATGCTTCTTTTAAGTCATAACCTCTGTCAGAACCTGCAGTATTCGGATATCTTTTTGTCCAAACCGGCAAACCTGCAGCTGCAGTGATTTTAGCAAGAATAACGTCTTCAGTACCCGAAGGTGCTGCTGCCCCAGTATAAACAAGCGACATATCCGAAGCCTGGTAGATAATGCTTTCGCTTAATTCGGAAATACCGGGCATACCGTAGGTGTTTGACCAAACGATTGCGCCTGCCGATGTTATGCGAAATGTATAAACATCTCCAAAGGGGTCATACGCCGTGCTGAATCCTGTTATTACAAATCCGCCGTCAGGCATTGCAATAATTTTTCTGCTCTGGGAAGGAGCACCGGGCATCGGGCTGTAACCTTTATACCAAATCGGTATTCCGCCTGAGGTGATTTTCATTACGAAAACCTGATAGGGACCTGCGGGACCTGTGAAGCGGTTTGTAATCCCTGTAATTGCATACGTTCCGTCAAAGGGCTGGTAAGTGATTGAATATGCCCTTTCATCAATCCATGGATAAGGAGGCAAATACCTGAAAGCCCAGATTAATGAACCTGTTGGCGAATACTGGGAAGCCAGAATGTGGTTTTTATAATCGCCGGGTGAAATGTAAACCTGAATATGTCCTGTCAAAGTAAATACGTCCGAAGGGTTTTTTACAACCTGCCTGTATTCGTGACGCAATGAATCAAGAATCTGCCTTGATAAGAAATGTGAGCATGTGGTATCAAGCATGCTGAATGAAGCTTTCTGATAGCCGTTGGGAGCGCGGTAAAATCCTGCAAGAACATTCCTTCTCGGCAAAGAGCTTAACTGCACATGCGAAAAGCAGGAATCAGCAAGTGAAAAACCAAGCAGCGTTGCACAGCTAACAGAGCCTGAATTGCTTAATCTTAAAAAGAGCCAATCGAAGCTCCCTGCGTTGGGAGTTGAATTGGAAACACCGGCAACCGACCATCTTCCGGCTACAGTTCCGTCAAAATTTCTTTCGATGGAATAAGCGACTTCTGTTCTGGTTGAAACCGGGGGAAAATCATAGGATTTTAAAAAATATTGAGCAAAAGAACTCGTGCTCAGAATTAATAATCCAATGATTAATAAAAAAACTTTAAAATTTGTTTTTGTGTGTGACATTTTGTTTCTCCTTTCTTTAAATTCACACACAAAGTTAAATTTACAGCTTACTTTACTCTGACAGAAACCTGACAAAACTTCATAAAATCCGATAAATAATTGTGAAAATAGCTATTTAATAAGAGTTAGCTTAGATAAAGTTTTTGATTCCATCGCCTGAATGACCTTTGATTTGAAATCGTTATTTTGCCAGTCATTCAGTTTTTCACAAAGCTGTGAATACATTTTCCTGCGGCTATTTCTAAGCTCGGTGATGAAGACCCTTAGATTTTTAGTTGAAAATCTTGCGGCGGGGTCGTTTATTGTTCGGTTAAACAATCTTATTTCTTTAACGTGCAGATTAATTTCGGGAATCATTACATCTGCGTCGTGAATTTCGCCCATAAGCTCAATAGCATTTTTTACTTCTTCGAGGCACTTTTTAAAATCTCCGCCGAAGGCATATTCCCCTATTTCCATTGCATATCGCAGCGGCTTGCCGGAAATTCTCATTTGGTGCAGAGAGTTTTTTCTAAGCGGGTAATTTACGACCTCGTCCTTAAGCGAAAAAAAATCATCGAACATTAAAGGAAGGATATTTTTAATATTTTCCTTAAGTGATTCCTTTGTTTTAACGTGATAAATTTTTTTCATTATATAGCAGTGTAAATAAAACGGTAAAAATGCTCTTTATAGCCGATTTTATTTAAGTAATTAATATGTTGAATTAAAAATTTTCTTTTCTGCTCACGCCCGGCTTTTTTTCTAATTATAAGCAAATCGAAGGCGCGCTTATCATCCGAGGGGTGAGCGGTGTTGTATTTTTCAAGCTTATCGATGAACACATCGTAATCCCTTACTTCGCCGAGAGCTCTAATCAGTCCTTTAATTTCAGCATATTCGGTTTTAAATTTTTTCTTTGGAAACGCAGCCCTGAAAATTTTCATAACCGCCTGCACACGGCGCGAGGCAACACGCATATCGTGCAGTGCTTCTATATCAGTGCCGTCGATTGTGCCCTGCTCGAACGAAATCATCTCGTCAAACCTTGTACGGAGAATCTTCTCAAGGCAAACATTAAGTACCTGGTTGGGATTTAAGTATGGTATTTTACGAGCTTTTGACAATGTTTACCTCAACACCTTTTTTGCCAAGGGAGTTAATTTTAATTTTTTAATTTGATTTTTGGTGAAAATCTCTGCTCCGTAGGAATCCTTCCCGTCCGGCTCATATTTTAACCCTCTTAAACTCCTTGCTTCGCAGTTATAAATTATGCCAACATGGTGTAAGGTTTCTTTTGAAGTTTCCTTGTTGTATCCAATCGCATTAGTTAATGCAAGGGATTTAAGCTTCAATCCCGTCTCTTCAAGAACTTCTCTTGCCAACGCTTCTTCAGGTGTTTCGCCGAAATCGATTTTCCCTCCGGGTAAATCCCACCTGCCTTTGTAGGGACCCCTTACTTTTTTGATGAGAATAATTTTTCTCTTATACTTTAAATAAGCATAAACTCCAAAGCGGCTTAATTCGATTTTCTTTTTGCCCAAGTGACTTTGTTTACCCGTGAAGATAAACAAAATTATTCATTCGCCGTATAAACAAAAAGGGAGCAATTGCTCCCTTTAGAATTTATCAAATGTATTTACAGCTTGTGTTTAGAAAATATTACTTGTATGGTTCGTTGAATGCTATATGGTCGTAGTCATCGGCGGCATACTGATTCGAAAGCCACAGGCTAACACGAAAATCACGGATAGGACGATATGATGACGGCTTTTCAACATAGTATTTATAACCGTGAGGCGGTACTCCGATACTTGTCTTTGATGAAACCGGAGGTGTCATATCGGCAAAGTAACTCTCCTCAACGCTTGCAGTAGTATATTCATATCTCTCGCTTGTGTCATAGCTTGCTTCCTCGTATTCATAACCGGCAGTTTCAATGCTGGCATTTCGAATAACAACTGCTTTTTTAGCTAACTCATTTTCACCGCTCCGCGCAATTGAATATTTATTATAATATCCGGGCAGAGGGTAATAGTGCATTATACTGTATGCGTAATACATTTGATACTGTGAAAATGAAACCTGTGCAGCAGTAAAAAGGATTAAAACTGCTATAATGTGATGAAATGATTTTTTTAGCATTTTTAAACCTCCTTTCTTACAAATAAAAACTTTCGAGCGGGTATAAGCAGTTTCGTATTAAATTCTTGAAAAATTTTAATTTAGTGTATTTATAAAGAAATTAGGCTTATCATGTTGTTAAAACAGACACGAATTTAAACCCAAAAATTACAGTTAATTATGAAAAAAAATATCAAAAGGTTTAATTTTGAGGAGAATTGTAAAACAGAGGCTCTTTCAAATCCAGCCCGCATTTTTTGTTAAGCTGGCGGATTGTGTATGCAGCAAGTTCCGGTGAATCCTTCTCGTCATGCATGTGCATCATAAAATAAAGCGTTTCAAGTCCCGAGCCGAGCCATTTTTTGAGTCTCTCAACCCAGTCATCAACTCTTTTGAAATCACTGGGGTGCAGTGAATTGCCGACAAACCTTATAAATGCTGTTGGACTGGTGAGTCGCATATGCGCGCAGTCACGCCTGCCCGCTGTATCGGTTATCACGGAACCCAAACCGTTCTCGCGCAGCATTACAAAAGTATCATTTGCTATTTCAGTATCTTTAAACCATTCAGGTTGGCGGAACTCAACGCATACATCAACAATTTTAGGGAGCGATTTAACATAAGCTTCTAAATCATTATGGTTTTTTGGAGTGAAATTCGGAGCCATTTGAAGAAAACAAGTCCCGAGATTTTCACCGAAGCCGTCAATTGCACCGTAGAACTGGTCGTTTTCGCGCTCACAGTTCTTCAGTCGCCTGATGTGGCTAATCCACTGGGGAAACTTCGGGCAGAATTTAAAATCCTTGCCGGCGTCTGATTTCCATTTTTTTATTGAATCAGGCGAGGGAATCCTGTAATGCGTGGCGTTCAGCTCAATTGAGTTAAATTGCTTTACGTAGTAGGTTACAAAATCTTTTTCTTTAGTCTTAGGCGGGTAGATTTTCCCGAGCCACTCTTTTCTTCCCCATTTAGCGCAGCCAACGTAAACCTTTTGCTTTTTCTTTTTTCCTTTTAATGATGCAAATAATTTTTCTGTATCTGTATGGTCATCGGGAAGGGTAAAATCAATCTCATTTAATTCCTTAACGCTAACTTTTCCGAAATCCATTTCTGCTCCAAATCAATTTAATTATCATCTTTTTTAATTATCATCTTTTTTAATTATCATCTTTATTAATTATCATCTTTATTAATTATCATCGGTAACACGCCTTTGTGCGCCGTATTGGTCAATCAAAATTCCGTCATATTTATCGGCGTTTGCGAAAAGTCTTTTTAGAGTTTCAAGTCCTGTTTCGTATGTCAAATACTGGTCATAAATAAAGGTTGAAAGCACAATATCCTGGTTATTAACACTGAACATTATATTCTCAAGTCTGTAGTTTTCCCTTAAAAGAAATTCATACATAGGCCCTATATTAGTTTTAGGCAGGGTGCATAAAATTGAATCGCACACAATAAAGCCGTCCTGGTTGTAATTAATAAAAATTTTTGCTGTACCTTCTTCGACTTCCCAGCCATATGGACCGCGCCGTGCGAGCTTAACATCTTTTCCAAGCTGTTCTAAAATCGTTTCAACAACCAGTGCTGCGCCGCTTGGCTTATATTCTTTTTCTTTTTTTAAACCCGGAAGCTCAAGCTTTGTGCCGCAGTTCGGACAATACTCGCCGTCGATGTTTTCCTCGGTTACTATAAACCCGCATGAGTGGCATTTCATAGCATATTTGCCGAAGTGGGTTTTGTAATCGTTAAAATCTTCTTCAAGGTACTCAATCGGCAAAGCAAAACCAAGATTATCGCCCCCGGCAATAATGAACGTGTTAACACCGACAATTTCACCGTCGAAGTTTACAAGCGGTCCGCCGCTGTTGCCCGGATTAATAGCTGCATCAATCTGGATATAATTTATTCCTCTCTGCAGTCGTTTTGACTTGGAAACAATGCCTTCTGTTGCAGTGTAATTTAGCCCGTAGGGGTGGCCTATTGCAATTACAGCATCACCATCACTCACGGGCTTACCGCTTGCAAGCTTGATTTCGGGAAGCTCAACGCTTTCGGGTGCCTTAATAAATGCAAGGTCATATTTAGGGTCGTTAAAAAACACCGGAGAAGTTTGTTTCTGAAAAATTTTGCCGTTTATCACGGCTTCGGAATTTCCCTTTATCACATGGTCATTTGTCACAATTAAGTTTTGCTCCTTAACATAAAAACCCGTGCCTGTGCCCTGGGGAGTGGCAATCTGAATTATAATCGGCTGAAATTTGTCTATTATATGCTGTGCATCCATTGAGTTTAATTGTTAAAGTTCAATTGCTGCATTTCCAAAATGTAGGAGCGGAGGAAGTTAATCAAACTATCGAATTTTAAGTTATCTGTACTGAACTTTAACTCCGGGTATTGCTCAAGTTCCTCTTTTATTATCCCGCTTATTTTATCCTTTATTAATTGTTCATTGAATTTATTGTTCGAATTATCAAAATAAACTTCATTGAATCCAAGTTCGTTAAAAAACGGCTGTTCGACTATGTTGATAAGCAAATGGAAAAGCTTCGCATCGGGTTTTGGCAAGCCGTAGCTGAACAAGCTGTAGGTTGCTATATACTCATATATAACAACTGCAATATCGGTGTAGTTATTATCAACATACCATTTAACATTGTTTATGTTATTATTGATGAGGTCAACAACGCTTTGGTGAGGGGCGGGATTTGCAATTCCGAAAGTTGATGTAACTTTGTAAAAATCCTTAATAACTTCATCTTTTGGTTTTTCAAGAAGTTTCTGGAGTGATTCCTTAATATTCCGGTTTTTTTCCACGAACGGCTTATTATCACGCGCAAAATACTGCCAGCTCATTTTCTCAAGCTCGTTCATCAGCGTTCCTTCTGGAGCAATGAGGTAATCAATTTTGTAAGCAGCATTTAGCAGCAGATAAGAAATTCCGCCGGAAATTGAATCTTCATTAAGCTCGGAAACTCTTTTTAATGATTCATCGAGCCATTTTTTATAGTGTTTATATTTAATTTCTTTTTCTTTATCCGGAAGTTGCTCAATATGGGCATTGCCAACGGATTTTAGCGAAGCAAAATCCTCCACAAGCAAATCATCCTGTTTATCTGCTCGCATAGCAAGCTCTTTCCATGCATAATATAATTTCCTCGGTGGTCCGCCGGTTATAGTTGAATCAAATTTTATGCAAATCCTGTTGTCCTTCAGCGCAAAGCGTGTATAGAAAAGCGTGTAATTTAACTCCATCAGTCTTCTCATAACCGCAACACTCAGCTTATCGAATTCAGCTATATCCGCTTCAGCTATTATTGTGCCATCACCGATATATCCTGATATTATCTTTGACCCCTGTAGCAGCTCGAAATCAATCCTTTCATCGTTCTTAGATAACTTAACATTGTTAAGCTCATCATCTTTAAGATATTTAAAAAAAGCATCGTAGCTTTCAAGATATTTTTTTTCCTGAAAAAGCTTTTCGCACTGGTTCCAGTATTCTATTTTTGCTTTTGGTTTAAAACTGTCAGAAAACCTGCCAAAAGTAATTGCCATAACATTTTAAATTAAGTTCGGCTGAGAAATTGCAAAATACATTTTTGAGAATATTATTGAAATGGAAGGGTGAATGCACTAAAAAACAAAGTTGTTTCACTATAAATGAATACAGAATGAATACATTCGAAAATTCAAAAAAAAATCGTATTTGCATTTGTGGGAAAGAGATTCTTCCCGCCTAAAGCGGGCAAGCTAATGCAGCGCAGAATAGAAAGCACACCGGCGGGGTCCCTTGGGGATAACAGCGCTATATATCAGGATTAAGTTACCACCATGTACCGGTGTGCTGGTACAATTATAACTTTATATCTTACCGGTAAACTTATCTCACACATTACCTTGCAACTTTATTTTTAGGGTTTTTAAGAAAAAATAATACCTTATTGGGTAATAATTTAATGAAATTTTATAAAAAACCTTGTAAAATCAAATAATAATTAGATTAATAGTTAAGAAATACCGTGAAACTATAATTTCAGCACCCTATAGGGTAGTAAAACTACATCACCATTTAAAAAAGTATTTTTAGCCCGGAGGATGAAGTTTAATCTAGAAAATAAAAACTAAAAAAAATTTCATAAAAAACTGCCTTGATACATTCCTTATTTTAAAACAGATAGCTTATCTTAAGACGAAGTAAAAATGTTGTTTTTGAGCCGATAACTCAATTTTTTGCTTGACTTTCATTAAAAAAGCGGTTAATTTTGCAGTCCTGTTTAATTATACTTCCTGTTTCAAAACTTAAGTATAATTACGTTCTTTCAACAACCCAAACACGCAAACGAAAAAAGAAATTTAAAGTTTGTGTGCGTGAATTCTTCTTGAGTTCATCTGTTTCCGATTATTCGGAAATCCCGATAAAGTCGGGGAATCAAACTCACGATATGTAAAAAATTACTACGGAGAGTTTGATCCTGGCTCAGGACGAACGTTGGCGGCGTGCCTAATACATGCAAGTCAACTGAAGTTAAGGTAGCAATACTTTAACAACGGTGGCGCACGGGTGAGTAACACGTAGGTAATCTGCCTTCAGGTCTGACATAACCCACCGAAAGGTGAGCTAATATCAGATGATGCAGCGGCTCGACATCGAGACAGTTGTTAAACCTTCGGGGCCTGAAGATGAGCCTGCGTCTGATTAGCTAGTTGGCGGGGTAACGGCCCACCAAGGCAACGATCAGTAGCTGGTCTGAGAGGATGATCAGCCACACTGGAACTGAGATACGGTCCAGACTCCTACGGGAGGCAGCAGTAAGGAATATTGCTCAATGGGAGAAATCCTGAAGCAGCAACGCCGTGTGAGGGATGAAGGGCTTTTGCTTGTAAACCTCTGTAGTGAGGGAAAAACCCCCGCCTCTGGCGGGTATGATGGTACCTCAAAAGTAAGCCCCGGCTAACTACGTGCCAGCAGCCGCGGTAATACGTAGGGGGCAAACGTTGTCCGGATTTACTGGGTGTAAAGGGTGCTCAGGCGGTCTTGTAAGTCAGAAGTGAAATCCTAGGGCTTAACTCTGGAACTGCTTTTGATACTGCAAGGCTTGAGTATGGAAGAGGAGGATGGAATTTCTGGTGTAGCAGTGAAATGCGTAGATATCAGAAAGAACACCAGTGGCGAAGGCGGTCCTCTGGTCCATTACTGACGCTAAAGCACGAAAGCGTGGGGAGCAAACAGGATTAGATACCCTGGTAGTCCACGCCTTAAACGATGAATACTAGACGTTGGGATAAAACTCAGTGTCGCAGCTAACGCAATAAGTATTCCACCTGGGGAGTACGATCGCAAGGTTGAAACTCAAAGGAATTGACGGGGGCCCGCACAAGCAGTGGAGCATGTGGTTCAATTCGATGCAACGCGAAGAACC
>JAKEEM010000037.1 GCA_022616535.1 Chlorobiota bacterium | reverse complement strand
GTCCCCAATGTTGCCCGTGAATATAAGGCAAAAAATATTCCATGGGTTGCAGTTGGCGAGGATAATTACGGCGAAGGTTCATCGCGGGAGCATGCGGCAATGGAGCCGCGCCACCTTGGCGGCAAGGCAATAATTGTGAAGTCATTTGCAAGAATACACGAAACCAATTTAAAGAAACAGGGTATGCTGCCGTTGACGTTTGCAAATTCCGATGATTACGATAAAATCCGCGAGGACGATAAAATTGATTTGGATGTAAAGAACATTGCTCCGGGCAGCCAGGTTAAAATGACTCTAAAACACTCCGAAGGTACATCAGACGAAGTAATGCTTAACCATACTTTGAATAAGCTGCAGATTGACTGGTTTAAAGTCGGCAGCGCGCTTAATTTAATGGCAAAGAAGGGAAAATAAATCAACTAAATGCAAAACTTCCCGCAGTTTGAAGAAAAATCATTCATTAAAACACGTGAGCAAATCCATGCAGTTGCCGAGGTTATAGGCAAATTCCGCGAAAAGCTTGTTAAACCGATTGCCAAGAACGATAACCTTTGGCTGAGTGTTGTTGAGCAGGGCTTTTGCACCCCGCCAATAGATGTTATCGAATGCCTTGAGCTTGGCTGTAATCTGGAAAAGCTGATTGTGGAAGTCGCTGACGATAACGATAAGTATTTTTCGCTCAACATTAACGGCAAAACTCCAAGTGCGCTCGGTACAGAGTTAAAGAGTGTATTGAGTAATGAGTTTAAAGTGGGTGTTGAAGTAGATTCAAACAGCTTTGATTCAACAAAGACTCTGGCAATAACCCAGCAGGAAGCGGGCGACTTTCTAATTCAGCTTTCAAACTTTAACCTGCTTTTATATGATTTTTGGGACAGGATTGAAAGCGGGGTGAAGACGAAAATATGTCTCTGGCCTCATCATTTCGATAACGCCTTTAAGTGGTTCAGCGGGCGCAAGATTGACGAACAGGATGAGCAAATGGGTATTGGTGTATCAAACGGTGATGAAACATACGCACTGCCGTACATATATATGACGCTTTGGCCGGAAGTCCGCAAAACAAATACACTTGAAACAGCCGAAGGCGCAATACTGCATGAAGGGGACTGGACGGGTTTTGTTTTGCCGTATGAATCCATTGCCGGGCAGAAAACCATCGATGAACAGAAAGCGATGATAGATGATTTCTTCGGGGTTTCATTCGCATCCATACAAAAGGCGTTTTCGAAAAGGTAGAGATGGGAGCTAAAATCCTTAAAATATTCAGCTGGAACGTTAACGGCTTGAGAGCGATTTGGAAGAAGGATTTTCCCAAGTGGATAAAGACCCAAAACCCTGACATAATTTGCCTTCAGGAAACAAAAGTACAGCCGGAGCAGATCGAGCATGAAATCAAAAACGTAAAGGGCTATTGGAGCGAATTCAACTCGGCTGAAAGAAAAGGCTATTCCGGTGTTGCAACGTATTCCAAAATCACCCCGATTGAAGCAAAGAAAGGATTCGGCAATCCTTATTTCGATAATGAAGGCAGGGTAATCCAAACCGATTTCAAGGACTTTACGCTTTACAACGTTTACTTTCCCAACGGCGGAAGGGGTGCCGAGAGAGTTAAATACAAGCTTGATTTCTACGACGAGCTTTTCTATCGCATTGAGAAAAAGCGCAAAAAGCAAACCAACATTATCGTATGCGGTGATTACAACACAGCGCATAAGGAAATCGATTTGGCGCGCCCTAAGGAAAACGAGGGCTCGACGGGTTTTTTGCCCGAAGAAAGGGCGTGGCTCGATACGATTGTTAATCTGGGCTATACAGATATATTCAGGGAGTATAACTCCAAGACCGGGCAGTATACGTACTGGGATTTCTTTACTCGCGCGCGCGAACGAAACGTAGGGTGGAGAATCGATTACTTCTTCGTTTCCAAAGAAATGCGCGGAATGGTTACCGACGCCAAAATCCACATGAACGTAATGGGCAGCGACCACTGCCCGATAGAATTGGATATAAAGGTTTAACCAGTAGCGTCCGTTCGCCGAACGGACACTTGGTTAATCACGAAGACTGTCTGCTCGGGAGAGCAGACACTACGGGCAGTTCTTCGCAATTTACCATGAGATTTTTAAAGCCGTTACCCGTTTGTTGGTGTTGCCAGCCCCGATTTCTCGGCGGCCACCAACAAATAAAATATCACCCGCTATAATTCATCTGCTATATTATAAATGAGATTCTTTCGCCCCCGCTGAAGCGGGGCTCAGAATTATTATCAGAATTATTAATTACATTTTAAGTGAAATAAAATTTGGCTATAATTTCATTATATTTTGTAAAAAATTATAAAATTGAACTGAACTAAATGTTAAAAATTGGTATAATAGGGTTTGGCTACTGGGGTCCGAACCTGCTGAGAAATTTCTACAATTTGGATAACACCTCCGTAATTATAGTCTGCGACCAGAGGGAAGAACGCCTGCGGATTGTTGAGAAAAACTACCCTACGGTTCAAACTACAGCAAAAATCGAAGAAGTAATAAAAAGCGGCGAGGTTGAAGCTGTTGCAATTGCCACTCCCGTGAGAACGCACTACGAGCTTGCGAAGGAGTTTCTTCAAAACGGCAAGCACGTCCTTATTGAAAAACCGATGTCAGACAACTATAAGAAATGCAAAGGGCTTGTTGATATCGCAAAAAAGATGAATAAAACAATAATGGTCGACCACACGTTCCTTTACACGGGCGCTGTAAGCAGCATAAAAAAGTTCATCAGCGACGGGGTTTTGGGCAAGGTGCTGTATTTCGATTCAACAAGAATTAATCTCGGACTTTTCCAAAGTGATATTAACGTTCTTTGGGATTTAGCTGCGCACGACCTTTCGATTTTGTTTCATTTAATCGACGAAAGACCCGCATCCGTTCAGGCAATAGGGGTTTCGCATACCGAAAATAAAATCGAAAACATTGCATATTTGATTTTGCATTACAACTCAGGATTAATAGCACACTTCAGCTGCTCATGGGCATCACCCGTAAAGGTCAGATACACGCTAATCGGCGGCGATAAGAAAATGATTGTTTATAACGATATCGAAGCAACGGAGAAGGTTAAAATTTACGATACCGGTTATAATGTAAGAACTGACGAAGACAAAAAGAGCCTGCTTATCGATTACCGCGTGGGCGATGTTTATATACCAAAAGTCAACATTAAGGAGGCACTGGGCTATCTTGCAGAGGACTTCCGCGATGCCGTGCTAAACGGGAAAAGACCGACATCAAGCTGGGAAGTGGGGATGGAGGTCGTTAAAGTGCTTGAGGCATCTAATGAATCAATAAAAAACGAAGGCAAGTTAATTAAGCTCGATTAAATTAATATTATTTAGTTCTTGGCGAACCAGAGCTGGTCAATAATTGTTTTCGGATACAACGAAGGAGCTACAGTCGGAAATGTAATCAACTCTGTGATTGAATTCTGCTTGTCAAACGGGATAGGAGATTATGAAATAATAGCAGTCGATGACGGCAGCACGGATAACTCTTACGATGTCATCAAAAGCTTAAGCGAGACGCACAGTGTTATAAAACCGGTGAGGAACCAGACCAATTTAGGAATTGGACCGACAATGCTCAAGGGTTACAAAGCGTCACAAAAGGAAAACGTGATTGCAATTCCCGCAGACGGGCAGTTTAAAATAAACGAGCTTGGTGAATTCAAAGATTTCGATGATAGAAGCTTTCTTTCATTTCAAAGAGAGCAAAAAGACTACACTCTTTACCGCAGGTTAGTTTCATACGCTAACAGGATGTTTAATCTTGCTTTTCTTTCGATGAATGTTAAAGACGTGAACTGGGTAAAAGCCTACAAGAATAAAGACCTGCAAAATATTGAGCTTATGCTTAACAGCTCACTGATAAACAGCGAAATTTGCTCGAAGCTTCAGATAATGAATTATAAAATCCACGAGATTCCCTCGGTTTATCACAACCGTGTAAGCGGCAGGGCAAGAGGCGCATCGTTAAAAACGATTTCGCAGGCAGTTGTTGAATTGTTAAAGCTTGCTTTTATTATCCGTAAATTCAGGAAAAAAATTAAATGAAACTCCCCCTCATACATTTTGACTGCAGGCATTTTATGGGCTCAAAGCCCTGCTTTGCCAACAAGGAGTACGGGGTGTTTTGCTCTAATTGCAGCTTTTACGAGAGAGATTCTGAAATTGAGTGTGAGTTCCCTCCAATTGGGAATGCGGGTATAGAAGGAGACAAAGAAGGTTACAAGAAAATTATAATCATAAAGCTGGATGCTGTTGGAGATGTGCTGAGGACAACTTCACTGCTTCCTTCATTGAAAGCAAAATATTTTGATTCCTCGGTTACATGGATAACGAAAGAGAAATCATTTGAGGTATTGAAGGATAACGATTTAATCGATGAAATTTACTTTGATAACGATGAGCTGGGCCATATTTACAATGATGATTTTGATATAGCGATTAATCTGGATAGCGGAGAGGAAAGCTGCGCAATAATGTCGGAAATTAGCTCAAAAGAACGATTTGGGTACTATTTAATAAACGGCAAGCCGTACTCGGTAAATGATTTAGCAAATGAATGGTATTTAATGGGCGTCGAAGATTCTTTTAAGAAAAAAAATAATAAGACCTATCATCAAATCATACATGAGATATGCAATTTGAGCTATTACGGCTCAAAGCCGGTGCTGAACATTACTCCGGAAAAGCTTAAGCGAATCGAAGTATTAAAAGACAAATTCTCTTTGCACAGGTTTGCAGGTTTTATTTTGGTTAATCTGGGCGGAGGCGTCAGGTGGCAGTATAAAAAATGGACGAAGGAAGGTTATATTGAGCTCGTTAACAGGCTCAGCGGGCTTGATTCTACTACCGCAATCGGAATTATAGCAGGCGATGAGGACAGGGATTTTTATGAAGAAATATCCCGTGAAATAATTAACAGGGACAATATAATATACTTGGGATGCGATAATACGGTTGAGGATTTTATCTGTATTATAAAAATGTCCGATAAAATTTTCACATCCGATTCACTTGCATTTCATATTGCAACTGCGCTGTCTAAATATGTCGCAGTGGTTGTCGGTCCCACTTCACATACTGAGCTTGATGTGTTCGGCAAAGGCAAAATTATTTATTCGGATAAGATGGATTGCCTCTCGTGCTATCTCACCAGGTGCGATAAGACCGTAACCTGCATGAATACCCTTAATGCCGAAGATATGCTTAAGAACTTAATTGAACAATAATTGAAAGCTGTTTACGTAACATCAGAAAGCTATATTGACCACAGCTTTACTATTGTGAAGGAGCTCAGTAAGCATATTGATTTACGGGTTTTTATACAGGCGAGGGAAAAGACGGAGGAAATCGAAAGCTGGTGCAATAGTTTAAATGCAGTTTTTATTCAAAGGAGGAGATTTAGAAATCCCTTAAGCTTATTCAGTGAGCTGGCTTTTATTTTTCGATTAAAAAAAATTAATCCAGACATTGTTTGGTTTAATACTCTCACGGTTTACCAGCTGCTGTTTGTAAAAATGCTGATAAAAAATTTTCTGGTAACTGTCCATGATGTTGAAATACACCCCGGGGCGGGGGGACACGGGAACATTGCGGCTAAGCTAACTCTCAAATTTGCCCTGAAAAACGTTTGCGTTGTGAGTAAAACTCAGGCAAATATTTTTAAGAAAAACTTTGGATTTGAGCCGAAGGTTTTTCAGCTGCCGATTATAGATTATCACAAGGAAGTTTCTAGTGTAAAATCAGAGAGAGAACCCAAAAACACAATCAGGTTTTTCTTTTTCGGCTCAATAGAAGAATATAAAGGTGTGGGGATATTGCTTGAAGCGGGGGGAATTTTGGAGAAAAAAAACGTCAAGTTCAAATTAAATATTTACGGGAAAATAAAGTATGACGAAGAAACGCTGAAAAAAAGGATAAAAACTTTAAAAAATATTACGCTTTTTAATGAATTTGTTGATTACAAAGAAGTTCATAAAATTTATATAGAGAACGATGTTCTCGTTTTGCCCTATAAACAGGTTACACAGTGCGGTCCTTTGCTGATTGCTTATGAGGAGCTTGTTCCGGTTATATGCAGCGATTTGGAAGGGTTCAGGGAATATGTTGAGGACAATATAAGCGGAATTATCTTTAATAATTCACCCCAAGACCTCGCGGATAAAATGATTTTTTTTATTGAGCACCCCGAACTGATTTCTAAAATCAGAATTGGCATAAAAGAAAATGCTCATAGTCGTTTTTTAATGAGGAATTTGTGTAAAGGTTATTTAGAAAATTTGACAGCTCAATCGGGCTTATTATGAGCAGAAAAGTACTTGTAATTTGCCATAATTATGAACCCGAGCACATACCGCCCAAGCCGGACGAGGAAAAAAGATTTTATACATACGGCTTCGGCGGTAATTTTGGAAAGAATATAAAAAAGTATATCAGCGAATATGAGGTTGAGGTCTGGCGCCTGGACGGATACGCCGGCGGATATTACGAGGATATTGTTAACCTTGTGAAATACAGGGTATTTCCTTCTTTTCATATTTCAAATGTAGCGGATATTTCGTTAAAATTTTTATTTGAGCTTAAAAAAGAGGTTAAGAAAAATAATCCGATATTAATCGTTCCCCACACACATTACATGATTTCTTACATGGTGGCTTTGCTTTTTAAGAGGAGCAAAATAATTACCACTCACCACGGGGAGTGGTCGCCTTTTTACAGGGTAAATAAAACAAGCGGGCTGAGAAAATTAAAATCTTTTTTTGATATTATGCTTGAGAAAATTTCGTTTAAAAATATAGATTGTATTTTAACATCAGAGCTTAACCAGATTCCGTATTTTCAGAAAGCGTATAAAAATATTACATATATTTTGTGGAGCACAGGTGTTAATTTTGAATATATGAACCCTGTTCCAAAAGAGCAGGCAAGAAGAGAGCTTGGCTGGGATTTAAATAAGAAATACATTCTTTACGTCGGGAAGCTTTATGAATATAAACAAGCGGATGTAATGATAAAAACCTGGCTTGATATTAAAAACGGGCGCCCCGAAATCGAGCTTGTTGTTATCGGCAATACTCCCGGCGACCCGTGGGAGAAGCATTACCAGCTCGCAGTTGATTCAGGTGTTATGGTTTTAGGCAGAATTTTAAATAAAGAATTGTATAAATATTATTCTGCAGCCGATGTATATGTACTGTTTGCACTCCGCGATGATTACTTCGGAGGAACGGGGGTCGCGGCGCTTGAATCGCTTGCATGCAACACCCCGGTTGTAAGCTATGCTTTAAGAAATTATATCGGCGATAATATAAATGAGCTTGGCGAGGTGCCGGATTCAGCTGAGAAATATAAAGAGGCTTTACTAAAGGTTATAGATAATCCCCGGAACTACAAAATGATGAGGGACAGCATGTTTGAAAATTACTCATACCAGGCGGTTTATGGAAGGTTAAAAAATTTATTGCAGGATTTATCTGAACAGTAAGACATTTTAAATGAAGATACTTGTAACAGGAGGCTCGGGTTTTATAGGCTCGCATGTTGTGGATGTGCTGCTAACGAGCGGCCATGAGGTTCTGATTTATGATTTGGAGGAGCCGAGGTACAAACAAAACTGCGGATTTGTTAAAGCCAATGTAAATGACCTGGATAAGCTCACCAGCACGTCTAAAAATTTTGATTTTATTTATCATATGGCGGCTGAAGCCAACGTTAACAGGTTTTACCAGAATCCCCTGCATTCAAATTATAACACGGCGAATTCGACTTTGAGTGTCCTTGAATGTGCAAGAAAAAACAATATCTCAAGGGTTATGCTTTCATCAACGGAGTGGATTTACGGAAGCATCGAAGGGGATGAAAACCAGAGTATTACGGAAGAAACTCCCTACGCGCAAAATCCCGACCATCTTTATACATCATCAAAAATTTCGGCTGAGCTTTTCTGTAAAAACTATAAAACGCTTTACGATGTGAACTTTACAATAATGCGCTACGGGATACCGTTTGGCGAAAGGGCAAGACCTGAAACGGTTACCCCGATTTTTATTTCAAGAATCCTGAAAAATGAGGAAATTACAATCCACGGGGACGGAAGCCAGACTAGGCAGTTCGTTTACGTTCGGGATCTTGCTGAGGGAAACGCCGCATGCTTGAAACCAGAAGCTGAAAACCAGATTTTTAATATCAACGGAAGGGAGAAAATCTCCGTTCTTCAAATTGTTAAGACGCTTGAGGAGATTATTGGCAAAAAGGCAAAAATAAAGTTTATCGAAGACCGCAGAGGGAATTATAAGGGAAGGTTTATTTCATCGGAAAAAGCCGAAAAGCTGCTCGGATGGAAGCCAAAGTATTCATACAGGGAAGCTATGGAAAGGTATGTAAAAAATTTTATAAACTGGAATAGCTGATATTGGATAAAGAAAAAATTCTGGTTATCGGCGGGGCGGGGTATTTAGGTGCGGTTCTTAACGAGAAACTGCTTAATGAGGGCTATTTTATAAGGATACTTGACAGCTTTATTTACGGCAAAAAAGCCGTTGAGAAGTATTCCAACAATAGAGGTGTTGAGATAATCGAAGGCGATATAAGGAATATAGAAACCGTTAACTCATCTATGCGGGATACGGGATGTGTCGTTCTTCTTGCAGCCGTTGTGGGTGACCCTGCCTCAAAAGCAAGACCCCAACAAACAATCGAAACGAATTACCTTGCCTCGCAGGTTGTGGCATCTTCGGCTAAAATAAACGTAATTAAAAGATTTATTTCCGCTTCCACCTGCAGTGTTTACGGAGTCGGAAAAGATATTTTGGACGAAGAAGCACCTTTGAATCCGGTTTCGCTTTATGCGAGGACAAAAATTTCATCAGAGGAAAGCATTATGGCTATTTCGGACAGCACTTTTATGCCGACCATAATGAGAATGTCCACTTTATACGGCTACTCGCCGAGAATGCGGTTCGACCTTGTCGTAAACACAATGACCATGACTGCTTTTACGGAAGGCAAAATTACAGTCTTCGGCGGAAGCCAGTGGAGACCGCTTTTGAATTTATACGACGCTGCTGATGCTTTTTTTAAAGTTATTGAAGCTGATTTGCATAAAGTCGGCGGCAAAATTTATAACGTCGGCTCAGAAGCGCAGAATTACAGAATCACTGAAGTTGCAAATCTTGTCGCAAAAGGGATTAAGGAAGCATCCGGAAGGGATATACCGATAAATATAGAAGGCGAAAACGTTGATGCTAGGGATTACCGCGTGTCGTTTAAAAAAATACAAAACGAGCTTGGGTTTAATGTTTCGCATACGATTCCCCAGGCGGCAAAAGAAATCTGGCAAAAGCTTGAATCGAAGGAAATAAAAGACCCGAAGCAGAAAGTTTATTATAACCATTATTTCGATTCCAGCGAGGAGCTGGTAGGGTAATGAAAATTTATAATTTATGAATTTTTCCATCGGATTTGATAAGCGTGATTTGCCCAGAGTCCATGAGGCGTTCGATAAAATCGTTGCCTCGAACAAATGGACCGAGGGCTATTATACCGAGCTTTTTGAAAACAAATGGTCGGAGCTGAATAAGCTTCCATCCGTTGCGTTTTCAAGCTGGGCAGGGGCAGCTCTTGCCGCTATGGAGTTCTATAAGCTAAAAGGCAAAACCGTTTTGTGCCCCTCCAATACATTTATGGCAACTCCGCTTGTAACGCTTCAGGCGGGCGCGGAGGTGCAGTTTGTCGACTCTAACCGCTTTGATTTATGCATGAGCTTTGATGATATGAAACAAAAAGCGGAAAAGTTCAAACCCGCAGCTATTTGGGTTGTCCATATCGGGGGACACATTGCATTTGAAATTGAAAAAATTGCGGAGTATTGTAAAGCTAATAACATTATTTTGCTTGAAGACTGCGCTCACTCGCACGGCGCATCGTGGAACGGCAAGAATCCGGGTGAATGGGGGGATGCGGGGTTTTATTCATTTTATGCAACTAAGTCAATCACGACAGGTGAGGGCGGAATGCTAGTATCGAATAATAATGATTTGATAGAATACGCAAAGAAATTCCGCAATTATGGCAAGTTCGATTACAAAGTCCGCGGTTTGAATTACAGAATAACAGAGTTTCAGGCGGCTGTTGGCGCAATTCAAGCCGAAAGACTGAAGGAAATTATCGATTTTAAAAATGATTATGCAGGCAAGCTTGACTCACAATACCCCAACAGGGTAAAGCTGCCGGATGGAATGATTTCAGGCTATTACAAGTATATAGTATTTGACCCGATTGAAAAATCCACAGGCAAGGTTTATGACGAGCAGTGCCACAGGATTTTAAATCATAACGATGAGCTCCCGAACAGCGACTGGATAAGCAAAAATCACTGGTGCGTTCCGATTTATTACAATAAGTAAGAATTAGTTTAATAAATAAGAATGAAGTTCAAGCTGAGCGAAATAAAGTTTGCACATATTATAATCATTCTTTTAACCTTAATTTCCCAAAGAATTGTTTATAACAGGATAATATACCCGATACCTGAAACACGAATTGGCTTCGAAGAAAGCATACTTTCCGGAGGCGCGAATGAGCCTTACCAGTACAGGGTTATGAAGCCATTGCTCGGTAAATTTTTCGGCGTGCTAATCAGACCTGTAGTTAAGGATAAAATTCGAAACCATCTTGCAGCGTATAAGATTTTAAGCTACATTGTCTTTTTCTTACTTTACTTTCTGTTTTATATTTTCCTTAGAAATTTCTATACGGAAATCACCTCAGTCTGCGGTTTATTACTTTTGCAGATAGTAATTCCGCTTAGCATTACAAGCCACTGGCAGGAAGGTGACTTTATAACGGCAGTTTTTTATCTTGCCGGGCTTGTTTTGATTTTTAAAAATAAAGAGCATTTCCTTCCGCTTGTTGTACTCATCGGAGTTTTAAACCGTGACCAGATTATTTACGTCGCGGTTTTTTATATTGCATATCTGCTTGAGCAAAAGAAGCTGTTTAAGGCAAAAAGCATTATAATCATTGCTTCATGCGCAATTGCATTCGGTATATCTTATTACGGGTTGAGGCTGTACTTCGGATTCAAGCCCGACTATGCAACAGTCGTGTTCAATATTCAATCAAATATTACGCACTGGACTTCTATTTCAAGGCTTTGGGCTGAGCAGGTTTTGATTTTTGTAATACTATGCATTATTGTTTATAAAAAAAGCAGACTGTTTTTTAAATATTCATTTCTCAGCTTGATATTGTATACAATTTTGTTTTTCTTAAAAGGGATTATGGGCGAGCTTGCCAAGTATCTTCCTGCGTATATTATAATGATAAGCATGGGAATTCAGCTCTTTAACAAGGAGTTTACAATTGATAATAAGCTTCATAAGGCAGGAGGAAATTGAGCATTAAACTTCCGCTTAAAATTCATTTATTTTACTTTCTGCTTTCATCAGTCCTTGTTGTTCTGTATTATGTTAAGATTATTGAATCCGCGGATTTTAACTCACCCAGCAGCTTAAATGCCGTGGCTTCGTTTGAAACTGCAAAGCCGTACCAGTTCCGCTTGTTGATGCCAGTTTTGTTTATGGCATTTAAGCTGATTTCGTTTATTCCCGAGAAAATTATTTATTCCCTTTACAGTGTTTTTATAGTTTACCTGCTTCTTATAGTTTACAGCAGGTTTCTGAGCAGGTATTTTGAAGGCGGGATGAAGTTATGGCTCTATTCAGCCGTTATTTTATATCCAATGCTGTGGAATTACGTGATACTTAATCAATCGTTTCAGTTTTATGATTTCACAGCAATTTTCATTTGCACGCTCGGAATGTATTTTATCGTTACTGAAAACTTCAAAGCATTTCTCATAACATTTATAATCGGGCTGATTAACAAGGAGTCTATTGTATATCTTGCGTTTTCTTACCTTTTATTTAATTATAAAAATATATTAACGTGGAAGGTTATTTTAAATGTTTTTATATTAGCACTCATATTTATAGTATTCAAGCTCGTGCTTAACTTTATTTTTGAATCGAACCCCGGGGGAACTGTGGAAATTACCGTTAATGAAAACATCAGGATACTTTCCAATTTAACTAGCAACAGAATTTTTATGAAGAACCTTGGCTTGAATTTCGGCGCACTTTATATCTTTGCGGTTTTGCTTTTTGTTACTGGAAGGTGGAAGAAGTTTTCAGACCGAAGGCTTGTCCTCTTGAATCTTGCAATGATTCCTTACCTTATATTCGGTTTTTGGATTGTATATTACACTGAAATTAGAGTTTACACCGAGCTTATACCAATGATAAGCACTTTATTTTTAATATACGTAAGCACTTTTAAAAAGTTTAATTTTAATCAATTAAAAAAACAGGGATAAATAATTGAACGATGAGAAACAGATAAGTTTTGATGATTATGTAGAAACCTATAAAAAGGAAGTTCAGGATTCCATTAATTTTATAGGACAGGATGTCGATTTTTTTATTGAGCTTAAGGCTGATTTAATCATTAAACTTGCTGAAAAAAATTTCGGAAATCTTGACGGCATCAAAGTGCTTGATATAGGGAGTGGTATAGGGCTGCTTGATTTTTTTTTAAAGGATAAAATTAAAAATCTGCGCGGGGTCGATGTTTCAGCCGGTGCAGTTGAAAATGCAGGGAAAAAAAATCCCGGTGTTAGCTATACAACTTATGACGGCGGGCGTTTGCCCTATGATGACAGAACGTTTGATTTTTGCTTTGCTGTAAATGTTATGCATCACGTTCTACCGGAAATGTGGAAAAACTTTTCAAATGAGATGCACAGGGTACTTAAAAAAGGAGGGATAACTGCGGTATTTGAGCATAATCCCCTTAATCCCTTAACGAGGCTTGCGGTTGCAAAGTGCGAGTTTGACAGGGATGCGGTTTTGTTAAGCCACAAAAAAATAAAGTCGCTTCTAAGTCAAGCGGGATTTACTTTGGGCGAGGATGCATACATTATTTTCTTTCCTTTTAAATCAAAGTTTTTCAGAAGTGCGGAATCTCTTTTAAAATGGCTTCCGCTTGGAGCGCAGCAATTTGTTTCGGGGAGGAAGACGTGATAGGATTTCTGAATAAAAAAATTCCCAATGATAAGTTTCCCTCGATACTCATACACATTTATTACTGGATGGTTTCCTTTACGTTTTGTTATCTTTATTACCACAAGCTGATTGTTAAAGCGGATTTTTACGGTGTGGAATCAAGCGGAGGGATTTTTGCCGTTTTGAATTTCGAGGCAATCAAGCCCATTCAGTACAGAATACTGATACCCTTCATGTTTAATGCGGTTCAGAGCGTTGTTTTTCTAATAAAGCCGATACCCGATAAAGCCCTGTTTTTTATTATAACTATTGTTTTATGCTACCTTATACTTTTTTCCTTCTATTTTCTTTTGGGACAGTATTTTAAAAGCCGCGCTATGAACTGCTGGCTTGGAGCGATAATTATTTACCCTATGATTTGGAATTATGTTATTATGAATGGACAGTTTTTTTATATGGATTTCAGCGTTCTGTTGATTGTTATCCTTGGGTTTATATGCATAGTTTCCGAAAGATATAACTGGCTCTTGTTTGTTTTCCTGCTGGGAATTCTCAACCATCCTTCGGTCGGATACCTGATAATTGCTTTTTTGCTGTATAATTATAAAAAGCTTTTAAAACCGAAGACTATCATTTACACAGCTGCAATGAGCGTTATGTATATTGGAATATATAAGCTAATGGATTATGCCTTCCCGACCACTACCGGTTATTTTGTTATATTCAATCTCCCAAGGAATTTGGAGCTGATTAGTATACTTCCTGTGCATATAATTATCCGCGATTTAGTTTTTAATTTCGGCGGGCTTCATATTTTTATCCTGATATTTTTAATCTCCGGAATGTGGAAACGCTATAGAAGTCCCTTGCTTTATATAAACCTGGTTATAATTCCCTTCGTGCTTTCGGTTTTAATTAATTTCAGCATTGAAGAAATCAGAAACTATATTGCCATAATTCCTTTTGTCCTTATACTCGCGCTGCTTTTTTTGAGTACGTTCGAGAATTCATTTTTAAGACCAGTTGACAGGCTGTTTATGCAAGGGGAAAGTAAGTGAAGGTAATATATGTAAGCTCTAACGGGGGGATTCACGATTTCAGGTTTTTGAACAAGCTTGAAAAAGATTATGAAGTTCTTTTTTTACACTATGCAGCAAATGAGATAATCGATGAAATCGATAAGCTTGAAAATCTTGAGATTATATCGAAGAAACCCGCGTTTAAATCATTTCCTTTAATCAGCGAAACCGGACATTTTAAAAGAGTCCTTAATGAATTTAAGCCCGACATTGTTCACACGGGATACGTTTGGCAGGTCGGGGTTCTCGCATCGCTTGCCGGTATACATCCGCACCTTTCAATGCCGTGGGGCTCCGATATTTTGATTGAACCCGACAACAGCATTATTAAAAAGAAGCTTGTTAAAAAAGTAGTGAACCAGTGCGACCACATCCAGTGTGACGCCGAGTTTGTTAAGCAAAAAATTATAAATGATTACGGGCTTGACGAAGATAAAATCACGGTTTTTCCCTGGGGGATTGATTTAAGCCTTTTTAAAAAATTCGATAGAGATGCTGCAAGAGCTAAACTCCATATCGATAATGATAAGTTTGTTGTGGTTTTTAACAGGTATCTTGAGCAGGTTTACGGCATTAATTATCTGCTGGAAGCGTTTAAAATTTTTGCAAAAGATAAAGAGGATGTTCTTCTGGTTATGCTTTCCGAAGGCGATTTGAAAAATTCCGTTTTGAAATTCATCACAGAAAACAAGATGGAGGTGAAAATTAATTTAATCGGAAAGGTGAGTAATTTTGAGCTGCCCGAATTTTTAAATGCGGCGGATATCTATGTTTCATCTTCATTGAGCGACGGAACTTCTCTTTCGCTTCTTGAGGCAATGGCTTGCGGGATGGGTCTGGTTGTAACTGATGTGCCCGCAATAAGGGAATGGGTAAATGAAGAAAACGGGTTAATTGTTGAAAGGAAAAATTCCCCAAGGTTTGCAAAAGCAATGCAAACCTACTATGAAAACAGAGATTTAATTAAAAAGCACGGAGAAAGAAGCAGTGAAATTGCGTCATCACGGGCAGACTGGGATAAAAATTACCTTAAGCTGAAAGAAATATATACTAAATTACTTTCTTAGTTGAAACGAAGCATTGTTAAAATAACATGTATTGCGGGCACACGCCCGAATTTTATAAAAGTCGCTCCTTTAATTAATGCTCTTAATAAGGTAAGGAATTTTAAAACCGAGCTTGCTCATACAGGGCAGCACTATGATTCAACAATGTCCGAAATTTTTTTTAAGGAGCTGAACATAAAGAAACCAGAAATTAACATCTATTCAGGTTCAGGCTCTCATTCCGTTCAGACCGGAAGAATAATGACGGGACTGGAGAAAAGGTTTTTAAAAAGCCGTCCCGATTTGGTTATTGTAGTAGGAGATGTGAATTCAACTCTTGCTGCAGCGTTGGTTACGTCGAAGCTTCATATACCTCTTGCTCATGTCGAAGCAGGGCTCCGTTCGTTTGACCTGACTATGCCTGAGGAGATTAACAGAATTGTAACTGACAGGCTTTCGGATTATCTTTTCACTCCCTCGCCGGACGCAAATGAAAATCTTGTTCGGGAAGGCATCGATTCCAATAAGGTTTTTTTTACAGGTAATATTATGATTGATACGCTTGTTAAGTTTAACAATGAAATAAAGCATAAAGACGTTTTAAGAAAATATGAGCTTAAGAAAAATGAATTTTGCTTTCTTACACTGCACCGACCTTCCAACGTAGATAATAAAAAGGTTTTTAAAAAAATTGCAATTGCATTAAAAAAGATTTCCGGTGATATAAAAATAGTTTTCCCCGCTCATCCCAGAAGCTTAAAAAAAATGAAGGAATTCATTCTTAAAAATTATTTCAACACAAAAAATATAGTTCTTACAGAACCCATAGGCTATCTTGATACAATTGCACTGGTCAGCACGGCAAGGTTTGTAATTACCGATTCCGGCGGGCTGCAGGAAGAAACAACATATTTGAATGTTCCCTGTTTAACGTTGCGGGAAAATACGGAAAGACCTGTAACATCAGCAATTGGAACAAATACTGTTATAGGAACAAATACCGAACTGCTTATGAAAATGGTAACTAGAATATTAAGCGGCAATTATAAAAAAGGCAAAAGGCCGAAGTTCTGGGACGGTAATACCGCAGGAAGAATTGCAAATATATTAAAAAGTTTTCATAAATTATATGATTTGGTTTGATTTAGATAATTCGCCTCACGTTCCGCTTTTTATACCCGTGTTTAATGAGCTTAAGGAAAGGAATATTCCCTTTGAGGTTACAGCAAGAGATTTTGCACAGACTTTGGAATTACTTGGAATGCGGAACATCCCCCACACTGCAATAGGCGCTCACGGCGGAAAGAGCAAGATTAATAAAATCATAAATTTGTTTGAACGCTCATCCCAGTTAAAAAAATATGCGGTCGGGAAAAACTTCAAAATTGCCTTAAGCCACGGCTCAAGGACCCAATTGCTTGCCGCAAATAAGCTTCACCTTAAATCCATTTTAATGATGGATTATGAATTTACCGAAAGAAAAATCTTTAACCGGTATTCAACATGGCTTTTGATTCCGAAATTTATTCCGGATGAAAGGTTAAAATCCGCCGGGCTGAACCTTGACAAGGTGATTAGGTACAACGGATTTAAGGAGGAACTTTATCTTAACTCATTTGTGCCGGGTGAGAATTTCAGAAACTCGATAAGTATCGATAAAAACAGTATATTAATTTTAATCAGGCCGCCCGGGATGCTTGGTAATTATCACGACGAAAAAAGCGAGGGACTATTAATCCATGCTATAAATTACTTCACTTCATTTAACAATGCTGTGGTTTTAATAAGTGGCCGTTCGCAAAAGGACAAGGATTTCATTAATTCAAATATCGGGGAAAAAAGCAATTTGCGGTTTCTGGAAAAAGCGGTTGACGGACTCGAGCTTGTTTATTCAGCCGATATTGTTTTAAGCGGCGGGGGAACAATGAACAGGGAATCCGCTTTGCTCGGCGCAAAAACATACAGCATATTTACAGCAAGGAAACCTTATCTTGATGAATACCTTGAATCACTCGGCAGGTTAACCTTTATTGAAAGCAAAGAGCAGATTGATAAAATAGAAGTCGTCAAGCAAAGCGTTAAAATTCCATATGAGTTTAATAAAAATATTGTAAAAGAAGTAACCGGTATTATTATTGATAAAATGAATGGATAATCTTTTACTCCTTCACGGGGCGATTGGGGCAAAATCCCAATTTGCTGAAATTGAAAAATCACTTGCGAATAATTTCACTGTTAATTCAATAAATTTTTCCGGCCACGGAGGAAAAGATATTCCTTCTGAACCGTTCAGCATTGAATTATTTGCAAACGATGTTTTGAACTGGCTGGATGATAATAAAATAAGCAGGATAAACATTTTCGGTTACAGTATGGGAGGGTATGTAGGGCTTTATCTTGCTAAAAATAATCCTGAGAAAATCGGGAAAGTGTTTACGCTGGCGACTAAATTTAAATGGAGCGTGGAAATTTCATCTCGTGAAATTAAAATGCTTGATTCTTCAAAGATTAAGGAGAAAGTCCCTAAGTTTGCCGGGGAATTAAAAAATCGGCACGGCGGGGACTGGGAGATTGTGCTCGAAAAGACTCGGGATATGATGATAAATTTAGGCAAGGAAAATACTCTAACAATTGATGATTATTCTTTAATTGAAAATGAGGTTTTGGTAGGAATCGGCGACAGGGACAAAATGGTAACAATCGAAGAAACTGGGGATGTTTACAGCCGGCTCAAAAACGGGAGACTTCTCGTATTGCCAAATACTCCGCATCCTTTGGAGCAGGTAAGTGTTGAACGACTGGTTTACGAATTAAAGAGTTTTTTCAGCTAATGGGAAAGCTTGTAGCGTGTATTTTGAACAAGGGGTTGTAACCCCTTGTTCAATTAATGGCGAAAATACGATAATTTTCCAAATTTCAATCTGCACAAAATGAATTATCTTTTCGCTTCTCAACACTTATTATTACGCAGCTGTGCCATTGGTTCGTATTTCTGAATGAACGCCCGCAGCCTGGGCAAACCCAGCTCATTATTGTATGCTCCCGGCCACCTTATCCTTGCGTTTTGGCAGCGGTGCATCCAGTTTAGTGCAATCCATCTGCTTGAAGTTTCGGCTCATATTAATTGTATTGCTGACAAGCTCCTTAATTGAACGCTTCATATAGCGTGATTTTCTGAAATCCTCGATATTATGCTCCATATCTTCGGAAATCCACCCCCTGCTCCACCCGACGAAGTTGAACGGAGGGTATGCAAAGCCAAGCTCGGTAAAAAACACATTCATCTGCCCGGCAACCTGCTGTATGTTATCCTGCCCGCCTGTTATAATAAACCCCGCCACTTTATTTTTAATCAGCACCTTGTCGTAAAGAGTAATCTGGTTCTGCACGCAGTTAAGCCGCTCGCACATTTTGTAGTAAAGTGATGAGGCGTTGCCCCATCTGATTGGTGTGGCTACAAGCACAACATCTGCCCACAGAATTAACCCTCTGTAGATTTCGGTCATTCCGTCATCGGGTTTTTTGTCGGTTATGGAGCACGGCCATGTACAGGCTTTTTCATGAAGACTGTAGTAGCCCTCGCAGTGACGGAACTCCAAATCACGAAGCTTTAACATTTTTGTTTTAGCCCCGAACTCTTTTTCCGCAAGCTCAAGCCCGTAATTCAAACCCTCTTCCGAGGTCGACGGGCGGGGGATACGCTTATTTAAGTTAGTTGTTGATATTCCGAGAACGTTCATTGTGCCGGGACCGGTCTCATATTTCAGCTGGACTAAATCCGCAATTTCGGGATGGTCATGCTGGGCGGCTTTGGCGTTCACAATTGTTTTTTCCGAAACCATAATCATATCGTCTTCGATTTTAACTTCAAAAACTGCCTGCTGGTCAAGATACCCGCCGGGAGCTTTGCCGGTCTTTACGTTATACTGCCAGCCGTGCCAGGGGCATTCGACGCAAAGCTCGTCTTTAATGTAGTAAACTCTTCCCTTGCCGATTGGACCTCCCTTATGCAGGCAGGCATTGCCTAAGGCTGTAATTTCTCCGTTGTAGTTAAACAGTGCAATCTGCCTGTTTCCAACTGAAGCAATTTTGTGTGAGTTTTCGGGTAACTCCGATTTTGGTATTGTTGGAATGAAGTTCATGGCATTTGTTTATTTTTTATTTATGGATGTCAAAGAGCCGGACATAATCATTGCCGGTTTTATGGCATGATACACAAACCTTTCCTTTTTTTGTTACAGCATATTCAACATCACCGCTTAGGGAATACTCAGCCCAAAGCCAGTCCACTGCTGAGTTTTGCGCACCTTTTAGCTTCACCATAACAGCAAGCAATTCTGCAGGTTTGTTTTTATCGGAATAGATTTCCTTGACTATTATTGAAGAATCGGGAAACGATGCGTTTTCGGGCAATTTGCCGTCTTCGTTAAGGACCGACACAGCGATTTTGTTAAACCGCACTCGCATAAAGTTATCGTGTGCTCTTTCGGTTTCTTCCGAGGTTGGCAAAATTGCATCGTTCGATTTGTAGTATGTGTAGTCTTTCTCAGAGCTGAGCCATTTATAAAGGGCATCGTCATCTATCAGCACGCCTGGGGGATTTTCCATAGTTTCAAGCATGGTTTTCCCCGAAGTGTTAAAATAAATATATCCCGTAATAAACAAGATAATTATAAAGGCGGTGATAATGAAAAATACCTTTTTATTTCTCAT
>JAKEEM010000036.1 GCA_022616535.1 Chlorobiota bacterium | reverse complement strand
GCTTTACCAATTCGCTCGTAGACTGATTGGATCGATCCGGACATCTCCCCCTTTCCTGTTACACCAGAGACATAAATTGTATTGCCTACTTTTACGCTTTGCGTGTACCCATACGCATCTTCTCCTTCTTTGTTGAAATGAAACTTTTCCTTTTTAGGAACTGACGCATCCTGAGCTAATACAAAAATGGGGATGAGCGCAATGAGAACGCCAATTAAGAACCAGATAAGGTAACGTCTGTTTAATCTACTTTCCGGTAAGGTCATAAATTTGTTCAAAATCTTACAACCTCCAACGAATCATACCAGAGTAAGTTTAAATTTTCTGTGGAGTGGCAGTATTTGAATGCCGAGTGGCCAATTACACATCGATATTTTCATCATGAGCGCTACCTTCCATGCCATAAACCATCTTCTTATGAGCAAAATAAAAGAGAAAAATTACCAACCGCATAAAAGAACGAATAGGCCCGAACCCTTCTACTTCCCGATATATCTTCCAATTAAATTTTAATAGCTCAAGCTTATTAGACGAAATTGAGTGCTTTCTTATTCTGTAAAAAGCAAGGGGCTCCTTCAAACACTTGGCGTGTGGTGTGCTTTTTAGAATCCCTAACCACAAAGCGTAATCTTGGCGTTTCCGGATATTCGGCATATACATTTTCCCCATTTTCCTACAATTGTATACAGCCGTCAAGCAACCTATATAATTGGTTCGTAATAAAGTCGTATAGTTTACCGAGTCTGGTGCTTTTATAATTTTCTTTAATGATTCACCATTTTCATTAATCAACTGATAATATGAATAACTAAAAGCCAAGTCCTCCTTGGTCATAAACTTAATTTGTTTTTCAAGTTTATCAGGTATCCATAAGTCATCACTATCAAGAAACGCTATATAACTACCATTAGAATGCTTTATGGAATTATTTCTTGCAACAGCAGCCCCCGAATTTTTGCTAAGCTGAAACACCTTTATTCTTGAGTCGGACTTTGAGTACTTGTCCAACAGCTTTAGGGTATTGTCCTTCGAACAATCATCAGTAATCAATAGCTCCCAATTCTGATAGGTCTGATTAATTACAGAATTTATAGTTTGCTCAATAAATTTTTCCGAGTTATAAGTAGCAGTTATGATAGAAACCAACGACATATTTTATGAGACAACATTAAGTTGAGGATGATATTCAAAAATGCAATTAACCAGAACGTTCACTTTGATAAGACATGCTTATTATTAGGCAATAAAAGAATGAAAAAAAGGCAACTCCTTTTTGAACTGAAAGCATACTTTCTGTTGTGAAATTTATAATGATCAGAATTAAAAAAAACAAATATAGCAGGAAAACCTTTTTATTTCTTGAATTGATCTTCTTCAATGGAAATAATAAAACGAAGAAGAAAAACAGTAGGCCTGCAATTCCAAAGACAATCAAGAGTTGTAGCCATTCACTATGGGAATTATACTGAAACTCTATACCCCTGACAAACCCAATCTTAGCATATTCCTTAAACAATGGCGTTTCTCTATTTACAATCCCATGTCCAAAAACAGGTTTTTCCTTTATCACCTCAAACGCTGCCTGCCAAATTAATAACCTTGAGTTTGCAGAATGAGTTTCTGATAAGCTAGGTCCACTTACCAGTGCATTATAGGCTAAGCTGATCCTTTCACGGGTATATTTTAAATTACCTATTAGTACAAATGAAAAAAGTATAAACATAACAAAAGTCACGACTTTGACTCTGCTATGTTCTGATAGGGTAACTATAAAATAAGTAATCAGACAAATAAAAAAAGATAGTAAAGCAGCACGAGCACTTAATAAAAAAATAAAGAGTGTAAAAAGGAATATACAAAAGATAAAAAAGTATTTAAACTTTGTGTCTACCCAATTATGCAAATAATTAAGGGCGACAAGAATCAAGAAAACTAAATATAAAGAAAAATATGAGGGGTGAATATAATAAGGTCTCATTAAGTCACCCATATGCAGGTAAAACGCTCGCTGGTTACTTTCATTGATATAGAATAATGAATTACTTTTGATAACAAGGGATAGTCCATAAGTTAACGACAATAAAACAATAACAAGACAGGAAATAAAAAAAGCGATGTAAATTTTGAAGTATTGTTTTTGGTCAAATTTTAGTGGAATGAAAATTAAGGGCACAATAAGGAATTGTATTTTGAGTGTCAGGTGATTAACCGTATCTCTATCCGTATGAGCTTCAGGCGTGAGTATGAAATTCGCCAAATACAGGATGAAAAAACCCATTAAGGGGATATAAAGCACTCTTTCCCTGAGTTGCTTTTTTAAATCAGACCAATACAGCGAAGCAGTAACAGTAAATGCAAGAATTAACAAAAAACTATTTATGCTTGGCTTAAGTGGAATCGAAAAGCCTATAGCTATTAATACCCAGAAGCTGATTCTTTGTCTATTGTTAATAAGTTGAAAAATTAGTTGTTTACTCAATATATGTTTTGTTTACATAATGTTGCAATATATAATCAAATGCTTCTCTACGATACTGATGTTTAAATCTGGAATAGTTTGCAGAAGTAGTCTGATGTTCATTATGAATGACATTTAACGAAGGCTCTTTAATAATTTTTAATTTCAGGTTCAAGCATTGATATGCTATTGAAAGTTCCTCTCCATATAGAAAAAAATTAGTGTCGATAAACCCTCCTCTGTTAAAGAAATTTTTGGTGAGAATGATGAAGGCCCCGTGGGGAGCAAATATTTCTGTGGCTTCCCACTCTTTTTGACTCCTTTTTGCCTTATCAAATATCCTCTTCTTTAAGGTTGCAAGCTGGTGACGCAACTTCGCCAAATAATAATTCGAAAGAAAAAACTTATTGTATTTGATATAGCCCTCTCCGAGTTTGTTTTTAAAAAATGGATTTTGATCAATATCCTGGTTTTTTATAATGATTGAAGGGGCAATGCAACCAGTATCATTTTCAAAATGATAGTTGTTTAGTTTTTCAAAAAAGTACACATCATTAAATTCTATATCATTATTGGAAATAATTATAAAATCGAAAGATTTTAGTTTTTCTCCCAAATGATCCAAAACAAATTTGAATCCACCGAAATAACCCAAATTCCTTTCAGTTGCAAGAAAGTTTATTTTCTCTGATTGGTATTTGAGTAAATTATTATACTTAGCAGTATCCGAACAATTATCCAGCACATACGTGACCGCATCAAAATCCTTTACGGCTTTTAAAAAGGCTTCAGTTATTTCATAATTCCTGTAGTTGATAACACACAATAATATCCTACTCATAACTACTTATATACATACTTGAAGGATGACAATTGAACCATAAAAAATGCCAGTAGCACACCAGCAAGAATTGTATTATAGTTGAAAATTGAGACGGTATGTTGCCATAAAAAGAAAGAATAAATTGTGATGATTATAAAAAAATTAGTCCATGCTCCCAGTTGGTAAAATTTATGAAAGGAAATTGTTGCTACAGAACCCATTAGATACATCAACAAGAATGAAAAGACATGGAAATCCAAAATAAGACCACGATATATAGTGAACACATTGGTTCTATAACTCCTTCCAATAAAAACAAACTCTCTATAAAGGCCTTGTTCCCGATGTGCTATATTGAGTTGATCGAATATCCCGGCAAATGTAAACGATCCAAAATGAACTTCATTGAACCGGTAACTATCAAGCCAAATTGAAAAGCCGGGCAGATAGGCAAAAAACCAATTGTTAAGATGTTTTAGAATTGCAGGTATCCGATTAAAATCAGTAACCCCACCTCTGGTCATCTGAACGACAAGGAAAAGTAATACAAACAGTATAACTGATAGTACCGCATATCTAATACTCTTGTATGTAAAAAGAGGTAATCGGCCCTTATTCAGGTAAGCTTTGTAAAATACAAAAGACGTAAAAAAGAAAATCAGTGATATTAAAATACTTGCCCTGGCTCCGGTAATATACGTTTTATATAATCCTAAAAATATCGGTGTAAGAGCTATCACTTTTCCAGATCTTGCGGCCAATAAAATCCCGCCAACGATGACAGTAGCAAAATCAAATATACCCAAATAAAAACCTAATCCGGATGCAATCCTTATTCCCGAATATCTCGCTTTAGAATTTATAACAGTAAGATCAGAAAGATTTTGAACTGACAAATTAATACCTCCAAAATCAGCAATCTGATGCATCGTGATATAAATCCCCAGACTTGAAAGTCCTATGCCTATAACTTGTAAAATACGAAGCCTTTCAATAGAAAAATTAGGAGTATGCTCGTAGAATTCTAATTTACTCTTGTGAAGAACCAATACCGATCCAGCCTGAAACACCAGCATGTAAAACGCTATGATCTCAATACCTGAATTATATATGTACATCTCACGATCAAGAAAGGAGAAGATTATGGGAACTGCTAAAATTACTATTGTAAAAAGGGGGATGAAAAAAGAAGGATGCAGATTGAGCGGAACACCATAAGTTTTCTTAAGTAAATAAGTACTAAAAATTAGTATTGTTAAAAAAAACACTTTAGATGGTTTTTCTTGTGTAAATGAAACACAGGAGATTATATAGTATCGAAATCACCATTAGACTACCTGCCACAGAAAATAGCCCGTGGCTTTGAATAAAATTTGTTGTTATCAATAAGTGAATGACAATACAAATAAACAAAATAAATAGCATAGATATTGTTTTTGAACCTAATTCAAGAGGTTTTTGAGTTATCAGTGCGAGTTGTAAAAAAAATTGGGCGACAACAATCATATAGAGCAATAGGGAAGCAACTTCCTGTTCCCCAACAAGGGTTTTTATAATTAACTTTTCGAACAGGATAACAAACAACAGAAGGATGACTAAGCCAACCATTGCTAGTAGCAAAATCCGTTTTAGGCTCTTCATTACATCATGCTTATCAGAATTCCAATACTTAACCAGT
>JAKEEM010000035.1 GCA_022616535.1 Chlorobiota bacterium | reverse complement strand
TTCCGGCCGTGACGAAAGATGGGCTTCCTGAGCGACGACTTTTAAGTATAAGACTGCCCGCCTTAAGCGGGGTTTCACTCACGCTAAGCTAACGTGAGATTTTGGAAGGACCGTTGTTCCCGGTTTTTACAACGGGACATGGCTCCAAAGCTTATGCTTTATTGTCCTCAACAGTCGAGTATAGCTGCCAACTCACAAGGTACGCCCACACCTGCCTGCTGCAGGCAGGAGGCAGGCAGGAGTCACAATCCCACTTTCAAAACCTGTCCCGTACATAATTTATGTGCGGGATTAAATCCACCATGGTGGTATTTTTAAAATCAAATATCAAACATCAAATAGTAAAAAGTAAATAGCAAATAGTAAATAGTAAAAATTAAAACGACACCGTAGGTGTCGAATATTTATAGAAAATGAATATACAATTTCGTGATGCCGTAGGTATCAAACAATTGAACCATGATTTGAACGATTGATGGATTACCGCGATTTTGCTTTTCAATCCACAATCGTAAATTCGAAATCACAAATCGGCAATCCGTAATTAATAATTATTAATTACGGATTTTATTTGTCTTCCGGGTGTTTTTTTACGAACTCGTCAACTGAGAGCGGACCTGAGCCTTCGATTAAAAAGAAAACCAGCAGAAATAATACCAGGACCGATAATTCCGTTTCGGAGTTAAAGGAAAGAAGTCCTTTTGGCAAATTTACAAATATTATGGCGCCGAGCAAAACGGGAACCTGGAACAAAACGGCTACCCTTGTCAATAGCCCGATGGCTATTAAGAGTCCGCCCATAATATGTGCTGCGACTACATAATGCGCAATCGTAATTGCCCACAGCTCAAACTCCGTGTTTTGCAAAAGTGCAACGATTGCCTGTGTGTTGGAAATGAAATAAAGACCTTTGTAGAGGAGGATTAAACCGAGGAGAATTCTGAGTACGTCAATCCATTTCGGATGATGCCTTTCAGCCCAGGCATCAATTTTACTAAGGATGTACATAAAATACCTCCTTTTTAAATTCGTTGTAATAAAATAGAAAAACCGGCTAATTATTGCAAGGGAATTGTGTTAAACTTTAAAAAATCAAAACTTACTCTCTTGTTTTGTAGTCTGAACTTTTGAATGTAATTCTGAACTCGCAGCCGCCTGAGGAAACAAGCTCAACAGAACCGCCCATTTGTTCTACAAGCGTTGTTACAAGCTTCAGGCCGAAAGTGTTTGCATTTTTAAAATCAAAATCTGATGGGATTCCGATACCTGTATCTCTGAGGGAGAGCCAGTATTCTTTTTCGATGTCATCGAATGCAAGGTTAATGAAAATTTTTCCGCTTTCACCGCCGGGAAAAGCATATTTAAGCGAGTTCGAAATAAGCTCGTTGATGATTAGTCCCGCCGGAACAGCATTATCTATCGGCATTTCGAGATTTTTAACATCGATGATAATTTTTACCTTGTCCTCAAGCACTCCGTATGAGTGCTGAAGATGAAGGGCAAGCGTCTCGATGTATTCCTTGAAATCAATGTGCGATAAATCCTTTGTCTGGTAAAGCTTCTGGTGGATTAAAGCCATGGACTGAACACGGTTCTGGCTTTCTTTAAATAACAGCTTCACTTTTTCATCATCAACGTAGCTTGACTGCAGCTTTAACAAACTTGTAACAATCTGAAGATTATTCTTAACTCTGTGGTGAATTTCCTTAAGCAGTATTTCTTTTTCGCTTAATGATTGCTGCAGGCGCTGTTCAATTTTTTTACGGGCGGTTATATCAACAGAAATTCCTAGAATGGCGGGCTTTCCGTTATAGTCTATTACTTTTGCTGAATAATCGAGCCATTTTTCTTCACCGGACTTTGTTATTATTTTTAATTCGTAATTGCTCGGAACGTCTTCGCCGTTTTGTCTTGCGAGCCCCCTTTGGCGCGCAAGCTCTTTGTATTCAGGATGAACGAGGTCCCAAAAATTAATTTTTAAAAGCTCATCTTTGGAATAACCTGACATTATTTCGGAATACGGATTAACATAAACAAATTTATTGCCCTGATAAATAACAATTTGCGCGGGGGTCGATTCGGAGACTGCTCGAAACTTTTCTTCACTTTGTTTAAGTATTCCCTCTGCATACTTTCTTTCGGTAATATCGAAAACTATTGCAAGGGTGCATTTTTTGCTTTCATATTCGGTCAGCGTAGCCGATGTTTGAACCCACTTTTCTTCTCCCGATTTAGTTACGATTTTAAATTCATAAGAAGCGGGAACGTTTTCACCGCGCTGCCTTGCAAGTCCCCTCTGTTTAACCAGCTCTTTGAAATCAGGATGAACAACATCCCAGAAATTCATATTTTTCAATTCATGAAAATTATAACCGGTCAGCGCTTCAGCATGAGGGTTTGCATAAATAAACTTATCGCCGTAAATAATTATAATTGCCGAAAGGGCAACCTCCGTTAAAGCGTTAAAGCGGTCTTCACTTTCTTTAAGCTTCCCTTCCATTTCATGACGGTACAAAGCCAGTCTTATGCAGGAGTTTAAATCACGCTCATTCAATGGTTTCAGCAAATAGCCGTAAGGATTTGTTTGCTTTGACCGTTCTATAGTTTCCTCATCCTGATGGGCGGTTAAATAAACAATCGGTATTTTTTGCAGCTCGTTAATCTTTGCCGACGCTTTGATTCCGTCAATTGGCCCCTTTAAAACAATGTCCATCAAAACTAAATCAGGGTTTGTCTGCTTTGCTAAATTAATAGCATCCAAACCGTTATCGGTTACCGCTGCAACCGAGTAGCCAAGCCGCTCGAGACTCTTCTGAATCTCCTTAGCAGTTATGGACTCATCTTCAACGACAAGAACTTTGGCTGTTGGCAAAATGGACCCCTCCTTTAGCGAAACTTAGAAAGCAACTAAGGGTACTTTTTCAAAAAATTTAAGCAAAACCCGAGTTTTATTCATTTTGGGTTTTAAAGAGCTGGCGAAGGGACTTGAACCCCCGACCTGCGCATTACAAGTGCGCTGCTCTACCAGCTGAGCTACGCCAGCAAAGAATACAAATATAAACTTCACATTTAGAACCTTCAATGTAAATTTTAGTTATTTGCAGTAAGATATTCTCTAAGCTTTTTTAAAGCAATCCCCCTATGTGAAATTCTGCTTTTTGTTTCAAAATCAAGTTCAGCAAATGTTTTTGAAAAACCGTCGGGAACAAAAATAGGGTCATAACCGAAACCGTTTTGTCCTCTGGTTTCTTCAATTATTATACCCTTGCACACGCCTTCAAAATACTTAGGTCCTCCTTCATCGAGATAAACCAAAATGCATTTGAATTTGGCACTTCTACCGGCGCCAGTGACTTCTTCTAAATTTTTCAGCAACTTCTCGCAGTTTTTTTTATCATCCGAGTTTTTTCCTGCATATCTCGCGGATAAAATCCCCGGTTCACCTTTTAAGCAGTCAACTTCCAAACCGGAATCATCCGCAAGAACTGGAATTTTGACCTCATTATAAACTGATCGGCCCTTTATCAGTGCATTTTCCTCAAATGTTTTTCCTGTTTCCTCAATATTTTCAATACGCGGAGTATCAAGCAGTGAAGAAAAAGAAATATCCAAACCGTCAAGGTAATTTTTTATTTCCTTAATCTTGCCTTTATTGCGGGAAGCTATAAAAATTTTGCTAATCAATTCTCAAGCTAAGGATTCCTTGTACTGGAGCTGGTAGAGCTTTGAATAAATCCCTCCGAGCTCCAAAAGCTCCTGGTGAGTTCCAATTTCCCTTATCTCGCCCTTATGCATAACAATAATCTTATCGCATTTTTGAATTGTGGATAAGCGGTGAGCAATAATTATGGATGTTCTTCCTTCCATGAGCTTATCAATTGCTCTTTGTATCAAAATTTCGGAGTGGGTATCAACGCTGGAGGTGGCTTCGTCAAGAATTAAAATTTTAGGATTATATGCAAGCGCCCGCGCAAATGTAATCAGCTGCCTCTGTCCTTGCGAAAGAGTTATGCCGCGTTCTTTCACGTTTTGTTCGTAATTTAAAGGAAGCCGCTCTATAAAATAATTAATTCCTATTATTTTTGCCGCCTGTTTAATTTTTTCAGGGTTAATCCGATTATTATTTAAGCTTATATTGTTTGCAATTGAATCGGAAAACAAAAATATATCCTGAACAACAAGCCCAATATTTTTCCTCAAATCGGATTGCTGTATATCTTTAATGTTAACATTGTCAATTAAAATCTCCCCTTTTTGAATATCATAAAACCTGCAAATCAAATTCATTACCGATGTCTTGCCGGCACCAGTTGCACCTACAAATGCAATTTTTTCCCCTTGCTTAATTGTAAATGATATGTTCTTTAATACATAGTCTTCATTTATATATGCAAACCAGACATTTCTGAATTCTATATTTCCTTTTACATCTTTAAGCTCCATTGGGTTTTCAGCATCAGAAATTGCTGCTTTTCTGTCAAGAAGCTTAAAAATCCTTTCCGATGAAGCCATTGCAGTCTGCATAATATTATATTTTTCGGATAAATCTCTTATCGGCCTGAAAAACATTTCGGAATACTGGATAAATGATATCAAAATGCCAATTGTTAGAATACCGTGCAGAACCTCCCCTCCGCCATACCATATTATAAGTCCCCCCGAGATGGCGCCGATTAACTCAACAACAGGGAAAAAAATTGAGTAGTATAGAACCGATCTTTTATTTGCTTTTGTATGGTCATAATTAATCTTCTTAAAATCCTCGAGCGTTTTTCTTTCCTTATTAAATATTTTAACAACAAGAATTCCGCTTGCATGCTCCTGCAGAAACGCATTCATTTTTGCAAGGAAAAACCTAACGTCGCGAAATGCCGAGCGTACTTTGCGCCTGAACACAATTGTAGCATAAATTAGAGGTATAACGACAGAGAGTGCAATTAAACTCAACTGCCAGCTTAAACTGAACATAAAAAACAAAATACCCCCAATAATAAATACATCTGCGAATACCATTACGATACCCGAAGAAAACATTTCATTTAATACTTCGATATCATTTGTAAGACGGGTAACAAGCCTGCCAACCGGATTTTTATCGAAAAAGCTCATCGAAAGCTTCTGCACATGCTCAAAAAGCCCCATTCGAAGGTCAAATATCGTCTTCTGGCCAATCCATTGTGTTAAATAAGTCATAACATACTGGACAACACCCTGAAAAACCAGCGTTCCGAAGAGAATTAAAATTATATTTCTCAGACCAATGGAATCTTTATTCAGAATATAATCATCGATAGCAATCTTAGTTAAGTAAGGTCTTACAGTGCTTAAGAGTGCAACCCCTACAGTAAATATAATTGCAATTATAACCCAATTTGAATATGGTTTTAAATACCTGATGAGTCTTTTCATCAGCTTGGCATCGTATGCCTTGCCCAGAATTTCATCCTCGTGCTCTTCGTGCTCGTTAACTTTTTTATTCTGCTCGTCTGCCATAATTAAAGTCAGTCATATTTTAAAGCTCTTTCAATTCCTCCTCTAAAAGCTGTTTGAAATAAATATCTGCGTAAATACCTTCCTGCTGGATAAGCGACTCATGCGACCCCGTTTCTGCAATCATTCCGTCACTCAGGACGATTATTCTATCGGAATTTTTAAGCGTAGAAACTCTATGGCTGATAAGGATGGCTGTTCTTCTCTCCATAATTTCTTTCAGTCCGTTTAATATCTCCTCTTCAGTATATGTATCAACTGCAGAAAAAGCATCATCTAAAATGAGAATTTTAGGGTCTGCCAGTATTGCCCTTGCAATGGAAGTTCTCTGTTTTTGACCGCCCGATAGGTTAATTCCTCTTTCGCCAAGCAGTGTTTCAAATCTCTTAGGAAAATTATCAACATCCTTATAAATCTGCGATATTTGGGAAGCCTGAATTACTTTATCCTTTTCAAAATTCTGCTCAGAATAAGCGATGTTATTTTCAATAGTTTCGGAAAAGAGAAACGTTTCCTGCGGAACATAGCCGATTGAAGTTCTGAGGCTTTTGAAGGGGAATGTTTTTATGTCCTTTCCGCCTATCAGCAATTCTCCTTCTTTAACCTCGAATAATCTTGGAATTAAATTAACAAGAGTTGTCTTACCCGAACCGGTATGGCCTATAATACCCAGCGTTTCGCCTGAATTTATTTTAAGATTAATGTCTTTTAAAACAAACGGCAGCTCTTTAGAATACCTGAAATTAACATTTTTAAACTCGATTTCGCCTTTAATTGGAATAATGCTGTTAGTAATACTAGAACTATCTTCTATTGAGGGTCTGTTGTCAAATACTTCGCATAAACGCTTCATAGAAGCTTCAGCCCTTTGAGTGAGATTTATTATCCATCCGAGAGAAATAATCGGCCAGGTTAAAAGCCCCAGATAAATTATAAATGCTGTGAGTTCGCCTATTGTCATAACTTCGTTTATTATCTTATTTCCACCGACAAATAACACAATCATCACCGAGAAGCCCGTAAGCAGGAACATCATTGGAAAAGAAAATGACTGAACTTTAGCAAGCTTCAGGTTTTTCTTCATGTAATCCAGTGATAATCTCCTGAAACTTTCGATTTCACTGTTTTCACGGACGTAGGCTTTTACAACTTTTATTCCGGAAAGATTCTCCTGGGCTTTGGTAGTTAGAACCGAGAACTGTTCCTGCACAAGCTCAAATTTATGATTTATGCTTTTGCCTATCTTATAGACCGCATACGAAATCAATGGAATGGGTAAAACTGCAACTAGGGTGAGCTCAAAATTGAGTGATATCATAAAGGAAATGGCAAGTATAAAGTTGACAATTGTTTCCGAAGTATACATAATTCCGGGACCTAAAAAGTTACGAACGGCGGAAATATCATTGGTCGCAAGAGCCATAATTTCTCCAGTTGGATGATAATGAAAATACCGCATATCTTGTATTAAAATATGACCTAAAAAATCATTTCTTAAGTCATTTTCAATTTCTCGCGACACGATTATTATAGTTTGTCTTGTCAGGAAAAGGAAAAAACCGCTTATTAAAGCCAATAAAACGGTTAGGGAGGCGTATTGCCAAAGCAAGCCATATGCAAGGTGAGCTTTAATATCATCAACGGCTTTTGAAATCACCAAGGGGATCAGGTTGGTAAAAATTGCACTCATTGCAATAACCAAAAAGCCAAGGAAAAGCTTCTTTTTATAGACTTTTAGATATGGAATTAAGCACCTGAGATATATCAATTTGCAAAAATAATTAAAAACAAAGATTTAATCACTGAAAAATCCTAAATAGTTCCCTGCAATAAATTTTAAAAACCTTTGCTCAAAAATAAAAGGGGCAAATGCCCCCAAGATTGAACCGATATTTTTATGCTCTATTTTACTAAAACCATTTTCTTAGATTCGGTAAAATCACCCGCTATCAATTTGTAAAAGTATATACCGCTTGATAGGTTACTGCCGTTGAATTCAGCACGATAAGAATCAGGTGAAAGATTTTCATCGACAAGGATGGCTACTTCCCTTCCCATTATATCATAAACTTTAAGTTTAACGTGTACAGATGAGTTGTTTGAGTTTAAGTTCGGAATCCCGAATTTTATACTCGTGCTTGGGTTAAAAGGATTAGGAAAATTTTGATTAAGATAGTAACCAGAAGGAATGATTTGTCCGTCGCTTCCTTCTTTCCACTTATATTTGAATGCACGGTATGTAAAAACACCCGGGGGAAGTGATATTTCTAACACTTTCGATTTGTTAGGCCTAACCTCTGTAACTGTAGGATTTGTGGAACCCCAGCTTATCAAAGTGTTTCCATTATCCAATCTTTGAACAAACCCCATCGCCAATCCGTAAACAGATGGATTGTTTCTGTATTCCCAAACAAGGGTTGCCCTTCTGTTACCTTCATCGAGCCTGTATTCAACTGCCCTTGAAAATGGCGGTGTATGGTAATTCCCGTTATCGAACAAAGTAATGTTTCCATTGCTTATTCTCCTTATAGCGTGCTGATATGAAAATTTAATTGGGTCATTAATAAATGTGAATTGGTTATTCTTGCCCCCGAGACGCCAGATAATTTCCCCTGTTGTCCTGTTTATTTTTGTAATTTCATCCATGTGTCGTGATGAAATCAATAAATTTCCGTCGTTATCAAGCTCAATTGCATTGCCGTGAGCATAATCTATTACAGTATCTAACAAATCCTCATGGGTAGCATCTGTAATTCGAAAGTGGTCCCAGCTCCTCCAGCGAAAAACCACGTTTTTATTAGCGTCAATCTCCTGAATGATCAGACCTATCACAGTTGCAAACGGATATCCTCCTTCGACAATCTGGCTCATATCAACTATTTGAGGGTCATAGCTCATCAAAAGAGCATGCCTGTTGGGGAGAAGTCTAAGTTCATGCAAGTCTGTCGAGTCGCCGAGTCCGCAGTAAAAACTATCTACTACCGCATAACTGCTTGAATCCAATTCATAATACTTGCCTCCGTGAGTAAAGGTGTAGTAAGTTAAGTTTCCGTTTGGCTGAACATTGAAATCTAAACAGTTGGCTGGCATTTGAATAGAATGGAATGGCTGTCCGTCATTGTTAAGTATTATCAAATGCGGAGTGTTGGGAACTTGAGGGCTAAATGCAAAATTGCTCATAAAAATGCGTCCTCTTGAGGGTCCATTATAGTAATTAAGGTAAATATTAGGAAAATTACTTACCATATCATTGAAGTAGTATCCATTTGGTTGTTTTAAAATTTCTTTAAAGTTAATTTCACTTTCAAAAGCAAAATTCTCGGGCAAACTGACTTCACTTGTTTTAATTTCAAAGTAGTACGAAAATGGCTTTATATTTTTACCATTTTCAGTTTTAATTGTAGAATTGAATTTCACAGTCACGGTTTCACCCAGACCAAACATTTTTAAAGGCTGAAGTATAATGGTTTTATTGTCATCGCTTGTTATTACTTTTAAGTTATACGAACCGCCTAATGAACCAAATACATTTACCGACCCTCTTTTCAAAATGCTTTCTATATTTATAAATTCATAAGGTCGGATAATAATACTAACTTCCTTATTTACAAGCTTTGCGCCAGGAACGGGTTCAACGTATTTGAAGTATTTTTTGTAAGTGCCTGAATAAATTCCGTTGATTAAAGCAAAGACAAAAATCAGAAGAAGTAATGTTTTTTTCATATACGTTACCCGTAATTAATTTATAGTTAATTAATATAGTTGTTAACATGTTTTTTGTGGTAATTTTCAAATATAAAAAAATTTTTAATAATAAACTGTTCCTTTAAGTAACTGCAAATGCTAACTTTATTCAATCATTAGAAAACAAAAAGGTAGGGTTTAACCCTACCTTTTTATAATGATAAAACATGGTGTTTTATTTATTTTACCAAAATCATTTTCTTCGTTTCGGTAAATAATTCTGTTTCCAATTTGTAATAATATACCCCGCTTGACAAATTATTTCCATCAAAATCAGCTTCATACGTTCCCGGCGAAAGCTCTTGGTTTACTAAAACCTGAATTTCTTTGCCCCAAAACATCAAAAAACGTCAGTTTTACAAAACCAGACTTTGGAATCTGAAACTTAATTTTTGTTGACGGATTGAACGGATTGGGGTAGTTTTGGAATAGTGAAAAAGTTTCGGGGACTTCAGAAGAAATTTGATTTATACCAACCATAAAACCAGTATCCCCATAAACAACTCCGTTAATTACACAACCCAATAATATAGTGTTATTATTACAAAACGCAGAGACCGACCCGCTGCTGACAATCCCTATTCCTTTCACATATCTTCTTCCCCCCCCCCGCCTTCAAGTAACTGGATACTATATAATCTCGCTTGCCTGCTTTGACCAAAAATAATTATATTATTCGTATCCCTGCATACGTATGCATTCCATTGCTGCGGCGGTTGGCAATCATAACGGATTGAATCATATAGCCGCGCTTTAAGACTGTCATGAAGTTTTTCGTTTGGCCTGTATGGACATCCTCCGTTGGTCAAATATTCAAGTACGTTGCCAGTAAGTGAATCAATTCTTAAATTTGAACTGAAATTCGGCAAGTTACTATAACAGCCGGGACATGAACCGAAAATATGTATTGTATTTACCTGACTCTGAAAATACCTATTACCATTTATAATGTTAGCACTTGTGATATTTACTCTAATTTTCTTTGAACAAACGCCGCACATAGGAGGTTGGCCGTTTTGACTGCACTGGTAAACCCAAATATTTCCAACCTGCAGTGGTAAATACTGCGTAATGCTTGTATCCTGGGCCAAAACATGGAAGGTCGACAGTAATATTGTAACAATTGATATTTTATTCATCACATATTATTTATTAAAACCATTTTCTTCGTTTCTATAAGTTGCCCCGTTTCAAGCCTATAGTAATACGCACCGCTTGGTAAATTGCTGCCGTCAAAATCAGCTTCATATGTTCCCGGTGAAAGCACCCAGTCAACTAAAACCTGAATTTCTTTGCCCAAAACATCAAAAACAACCAGCTTCACAAATCCGGATTTTGGAATTTCGAAATTGATTTTAGCTGACGGATTGAAGGGGTTTGGGTAGTTTTGGGAAAGTGTAAACTGCTCAGGAATTTCAGAATTAATCTGCTTAATTCCTACCAGAAATGCTGTGTCTCCATAAACTGTGCCATTTAATACACAACCTTTAATAGTATATCTGCACGTAGTTGAAAATGAACAGCCCTGAATAGAATACACCAACCCAAAATTCTGTGCATAGCGTCTGAACTTATAATATGTAGGTAAAGGTTGTCCGGCGGTTTTTGATTTTGCTGGTATAGCAAATACTAATATATTATTTGTATCCTGAATTGATACGAGAAAACAAGAATTGCTTACAAAACCCCCGGGCGTCATTTTGAGAGAATCATAAAGGCTTTCTTCAAAATGCCAGCCGCATGTGGTGGATCGCCAGAAAATATTGCCAGTTGAGCTATCTATCCTAATTGGATTATCTAACTGTATCAAAAATGGCGAATAACTATATTGAGCACAAGTGCAGGGATTTCCAAACTGTTCAAAATAATAATAGGTATGGTTGTTGAATTGAGCCGAAGAAACAATTTTCAACTTACACTCTGATTCCCTACACCTGACCAGTTGTAAACCCAAATGTTACCAACTTTCAGAGGCAGATACTTAACGATACTTGTATCCTGTGAAAAAAATTTATTAAAATTCCCTGTAAAGGAAATAATAAACAGAGCAAGTAAGAAATTTTTCATTTTCAACTATTTTAATAAAACCATTTTTCTTGTTTCAACATAAACATCGGTTTCAATTTTATAATAATAAACCCCGCTTGGCAGACTACTTCCCTCAAAATCAGCTTCATAAGTTCCCGGCGAAAGTTGCCGGTTAATCAATACCTGAATTTCTTTACCCAAAACATCAAAAACGGTTAGCTTAACAAAGCCGGATTTTGGGATTTGAAATTTGATATTTGTTGTTAGATTAAACGGGTTGGGATAGTTTTGTGATAATGAGAATTTATCGGGTATTTCTGAACTTATTGTTTGAATGCCCATTACATTATCAATTAATTTTAACACCTCGCCAGAAATAGCCACTGCATAACCGTAAATGTTATTCCCGGATTTGTAAAAATCTATAAATCTTATATTTGTAAGCCCTCCGGTTGTCATTATATTCCATGTATTGCCTCTATCTGTGCTTTTTCTAATCAGGCCATTTGATAAATATATTATATCAGTTCCCTCAATCCATTTACATTGCACTATTGCTTGTGATGACCCTATATTTTGAGTTATCCAATTTTCTCCTGTATTAGTAGTTTTGGCTATGTTCTGTCCAAAATACCTGCATCCTATTCCCGACATCTTATCAGAGCTGAAAGCCAATGATGTTACATCACCACTGCCTGTGCCAAGATTTTGAGAAAGCCAGTTAGTGCCACCATTAGTTGTAATTCTGACTAGGCTATATCCGTTTAACCCGTATCCATAAAACTGGTCATCTATTATCATTAATGAATTAACAGACCCCACTAAGCCGGCTGATGTAGGGCCGCTTCCAATACTCCACGAATTTCCTCCATTAGTTGTTTTTGCTAGCCAAACATTTCCACCCGCTCCCGTAGGTGGATCGCTAAATACCATTCCAATCATAGGATTGGTTCGCGAAAACACGATATCATTTATAAATCCTTCCGGACCACCTGCATTTAGCACAACCTGCCAGTTTAAACCGCCATTAGTAGTTATTGAGACTCTGCCTTCCTGGTCTCCTGCATAACACGTAGTTGCGCTGATACCCCATACAGCAAATAATTGGTTAGGTCCCAAAAAATTTGAGGTAAAATTAGCTCCTCCATTTGTTGAAAGATATACATTGAGATTATAAGCCGTCCATATAGTTGATGCATTTACTACTGAAATATCGATGGTATTACCAACATTTCCTACAGCTGTCCATTGAGCTCTGTTTTGGCTAACAGTAGATATACAGCAAAAAGTAAATAGAATTATTTTATTCATATATTATTTTATTAAAACCATTTTCTTTGTTTCGGTAAATAATTCTGTTTCCAATTTGTAATAATATACCCCGCTTGGTAAATTGCTTCCATCGAAATCAACTTCGTAAGTTCCAGGGGTGAGTTGTTCATTAACCAAAGTTTGAATTTCTCTGCCAAGTGCATCATAAACTATTAAGCGGACAGTTCGGTGAACTGTCCCTACAGAAGCAATGTCAAAGCGAATTTTCGTTGAAGGATTAAACGGGTTTGGATAGTTTTGGGACAAAGAGAATTTATCGGGAACCTCAGAGTTGATTTGGTTAAATCCCAATATTTGCCCATACTGAATTCCATTTATTATACAGCCATTTAATCCAATTTGATAGCCGCCTCCCTCACACGAGATTCTATGAAATAATCCAAGACCTTCAACAAGCTCATAATAAAATACTCCAATTAACATTTGCTGCATTCTCAGTTTGCGCCTGTCTGTGTTTGCAAACATAACATGCGTCGTATCTGTAACTATCGGACGAGGTGACGTGCAGTTTCCTATTGTATCATTTTTCCTGGCAAAAAGGCTGTCCATTAAGCACTCGCCGCTTGTGTAATAAGCATATACGTTCATTGTTATTGAATCTACTCTCCTTAAACTCCCATCACTGAATTTAAAATACCATTTCCCATTAGGTCTTGAAACAAGAGAATCAATTTTTACAACATAGTCATAATAACTCATCGGGACACAGGAAAATTGTGCGAAGTTAACATGACGATAAGACCATAAATTTCCAACTGCAAGCGGATAAAATTTTGCTGCTGTTGAATCCCATGAAAACGATTTATTAAAATTCCATGTAAGAGCTGCAATGAACAAAAGGAGTAAGAGGCGTTTCATTTTTATCCTCCTGTATTAGTGTGATAATATTTACTTAAATATAATGAATAATTTTCAATTATGTAGTATAGGTTTTCCTACACGGATAGTGCATAATTGGAACCATTGATTTCAAAAAATAATTATATTATTTTAGCACTCATAATTAGCGAGTGCTAATTAAATCCCAAAAAAACAATTTTTTAATAAACAATAACTTAGGAGGTTTAAAAATGAATTTAAAGCCACTTGGAGACAGGGTTATAGTAAAACCCAATGCTCCTGAAGAAAAGACTAAAGGCGGTATCATTTTGCCTGATACTGCCCAGGAAAAGCCTATGGAAGGCGAAATAATAGCAGTTGGACCCGGAAGAACAGATGATGCAGGAAAGAAAATTACAATGGAGTTAAAAGTCGGCGATAAAGTTTTATACGGCAAATACAGCGGAACCGAAGTTAAGGTTAATGATGAAGATTACTTAATAATGCGCGAAAGCGACGTTTACGCAATTATCGGTAAATAAAAAAAGAAAGGATAAAAACATATGTCAGCAAAATTAATTTACTTTGACGCCGAGGCAAGAAATGCTTTGAGAAAAGGCGTTGATAAGTTAGCAAATGCCGTTAAGGTAACCTTAGGACCCAAAGGCAGAAATGTAGTCATAGATAAGAAATTCGGAACACCTACAGTAACAAAAGACGGTGTTACAGTTGCCAAAGAGATAGAACTCGAAGACCCGGTAGAAAACATGGGCGCACAGATGGTCCGCGAAGTTGCTTCCAAGACATCTGACGTAGCCGGTGACGGAACCACAACGGCAACCGTACTTGCACAGTCCATTTATACTGAAGGTTTGAAAAACGTTACTGCAGGTGCTAATCCTATGGATTTAAAAAGAGGAATAGACTCTGCTGTCAGTAAAATCGTTGAAGGTTTAAAGGGATTAAGCAAGAACATCGATAAGACAAGCAAGAAAGAAATTGCACAGGTTGGCTCAATTTCCGCAAATAATGATATGCAAATCGGCGAGCTTATTGCAGACGCTATGATGAAGGTAGGCACTGACGGAGTTATTACTGTCGAAGAAGCAAAAGGAACCGATACTACGGTTGATATAGTTGAAGGTATGCAGTTCGATAGAGGTTACCTCTCACCTTATTTTGTAACTGATGCCGATACAATGGAGGCAGTTTTGGAAGACCCGTACATTTTAATCCATGACAAGAAGATTTCAACGATGAAAGATTTACTGCCAATATTAGAAAAAGTTGCTCAGGCAGGACGTTCGATGTTAATCATAGCCGAAGACCTTGAAGGAGAAGCACTTGCAACACTTGTGGTAAATAAGCTAAGAGGCACCTTAAAGGTAGCTGGTGTAAAAGCACCGGGTTTTGGCGATAGAAGAAAAGCAATGCTTGAAGATATTGCCGTTTTGACCAATGGAACTGTAATCAGTGAAGAAAAGGGATTCAAGCTTGAGAACGCTACCGTTTCATATTTAGGCACGGCTAAAAAAATTGTGATAGATAAAGATAATACTACAATAGTTGAAGGCGCAGGGAAAAAAGACGACATAAAGAAAAAGGTCAACGAGATAAAAGCTCAAATTGACAAAACGACAAGTGATTATGATAAAGAAAAGCTGCAGGAACGGCTTGCTAAAATATCGGGCGGTGTTGCAGTTTTAAAAATTGGCGCTGCTACAGAAATTGAAATGAAGGAAAAGAAAGCAAGAGTCGAGGATGCTTTGCATGCAACAAGAGCAGCCGTTGAAGAAGGAATTGTCCCGGGTGGCGGCGTTGCCTTTTTGAGAGTTACCAGCGGACTAGACGGTATTAAACCCGAAAACCACGACCAGAAAATCGGCATTGATATAGTAAGAAAAGCTATTGAATCACCCCTAAGACAGATAGTTGAAAATGCCGGCATCGAGGGCTCGGTAGTTATAAACAAGGTTAAGGAAGGCAAGGCTGACTTTGGATTCAATGCTCAAACCGAAGAATACCAGAACCTAATAAGCACCGGCGTAATTGACCCGACAAAGGTAACAAGAATTGCTTTAGAGAACGCTGCGTCTGTTGCGTCAATGCTGCTGACGACAGAGGCTGTAATTTGCGAGAAACCTGAAAAGGAAAAACCCGCTCCGATGATGCCTCCGGGCGGCGGATATGGTGATATGTACTAATCGATTTGCAGGTTTATAAGATTCGCCAGATTTATAAGATTGAACCCCGAAGAAATTCGGGGTTTTTTATTTCTATCGCTTTACTTTAATTGGATTAGTTGGCCTTACTTCGATTTCACTCACAGTGGCATTCCCCGGCAATGTACACGAGAACAGAATGCTTTCGGCTACGTCTTTTGCCTGAAGTACTGATTCTTTCCGTGAGGAAAGCACCGTTTTCGAGTCGCTCCTGAAGAAATCCGTTGCAACGCTTCCCGGGCAAACTGCAACGACTCTGATATTATACTGCCTTAGCTCAAACATCAGCGCCCGCGAAAGCCCCATTACTGCATGCTTAGTTGCACAGTATATTGAGCCAGTTGCAAAGCCCTGCTTGCCCGCTATTGAGGCTATATTAATTATTGTCCCGGCATTTTCCTTAACCATATACGGCAGGAAGCCCCTGGTTAATAGATAGAGTGCTCTAACGTTAGTGTTAAACATCGCATCGAAATCTTCAAGCTTTGAATCGACAAGATTATCGAATACTCCAAACCCGGCGTTGTTCACAAGTATATCTACTCTGCCGAATTTATAAATCGTCTCATCTATTATTTTATTCACAGTTTCAACCTTTGAAATATCACCGGGAACAAAAATTATATTTTCTTTTTTCGGATTATTTTCTAATTCAAATAATTCAAAGTCTCTCCTGTTCCTGCTTGAAAGAACAAGCTTGGCTCCTTCTTTTAGAAAAAGCTCGGCGGCTGATTTCCCTATACCTTTTCCTGCACCTGTAATTACGGCAACTTTATTTAGTAACTTCATTAAAGATTTTAATTATTAAAAAGCAAGGCAGCCATTGGCTGCAGCAATAAAAAATCTGAAATCTGCAATCTTCAATCCGAAATCTAGAGGTCTCCTTTTATAGGCCTGATAACCACGTCTTCCATTACAATTTTCTTCGGCTGGTTTGCAATCTGCACAACAATATCGGCAACTTCTTTAGGGGTCATCATTCTTCTGCTGTATTTCTGTCTTGTTAAGGGACTCCACATCGGGGTATCGGTTGCCCCCGGAAAAACGTTTGAAATCCTAACATTACATTTCCTCATTTCCGCCCTTAATACATTTGCCATTGCCAGCAGCCCCGCCTTGGAAGCAGAGTAAACCGCGCTTTCCGTAAAAACAGTATTTGCAGCAGTTGAAACAATATTAATGATGTGCCCCTTCTTTCTCTTTATCATCACAGGCAGAACAGCTTTTGAAGTCAAGAAACTTCCGCGCAGATTTGTATCTAAAACATTGTCGTAATCGTAAGTCTTCGTATCAATAAATGATTTAAAAACCGTAACGCCTGCATTATTAACCAGCACATCTATTGATTTGCATTTCTCAAGAATTTTTTTCCTTGTTGAAATTACGCTCCTTTCGGAGCTTACATCGCAAACAAATGCGTAAGCTTCGTGCCCGGCAAAGCGTATTTCGCTTACAAGGCTTACGAGGCGTGATTTACGCCTTGCAGTTGCTATTATGATATAGCCGCTTTTTGCGAAAGCTTTTGCAAGTTCAAACCCTATACCTGTTGATGCACCTGTAATCCAAACGACTTTTTGAAACATAAATTGTTATTTAATACTCCCCCCAGACTTCGCGCAGGGAGTTCGAAATCTCGCCAATTGAACAATAACTTTCAACGCAATTTAAAATATACGGTATAATATTCTCATCAGTGCCGGCAGTTTTTTTCAGTGAATCCAGATTAGCTTTTACTGCCTCGTTATTTCTTGTCCTTTTCACTTCATTAAGCTTTTCAATTTGTTTTTTCTGAATAGATTCGTCTATCTTCAGCAAATCAAGATTTTCCTCGTGCTCTGCATCGTTAAAGCGGTTTACTCCGACTATAACTCTTTCACCGCTTTCTATTTCTTTTTCAAATTCATAAGCGTTTTCCGCAATTTCATCCTGCTGGAAATTCAACTCAATACATTTAACAGCGCCGCCCATTTCATCAATCTTATTTAAATAGTTCCACACACCTTCCTCGATTTTATCGGTAAGGTATTCAATATAATATGAACCCGAAAGAGCATCGACTGTATCAGCAACGCCGCTTTCAAACGCTATAACCTGTTGTGTCCTTAAAGCAGTGATAACTGAATCCTCAGTGGGTAAAGCAAGTGCTTCGTCTTTTGAATTTGTGTGAAGTGACTGGCATCCCCCCAAAACCGCCGCCATGGCTTCAATCGTAGTTCTTATTACATTGTTTTCAACCTGCTGGGCTGTTAGCGATGAGCCGGCAGTCTGGCAATGGAAGCGAAGCATCATACTTTTTTCGCTATTGGCTTTGAATCGTTCCTTCATAATTTTAGCGTAGACTCTGCGGGCGGCGCGGAACTTTGCAACCTCCTCAAGAAAGTTAATCTGTCCGTTAAAGAAAAATGAAAGTCTTGATGCAAACTTATCCACATCGAGTCCCCGCCCAATTGCTGCCTCTATGTATGCAATTGCATTTGCCATCGTAAAAGCTACCTCCTGAATTGCATTTGAGCCGGCTTCGCGTATGTGATAACCGCTGATGGAAATTGTGTTCCAGCTCGGAACATTTTCATAGCACCACGCAAAAATATCCGTGATAAGTCTCATCGAATGTTTCGGAGGATAGATGTACGTTCCTCTTGCAATGTATTCTTTCAGGACATCGTTTTGAACGGTGCCGGAAAGCTTTTTTAAATCCGCGCCCTGCTTTTTAGCAATTGCAATATACATGCAAAGAAGTATAGCGGCAGATGCATTGATTGTCATAGACGTGCTGATTTTTTCCAATTTAATTCCGTCGAAAAGAATTTCCATATCCTTAAGTGTATCAATTGCTACTCCGACCTTTCCGACTTCTCCTTCTGCTGCCGGATTATCGCTGTCAAAACCTATTTGCGTTGGAAGGTCGAATGCTACGGATAAACCGGTTGTACCCTGCTCTAACAAAAATTTATAGCGTTTATTTGATTCCTCCGCAGTTCCGAAACCCGCATACTGGCGCATTGTCCAGAAACGGCTTCTGTACATTTGCTCGTGAACTCCCCTTGTAAACGGAAACGAACCCGGACTGCCAAGTTTTGTTTTGTAATTCTCAGAATTTTCTTCGATATAAGGCGGAATTTTTATTCCTGAATCAGTAACAAATTTTTCTTTGCGTTGTTTTAGTTCTTTCATAATTTACGCTATTTTACAAGCGTAAAAATAACCATAAACTATTTTAAATAATATGATTTATCTTATAAATTAAAAAGCGGCAATTCTTCGGATTAAGCCAAAGAAATCACCGCACTATACCAGGGGATAATAACAGCTGTTTTATTGTATTAGCTTTCGAATATGCTTGATAACATTTTTTGCTCCTTATTAATATTGATATTATTATTGAAATTTCATTCATTACAAAACTAATTTTAAACCTTATCTAAAACCTTATCTTAAATTAAGGCTGAATTCTTTCTAAATTTAAATAACTGTAATTATAATATGTTAAACAAAATTTTCTGTAACCACTTTCAACTATTAAAAAAATACCATATTTTTGAAACCAATTTGAAAGCCAAAAGGTTTATTTAACTACCAAACCATAAAATCAGCAGAGGAGAGTTTCCTGATGAACAAAAAAATCTTATCAATCGCATCATTAACAATTGTTTTTGCACTCACTTTCTTTTACTTAAACCAGAACTTTCTCGCGGCTAATGATAAAGACGGCAAAACGTGCACAAATAAAACTGCCTGTGATGACAGAAACAAAGATGTTAAAAACAAAGTTCTGAAAGCGGGCGGTGATTATGAAACCTACGAGTTTACTACCGACCAGGCTTGCTGTGATGAAATGAAAAGCGAATTGCAAGTCGACCTGCTAACAATTGCCGGTGTAAAAGAAATAAAATTCAGCCCGACCTGCAGTGTATCAAAGATGACAAATGTGACTGTCTATTATGCCGCAGGTGAAACAAATGCAGAAAATATTTCCGCATATGTAAACGATAAAAATTATGACTGCTCCGGCAAAGGATGCACAAAAGACGGCGTAAAATCAGGCGATAAGAAAACCGGAGATAAGAAAGAAGGATGCGACGGCAAAAAACAGTGCACTCCAAACAAGGAAACAAAAAACAAAGAAACCAAAAATCTATAGAGTTTCGGCTTATCTTTCGGCTCCGCTCGAGGCGAACAATCTTTTCAGGGGATTGAGTTTTCAATCCCCTTTTTTATTTGTATTTTTGAATATACATCTTTTATATTTATGCCCAAAAAATTTATTTCAGCAAAAGAATTTTCTTCATCCGATAAAGTCAAAACCATCGTTAATCCTTTTTCAAACAAAACAGTAGGCGAAGTATATTTAGCATCGGAAAAACATTTCGGGCAATCAGCTGAATATTTAACCAAAGCATTTGAACAGTACAAAAACCTTCCGACATACAAAAAGCAGGAGCTTTTGTATAAAGTATCTGAAAAAATTGCGGAAGGAAAAAAAGAACTTGCTAAACTTATCACAGATGAAACGGGAAAACCAATAAGGTTTTCAATGATTGAGATTGACCGTGCAGCCCTCACATTCAGATTGGGAGCAGAAGAATGCTCAAGAATTAACGGCGAAGTTTTGCCGCTTGATTTGCTCAAAGGTTCTGAAAATAAAATGGGGATAGTCAGAAGATTCCCTTTGGGTTTAGTGCTCGGAATTACTCCATGGAATTTCCCGGTTAATCTCGTTGCGCACAAGGTTTCTCCCGCCCTTGCATCATCGAATGTGATTTTAATTAAGCCCTCCTCAAATTCAATGCTCTGCGGAATTGAGCTTGGGAAAATTATTTTTGAAGCATGCAATGAGCTTGGCATACCCCATTCGATTAACGTTTTGACACTTTCCGGAAGCAATATGGACAGGCACATTCCGGACAGCAGAATAAAATTGATAAGCTTTACAGGAAGCAGTGATGTCGGATGGGGCATCAAAAATAAATCCGGCAAACAGCGGATTTCGCTTGAGCTTGGCGGAAACGCCGGCGTAATAATCAACGATGATGCTGATATAAATACGGCGGTTTCCAAAATAATAATCGGGGGATTTGCACAGGCGGGACAAAGCTGTATTTCGGTTCAAAGAGTTTATGTACATGAAAAAGTATATGATGAATTTCGCTCAAAGATGATTGATGAAACAAAGAAAGTAAAATTCGGCGACCCGTACGATGAAGATACAATCTCCGGACCAATGATAACCGAAGCAGAAGCAACTCGCGCGGAAAAATGGATTGCCGAAGCAAAAGATTCCGGCGCAAATGTTCCGACAGGCGGCTCAAGAAACGGTGCAGTGCTGGAGCCAACTGTAATCGAAAACGCTCCAAACTCGGCAAATGTAAAGTGCAATGAAGTATTTGCACCGGTGATAACAATTGATAAATTCTCCAAATTTGAAGAAGCTGTAAGTGAAATCAATAATTCACGCTTCGGGCTTCAGGCAGCGGTATTTACTAATAACATGCAGAACATACTCTACGCATATAACAATATTCACACGGGGGGAGTGATTATTAACGAACCCTCCTCCTACAGAATGGATGCAATGCCTTACGGGGGCGTGAAGGATTCAGGCAATACACGCGAAGGCGTGCGCTACGCAATTAAGGAAATGACAGAAGAAAAAATCCTGGTTATTTAAATCGGATAATTAGCAAAATCATGGCAATCCATTAATCAAGCGAATCATACATGAGGTAAATTGACTTGACTTACTTGCTATTCTGAAATCTGCTAATATCAAAAAAAGAGTAATCATTTACACCGTCCGGACAGATTTTAATTTCCTTCAGGTTATCCCATTCAGCATCTTTTTCGGGAAGCTTAACCGTGTAAGCTCCCCTTTTAAAAATAAGAGTGCCCGCAAATAAATTCATGTAATGCTTTTGTTCGCCCCCGGAAAGAGTGCCGGGAAATTCAATAATCATAATTTCATCATATTCGTCAACGGTTTTCACAATTCTCAGCTTTTGTATTTTGTTCAAATCACCATAGCCGCCTTCATAAAACCGCCATGTCTTATTGTCATCGCATATTCTAATCCCCAGTATTACATCTTTATCATCTGCCGGCACAGTTTTCATAATATAATTCTTGCTAGTCGAATCGATAATATTGCCGAGTGAGTCCTTTAATTCAAAAGTGTAAAAATAACCCGGCCACTGTGCAAACACCGGACAGCCATAAAACAAAAAAATAATTATTATTTTTTTCATTATAAAATAAAATTTTCAGCCGAACAATCTTTGAATTAATCGGTTTTCAACGCCGCAGAACTCGCAATCGATTGGCTGCCCGGGTTATCGGGCACTTTGTTTTCCGCACCGCATGACATGCATTTAAATACGGGCTGAACCTTAGTTGTGCGATGGCATTTTTCACAGTAGACTTTGTAGGAGCCCTCGGGAACATAAATTTCAGCTTTGCAGTTGGAACACTCCCCCGCTTTTCCCCGGGGTTTTTCAATCTCCACATACTGCATGCTGAAGCCCGTCATTTTCAAAAACTTCTCCACGTCCTCATCGGTAAGGTAAGGAATCCACGCCTGCACGAACATCGAAAGTTTCATTTTAAGATGAACTTGCTCAGGCAGCAGCTCATGCATAACGGCATATTTGGGATTTTCATAAAATACTTTGAATCCTTCCTTTGTAACACCGATGAAAAATTCCGCCAGCTTAAAAAACTGCTCACCGTTCACTTTGGGCTGTCCGTTAACGTAATTATACGTAAGCTGCTGCTGCAATTGCTGCTGTTTCAGAGCGTGCTCGTGATACTTGGGGTCAAATCCCGCCTCTGTGCTTGAATCCGCGCACACATCAAGGTAATCTCGGTACTTATAGCCGTCATCAATCGATGGAGGCAGGTATGCAGGATAAGTGCGGTAGTAGTAGTCCCATCCCCGCTGAAGCCGCCGGTATTCTTCCTTATCTTTTTTCTGCAATGCATACTGCATCCGGCTCATATAATCAATTTTATTGAACGCGTAGCCGACGTTGTCCAGGGGCGACTGGTTCCAGAAGTTCATTCCGAGCGTGAAGTCAATATCGGTAAATGAGCCGCAGTAATCGCAAACAATATAGGGCGATTTATATTCATTAACCTTCGGCGCTCCGCAGTTTAAACAGGTAAATTTCTTTATGCGCATTGTTTAATTTCAATTAAAATCTTGAAAAAGGAAAGACAAGAATATATGGCAATGAAATTAATGGCAATAAAAAAGGCAAATCGGTAGATTTGCCCTAATGAAAGATTATGAATTAATATATGCCTATTTAATAAACATCATTTTCTTTGTTTCGTTATAATCACCTGCAGTAATTCTGTAAAAATAAATCCCGGTTGGATAGTTTGAACCATCCCATTCGGCTTCATAAGTGCCGGGCTGTAATGGTTGGTTAACAAGAACTGCTATTTCACTGCCAGTAATATCGTATATAACCAGTTTTATGTCCGTTCGGAGAACGGACGCTACGTTAAATCGGATTTTTGTCATTGGATTAAACGGGTTGGGATAATTCTGTTCAAGTGAAAACCCCAAAGGTATTTCTGTATTCTGCCCCTGCACTGAAACCGGAACAAGCACATACTTGATGGTTGTAATTATGCTTCCTCCTGTTTGAGTGCTTCTTCCTGTCACATATATATTGCCCAATGCGTCAACAGCAAGGGCAGATGCGAGGTCGAAAGTATTGCCCTGACCATTGTACCGGGCGATGCATTGTTCAACTCCCGAGGAGTTATATTTTATTGTGGCGTAATCATCCTCGGTTACGAGGCCCCTGCTTTCTCCCGTGACATATACATTCCCCGCTCCGTCAACTACTATATCATTGGCTACATCAACTGAACTTGCAGGGCCGTTATATCTTGCAACCCATTGCTGGACACCCGATGAATTGTATTTTAAAGTGGCATAATCGGAACCTTCGTTAGGTACAAAAAAAGCTTCCCCGGTTACGTATGCGTTACCTGAACCGTCAATTGCAATAGACGTTGCATAATCATCGGAATTTCCCGGGCCGTTGTACCTGGAAACCCATTGCTGAGCTCCCGAAGTATTATATTTTACCGTGGCGTAATCGTAGTAGGTGCCCAGCGCGTAACTGCGGCCCGTCACGTATGCGTTGCCCGAATTGTCCACTGCAATGGCACTTGCATAGCTCCACAGTACATTATACCTGGCAACCCACTGCTGGACTCCGCTTGAGTTGTACTTCACTGTCGCATAAGCTGGAAAGAAGTTAACCGAAAGGTCATCGCTGGTTCCTGTCACGTAAACATTGCCCGATGGGTCAATGCCAAGTGCAACTGCGAAATCTGCAATATTTCCGGGGCCATTATAGCGTGCGACCCACTGCTGCACACCTGCACTATTATACTTAATCGTTGCGTAATCCCACGACGTTCCGGCCTGCCAGCTATGGCCTGTCACATACACGTTCCCCGAACCATCGACAGTAAGGGCAAGCGCGCCATCGTCGTTGTTCGATGTGCCATTGTACTGCACGACCCATACTTGATTTCCCCCCGCGTCATATTTGATGGTAGCGTAGTTGAAATCCGTGCTTTCACTGTATGTTTCTCCGGCCACATATACGTTCCCAGCGGCATCGATAGTAATAGCCCGAGCAATATCCCAATTATTTCCCGGACCATTGTAGCGCCGCACCCAAAGTGTATCGCCGGAACTATTGTACTTTATTGTAACAAAATCCGGCTGCTGATCAGAGCCGTAACTTGAACCTGTTACATAAATATTTCCTGAAGCGTCAAGGTCTATTGCATATGCAAAGTCAAATGGAGGAGTATATCCTGAAATGTACTGTCTGACCCAGCCGGTCTGCACGCTGTCACTCAAAACCATCGTCCGGGCGGTTTGAGCATTAAGTTCCGTCTCCAGCATGAAAGCAATTATGACTATAAGAAATGCTTTGAACATTATGCCTCCGCCTTTCTATGAAAAAGCTGCTTATAAATAATTTATTTGTAATTAATTTACTTTATTAAAATCATTTTCTTTGTTTCGGAATAATCACCTGCCGTAATTCTGTAAAAATAAATACCGCTTGTGTGATTTGAAGCGTCCCATTCGGTTTCATAAGTGCCGGGGTTAAGTTGCTGGTTAACAAGAGTTGTAATCTCTCTGCCTGCAACATCATATACAACCAATTTAATGTCCGTTCGGGGAACGGACGCTACGTTAAATCTGATTTTTGTAACAGGGTTAAACGGGTTGGGATAATTCTGGAATAAAGAGAATGAATTTGGAACTTCGCTTGAAATTACATTAATACCGACTGTTTGTGAATATTTTATTGTAGTAATATCATTGAGACCGGCATTTTCGTTACTGTAGCCCGCAACGTAAACATTACCTGAGTTATCAATGGCAATGCCATAAGCCTCATCCCAGTCACTTGCCGCGCCGTCGTATCTTTGAACCCACTGCTGAGCACCGGAGGAACTGTATTTAATCGTGGCGTAGTCGTTCAATGATTCATTCGGCGCTTTCCCGCTGACTCCGGTAACATACGAATTCCCCTGCCCGTCTATTGCAATCGAGCGCGCAGCATCAAAATTGCCGTTGAAATCATACCTTGCAACCCATTGCTGAACACCGTTTGAATTATATTTCAAAGTCCCGATATCGAAGGAAATAGCCCCGGTTATATATACATTGCCTGATTCATCTATTTTCATCGCACGCGGAACATCGATTGAAGGGCTGCCCGAGCTGTATGTTTGCACCCATTGCTGGTCGCCTGAGGGATTATACTTAATCGTTGCAATATCGTAAACTTGTCCGGGTTGTCCGGTGCTGAACCCGGTTACATAAACATTCCCCGAGCCATCAAGACCTACAACAATAGCATTGTCGGAATTATTGCCTGCCCCGTTGTAGCCTCTGGTCCACTGCTGAATCCCCTGCGCGTTATATTTAATTGTTACATAATCTAAGTAAGCTGTGCCCCAGTTAGTGCTGTGAAATCCCGCAACGTAAACATTATTCAGATTATCAACTGCAATGGAAAGACCTGTATCCCAATTACCCGTTAAATCGTACTCAACAGCCCACTGCTGAACCCCTGCTGAGTTATATTTTATTGTACCGATATCGGAGTCTAAGGCGGGATGGCCGCTCTGACCCGTTACGTAAACATTTCCTTCGGAGTCAACTGCTATGGCAAAAGCAACATCCTGCCCGTTTACCGGGCTATTATACCTTGCCGCCCAAAGCTGGGTGCCGGACGAATTATATTTTATAGTCGCGTAATCATAAGTATATTCTGTTGAGCCCGCAGCGCTTCTTCCTGTAATGTAAACATTGCCAGCCGCATCGACAGCAATTGCAAGCGCTTCATCCAATGCATTTCCGGGACCGTTATACCTTGCGACCCACTGCTGGCTTCCCGAAGGGCTGTATTTAATTGTGGTGTAATCATGGCCGCTGCCGCTGCCTGTGCTGTATCCCGTAACGTATATATTTCCCGAAGCATCGACAGCAATGCTTGTCGCGGCATCTTCAGCGCTGCCGGGGCCGTTGTACTTTTGAACCCACTGCTCGGAAACCTGCGCTTTCGAAATCATTAATGAAGAAATCATAAACAAAGAGCTTACAGCCAAAAAAATAATTAATTTTTTCATAGTGATACCCTTTATTAATAAATTTTTATTTGTATTCACATCCCAAACAACATGAACAGCTCAAGTTTCCAAATAAGGGCTCACTACCATTTCAACGGATATTTTATTTGACGTATTTCTTACTTTTTTAATTTTTACTTCGCACCGCCAGAAATTTTTCGAATTATCACGGAAGCTGAAAATGCCGGTGTATATTTCATCCCCGCTCAAATTCGCAGAAACTTTGTACCAGTTATATTTAGCAATCAGCCTCCCGCAGAAAACATCGAAAAATTCCCTTACGGACAAATCCGTTTCAACAACGTATAAATATTTCAGCCTGCGCGGTTCAGCCGAGTCGTTTGTATTCCCGTTTAACTGAAAACCTGTTATCAAGAAGTGCATAGCAAGAAGCAAAAATGAAAGTAAAACAAATGAGAGCTTTGTTTTCATTTACCTATCCTTCAGTTATTGTCAAATATAAGCTATTTTTTAAGGGTATGTCAAAGAAATTTTTACTGAATCCTTGCACAATTCCATAATACAAGTGAATAAATATATTGTAAAAAAAGACTGGAAAGCTTAAATTACGAGTTAGATTACCGGCAAAACATATCATAAAAAAATATTTAAAGCTAAACTTATGCAAAACACTAAAATAATCAGTTTTTTAAAATGTTTATCTAGGCACGAGTTAAGGGAGTTCGGGAAATTCGTCCGCTCGCCTTTTCACAACAACAGAAAAGATGTAATAAGGCTGTATGATATTTTGAGAAAATCATATCCTGATTTCAAAAAAGAAGAAGTAAGCAAACAAACAGTTTTTGAAAAGCTGTATCCGGACAGGAAATACGACCCGAACACTATGATTCTTCACAGCGCATACCTTTATAATCTCGGCAAGCAGTTTTTAACCGTATCGGGTTTAATGGGAGACACTTTTGCATTCAAATACCATTATTTAAAAAAACTGGATTTGCATTTTGCCGATAATTTATTCGAAAAGGAATACCGTGATGCGAAGATTTTCCTTAATGCTGAAAAATTGAATAAAGAATTTTTTAACAGGAAAGCAATGCTTGAGGAATTAATGATTAATTTTAGCCTTAACAGAAACAGGCAGGATAAAATACACAGAAACACAGTAGATTACGGCGACTACTTTATTTATTCCTTTATTGTTAAGCTGGTAGTGCTGTATCATGGAATGCTTGTTGACAAAATGTCTTTTAATTATGAATTCACCGGCTCATCGGCGGAATTGTTTATCAGATATTTCAACTTCGAAGAATTCATAAACAGCCTGCCGGCTGAAAAAAATGAATATCATGATTTTGTATTGTATTATTATTACATGTTTATGGGCCACCGCTATCCAGAAAACGACTATTACTATCCCCGGTTGAAAGAATACACTTTCAAAAATTTTGAAAAATTGCATTCGGCCGAAAAATCCTCGAGATTCCATTATGTAATAGAATATTGCCTGATGCAGCTAAAGACTGGGAATTTAAAATTTCTTCGTGAAGCTTTTAATCTTTATACAGAGGCTTTAGAGAAAAAGCTCTATAAAAGTGATTCAGATGAGGCCGGAATGGGCTTAATCTTTTTCAGAAACTTTATAGTAATAGGGCTGATTGCGAAGGAACACGATTATATCGAAAACTTTATTTCTACCCACGGCAAAGAGATAAAAGGCGAGATGAGAGATGACACGCTTGAGCTAAGCAATGCTATGCTTTATTTAGAAAAGAAGGAGTATAACAAATCGCTTGAGCATTTAAACAAAGTATCAAGCGCATTTCCGCTATTCAAGCTATCCACAAAATTTATCCTTATTAAAATATATTACGAAACAAACCAATACGATTCATTTTTTTCGCTTATGGATACATACAGACATTACCTTAAAAATGAAAAAATAATTACTGAGCTAATCAGGGGCTATCACACAAATTTCCTTAATTACCTCGGAATGCTGGTAAAAATTAAATCCTCCGGAAGCCCGGATAATTTATATATTATTAAAAAGGAAATAAAAGAGAACATGAATATGGATTTCAGGCACAAGCTCTGGCTTCTTGAAAAAGCCGATGAGCTGGAAAAAGTGAATATTTAACGATAGGTTCTAATTAAAATGTCAGCGCCCTCTCCCTTTGGGAGAGGCTAAGGGTGAGGGTATTATATATGATTTTAATCATTGTTTAAAATGAGTTAAAACCGCTAATTTTGTGTAATAAATCAGGGAAAAAATATGGAAAAGACCCTGCCAAACAATAAAAAATCACACGAAAAGGAGCATACCAATGCATAAAAAACTCTCGGTAATAGAAGACGTTATCGAAAAAGTAAAAATTAAAGATGCGGGACAGCCGGAGTTTCTTCAGGCTGTCGAAGAAGTCCTTACGACGTTAGAACCAACCGTCAACAAGCACCCGGAATTTGTTAAGGCAAAAATCTATGAAAGAATAGTTATTCCCGACAGAGCAATACTGTTCAGAGTTCCATGGGTAGATGATGCCGGAGAAGTCCAGGTTAACCGCGGGTTCAGAATCGAGTTCAACAATGCAATCGGTCCTTACAAAGGCGGGCTGAGATTTCACCCTTCCGTTAATTTAGGTATTTTGAAATTCCTCGGCTTCGAGCAGATATTCAAAAACGCTTTAACCACCCTGCCGATGGGCGGCGGCAAAGGCGGAAGCGATTTCGACCCAAAGGGCAAATCAGATGATGAAGTGATGAGATTCTGCCAGGCGTTTATGAGCGAACTGTTCAGGCACATCGGTCCCGACAGAGACGTTCCCGCGGGAGATATCGGTGTGGGCGGCAGAGAAATCGGCTACCTTTACGGCTATTACAAAAAAATTGTCAACGAACATACAGGCGTATTAACAGGCAAGGGACTTGAATACGGCGGAAGCTTGATAAGACCCGAAGCAACAGGATACGGCACGGTTTACTTTGCCGCAGAAATGCTTGCAACAAGAAAGCAGGACTTCAACGGCAAGCGTGTTACTGTAAGCGGCTCGGGAAATGTGTCGCAGTACGCAATCGAAAAAGTAAACGAGCTCGGCGGAAAAGTGATTACGGCATCAGATTCCAACGGAACGATTGTTGATGAAGCTGGAATAGACTCAAAGAAGCTTGAATACCTGCTTGACTTAAAGAACAACCGCAGAGGCAGGATTAAAGAATATGCCGATAAATACAATACCAAATATTACGAAGGCAAAAGCCCGTGGGATGTTGTCCGCGACGAGGGAATCAAGATTGATATTGCTCTGCCTTGCGCAACGCAAAACGAGCTGGATGTAACTCATGCAGAAGGGCTTGTTAAAGCCGGATGCTACTGTGTATCTGAAGGCGCAAATATGCCCTCGGATTTAAGTGCAATTAAGGTTTACCAGGAAAACAATTTCCTCTACGGTCCCGCAAAAGCTGCCAATGCAGGCGGTGTCGCCGTATCGGGACTTGAGATGAGCCAGAACAGCATGCGCTTAATGTGGAGCAGAGAGGAAGTCGATGCCAAACTGCTTGGAATTATGAAGAGCATCCACAAAACATGCCTTGATACTGCCGAATCATACGGAAGAAATGGCGACTACCTGACCGGAGCCAATATCGGCGGTTTCATCAAGGTTGCAAATGCTATGCTTGATTACGGAATCGTGTAAACCAATAAAGCAAAAAGACAATAGGACAATAAACAATAAGATAATAGGATAATAAAACAATAAAGCAATGTTCAATAACCCCGTGCTTTTTGGCTCGGGGTTTATTATTGGTATTCCATTTATTCAGTAAGGGACAAACCCGTGTGTTTGTCCTATTTTTTTGGGACGACCTGCCTGCTGCAGGCAGGCACAAGGGTCGTCCCCTACATTCAATAGGGATTTTACAAAATTTTTTTTATATTGTAGTCCTAACAAAGGAGTTAAAATGAATTTAAAAAATGCAAAGGCACTTGTAACCGGCGGAAGCTTGGGAATCGGCTACGCAACGGCAAAGGCGCTTATCGATAAAGGCGCAAAAGTCGCAATTTGCGGAAGAAATTCAGAGAATCTAAATAATGCGGCAAAAGAACTCGGCGCGCTGGCTGTGAAGGCTGATGTGAGCGTTGAAAAAGACGTTGTTGATATGGTGAAAACTGTTGTTAAAGAGCTTGGTGATTTTAATGTGCTGATTAACAATGCCGCATTCGGATATTTTGCACATATATCGGAAATTGAGCTTGAAAAATTCAATAAGATGCTCGCTGTGAATCTGACAGGCGCAATGCTTTGCGCTCGCGAGGCGTCAAAACATTTTATTAAGCAAAAATACGGCAACATTGTTAACATTTCATCGACAGCGGGAACTAAGGGCTATGCAAACGGCACGCCTTACGTTGCATCGAAATTTGCGCTTGCGGGAATGACCGAATGCTGGCGCGCGGAATTAAGGAAAAGCAATATCCGCGTTATGCTCGTAAATCCAAGCGAAGTGCAGACAGATTTTTCCTATAACTCAGCCACATGGCTTAAAAGCTTTATTAAACACGGCGAAGAAAAACAAATCAACCCCACAAAGCTTGTAGCCGAAGACATTGCTCATACAATCATAAGCATGCTTGAATTGGATGACAGAGGTTTTATAACAGAGGCAACGGTGTGGGCAACAAACCCTAGTTAATAAGGCAAGTATCTGTCCCTATTGAATTTATTTTTTGGCGAGTAACAAAGGAGTAACAAAATTCGGTTATTCTGCCTTATTTTATTATTTTTGTATCATTAAGCCAATCATAGAAATCATTTTAGAATTATTTTTTTTCTGGACTTAAATCATGACAAAATCAAAAAAGACAGTAATACTGGCAATAATAATTTTATTTCTGGTATATCTTGCATACAGTGTTTATTTTACATCAAAAGAGGGAACGGGATCGTTTGATGACTTCGATATTAACAGTACTGCCAACAAAAATATTAAGGTGGAGGTAATTCAGGAAAAGGGATTCACCTCAAATCAGGATGGCGGGGTAACGTTTTTTGTTAAAGATAAAAAAGGCATTGAAAAGAAAGTAACTCTTGGCAAAGAGCTTCCGCCCGGAATTAATAATACTAAAACCGTAACACTTACAGGACATTCGCATGGAGATTATTTCCATGCAACGGATGTTGAGCCTGATTAAAAGGCATAATTATACTAAGCGTTTAAAGAACTTTTTGAAAACTATTTTAATCAGATAAACAATTATTTACGGGCCAAAGTATACAAAATATGGTTACATTTACCTGCTGATAAGTTAATCCTGTTAGATCAGCAAGTATGTTAAGGAATTGGACACATATTTTAAAAACAGTATTCATCGTCGGCTTCTTGTTAACACTATAAAATAAGAGCAACAAATCCGCAAACTTAATTCTTCTTAATCAAGCTAATGCTCTTTTTGCCGTCCATAAGGATTACAAGAGGCTGAGCGAACTTAAGGTGAGTGAAGTGCTGCGTGGTTTCAAACGGCGTAATGCTTTTAAGCCAGCCCCAGTCAATAAACGCCTCGCCGTTTGTGCTGTGAACCGTGAAGTAGCCGATATTCATAGACGTAATGTTATGAAAGAAATGCGAGCCGAGCGAGGCATCGACTTTAAAATCCGCAAGGTCTGTCTCAACAATTATTTTCGCTTTTGAAATCTGCGTCCACACAACGGGAATACCGAGCCATTTGTCGCGGGTTCCCCACCTGCCGGGTCCGATTAATATATAATTTTTGTTTTCGCCACGCATTTTTTCGTTCAGCTTTTCAATTTCATGCACCATTTGGACTGTTTCGGATTTGTTGAACTTCTCAGGGTCTGCGTAGATTATATCGGTTATATAGTCAATCTTTCCGTTGCCCATTCCCCTTTCGGTATAAAGTACAAGCTCATCTTTTTTTATTTCGCCCGTTTCGATTGAAAAGTATTCCGAGCTTCTGATAAGCGGCTTAAGCTGCAGGACGTAAAAAGCCGGTTTGCCGCTGTTTAAATTTGCGGCAAACTCAATTTCAACGGGAAGACCCATTGAGCTTTCAATGATTTCAAGCAGTCTTGTTAAAATCTGCGCAAGCGGGAAAGTGTTAAGCTTCAGCACACCGCCGAAATTTATTATTCTTGGACCGGGAAAGTTAAGTCCTGTTTTCATTTTCTTGTCCTGCGGGTCCCAAACCGATGCGATGCCCTCAAGCACCCCGAACTTTTCGGCTTCACTGATATCGACCTTTTTCAAAGTAATGTCCTCGCCCTCAACAAGATTGGCAAGCTGTTTTTTCATATCGATTGCATACAGGAAAGACTGGGTGTCTTTAATCTGGTCTTCGGGAGATATGATATCTATTTTCGGAAACTTCGGGCAGAAGCGGTATGCCTTTTCGCCGTCAATCACATATTTACCGAGTCCAAGTGCGGCTACGCAGATGCCGTCCTCCGGCTTAAAGCGCGATATTGGGTAAAAGTTGTATGACTGGGCAACTCCCGATATATTGGGGAAAAATGTATCCTCGAAATCTTTTCCGGCAATCTCCTGAATAACGACCGCCATTTTTTCCTCATCGATTCTGTAATTAATGGCATCGAAATATGCAGTTGAGTGCTTCGAAAACACGGAAGCGTAAACAAGCTTAATAGCATCGGTAAGGTTTTTAAGGCGCTCGTCGACCGAGGGGTGATTGTTGGGTATAAGATAAGTCTGATAAATACCGGAAAACGACTCGGAGATTGAGTCCTCGTACATTCCCGATGAGCGGACTGCAAGGGGAACCTTAACTTTTTTAAGATATGAGCGGAGCTTGAATTTCAGCTCATTGGATAGCTCGGATTTTAAAAATCGTTTTTTTAAGGCATCGTAGCCGGATTTAAGGTAAATCTTTCTTAAGTTATTTTTATCAAGGAAGTTATCGTATTCTTCAACTCCTACAACTGCAGTTCTTGGAATTTTTATCGATACACCATCAACTTCCTTAAAAAGCTCCTTTGCCTGAATCAGCGTATTTATAAAAACTATTCCTCTGCCCTTGCCTCCAAAGGAGCCGTTTGAAAGCCTAAGGATTAAATCATCTTCCACAAAGAAATCCTCTTCCTCAAAATCAACCACCCCCCCGCGTGAGACGCTCGGCTCAACATTGCGTATAACTTCAATCAAGTATTTCCTTACCTCCTCTGCGCCCGGAAAATCCGATACCTTAATGGGCTGAAGCTGTTCTGCAATTCTGATTTCGCCCCTTGCCATTAGCCATGCCGAAAAATGGTTCCTGCTTCCGTGGTATAAGACCGAGTCCGCCGGCACCGCTTCAAGATAGTCTTTAAACTCAGCAATCGAAGCAGCTCTTACGATTTCATTTCCCTCCTTATCCCTGAAAATAAAATCTCCGAACCCGAGGTTATTGACGACAAAATCCTTTAAGTCTTCCGATAAGGTATCTGAGTTTTTATTTATAAACGAAACCTCAAGCTTAGAGGCGACCTTTTCAAAATTTCCTTCTGATGACTGAAGAAGAAATGGAATATCACCGCCATCAGTTTTAACACGCTCAAGGAGATTTATGCCGGCTTCTTCATTTATTTTGCCTTCACGGGGGAACCTTGCATCCGATATTACGCATAGCAGATACTCCTTGTACTTCTCGTAAATTTCAATTGCTTCCTCATAATTAACCGCCATTAGGACTTTGGGCCTTGCACGCATCCTTAGTATTTTTCTCATTCCGTCAAGCCCGTCCAGCGTAATAAGCCGCTGCGTCTGCTTGATAATTTCATTATACAGCACCGGCAGGTAGCGCGAGTAATACCTAATTGAGTTTTCGACAAGAAGAATTACCCTGACAAGCCCCACTTCGGTATCGATTTCAACATTCTTTTTATCTTCAAAATATTTGGTAATGGCAAGAAACACTTTTGTATCGCGGTTCCAAACAAAAATTTTCTCGAAAATATCAATCATATCCCTCATCTGATTCACAAATGCGATATCGCTGTTATCGTAAAGGAGCAGAAAAACTGGCAGCTTTGGCCTTATTTTTTTGATTTTCTCCGCAAGCTCAATTGGAGTTATATTCTGCGTCCTCATAGTAATTATGGCAAAATCAAAATACTTCTGCTTAAGCAGAGTTTCCACTTCGTTTTCATCGGAGGCGTTGGTTATTCTCGGGACGTTAACCAAATCGAGATTATAATACTCACCGAATATTTTTTCGTTCAGCCTTTCCTCCTCCTCAAGAATAAACGCATCGTATAGGGATGTAACAAGAAGAATCTCCCTCACATGATATTGTGCCAAATCGTGATAAATTTCGCTGTCGCTTTTGTATTTCCTGAAAATTGATTTTAGTTCTTCCTTAAGCATAGTTTTTTCGGCTAACTGTATAAACTACCTGTATAATAAAATTTTTTCTCTTTTTAAATTAAATTCATTTAAAGAGCTTTTCCAAAGCGAATTGATTTCACTTAAGCTTTTGCCCTCGGTAACGGATTTACGCAGCTTGTCAGTGCCCGCAAGCTTATCGATAAAATGAGCCTTATTAAACTTAAATTCCGGAAAGTTTTTATGCAGCTCAATCAAAATCGCTGTACCTGCTTTGACCGGCTCAAATGCGCTTTTATTGGTTACATTAATGTAAACCCCATAGCAAGTCTTGTTAAAAAACTTTGGCGGGTATGAGGATATTTTTTCGCTCGGAGTAAATGTTACGGGTTCAAATACAACTCCGCTTAGATTATATGAATTAAGTGCTTTTGCAAGCAGTTCGGAATTTACCCACGGCGCGCCGAAATATTCAAACGGCTTTGCCGTTCCCCTGCCTTCGGATACATTAGTGCCTTCAAGAAAACAGGTTGCGGGGTAGCAAACTGCTGTTTGGGGGCTCAGCATATTGGGCGAGGGCTTAACCCACGGAAGATTTAGGGCATTGTAATCGGTTGAGCGTGAATAATTCTGCATTTCGTAGACTTTCAAGTAATCGGTGTTATTAAAAACATAATTGCATAAATAAATGGCCAGCTCGCCGCAGGTCATTCCGTAGCAAACGGGTGCGGGGACGAGTCCTACAAACGATTCAAACTCCGGCTCAAGCATAAATCCGTCTGTGTAAGCAGGATTGATAATAATTGGTCGGTCACAGACAATAACAGTCTTGCCGTTTTGGATTGCTGATTCAAGCATGTAGTAAAGTGTAGATGTGTATGTGTAAAACCTTGCCCCTACATCCTGAATATCGTAAATGATAATATCGACGTTTTTCAAATCACCGCTAGACGGCTTATTTTTCCCGCCGTAAAGCGAAACAATTGGTATTTCGGTTTTTTCGTCAATGTTTGAGTAATTCTCATCGCCCCTTATGCCGTGCTCAGGCGAGAAAATCTTAACGACATTTATTTTCTTATCAATAAGCGCGTCAACAATGTGTGTACCGGAAGGAAGTATTCCTGTTTGGTTTGTAAGAAGAGCGACATTTTTATTTTTCAAAATTTCAATATTATCCAGCAAAACTTCATTGCCGAGCTTAAACTCTCCCGATTGGTGGGAATCAAATCTCGAGCTAAATGCCGTAAAAAGGACAATAAGTAATATAACTGCTCTCATTAGCATAAGCTAAATTATGCATAAAACATTATAAAAAATATTGAATTTTAGAGGAGGGATTAGATAGTCCGGGGATTGAAAAAGCAAAACCGGCCTTTAGATTTCTCTTTTGAGCCGGTTTTTAAAATCTTTAAAACTTATAAGGGTTGTTACCTCATTTCATAAGGGTTTTGCTTTGAAAATCGTAAGGGGCTTACCTGATTCATATCCTGTTTAACATCCTGATAAACATAAGGGCCAATTACTGCAACAAAAATAATACTCAACGCTTCACTGAAAAATAGCACATTGTATGATAGTTGTGTAGTATTTTTTGTTACAATTCTAAGCCGCCATTTTTGCCTTTTTAAGTTGAATTTTAATAAACTTTTTTCAAAATTGATTTATGAGTCAAAAAAATACTATTTTAACGGTATGTTTAAATAAATGCAAATATTGAGAAGCATTTTTGTTATATTAATAATTTCAGTAATTTTTACTTCATGTGAATATTTTTTCCCCTCCTTATCGGGTGATAAAATCACAGTTGAAGAAGCATATAATTTCCTTAAAAAACACAAGGGTGATGAAGATATCGTCCTTCTTGACGTAAGAACTAAGGTCCAGTACGATAAAATTCACATACAAGGCGCAGTTTTAATGGATTACGAGCGGACAACTTTCCCCGATGAAATCGAGAAACTGGACAGAAAAAAGACATATATAATATATTCACAAAACAATAAATGGAGTGCAAATACGTTTGAGCTGATGAAAGAGCTGAATTTTCCAAATGTTCATTATATTGCTGGGGGAATTGAGGAGTGGCAAAAGCAAAATCTGCCCATGCATTTTTAATTGCAAAAATGAATGATTTTACTGATTTTGTTAATATTTTGGTTTGAAATTGGGCTAATTTATTGCTAATTTTGTAGTTCCTTAAAATCATAAAGTGATTTTACCAATTTAAGGGGGCTATAGCTCAGCTGGGAGAGCGTCTGAATGGCATTCAGAAGGTCAGGAGTTCGATCCTCCTTAGCTCCACACCAAAGAGCGAAAATAGTGAAGTGGCCTGCCTGCAGCAGGCAGGTGGAATAGTGAAATAGAAATTTAAAATCATTAAATACAATGTTTGCAATAGTAAATATAAAAGGAAAGCAGTATAGGGTTTCGGAAAACGACAGGATTTTTGTACCGAAGCTTAAGGAAGAAGCCGGAGCAAAAGTCACCTTTGGCGATGTATTAATGTACAGCAAAGACGACAAATCATTTAAAGTCGGTGAGCCGAACCTTTCGATGAAAGTTGACGCAACGGTTCTTGGACATGTAAAGGATGACAAGGTTATTGTTTTCAAGAAGAAAAAAAGGAAAGGTTATAAAAGAACCAAAGGCCACCGCCAGCAGTATACGGAAATCGAAATTAACTCAATAAAATAATTCGCCTGCCTGCAGCAGGCAGGTAATTTTTAATTCGTAATTCTTAATTGATCTACAATGGCACATAAAAAAGGTTTAGGAAGCACAAAAAACGGGCGCGATTCAAATTCGCAGAGGCTTGGAGTAAAACGATTCGGGGGCGAGCTTGTTACGGCTGGAAGCATTCTTGTGAGGCAGAGAGGAACAAAGTTCTTTCCCGGGCTTAACGTGGGCAAAGGAAAAGACGACACGCTTTTTTCTTTGATTGAAGGTAAAGTTAAGTTCACCAATCACAGCAGGTCAAAGAAAAAAATCAGCGTATTGCCCGTAGAGTCTAAAATTGAATCCAAGTAAGTTTTTTAAAAAAGATGTTAAATAGGAGTGGACATGGGTTCACTCTTTGCTTTTTAATTAATAGACCCCAAAACTTAACGGAAATATAAATTGAAAGTATCGGTAATCGGAGCGGGAAATGTGGGCGCAACTTGCGCTGAAGTAATAGCTCACCACGAGCTTGCAAATGAAGTCGTTTTATTGGATATTAAAGAAAACTTTGCCGAAGGAAAAGCGCTTGATATTTGGGAAACCTCTGCAATAAATATGTATGATACACGTCTCGTTGGAACGACTAATGATTATTCAAAAACCGCAAATTCCGAAGTTGTTGTTATAACTTCGGGTCTGCCGAGAAAACCAGGTATGAGCAGGGACGATTTAATTTCAACAAACGCCAAAATTGTAAAATCAGTAACTGAAAATGTTGTGAAGCACTCGCCAAATACAATTCTTATAGTGGTTTCCAACCCGCTTGATGTAATGACTTACTGCGCATACATCAATTCGAAATTCCCAAGCAAAAGAGTGTTCGGTATGGCGGGAATACTTGATACGGGGAGATACAAAGCTTTTCTTGCCGATGAGCTGAGGGTCTCGCCAAAAGATATACAGGCAGTCCTATTGGGCGGTCATGGCGATACAATGGTTCCTCTGCCGAGATACACTACAATAGGCGGCATTCCGGTTACAGAATTAATCGATAAAGCAAAATTAGACGCGATTATAGACAGGACCAAAAAAGGGGGCGGAGAGATTGTAAATCTGCTTGGAACATCCGCCTGGTATGCGCCCGGCTCAGCCGCAGCGCAAATGGTCGAAGCTATATTAAAAGACCAGAGGAGAGTTTTTCCAGTTTGCGCATGGCTTGAGGGCGAATACGGCTTAAAGAGTATTTATCTTGGCGTGCCGGTTATTTTGGGCAAAGGAGGTATCGAAAAAATTATTGAGCTAAAGCTTTCCGGTGATGAAATGAAGCTTGTGAACGAATCAGCCAAATCTGTAAAAGAAGTTATGGATGTTTTAGATAAGCTTGAGCTGTGATTTCGGATTGCATTATGCAGGGGCCGCCTGCCTGCGGAACGAGCAGGCATATATGGTACCACACTGGTTATTCAATCGGATGTTTTAAGCAATCAGATGAATGTACGAATCTCCAAAATTCTCTTTCATCACGTTTATTACGGATTCTAACCCAATTTTTCTCTTTAAATTTAACCCTCATAAATTTCTCATATCTTGATTTCTTTCTTTTATATGAATAGAGTGCAAAAATCATTACAGAATCTTTGGAGAAAAGTCTTCTGAAGCTTTCACTGTTATTATGCCAAAGTGGTTCTTTTGTAATTGCTCTAATAACCGAACGCTTGAGGGTTCGATAAACAGATACAAGTTGAGGAACATCGAGCCAAATAATTGTATCGGCCCGGGGTATGGTTATATCCTGGTTACGTGCATAATTGCCGTCAACAATCCACCTGTTTTGTGATGTAATTTGCTCTGTTATATTTCTGAATTCACTGTAATCGGTCTCTTTCCAGTCAGGCTGCCATGAATAAAAATCCAGTTCATAAAAAGGCAAGTTAAGCGTTTGAGAGAGTTTTCTGCCAAATGTGGTTTTCCCGCTCCCGTTCGGACCGATAATTAAAATTTTATTGCCAAGATTGTAGTTTAAAATTATGAGCCGGTGTTGTATGAGATTCTTTCGCGGCCGCCAGGGCAACGATTCAGAATTTTATGCATTACTTTTTCTTTACAACCAAAATAAATTCAGAGCCATTATCACTTAGCCTGTATTCAAACTCATCCACCATCGATTTAGCTATAAATATTCCCCTGCCGTGAACTTCCATAAGGTTTTCCTTCAGCGTAGGGTCAGGCAGTGACTCGATTTCAAATCCTTTTCCTTCGTCATTAATAACGACTTTCATTTTTTCATTATTGTATTCAACGCTTATAAGAACCTTCTTCGTATAGTTTTCCTTGTTGCCGTGAACTATTGCGTTCATTAAAATCTCGGTAACGGCAATCATTAATCGCCGGTAATCCTCATCGGGAAGCTTAAATTCTTCATTAACATCAAGAAACAATTCCTCGACTTTTTTTATCTCGCTGCGGCTTGAGCTGATTTCAATTGCTTTTTTTTTCATCAAAAGTTAAATACTGCATTTATGTAAACGTTTTCGTTTTGGCTTGAGGGCGTTTCATCGCCGTAGCGGTAATAATCATAGCTACCCAGAACCTCAATTCTTGAATTGCGCTTCCACTCAACCCTTAGCCTTGCAAAGGGTCCTGTTGTCCTAATAAACGTATCGAAAACCCGCTCGCCTGCGATGTAATTATATCTTCTTTGCTCAAAAAACCTGTAGCCTGCAGAGATAGTTATAAATTTATTAAAAAAATAATTTAATTCAGAATTAATAATTTTATCCTCAAAATAGTTAATTGGTCTTTGCGAGAACTCACGCCAGTTCAGCTCACCCCTTTCGTAGAGCTTAATCTCGCCGAAGATATCTACGCCAAAATGCTTCGAAAAATTCACTATCGCCGAATCCTTTAAATTAAGCTGGCGAAACGAATAGCTTTGGACCGAGGAAACAATATCCTCGAAATCATAAACGGTGTAGTTGGCAAGAACACTGAATGTACCGACGTTTCTGAACCAGTCCGCCGGAGTAAAATAGCTTCTGCTTGTAAAACGCAGAATCCTGTTCCAATTGTTATTGGAGCTTTTCTGTGCAAAAATGTAAACTGTATGATAAAGGTTTAAATCAGCCGAAGTTGTTAAAATAAGATTTTTTAAATTATTAAACCTGTGTGCAAGATAAATTATAATTCCAAGCTCGTCCCTGTCATCATAATTCTCCCTGCTGGGAGTATCGTATGTAAGGATCGAAGCGTTTGCAAAAAGCTCAAGTCTGTTCATCAGGTTCAAATTATAATACAGGTTTGAGTTAAGCTGAAATATTGACGAATGGTTATTCTTTGTAGCTTCCTGGTCCTGAATCCGATTAACGAAGTTGCTTGCTACTCTGCCGGGGTTTAAGAGAAAATGCTTTTCGTCCCGTTCTTTATAAGCGGCTTTAATCTGGTAGTTTATCTTGTCAAAGCTTAGGTTTAATGCCACATCTCCCGCTACTGTAAGCTCCTGAATATCGGTATCATAAATGCTCGGGGCAAGGGTTGGAACAACGGGAATATAAAAATTTTCCTTTGTAACCTTCCTGTAATAGGGATTTAAGGTTAAATAGAAATCGATATTTTTTGAAACCGAGTAATCGAACCTGTCGAAGAATTTAAATATATTTTCAACTCGTTTTTCTATATTGTTATTTATGCCGAACTGAACTTTGGAATTGTTGTCCGCCGGAAAATAAAAATCTTTTCTTATCCTTGAAAAAACCCCGTCGAACTCGTTTCTGGCAAGGTTATTTTCGAACGACCTTTCGAAATAAAGCCGTGTGTAAGCAAGGCTTTTTTTCCTCGGGTCAAGCGATTCATATCCGAGCTTAAGCTGACCGTCTACAATAAAATCGGAAATATTTAATCCGTAAATGTTAAACTCCCCCAAAATGCTCGGTCCATTGTTGAATTCCCCAATCTGTTCTTCGGCCTTATAGCCCGCATTAACAAATGAATAAATCTGCGAGCCGCCTATAGTCCTGTCATACAAAGCGTTTAAATACCCCATATTAGAGGACGTTCCCTTAAGCTGAAAGCTTTTGTCGTCTGAAAAAAACTGACCCAGATAATTTACTGATATGTTTAAGTTGTCACTCACATTATAGCCTGAGCCTGCTTTAACGTTGTCGAAATCCCTGTAAAGATTTTGCGCAAGCTTTGTAACCGAAGAAGAATAATAATTTTTAAAATAAAAATTAATTTTCTTAAATCTGTTGTAATAATTTAAACGTGAGATATAATTAGCAGAAAGCAGACTATTATCAAAATTTGTGTTTAAAAAATTTCTGGTAATATTGGAGTCAATAAAGGTCTGTATTTCGGTAAAATCAGTTTGCGAATAAACAACAATGTTGAGGGCAAAAATTGAGGCTAATAGCAGAATTGGAAAGTATTTCACTTATGAAGAGGAAATATTTTTATAAAGCCCCGAAATTTTTTCGTGCATGTCGCCGGAATCTGCGTATTTTTTCATAATCTCTTCTACAGTTCTGCCGTTAAGATTATCTATTTCACCGTCAAATGCAATTCTACCGGAGTTCAGAACCAAAATCCGTGTGCAGATTTTATCGACACTTTCTACAACGTGAGTAGAATAAAAGAAAATCTTCCCTGCCGAGGAAAGTTCCTTAACGATGTTTCTGATAACATTGGTCGTATTATAATCTATCCCGCTCAAAGGCTCATCCCAAAGTATTATATCGGGGTCATGGATTAAAGAAGAAATAATAAGAACCTTCTGCCTCATACCTTTTGAAAAAGCGTGCATCGGAGTTCTGATTTCGTTTTTCAAATCGAACAGCTCCATAAAGTTAAAAATCCTCTTGTTATAAATTCTCTTATCCATATCATACATTTTGCACACGAACTCAAGAAAATCATAAGGCGTAAGTGAAAGAAACAGCGCCCCTGATTCAGGAACATAGCCAATGATTTTTTTTACTTTATTGGGGTATTCAAAAACATTGTAGCCGTTTATAACCACGCTTCCCGAGGTTGGGCTTATCATTGCAGACAAAATCTTTATTGTTGTGGTTTTGCCCGCTCCGTTAGGTCCCAAATAGCCGCAGATTTCGCCTTCTTCGATTTTGAATGACACATCATCAAGCGCTCTGGTGTCGTTTGGATATATTTTAACTAAGTTATTAACGCTGAGCATTTTCCCTCAATATTGAATTTGAATTAATGCCTGAAACAAAGGGGCTGTCTGCTGCATAAAACCTGAACAATTTATCCGCGTTTTTAGTAATCCCTATTCTTTTTGATTTTTTTATTTTAAATCTTCTGTTAGTATTATTTTCGCATATATAAAGCTCATCGCCCGTTAAATCAGCACCGTTGAGCTTCAAGTCAATTTCGAATGCCTGTGTCAGCTTGCCCGGACCGCTTGTTAAATTATAAATATTTCCAGTATTTCTGTTTTTTTTCATTTGCTCGATGCCTTTGATAGGTTCAAGAGCTCTGATTAATACAGCGTGAGCTGTATTTTCTTTTTCAACCACAACATTTAAGCAGTAATGGTTGCCATAGGTAAAGTAAACATACGCTACCCCGCCTTCGGAAAACATATAAGCATTTCGTTTTGTCTTCCCACTGTATGCATGCGAAGCAGCGTCTTTTGAGCCAAGGTAAGCTTCGGTTTCAACGATAATTCCCGCATAAACTTTCCTCCCTTTTTTTCGCATTATGACATTACCGAGCAAATCCCTCGCCGCTTTAAGGCATTTTTGGAGGTAAAAATCTTTAGGAAGCTTTTTAATTTAAAACCTCACCCCCTGCTCCAATTGAGAGAAGAAATTAAATTTATTAATCAAACAAGCTGTTCTGATTAGGCGATTTCTTTTTCTTTTTCTGAATTCCCAGATGCTCATAAGCTAAATCCGTTGCTTCCCTTCCGCGCGATGTCCGCCTGATAAAGCCCTCCTGAACCAAAAAGGGCTCGTAGACTTCCTCGATTGTGCCTGATTCCTCGCCAACGGATACGGCTATTGAATTTAATCCGACCGGACCGCCGTTATAGGTATCAATTATTGTGGTTAGAATTTTTTTATCAAGCTCGTCAAGCCCCCGGTGATCGATTTCCCAGTTATTCAAGCATTCATCTGCAACTCCGCGTGTGATAAAGCCTTTATTTTTGACCACCGCCAAATCACGCGTAAGCTTAAGCAGACGGTTTGCAATTCTCGGCGTTCCGCGCGAGCGCTTGGCGATTAACTCAGCGCCTTCAGGTTCGATTTTAATTTTCAAAATCCCTGCAGAACGGTTTACGATTTCTGTAAGCTCATCAACGTTATAATAATTCAGCCGGCAGCGCATTCCAAACCTGTCAAGCAGAGGCGAGCTTAATAAGCCGGAGCGCGTGGTAGAGCCGATTAACGTAAACTTCTCAAGCTGAAGACTTACGCTCCTCGCGCCGGGTCCCTGGTCAATAATGATATCCAGCTTGTAATCCTCCATAGCGGAGTAAAGGTATTCCTCCACCACTTTGGGTGTCCGGTGGATTTCATCTATAAATAAAATGTCTTTTGGCTCAAGTTTCGTAAGCATACCGGCAATATCACCGGGTTTTTCCAGAACTGGTCCAGCTGTTGTTATTATGCGCGAATTCATTTCGCCGGCTATTATATAAGCGAGAGTTGTTTTGCCGAGTCCGGGCGGACCCGTAAATAAAATATGGTCAAGTGAATCTTTTCTTTTCTTAGAGCTTTGAATTGAAATATTGATATTGCCTTTAATTTTCTCCTGCCCTACAAATTCAGCAAACGTATGGGGGCGAAGCTCATTTAAAAGCTCATTGTCTGCTTTCTGCAGCTCCCGTGAAAGTTTTTCTATTCTTGGCATTTAACTCCAAACATTTTAATTCTCTGTCTCTTTTATTGTTTTTAATGAAGCAATGTGCCACGTAACTCCAACTGCTATTGCAAGCAAAAGGATTCTAACATACAAATTCTCGGTTAATAAAATTGCCGATACAAGTATGCCCGTCCACAAAAATAAAATTGAATAAATTTTCGATTTTACACTCATCCCCCCGCCGGAGGAATAATCCCTAAGATATTTCCCGAACAAACGGTTATGATGAAGCCAGTAGTAGAATTTTCCGGAGCTTCTTGCAAAACACCATGCAGCAAGAATAAAAAAAACCGTTGTAGGAAGTAAAGGCAGGAACATTCCGAGTATTCCGATTCCGATTAAAACGAAACCGCTAATAATCAAAATCCATCTCACCACAGGATTTTGATTTTCCCTGATTTCTTCGGTTTTGTAGTTATTTAGGACACCTTTTGTCATAAACTGGCTTTAAAACTCTCAAATTTCCGAAATATTAATGATATTAAAAAGAGTAAAAAATTTAAGTTTATAAAGTTAATAAGATTTATAAAGTTCGTAAAGTTATAAGGTTTTGAAACTCAATAAACTTAATGAACTCACTAAACTCAATGTACTCACTAAACTTAATGAACTTAACAAACTTAATAACTCTTTATAAATATCTTGTAATGGAGCTTTAGAAACGTTCTTTTCCATATTGTAAGGGTGTGGTCGGTTCTTAAAACCCCTTGTGAATCCACATATACGTGAATTGTTTCCCTCATTGTTTTTACAAACCTTGCGTAATAAACGCCCTCGCTATTTTTGATTGTGAAATAAAATCCCGGGTCGCCGTATCTGCTGCCATTTGAGACAAGCTTAAGTGAGCCGTCATCACCGGTTGTTGGAGTCATAATAACCGTGCAGTTGCCGTTTGGAAGAGGAAAAACAACTTTGGTACAGTTATAATTAACATTGGGCGGCTTGCACCAGCCGTAGCAGCCGGCATAAATTACGTCACCAGCGACAATTTTTTTCCGAAGCCATATTCGGTAAAAGGCTTCACCGGTCGATTTATCCTTTAATTGTATGATTTCACTCGTAACCCCACGGCTTGTATCCAATGGAGAAAGCGGAACGTTAAGCTGCTGGAGCCGTTTGGAAAAATTACAGCAAGCAGCCGCCCGAACGGCTTGAAAAATCCCACCCATTCGGACCAAACATCAAATTCGTAATTAATTGTACGTTCATAGAAATCCTTTACCTTGGGATTAAAGTTTTGGAGAGAGCTGTTTTTTAAAACATCCAGATTTTTTAACAAGCCGGAATTATTTTCATCGGTAACAATTTCTAGGTTTTCATCCGAGGTAACCTGTTTATAAAAATCTTCCCCGATTTTTTCAGTATCGCCCATCGGACCAAGGAGCAATCGTTCACTCCGTAAATCAGCTTTGTTGCCCGTAAACCGAACCCATTTTTGTGTAATCCAATCGGTTAAATACCCTCTTTTTTTGCCAAGCCAGATATTCATTGCCGCGAAAATAATTATTTTAAAAAACAAATTCCCCGTTCATTTATCGGTGGAGAATTTGGTACCTCTAAAATTATTTTTATATTGATTTGAGTTACAAATAAAACAATATTGCAAATTAATTATGAATAAAAAATCAGACCAATACATACTGGGCATAAGCGAATATGAGCTAAACCGGCTTGAATTCCAGCACTCAGTATGGAAAGAAGTCACAGACACCTTTTTGGAAAAACTCCAAATCCAAAAGGGATGGAAAATCCTTGACGTCGGCTCAGGACCGGGATTTGTTTCGTTTGAATTCCTTGAGAAAGTGGGCAAAACAGGGGAAGTAACCGCTCTTGAGCCATCGGAATTTTACCTAAACTACTTTGTAAATAAATGCAAGGAGAAAGGCTGGAATAATACAAAAGCAATCCAAAGCGCTGCTGAGGACGCCGAACTGCCTGAAAATTATTATGACGTGATTTTTGCAAGATGGGTTATCGCATTTGTACCTAACCCCGATTTATTTATGGATAAGCTTTTAAAATCACTTGCTACGGGGGGCATAATTGCCTTTATGGATTATGCGTACGAAGGGCTTTCGCTCTACCCAAGAGGAGGTGCTTTTGAAAACATGGCTGAAACAGTCCGTGCTTACTGGAAACACGGGGGAGGCGACCCGTATATCGGCGCAAAATTTCCTAAAATGTTTAGAGAACGAAACATCGAACTGGTGCACTATCGCCCAGTTGTTTTAGCGGGGGGACCCGCGAGCGGTGTACTTCAGTGGGCGGATAGATTTTTCAATGTTCACGTTCAGCAAATGATTGATATGGAAATTATTAAGCAGAATACAGGCGATGCTATGCTTAATGACTGGAATGAACACAAGCAAAATCCTGACACAGTTTTTTTCTCCCCCATTCTTGTAAACGCGGCAGGGAGAAAATCCGCTTGAAATCCCTTTTGGAGAAAATTCCCAGGCACCGCAAGGGCTTGATTTATATTTCCGTCACTGCATTTTTGTGGAGCACAAGTGGTTTTTTTATTAAGTACTTAACAATCAATGCGTTTCAGATTTCACTGTACCGATCTGCAATTGCCGCGATTACCGTTTATTCAATATGCCTGCTACGCGGTAAAAAATTAAAATTTGAGTTCGATAAAGTTTCAAACTTTGCCGCAGTATTTTATGCAGGCATTCTGATACTGTTTGTAGCCGCAACAAAAATGACGACCGCTGCAAATGCAATTTTTCTTCAGTTCACGGCTCCGATATATTTAGTCGTACTTGAACCGATATTTTTAAAAACTAAGTTTGAGCCGAAGAACGTTATAACAATTATTATATGTATCGGCGGAATGATTTTATTTTTCTTCGGAAGGCTTGAAATTGGCAGTATTTATGGAAATTTGATTGCAATCGGGTCCGGAATTTGTTTTGCAATGTTCAGCCTGCTTTTGAAATATAAAAAAGTCATACACAAATCCGAAAATACTTTGAATTACGTTATAACCGGAAATGCTCTTGTTGCTGTAATTGCTTCAATTATTATTTTCCCCAATTTTGAAATAACTGTGAATGAAGGGTTAATCCTTGTTTATATGGGAGCAATACAGATCGGCATAAGCTATATGATTTTTAACGAAGGAATAAAGTATGTATCGGCAACCGAATCGATGATAATAGCAACGCTCGAGGCGATTTTCAACCCGATTTGGGTGTTTATCGGGATTGGCGAGGTGCCTTCGGTTTACTCAATACTCGGGGGTGTAATAATTTTCGGCGCGATTCTGTGGCGTAATTTCAGTAAGCCCCAAAAAGCGATGATAATAGAGTAATTCTCCTTGTCATTTGCGCGTGTATGCAGAAGGCAGGCCAAAGCGAACTCCAGAGTAAAAAAATAAGTAAATATTTATATTATTGTCTGTTATATTTATAGTAAAATTTCATCCAAGGCTAAACTAATTGATATTTGAAACTTAAGCTCTGGATATCCGACTTCTCGGGTATGACTTTCTAAACTGAATTTCCATTGTAACTATATGCAATTTTCTGTATTTTTGCTGTTTAATAAGCAAATCTATTAATTGATGGCAAGCAATCCCGCCTACAAAAACATAATTGTTACAAAAATAGATAACCCGGGCGGACTCAAGGTTGGGCAAATCCAGTTTAATCGCCCTGATGTTTTAAATGCGTTAAATATCGAATTAATGGGTGAGCTGCTTGGTGCGCTGGAACAATTTGACAAAGAGACGGAAATTGGATGTATTATAATCACCGGCAGTGCAAAGGCATTTGCAGCGGGCGCGGATATTAAGGAAATGGCAACACAAGGCGCGATAGATATGCACATTCGCGACCAGTTTGCCGTGTGGGATAAAATCCGCAAAATCAAAAAACCGATTATTGCCGCAACATCGGGTTATGTTTTAGGCGGCGGGTGCGAGCTCTCGATGACATGCGATATGATTGTGGCAGCTGAATCAACTAGATTCGGACAGCCGGAAATTAAAATCGGCATTATCCCCGGCGCAGGCGGAACTCAAAGACTTACAAGAGCAATCGGAAAAGCAAGAGCAATGGAAATGATTCTGACGGGAAGAATGTACTCAGCCCGTGAAATGTTCGAAGCTGGGCTTGTTACAAGAATTGCAGACGATGAGATTTACCTTGAGGAAGCGCAGGCGCTTGCAAAGGAAATCGCCGCAATGCCTCCGATTGCAGTTCAAATGGCGAAGGATGCAATATTAAAAGCATTCGATACCACTGTTGAGGGCGGACTTGAATACGAGCGTAAAGCCTTTTACCTGCTCTTTGCTTCCGAGGATATGAAAGAAGGAATGAATGCATTTATCGAAAAACGCAAACCTGAGTGGAAAGGAAAGTAACTTATAACTTGCTGAAACATTTTTTTCTTACGGTATTATTAATCAGCTCAGCGTTAACTCTTTCACAGGATAAAAAACCGGGGAACGTGCAGTCAAATAAATTTTTGGCGGACACTTCCTCTTATTTCAATGCAGAGCAGATAATTGAGATGAACAAGCCCTCGCTGATATCTATATGGTATCATACGGATAACTACTACTCATATTATTCATATTCGTACAAAGATACTACTTTATTAAACGGGAGCGGTTTTATATTCACCGAAGACGGGCTAATCGGCACCAACTATCACGTTGTTGACGGAATCGACAGCCTGCTTGTAAAAACCAGCGACGGGGTTTTTTATGATGCGGAGCTTTTGATAATAGACGAGAAAAACGATATGGCTATTATCAGGATTAAATCACCCAACGGAAGGAAGTTCCCGACCATAAAATTCGGAAATTCGGATGTTGTAAAAGTCGGGCAGGAAGTTTTTGCCATCGGGAGTCCTTTGGGCTATGAATACACTATTTCACAGGGGATAGTTGCAGGCATCCGCGATAACGAAAAAGTCTCCTTCACCGACCCGGTGTCATATATACCGATTGAAAAGAGCTTCGAAAAAGTCATACAATTAACTGCGGCAATATCACCCGGCAACAGCGGGGGGGCGCTATTCAACAAGCAAGGTGAGGTAATTGGCATTACGACTTACACATACACCGGCTATGGAAACCTGAATTTTGCCATTGCAGTGAACAGCTTTGTTTACTTTATGAATTCAATAGACCTTGCAAACATTGATAACAACGAGGAAGCAAGGAAAAAAAGGGAAGAAAGCCTGTATTTTTCGAATTTAAAGCTGGCTAATAACTATAAATCAGAGGCAACCTATAACTGGTATTACGTTAAGCAGAAAGATACTATGAAAACGGCGGATACATTTGTTGTAAAGCAGGATTCAATTGCCAAGGTAAACTTCAGCAAAGCCGAAATGTTCTATTTCAAATGCCTAAATATTGCTCCGGATTCGTTTCAGGTTTACGAACAGCTTATGGATTTATATGTTTACACGGAAAACTTCAGCCGTGCAGAAAACCTCTACGATACAATAAGGACAAGATTTCAATCAGACAGCCTGCTTGGGCTGTTGTCATCGAGTCTGGCAAATGCGTATTCGACTTCAAAAGAATATAAAAAGGCATTGCTTTTTTATGAGAAGATGCTTACAAAAGACACCGGTGATATTTATGTGCAGTATCAAATTGCGAACCTGCACGAAAAGATGGGGAAATATAAAACAGCCATTAGAGAATACAGGAGAATTATAAAGAAAGACTCCGGTTACACACAGGCATACATACAAATTGGGGCAATTTATTTTTATAAGTATAACGATTACAGGAAATCAAAAAAATATATTGAGCAGGCGTATGACAGGGAGCTTACTTATTACGGTTCGACTTACTATTTAGACATACCCTATTATCTCGGGCTTATAGCCGTTAAAGAACGCAAGAAATTTGATGCGATACTTTATTATATGGATTTAAAAAGCATTTATACATATACGCCTGAAGAAAATAAAAAGAAAGCCGAGCTGCTGAAAGCTATCAGGGAAATGAATTAATCAGGAAAGAACAGAATGATACACAAATTTGATGTTGTTATAGTGGGCGCAGGTGGAGCAGGACTTCGCGCTGCCGTTGAAATACCAAAAGAATACTCCTGCGCAGTTATCTCAAAAGTGTTTCCGACCCGCTCGCATACGGGAACAGCACAGGGAGGCGTATGCGCAGCGTTATCGAATGAAGAAGATGACTCGTGGCTAAACCATGCGTTTGATACCGTGAAAGGCTCGGATTATCTTGGCGACCAGGACGCAATAGAAATAATGTGCCAGGACGCACCGAGAGCAATCATAGAGCTTGAGCATATGGGAATGCCTTTTTCAAGAACGCCGGAAGGCAAAATTGCCCAGCGGAAGTTCGGCGGGCATACGAAGCCCGAAAATCCAAACGACCCGAATTCAAAACGGATACCTGTAAAGCGTGCGTGCTATTCTGCAGACAGAACAGGGCACGTTATGCTGCAAACACTTTACGAAACCTGTATAAAGAACCAGGTAAACTTTTTTTCCGAATACTTTTTAACGGATTTGATAATAGAAGACAACACATGTAAAGGGGTAACCGCATTAGATATTGCCACTTCGGATATTCACGTCTTCCATGCAAAATGCGTGATGTTTGCAACGGGCGGATACGGCAGGGTTTACAGAATAACATCGAATGCTCACGTAGGCACTGGTGACGGATGCGCTCTTGCTTATCAGGCGGGGCTTCCTCTTGAGGATATGGAGTTTTACCAGTTCCACCCTACAGGCCTTTGGCGGCTGGGGATTCTGGTCTCCGAAGCAGCCAGAGGCGAAGGCGGGATTTTAAGGAATAACAAAAATGAGCCGATTATGGAGGTCTACGCCCCTATAGTAAAGGACCTTGCTCCGAGAGATATGGTATCGCGCGCAATTATTTCCGAAATAAGGGCGGGACGCGGAATTTTAGGCAGCGACGGAACTTATTACATTAATTTAGACCTGACTCATTTAGGCAAAGAAGTGATAGACGAGAAAATTCCAGAAATAACCGGTTTTGCGAGAACATATTTGGGTGTTGAGCCGACAAAAGAGTCGGTACCGATTCAGCCGACAGCGCATTATGCAATGGGAGGGATTCCTACGAATTACGACACTGAAGTCCTTGCCGACCATAAGGGCAACACTGTAAAAGGATTCTATGCTGCGGGTGAATGCGCGTGTGTGTCTGTCCACGGGGCAAACAGACTGGGGACAAATTCACTTTTGGACTTGGTTGTTTTCGGAAGGCGCGGCGGTAAAAAAATCGCTGAGTTTTTAAAGACTGCCGATTATACCGATTTTGACTCAGACCCGAAAGAAAGAGCTAATTCAACATTGGCCAGACTGCTTAACCAGGCGGGGAATGAAAAAACCTCTGCAATACGAAGAGAGCTTCAGGAAAACATGATGGAAAAATGCGGTATATTCAGAAATGAAGCCGATTTGAAGCAAATGAAAAGCATTATCAAACAATTAAAGCAGAAGTATAACAATATAACTGTTCAGGATAAGGGCAAAGTATTCAATACCGATTTGCTTGAAACAATAGAACTGGCAAACCTGCTTGATATTGCGGAAGCCATCAATGACAGCGCGCTGAACAGAACTGAATCAAGAGGCGCTCACGACAGGGAAGATTTTCCAGCCAGAGACGACAAAAACTGGATGAAGCACACGTTTATCCGGAAAAGCAGCGATGGGGAAGAAACAAAGATTGCCTATAAAAAAGTCGTAAAGACAAGATTTGAACCCATGGAGAGAAAGTATTAAAATATGGAAGTAATTTTCAGAATATTAAGATACAACCCGGAAAAAGACAGCGAGCCGCATTACGAAGACTATAAATTCGATGCGCATCAAAACATGACTGTGCTTGACTGCCTGCACAAGATTAAATGGGAGCATGACGGAAGCCTTTCGTTCAGGCGCTCCTGCGCGCACGGCATCTGCGGCTCCGACGGTATGAGAATAAACGGCAAAAATCACCTTGCATGCCAAACCCTTCTTAAAGATATAAACACAAAAAAACCAATCACAATTGAACCCCTGCCTTCACTGCCGATAATTAAAGACCTGGTTCTTGATATGAGCGACTTCTATGAAAAAAATGCCGTAGTCAAGCCGTATTTAATCAATAATACACCTGCACCCCTTGACAGGGAACGGCTTCAGTCCAATGACGATGCTGAAAAATTATTCGAAGCGGCAAAATGCATTTTATGCGCCTGCTGCACCACTAGCTGCCCTTCAACCTGGACCAATGAAAACTATATCGGTCCCGCCGCCCTTTTAAAGGCATACCGCTTTATAGCTGACACGCGTGACGAAGCTGCCGATGAACGGCTTGACATTATAGATACCCCCAACGGAATATGGAGATGCCACACAATTTTTAATTGCATTGAATCCTGTCCGAAAGAAATTAATATCACCTGGCATATTTCAGAGCTTAAGCAGGAGTTGAGCAAGAGAGAAATATAACACAGAAGCATAGCAGCAGTAAATATGAATAATAATTCTATCGGTTTTACATACCGGGCTGATAACTGGTGGCTGCAGCCCGTTGCAGTCTTAGTTGGACTTGGCGCGTTTATAGCATACAGCACATGGGCAGGAATGCAGGGCGCTTACTATTATTATGAACCTTATCTTTCACCTTTTTACTCGCCCCTTGTATATGTAAAAACGGGGATACCCGGCGGCGCTCCTTTATCACACTCACTGCTCGGCGCATGGCCCGCATGGTGGCCAAACTTTTTTCTTCTGCCTTCATCACCAGCTGTTTTAATACTGATATTTCCGTTATCTTTCCGTTTAACATGTTACTACTACCGCAAGGCATACTACCGCGCGTTTACATGGTCGCCCCCCGCATGTGCAGTCGGCGCATTTCCTCAAAAAAATTATAAAGGCGAAACAGGACTCTTAACGTTCCAGAACTTTCACCGCTACGCGCTTTATACAGCAATAATATTTCTATTCATTTTGTATTATGACGCAGCTCAGGCATTCTTTTATAAAGGCGGATTCGGTGCGGGAATTGGCACATTGGTGCTGCTAATCAACCCGACGATGCTTGCATTATACACTCTCGGATGTCACTCATTCCGTCATTTAATAGGCGGGCAAACTGATTGTTTTTCCTGTTCAAAAACAAAATTCGGCTTGTGGAAAAAAGTCACTTACCTTAACGAGAGGCACCAGCTGTTTGCTTGGCTTAGCCTTTTTTGGGTTGGCTTTACAGATTTTTATATTAGAATGGTGTCAATGGGTATTATTAAAGATTACAATACGTGGGGAATCTAAGAAGAAATTAAAATTAAGGTATGATTGATATAAAAGAGCTTCAGACATTTGAACACGATGTAATTGTAGTTGGTGCCGGCGGTTCAGGGCTGCGCGCCGCGATAGAATGCTCTGTTCAGGGAATGAGCACTGCAGTAGTATGCAAATCACTGCTTGGAAAAGCTCACACGGTTATGGCTGAAGGCGGTGTTGCTGCATCGCTTGGCAATGCAGATGCGCGTGATAACTGGAAAATACATTTCCGTGATACTATGAGGGGCGGGAAATTCCTCAACGACTGGAAAATGGCAGAGCATCACGCAAAAGAGGCGGCAGACAGGGTCAACGAGCTTGAAGAGTGGGGAGCTGTATTCGACAGAACTAAAGACGGGTTAATCAACCAGAGGAATTTCGGCGGGCACCGTTACCCCAGGCTTGCGCACGTGGGAGACAGAACAGGCCTTGAGATAATAAGAACTCTCCAGGATTACGCAGTGCACAGGGAAAATATAAAAGTTTACATGGAATGCACTGCATTGGGTTTATTAAAAGACGGTGAAAGGATTTCGGGACTAATTGCCTACTGGCGCGATTCAGGCGAATTTATTTTATTTAAAGCGAAAGCTGTCATTCTCGCTACAGGCGGTGCAGGAAGAGCGTGGAGGGTTACATCCAACTCATGGGAATATACAGGCGACGGGTATGCATTAGCATATCATGCGGGCACTGAGCTGATAAACATGGAATTTACCCAATTTCACCCAACCGGGATGGTATGGCCGCATTCAGTAAAAGGGATTCTTGTTACAGAAGGAGTCAGAGGCGACGGAGGAATACTATTAAACAGCGAGAAAGAACGTTTTATGTTCAGATATGTCCCCGAAAAGTTTGCCCCTGAAACCGCAGATACAGAGGAAGAGGGTGACCGGTGGCTTGCAGGAGACAAAACTGCACGCAGGCCGCCAGAGCTTATTACCCGCGATGAAGTTGCTAGAGCCATTACAAAGGAAATAAACGAAGGCAGGGGCTCACCGCACGGGGGGGTTTTCCTTGATATAGCTACAAGGATACCTGCGGAGAAAATCAAGAAAAAGCTTCCTTCAATGTATCATCAGTTTAAAGTTCTGGCTAACTTAGATATAACAAAGGAACCTATGGAAGTGGGACCGACACTGCATTATTTTATGGGCGGGGTGCGTGTAGATTCAGACACGCAGATGTCAAGAGTACCCGGCTTATTTGCTTGCGGGGAGTGCTCGGGAGGAATGCACGGGTCTAACCGCCTCGGCGGCAATTCGCTTTCGGATATACTGGTTTTCGGACGGCTGGCGGGATTAGGAGCAAAAAATTATGTCAACAGCTTATCAAACAAGCCGAATATAGATGCCTCACAGGTAAATGAAATAATAAAAAACGCGACTGACATTCTAAACCGGGAGAGCGGAACAAATCCTTACCTGATTCATGAAGACCTGCAGGACGTGATGAACCGGTATGTTAATATAGTGAGAACAGAGGAAGAACTGAAAACTGCGATATTGGAATTGGAGCGTATAAAACATGGCGCAGCAAAAGTAAAAGCTGTGGGAGCAAGCCAGTATAACCCGGGATGGCATGAAGCGCTAAGCATCGGGAATTTGCTGATTTCTGCTGAAGCCGTAACACTTGCAGCACTGATGCGTGAAGAATCCCGCGGCGCCCATACACGGCTTGATTTCCCCGGTGAACGCGATGAATGGCTGAAATATATCATTACAATAAGTAAAAATAAGGACGGGAGCATGAAAATAGAAAAGATTGAAAGACCTTCGCCTCCGAAAGAGCTTGCCGAAATTGCTTATGCAAAAATTGAAGAGCTTGAAAAATGAATGATAAAAAATGAATTTAAAATTATAATTTATGATAGAGCGTAATTTTAAAATATGGCGGGGCAATTCAAAAGGCGGTGATTTTGTAAACTACAAAATTTCTATCGATGAGGGAATGGTTGTACTTGATGCGCTTAAGCTTATACAGGCGGACCAGGCAAATGACCTTGGGCTGAGGTGGAATTGCAAGGCGGGCAAGTGCGGCTCATGCAGCATGGAAATCAACGGAAAACCTAAGCTTGCCTGTATGGACAGAGTAACCGATTACAAAGAAGATTCGCAAATTACAGTCCGGCCCGTGAAAACTTTTCCGGTAATTAAAGACCTTGTTACGGACTTATCCTGGAATTACGAGCAGAATAAACGAATCCCGCCGTTTAAGCCAAAACCAAGGGAGAACGGTGCTAAATACAGGATGCAGCAGGAAGATGTTGACCGTGTTCAGGAATTCCGCAAATGCATAGAATGCTATTTGTGCCAAAACGTTTGCCATATATTGCGGGACCAGGAAAAGAAAAATAAGTTTGTAGGTCCGCGTTTTATGATACGTCTTGCAAGCCTGGAAATGCACCCGCTTGATACTGAGGACAGGATACCTGCGATTAAGAACGAATACGGCTCGGGCTACTGCAATATAACCAAGTGCTGCACGGAAGTCTGCCCCGAAAGCATTAAAATTACCGATAATGGAATAATTCCAATAAAGGAGCGCGTTGTTGACCGGTTTTACGACCCTGTTTTGAAGCTATTCAGGGTATTTTCAGGGAGCAAAAAATAATAGAGTTATAAGGAGGCTTTACAATCCAATGTTTCAGGATTTTGCAAAGAGAAAGTTTGAAAATTACCTTTCACTTGCGGATTTCACTGCCGGCAGAATTTCCTTCAGCCAGATGAGAACTTCCGGACTCCCTGTTTATATAATGAATTTTTTTGAGTTCTACGTCAGGGATAAAAACCTCCCCATTAACAAATACGATTTTGAGGAAATCCTGAACAAGGCAATTGTATTTAATATCAATTATATAATTAAGCCGAAGAATACTATTTTAAAATTCTTGTTCAGCGAACTGGAAACCCGCCCTGTCGAATTTGTCTTAAACAGAATCAAATATTTCCAGTTTTATGGCTATTATACTGACCAGATAATTAACTTCATCAATATAAACTCCCCTGAAATTGTTTCTTCAAACCAAATATCACAGTTAATAGACGGTATAAACAAAAAAATACTTGAAGAAATAAACTCGCCCAAAAGCGACCTTCAACGAATGAACCTTGTCAAGCTTTTATATTATTTCTTCCATGACCTGGGTGATAATAATCCGATTAACCTGAAGCTCCCTAAAAAAATCTTATCGGCTTACTTCCATGATAAGGGATTTTACGAAATTAAAAAAAGAATCGATAATTTTTTCAGCGATGAAATATTTATACAGGAATCGATTGAGTTGATGAACCCCCTCACAAAAAAATCCCGGAAAAAATCCGATGTTGAAGTAAGCGAAAAAGACGTTAAAGAAATCGTAAACAGGGCAAAGACAGGGCTTATAGACAAGGAAGAGTCAGTAAAAGAAGTTGAAAAAATATTTCACCCTGAAGAGAAAATTCCCGAAGAGCTTTTGAATTTAAATATCAAAGTTGTTCGCAGGGAAGCTGAGAGCCCAGCAAGTAAGGAAGAAAAATCCAAAGAACACACGGGCGGGAAAGAGGAAGTATTGGTTGACGATGAGATTTATTCTGACGATTTGATTTTCGCATCTAAATTTAAAGACATGGATCTCCCCGAACAGCCCGGCGAAGAAGAACGGCTGGAGAATTTAATATCAGACTTGTTCTGCGAAGAATCATATAAAAGGAAAATAATTAAACGGATTTTCAGCAAAAACGAAATTATCTTTAAAGACAGCGTTCGTGAAATTCTCAACAAGCAGGCATGGGAGGAAGCCATCCCCCTGATAGAAGATTTGTTTAAAATCAAAAGAGTTGATTACCTTTCCGAAGAAGCGGTGAAGTTCGTTGATATACTGCAAAGCTATTTTTATAAAAATACTTTTTCGGAGGGCAGAAGTGAGAACAAAGCGGTTTACGGTGAATTTTAATGCTAATCGATAATGTAAAAATTACAATAAAAAGCGGGGATGGCGGAAACGGATGTGTAAGCTTCAGGCGTGAGAAATATGTGCCCAAAGGTGGGCCCAACGGAGGCGACGGCGGAAACGGGGGGGACGTAATTTTTAAAGCCGATAATTCCCTTTCGACACTGATTGATTTTAAATACAGGCGTATTTACAAGGCTCAAAACGGCAAGCACGGAATGGGCGGGGATAAGACAGGGAGAAACGGTGAAGACATTATTATACTCGTCCCCTGCGGAAGCATTATAAAGGATGCCTCAAGCGGCGAGGTTTTAGCTGATTTAACCGAAAACGGAGAAACATTCACAGCGGCGAAGGGAGGCAAAGGCGGAAGAGGGAACTCGCATTTTGCAACGTCAACAAATCAGGCTCCCCGAAATGCAGAGCCCGGCAAAAAAGGCGAAGAAAAAGAAATTGAAATCGAGCTTAAGCTTATTGCCGATGTCGGACTGGTCGGCCTGCCAAACTCGGGCAAATCCACATTAATATCAAAAATCTCCGCAGCAAAGCCGAAGATTGCTGATTACCCGTTTACAACCCTTCAGCCTAATTTGGGAATTGTAAAATACAAAGATTTCCAAAGCTTCGTTGTAGCCGATATTCCCGGGCTTATAGAAGGCGCCCACAAAGGTAAGGGACTCGGCATAAGGTTTTTAAAGCATATTGAAAGAACAAAAGTGCTTGTATTTTTAATAGACTCGACTCTAGCTTCGGAAAAGGAAAATAAAACCGAGGACTATGATACATTGGTTAATGAACTAAAAAGCTATGACAAAAAGCTTTTGGATAAGCCCCGTATTATATGCCTTTCAAAAATTGATGCACTAACTGATGAACAGAAAAAACCGCTAAATAAAATAAAATTCAAAGAAGGAAAAACTAAAGAAGAAAAATCTAAGGAAAAAATTCCTGTGCTTAAAATTTCCTCATTAAGCGGGGAAAATCTGAATAAACTGAATGACGAAATCTGGATGCTGCTGAACCAATGAAAACAAAACCTAATGTACTTGTTTCAAATGACGACGGTATAGAAGCTCCCGGACTCGCTCGCCTTGTTGAGGAGCTTGAAACATTTGCAAACGTTTATGTATCGGCGCCGTACAGGCAGCAAAGCGCGGTTGGGCATTCAATAACAATTTTTTACCCGTTAAGAGTTTACGAGCATTACAAAAACGGAAAGCTCTTTGGTATGGCGGTTGAAGGCACCCCCGCCGATGCGGTTAAAATCGGTGTCATGAATTTTTTCAAAGACGTAAAGTTCGACCTCGTCATATCAGGTATTAACCACGGAACAAACACAGCAATAAATATTATTTATTCCGGCACAGTCTCGGCTGCAACCGAGGGAACACTGCTCGGAATACCGTCTATAGCAATATCACTTGCAACCTACAGCAAAGTTGATTTTAAAACCGCCTCAAAAGTTGCAGGTAAAATTGTGAGAAAAATACTGGAAGATGAAGATTTAAAAATCCACAAAGGCACGCTTTTGAACATCAACATACCCAATGCTGAAGAAAACGAAATCAAGGGAGTAAAAATAACCAAGCAGGGCAAATCATACTGGGAAGATGATTTTGAAATCCGCTCAGACCCCAACGGCAGGGATTACTTTTGGCTCACCGGCAGAATGGTAATTACCGATGAAACGAACGACTTCGATATAATCGCAGTCAGTGATAACTACGTTTCGATAACTCCCCTGCATTATGATTTAACCGATTACCACTCGTACGAGGAAATTAAAAACTGGAAAATAGAATTATAAATTAAATTCTTAAAACATTGCAAAGCCGCGTAGAAGTACTAAAACACAAAAGTAAAATCCTAAAAAACAACCCTTTAAAAGACCCTAATATCAGAGACGTATTTATTTACCTGCCTGCGTCGTACGGGAAATCGAACAAAAAATTTCCGGTAGTGTATCTTATTGCAGGATTTACAGGATTTGGTGCGATGAATATGAATGTTTCCGGGTATTCGGAAAACATACAACAGCGGCTAGACCGCCTGATTAAGACGAAAAAAATCAAAGAGATGATTGTTGTAATGCCTGATTGCTTTACAAAATACGGCGGCTCGCAGTATGTAAATTCAGCTGCAACGGGAAGATATGAAGATTACATCATCAGGGAAATCGTTCCGTATATAGATTCAAATTTCCGGACAATTCCAAAGCCCGGCTCAAGATGCATTATAGGAAAATCCTCCGGCGGGTATGGAGCAATGTGGCTTGCGATGAGGTATCCGAATATTTTCGGATTAATGGTAACTCACTCCGGAGATTCCGCATTTGAATACTGCTACATGAAAGATTTTCCCGACTTCGTAGTGCAAATACAAAGATACGGCAAAGGGCATAGAGCATTGTCAAACTTCATTAAAACGCAGATAAACTTTAAACAGCCGAAGCCCAAGGACTTTTTCAATATTTTGAACATAATCGGAATGTCCGCCTGCTATTCACCCAATCCCAAAAGAAAGGAATATAACTTCGATTTGCCGTTTGACATTTATACAGCGGAAATTATACCGAAGATTTGGAACCGGTGGCTGAAGTTTGACCCTGTAAGGCTTGTTGAAAAATATAAACGAAACCTTAAAAAGCTTAAGTTGATTTTTGTAGACTGCGGGACAAGAGACGAGTTTAATCTGCAGGCTGGTGCGAGGATGTTCTCGGATAAGCTGAGGAAAAACGGTATAAAATATTTCCATCAGGAGTTTAACGACGGGCATATGAATATTCAATACAGGTATGATGAAAGCTTTAGCCGTATATCAAAACATTTTTCATATAAGTAATGGAGTTTAAGGATTATTTTTCATCACAGGCAAAGGAATACGCGAAATTCAGACCCAAATACCCGCCGGAGCTTTTTGAATATTTAAGCACACTTGTAAATGAGCATCAGCTGGCGTGGGATTGTGCAACAGGCAACGGGCAAGCTGCGGTGGGGCTGGCTCCCTATTTTGATGAAATAATTGCAACCGATGCAAGCGCCTCGCAAATTGAGCATGCCGAACAGCACCCGAAAATCAAATATAAGATAGCACCTGCGGAATCAAGCGGTCTTGAAACTAAATCAGCAGATTTAATAACAGTTGCAACGGCAATTCATTGGTTTAATACAGCCCGGTTTTATGACGAAGCCCGAAGGATACTTAAGCCCGGTGGTGTAATTGCAATTTGGCTTTACGGTAATAACGCTATTGAGCCTGTCGTAGATATGGTTTTCGGACGGTTTTTCCAAGACATAATTGGAAACTATTGGCCTGAAGAGATAAAAAAAGCGCTGAATTTTGAAGAAATGATAGATTTCCCATTTACAAAAATTGAGCCGCCAAATTTTGAAATAAGGCTCATGTGGAATTTAAAAGAATATTTAAGCTATCTCTACACCTGGTCATCGACTCAAAATTACATTAAGGCAAACGGTAAAAACCCGATTGGAACTATTTTTGATGATTTTCAAATTGCGTGGGGTGATGAAAATCATAAGAAAGAAATAAAATGGGACTTAAAAATGAAAGTTGGGAGGGTTTAATCAATCAATCAATAAAAAGTAAACCAGAACCCCTAAGCCAACCTGAAACACCGCAAGCGAGATACCGCTGATAAGGTCATATTTCTTTTTTCGGTCCAATGCGGACTGGTCACCGAAGTCCTCATAAAAATCCCTGTTTTCTATGGCAAGTGATTTAAAGTAATAAGCTGATATCCCCGCCCCAGCAGTCAGCAGAGATGAAATAACAATGGGGACAATTTTTCTAGGTTTATCAAAATATGTTGCTTTATCCTCTTTAACGAGATTTGGATTAATCGTTCCATTGAGAAGAACTAAATTAACCGTTTTATTTATTATAACAAATTCACCGACACTTTCTGTATGATCGGCATACCCCTTTAATTTTATTTTCACCTGTTTCGGGAAAAGCAAATCATTCCACTTAAAATGCAGGGGTGTATTTCCTGTAAGCTCACTGTTAATATATACTTCGGCGTTCTGTGGTATAGAATTGATATAATTATAATCAATCTTAAGCGAGTCCCCAGATTGTGCGAAAATAAAGAGCGGGCAAAACATCAATAAATAAAACGACAGTATTTTATTTCTTCTTTTCAATTACTTTATTAGTAAAGCAGTAAAGAATATCATCGGCTGCGGCAAACAGGTAATCTTTCCAAACGACGGGTGTTGTTTTGGATTTATTTTCCATTTGATAGCTCCATATGAGCCCGCCGGAGCTTCCTTCAAGAGAATAAATGTAGCTGTCATATGAAGTGATGTAAATAAAATTCCCCGAAACAATAGGCGATGAAGTTATCGTTCCTTTGGTATTAAACTTCCAGTTTATGGTTCCCCCAGCCGTATTTAAAGAATAAACGCTTCCGTCGACGCAGCCGAATATAACATCTTCGTTTCTAAAAAGAGCCGAGCCGCCGATAATTTTGGAATGAATGTTATTTTTCCAAATGATTGAGCCGTCTGAAATTTTAACTGAGCAGTAATTCGAATCGTCTCCCCCTATATAAACAATATCTTCATTAATCATTGGAGTTGAAATGACAGGTTTTCCGGTTTCAATCTTCCAAATCAAAGAGCCGTCCGAAGTGCTTAAACAAGATATAAAGCCGTTATCATTGCCGAAGACAACCCTTTCACTGCTTACAGCACAGGTGGAGTGAACCGGGGATTTCGAGGTATACTTCCACATTCTTTGTCCTGTCGAGGCATCTACTTTGTAAAAAGAGCCATAAAGATTGCCGAAATAAATATATCCGTCCACCATTATTGGTGATGTTTGAATATACCCGTAATTCCGGCGCCAGTTAATTTCACCTTTCGATAAATCATACGATGCAAGAGAGTATTTCTTATCTCCTGCATATGAGACAATCACGTTTGTTCCAAAAATCAGCGGAGCTGAATTTGCATCTTTACCAAGGAAGCCGATATGCCCGATTTTACCGCCGGTTGAAACATCTATTGTAAGCATTTCCCCTTTCAGAACGTTAACAAAAACTACGGCATCGGCAACGGATATCCCGCTGGGACAAACTCCCCCTTCAAGCGAGAAATCCCACATAAGATTCAGCGGCGGCTCAAGCGAATAAGCGGAAACATTTTTCTGCTCAGGCGAGCCTCCCGCCATAACCCAGTCACCCGGCTGGAGCGTAATTCTCTGCTCGACCTTAATACCGGAACAGCCGATTAAAAACAAACTTCCTGATAAAAACAAAAGAAAAAAAACAAAAGGTCTCTTAAATATACGCCAATGCATAAAATAATTTAATGATATCAAATGATATAAATTTCTTATTCTGACTGAGAAGGGCTTTAACATTATTTTATCAAAATCATCTTTCTTGTTTCGGTAAAGTCTCGGGTTTCCAGCCTGTAAAAATAGACTCCCGAAGCAAAATCCCTTCCGCTGAATTCAACTTCGTAAACACCTCGCTTTTGGTTTTTGTTCACTAAGTTTGCTATTACCCTGCCTGTGATATCAAACACCTTTATAGAAACCAAATTATCTTCGGGAATGCTGTATTTTATTCTGGTTGCCGGATTAAACGGGTTGGGATAATTCTGCAATAAACTGTACCCTTCAGGAAACTCATTGTTGTTGGTAATTCCTACTGGCGTAATATCCGTAATATAAGCGCTTCTGCCATGGGTAAATACTGCAAGCCGCCTTGTCCCGTTGTGGAGAACTAAATCATGACAGGGAACACTTGAGGGAATCCCCTGGCTGTGCAATGCCCAGCTTGCACCGTCATTTGTGCTTATCATTACCCCTACATCAGTTGCCAGATAAAGTGTGGAGGTAAAAACAGGGTCGATTACAATATCATTTGCCGGTGCATCGGGTAGATTGCTCGAAATCGAAGTCCACACCGCCCCGTAGTTTGACGTTTTAAAAACATGCGCTCCGGTTGAATCAACTTTGTAGCCTGATAATGTAACATAGCAAACGTTGTCAAGATTCGGGTGAACAGTTACTCTTGTAACCCACCTGTAGGGAAGTCCGTTTATAATTTTGGTCCAGTTGCCGCCGCCGTTAGTCGTTACCCAGACGTTTGCATCATCGGTTCCGCAGTAAATTACGTTTGGATTGGTTTTTGCAACATCAACAGTTGTAACGGTTCCAAGATTTTGGATGTGACCGTTAGCTAAATCGGGGCTAATCGGAGTCCAGCTTTGCATACCGTTAGTAGTTTTGTGAATCTTGTAAGTCCCGCAGTAAAGCGTTAAGGGGTCATTTTTATCCATAACATAGGGAGTCATCCAGTTGGTATATGTTCTGTCAAGTCCGGAAGTAGCACCCACAAAACTTGAGCCGCCGTTTGTCGAGCGTCCGAGTCCTCCGTTTTGTGATGAAGCATAAACTCTCTGGGGATTGGAATAATCCACAAGGCAGTAAAAGCCGTCGCCGCCGTAGATTGAGCTCCAGCTTCCTGCACCGCCGAAGGTTCTGATTGTCCCGTTATCCTGCGTTCCGCCTAAAACCGTGTTGGGATTATTGTTATCTATATCTCCTGCATAAAACTGTGTTACTGGAAGTGTTGTGCTTGCAAGCCATGACGCTCCCTCGTTTGTTGAGTAATCGATGCCGCCGTCATTCCCTATTACGACAAAATTTGGATTGGACGGAGAATAAGCGGCAGCGTGCTGGTCAACATGCGAGGCAGACACGGATATAAAGCTTGTTCCCCCGTTGGTTGAACGCTGCATATTCAAGCCGCCGCAGTAAACGTTATTTGCATCAGTTGGACTTACTTTGCATATACGGTTAAACCATGCATAGTTTGATGAAGACCCTACTGAGGAATTTATCAATACCCAGCTTGTTCCGCCGTCGGTGGATTTATAAAGTCCCCTTGAATTGCCGTTTGCATAAGCAGTAAGAGCATAAATAACCTGGGGGTTTGAAGCACATATATCAAGTGAAACCCTTCCTAAATCCGAAGCATTCGAAGGGAAGCCGCCTGTAACAACATTCCAGCTCGAGCCGCCGTTGGTTGTCACATAAAGCGCAGTCATAGGACCGCCGTATTTAATATAATCTTCGCGTCTTTGCCTTTCCCACATTGCAGCAAAAACTTTATTTGGGTTTGAAGGGTCTAAAACAACATCGATAGCTCCGACGGAATCAGCAACATAAAGCGATTGCGACCAGCTTGCGCCTCCGTTGGTTGATTTGTAAATTCCGCGTTCATTATTTTTTCTCCTCGTTGAGCCGACAGCTGCTGCGTAAATTATCTGTGAGTTTGTCGGATTAATTGTGATGTTTCCGAAGCTGTATGAGTTAGCGAGTCCGATAAATGTCCAGCTTGTGCCGCCGTTGGTTGATTTATACATCCCCGTGCCGGGGTAGTAGCTTCTTAAGGAGTTCGATTCACCCGTCCCGCAGTAAATTGTATTAGGATTTTGCGGGTCAATGGCAAGCGCCCCAATTGACGATGTATTCTGGTTATCGAAGACACTTACCCAGCTTTGGCAGAAATTGGTTGATTTCCACACTCCGCCGTTGGCAGAGCCGACATAAACCGTTTGCGGTATAGTGGGGTGAATTACTATAGTTGTTATTCTGCCCTCAATATTAGTGGGTCCCGCCAAAACCCACGGTAAGGGGTTATCACTGTTATTATTGTAAACAGGCATTGATTTAACATATTCAACAGCTTTAAGATATTCTTCATTCGGAATTTCATCAAACGGGAAAGCGCGCTGGCGTTCAAACCAATCATCTGCAGGAGCTGAGGGAATTTTGCCTTTGGTGCCTTTTGCAGTTTCACCGGAGGTATTAAAATACAAAATTATAAAAGTGAAAAATGATAGGATAACTAACGATTGAATAAAAAGATTCCTGAATTTCATAACAAAAATTAGATTTATTGTTTTGCATTAATATGCAGTGACTAATATGTAAAGACTTGCCATAGCAAGTCTCTACAGTAATGATGATTTATTTTACTAAAACCATTTTTCTTGTCTCGTTGTAATCACCCGCCGATATTGAATAGAAATAAATTCCGCTCGGATAATCTGAAGCATCCCAATCAGCTTC
>JAKEEM010000034.1 GCA_022616535.1 Chlorobiota bacterium | reverse complement strand
TTCATCGGTTTTTCCAGCAGGCAGTGCGCAAATAAGCTGCATAAGCTCAGACCTGAGCGAGGTGATTTTTTTGCAGTTCTCGCACTCATTACATGCTTCATCGCCGCTTTTTACGTTTTTGCAGTTTAAAAGCTTTGCAAGCTCTATTGCAAATGCATCTTTGCCTATGCCCTCGTTTCCGTAAAAAAGGTATGCATGAGCAATTTTTCCTCTTTTATAAAAAGTTTTAAACTGCTCCCTGACTTTTTGCTGTCCTATGATATTTTTCCACATATTAATTTCTGCAAATTAAATTCCGCATATTAGAATGCGTTACCTAAACCAAACTGAATAGCGTATTTGTTTCTGAAAATGTTTCTCGGCTTGTCCCACAGCCATTTATTGCCCTCAGCGGCTAATGGGTCGAACAGCCTGAATCCCAAATCTATCCTTATCGGTCCTACGAAAGTATCATACCTGATACCCAAGCCTGTTGCCAGAGCCACCTGGTTCAAGCGGAATTTCCCGTCGGATTCCCATACATTGCCGTAGTCAAGAAATAAAACAAACCAAACCGGAAACAGAAAGCTCCTTTGTGGAAATGGCTTTCGCCTTAATTCCACGCTTCCCTCCATTAAAAAATTTCCCCCTAAGGACGGGTTAGCCAATATACCTGCTGTTTGCGCAGACCATCCTCTTAAGCTGTTTCCGCCTCCCGCAAAAAACTTGTAGAAGCTTGAAACAGGAACAATGTTGGAACCCCTGCCGTATTCGATTATATCACCGATTTCAAAATGCTTGCCGATAATTGTTGTAGCCCTGCCTCCTGTAATATCGAAATAAAAATTGTTATTGCTGTAAAGCTTCACATACTGGGAAAAAAGCAGACTCTTGTTGAACAGTGCAAGAAACCTCGGAAGTGCACCGGCTGATTCTGCGGTAATTGAATGGAAAAATCCACTCGACGGATTAAAAATATCATTAGCGTCATTGTGGATTAATGTTAAACCAACTATACTGTTAACCGAGTAATCCTTCTTTCCTTTAGTAACTAAAGCGGAATCTTCGTCGATGTAATCTTTTTTTGCCCGTTCCCTTAAGTAGTCAAATGTTAAGTCTGAATACGCATTGTTGTAAAAAGTGTGCAGGGCAATGAAGTAATTGAACCTTGCAAGATTTTGCGAGTATAAAAACTCCTGGTTTTCGTTCCTGTTATACAATCCTATGGTGGAAGTAAATGTTGCCGTTAAACTGCTTCTGATGAAAAACGGCTGGTAGAGCGAAAAAGAAAGCTCAAAGTTATTTATATTAATCGAGTGAACCAGTCCCTCCAGTCCTATAGTAAAAACCCTGCCTCCGCCGAAAAAGTTTTTGTCTTTATATTCAACCCCTGCACCTGCAAAAAGGCGGTTATCCCTGTATGTTGCGGAAATGCTCGGAGTCAGCTCATATTTATCTGTTAGGGTAATGTTGACGGCAATGTTTGTCCTGCTTTGGCTCTCAATTACCGTATCCACTTCGACTCTCCCAAGCTGAATAATCGGCATCTTCGAAAAATTCCGCTCGCTTTCAAGCATCTTCACACGGCTGAACAGCTCTCCTTCTTTAAACTTCAGTTCTCTTTCGATTACGCTTTTTTCAAGTTTATACTTATCTTTTGGTATGTTTATTTTAATACTGCCGAAATAGTAAACCTTTTCGGTTCCTATGAAACTCATTCTAACGAGCACTTTATTTTTGAACTCGGGACTTGCCTGCAAAAGCTCCGAATACTTGCCTATAATAATACCTACCCTCGAGGAGTCAGCTCTGCTTCTTCCAGTATCTATTTGCGCATAAAGGTAGCCGCTGTTTTGAAGTATATTTCCTATCCTGTCCTTTTCGCTGCTGATTAAAGTTTTGTTGTAAAAATCGCCCGCTTTAATAAGTGACTCGCTGTAAATTCCGCTTTTAACATTATCGGGGACTTTCTCGAGCCCTTCTATTTTAAATTCTTTTATGGAATACCGTGAATTTTCGATGACAATAAATTTTACGTTTATAACTTTGTCTTCTCTGTTGATATTGGTTACGGTATCAATTATTGCGTCAAAAAAACCGTGGTCAAAGTAATACTTGTTTATCCTTTGCTTATCCTCGCCAAGATTTGCTGCGTTAAAATATTTTTCTTTCGGAAGAATCAGTATATCAAGCAGCTCCGCTTCATCGAAGGTTTCGGTTTTCTTAAATTCAAACTCAATATCGCCGGTTTCGTAGCGCCCCTGCGAAAAAAATTGGCTAGCAAAAAAAATTAAGAATATAAACACAGCGGAAAATTGTATTTTATGAAATATGGTTGTCAATGCGATAGCAATACAAAAAACCCCGATGGCTCGGGGTTTTGGTTTTTTAAATTAGAAATAGTTCAGAAATCTTTTTCTTCATCATCGTAGAAGAAATCTTCCTTGGTAGGGTAATCGAGCCATATTTCTTCGATGCTTTCATAGGGCTCGTCTGTATCTTCAAGTTCCCTCAGGTTTTCAATAACCTCCTGAGGAGCTCCCGTTCGCTGAGCGTAATCGATTAGCTCAGCCTTATTGGCAGGCCATGGAGCATCGTCAAGGTAAGAAGCCAGTTCCAGAGTCCATACCATTTTTTTTATATCCCCCTTTGAATATAGTTTGTATATAGTATTTTCATTTTTGTTTGACGTAGTTAATTAATCTCTCAATCTCGGGTCTAAAGCATCCCTTAAACCTTCCCCGACAAGGTTGTAAGTTACAATTGAAATAAAAATCATAAAACCCGGGAAAATAGCGAGCCACCAAGCCGTCGTAGCACCCCTTGCCTCGTTTAAAAGCGAGCCCCATGTTACAGTTGTAGCTTTTACCCCGAATCCAAGAAAGCTTAAGCTTGCCTCAATTAAAATTGCGCCGGCTATTTCAAATGCGCCGGCAACTAAAACCGGAGCGAGCGCATTGGGCAGCACGTGGCGGAATATAATTCTCGCATTTGTCAAACCCACAGATGTTGCCGCAGAAACATAATCCATATTCCTGACTTTCAACACTTCGCCGCGTGTTAAAGTTGCATTAACCGTCCACGAGGTCAGACCTATGGCAAGCATCACGTAAAAAATGCTTGAGCCGTATAATGCTACGATTGTAATAATTAAAAAGAATGCAGGAAACAGCTTCATTATTTCGATGAAGCGCATAATAATTATGTCTACTTTACCCCCGTAAAAGCCGGCAATTGAACCAAGCAAAACCCCGATAAATATTGCAATCCCCGCGGCTATAAAACCTACCGAAAGCGAAATTCTTGAGCCGTGAACGAGCCCGCTGAGAACATCCCTGCCGATGCCGTCTGTCCCAAGCAAATGCCCTGTTTCTGTCGAAGGACCTGTCATGCTGTTATATAAATCAACATCGGAAAAATAAAACTTTACCGGCGGCCAAACGGCGGATTCAAGCTCTAAGCCTTTCCAGTCGACGTTTAAAAGCTCTGTATCCCACTTGGAAATCCCCAGGTCAACAAGATATTCCTTTATTATCGGAAAGTATGTTGTGCCCTTGTAAGAGCAATAAATTGGCTTGTTGTTTGAAAGAAAATCCGCAAAAATCGCAACAAGAATTAAAAACACAACAACGTATAATGCAATAACTGCAATCTTATTTTTCTTATACTGCTTTTTAACCAGTGACCAGTAAGTCTGGTCGGGACGGTCCTTGTCTTCCTTGTAGCCGTTGGTTGTCTGAACCTCAACCTGAGACGTAAGCTTTGTTTCATCCTGTTCAAGAAACGTTTTTTCTACCGGGTCGTTTGCTTTGGTTTTGGTTTCGCTCATAGCGGTTTAATTATTAGTTAAGCCGATTTTTTTGTAAATGCAATTCTCGGGTCAACAAACGCATACATAATATCCATTACTAGCAGACCTATCATTGTTAAAACGGCGGCTATGACAAGCTCAGCCATAATAAGCGGGTAATCTCTTGCGAGCAGCGCCTGGAATGCAAGCTGTCCGATGCCTGGAATGCTGAATATTGTTTCTATTATAACGCTTCCGCCGACAAGCGCCGGGAAAATATTTGCTGCAAGCGTTATTATGGGAATTAAGGAATTTCTCAGCGCATGCTTTAACACAACCGTTTTTTCCTTCAGCCCTTTTGCACGCGCCGTTCTTATGTAATCCTGCCTTATTACCTCAAGCATGCTTCCCCTCATCTGCCTTGAAAGATACGCAAAGCTTCCGTATGTGTAGCACGTAATCGGAAGTATCAAATGCCAGATTCTGTCCCACGTACTTTCGAAGAATCCCCAGTTATCAGAGCCAAGCATGTATAAGCCCGAGGTCGGAAATATTTTGAAGTATTCGACATTTGCTAAGAACACAATTGCCATTGTCGCAATCCAAAATGTGGGAAGCGAATATAAAACAAACAATATTACGGTTGAAAACCTGTCTAAGAAGCTGTATTGTCTTGCAGCGGAGTAAATACCAATCGGAATGGCAATTGAGTATGAAATAAATATTGCACAAATACTCAGAATCATTGAAATCGGCAGGCGTTCGACTATTTTCTCAAGCACGGGTCTGTTATCCACAAATGAATTGCCGAAGTCAAGCGTAGCCATATTGCCGAGCCAGATTAAATATTGCATGTAAATCGGCTTATCGAGTCCCCATTTTTGCCTGTAATAATCCTTTGCCTGCTCATTTAGCTGGCTTTTTTCATCAATCTTCATGGACTCTTCACTGACGCCGACCTTTAATTCCGTAGGGTCTCCGGGCGCAAGACGCGAAATTGTAAATGTAATTATAGTAATAGCTACTAAGGTCGGAATAAACAAAAACAGCCTTTTAATTACATATTGAGTCATTTTATAATTGTTTTTCTTGAACCCCGAGCACTCGGGGCAGCCCCTTGTTCAAAACTATGAACGTTAGTAATTCAATTCATTGTTTGAGTGAATTTCTGCAAGTTCTTAGGCACCCACCACTCATTTAATGAATAACTTGGCTGAGCGGGATACCATCTTACATTCTTGAATCGGTTACCGAAAACATATCGTGCCTGACCGGAATACATAAATGTATAGGGCTGTTCTTCAAATATCAGCTCCTGCCATTTCTTCATTATTTCGATTCTCTTGCTTTCGTCAAACTCGTCCCTTATTTGCTCAATCATTTTGTCAGATTCTGAATTGATGAAGCTGCAGAAATTGCTACCTTCACCTTTTGACTGTGAGGAGTGCCACAGCTGGTAGGGGTCCTGCGGTATCACAGGCATTGTCCATGCGCCAAGCGTTGCATCGAACTCATGTTTCTTTGTCTTGTCAAGGTAAACCGACCACTCCAAATCCTGAACCTCCGCCTGAATTCCTGCTTTTTTGAGCATGTCAATTACTGCAAGCACAATCTGCCTTCTGGTTGGATTGTTGTTGTTTAAAAACGTAAATTTAAAATCTACTTTCTTGCCGCCAATCACTTTATCAAGAAGCCCATCGCCGTTTGAATCTTTCCATCCGGCTTCTTCAAGCAGCTTCTTGGCCCCTTCGGGGTCATATGCGAGCTGCGGAAGCTTTTCATTATAATATTTTTTGTCCTTATAATATATAGGCGAGTTCACAGGCGTTGCAAAACCGTATAATATCTTGTCGATTATTGTTTGCCTTTCAATCAGCATTCCAAGTGCGCGGCGGACTTTCTTATCGGAAAATAAAACATTATTGTTGTTCCACCCGATATAGCTGAATACCGGTTCCTGAGGTGTTACCTTCATTAAATCATATTTTGCCGGGTCCTGAAATTCCTGAACGTAATCCCTCGGCGATATTACATACAGAAGGTCGACTTCCTTATTCTTTGCTGAAACAACTGCGGCGTTGTTATCCTGAACTATTTTGAAAACGATTTTTTCCACATATGTTTTTGCATCCTGAATGCCTTCGTGCCGCCAGTAATTTGGATTTCTTTTCAAAGTAATTGCCTGCCCCAAATCCCATTTATCCAGTACATACCAGCCAGAGCCCACAACAAGCTTCGGGTCACGGGCGACCTCCTGAGAGTTCATCCACTCGGCAAATTCCTTTATCGCAGGATTTTTTTCCGCCGCTTTGAAGTCCTTAACCTCATCCCACGTATATTTATCAGTCAGTCCTTTTGGGTCTATTATATGCTTTGGCATTATGCCCTTAAACAAGCCAATTGAATACATCATTCTCCAGTAAGGCCTGTTCATAATAAATTTGAATTTATATTTATCGCCGTCAACAAGCTCAACCTTCTCAACTGCTTCAAAATAATTCCTTAAAGCCGCGTCATCAACAAACGGATTCTTTAGTGCCTTGATGGTAAAGATAACGTCTTCTCCCGTCATCGGTTTTCCGTCTGAGAATTTGATATCTTTTCTTAAATCATACGTATATGAAAGATGGTCGGGTGACTCGGTTGGTAAAGATGCTAGCTTCGGGACCATTTCCCATTTATCAAGGTCAAAATTGTTTAAGGTTTCAAAAATGTAGCCGGCAATCTCGTCCGCAGTTGCGTCGTTCGATACAATCGGGTTAAGCTTTTCCGCGTCAGCCATTTCACGCTGTATTATCCAGTCGCCTGTTACGGCTTCAGATGTGTCAACTGCAGGCATCAGCTCTGTTACTGTTCCGTTTTGGGTATTTTGCTGGGTTTTTTTACCCCCGCATCCTGTTATGCTTATTGCTGTTATTGTTATGAAGGTGGAGAATGTTACTATTAATATTACTGTGGATATTGCTAAGAGGGCAAGATTTTTAATTTTAAACATGGCTTTTCCCTGCTAAAATTTAAGAATTTATAAATTTTTTGTTCTACAAACCGCAATTTATCTATAATATTGTAAATATCAATACAAAATGGAGAAAACTTTAAACTCTGCTCAGTTCGCCGTCTGGAACTTCCTTTGGTCTGGGGGCACCCACCATTCTGTAGTCTGGTAGGAGTTCAGCGGTGTTGGATACCACCGAACGTTTTTAAATCTTTCCCCGTAAACATACTTTGCGTTTGGAGTCCATAAAAACGTATAAACCTGGTCATCGTAAAAAACTTTCTGTATATTTTTCAGTATTTCGGCTCTTTTGGTTTCGTCAAACTCTGAGCGGTATTCTTCCATCAGCTTGTCGGCTTCGGGATTGTTGTAGCTTGTATAGTTGCTTCCTTCATTTTTCGACTGCGATGAATGAAAAAGCTGGTATTCATCCGGCGGGTAATCGCTCAGCACCCACGCACCCATAAATGCATCGAACTCATGCTTTTTAAGCTTTTCAAGAAATACCGACCATTCCAAATCCTGTACGTCGGAAATTATCCCGACTTTCTTAAGCGCATCGGTTACAATAAGCAGCGACTGCCTTCGTGCTACATTGGTGTTGCTTAAATAAGTGAATTTAAATTCAACTTTCTTTCCGCCTATTTGCCTGTCGAGTATTCCGTTGCCGTCGGAGTCCGTCCAACCCGCCTCGCTTAAAAGCTGTTTTGCTTTTTCAAGGTCGTAGGGAATTTCGGGCAGTTCGGGATTAAAGTTCTTCTTATCCTGAAAATATACCGGACTCTGAATCGGCGTTGCAAGCCCGAAATGGATTCGCTCTATTATTGATTTCCTGTCGACAAGATATGCCAGCGCACGGCGGACTTTTACATCGGCAAAAATCTGGTTTAAATTATTATACGCAAGGTAACTAAACACCGGCTCATACGGATTTGCTTTCTTCATCGAAAATCTTTCGGGGTCTTTGAGCTCCTGGACAAAATCTGCCGGCTTTACAACATACATTAAATCGATTTCTTTATTTTTTGCCGCAACCACCGCAGCGCTCTGGTCCTGAATCACCCTGATTATCATCCGTTCGGGGTATGCCATTCCGTAAGTGCCGCTGCTGTTCCAGTAATTTGCGTTGCGCCTGAAATATACCCACTGTCCGGTTTCCCATTTCTCAAATATATAGGGACCGGTGCCTATTAAATATTTAGGGTCGCGGTTTAATTCCTCGGAATTGAAAAAATCCGCAAATTTTTTCATAGCGGGATTTTTTTGCGCAGTGCCAATATCCCTGCATTCTTCAAATGTATATTTATCGGTAAGTCCTTCCGGATCGGCTGCCTCTTTGCTCATTATCTGCACATCGCAAAGGGCATATATTGCCTTAAAGTAAGGTCTAGAGAGCGTGAATTTAACCGTATGCTCATCGCCGCCGGAAAGCTCAACATTCTTTAGCATATCAACTGCCTGGCGTGACTGAGCCGCATCGGTTAAGGGATTCATCATTGCCTTAAAAGTAAATATTACGTCCCTTCCTGTAAAGGGCTTGCCGTTTGAAAAATTAATATTCTTTTTAATTTTATATGTATAAGTTAAGTGGTCAGGTGATTCTTCCGGAAATCCCTCGGCGAGCCATGGGAGCAAATCGTAATTTTCCCTGTTTGCCGCCCACATCAGGCGTTCGAAAATGTGCAGAGAGAACTCTCTGCCTGTTGCATCCTGAAGTGTAACCGGATTTAAGCTCTGCGGGTCGGCAAGCTCGCGCTGGATTATCCAGTCGCCCGCAACAGCACCAGCAGTATCAACGGGCGGCAGTGTGTATTCGGTGTCATTATTACCCGTGGTAGTTTGTTTTTTGGTGCAGTTGATGGATAAGAGGCATAACAGGGCTATTAAAAGAAGAAAAGTTAGTTTAGTTTTCATTTTCAATATTTTTATTATTTGATTAGCACCATCTTTTTGGTTTCAGTAAATAATCCTGAGCCTGTCGAAGGACCTGCTTCGATTTTGTAGAAATACAGCCCTGACGCAAAATTAGTTCCGTCGAATTTTACCTCGTAGCTTCCCGCTTTTTTAAACTCGCTTACTGCAAAGACTTCCCTGCCGAGTAAGTCATATATTTTAATTGACACAAAGTTATCCTGCGGGATATCATATTTTATAGTCGTTGCTGGATTGAACGGATTCGGGTAATTCTGATACAGCTTATACGCAAACGGGATGTTGTTGTTTGCAACTTTGTTGTTTCTTATATCCTTGCCTATAATTAACGATAGGATATCGTATTTATGAGTTTCAGCAGAACTTCCGCCGTTTGGATTATCACCACCGCCAGACATATTCAAAAGACACAATTCATTTACAAGCGCGTGCTGACCCTTTGAGTTGTTCTGGTTATTCTGGTATATAGTATGATAATCTGCAATAGCTTCCTCATACAGGTTTCGTTTTACTTTTGACTTAATTGCAAAATCCTCCGCAAGGTCTCTTGTTTCTGTTGGATAAGCTGAGCTGTTCTTTATGTTTGAATAGTAACTGTGTATAGTTTGATAATCAGAGTAACTGCTGTTATTCTTTTCTAAGCAGTTGAAGATTCTTGAAAGCGATACAGGGGCAAATGATGAGCTTTTGTATTCAGATACAACCTGCTTATACAATGCGATTGCGTTTATATACTGCTGTACCATTTCCTTATTATATGCCTGCAAATACAGAAGCTGAGCTCCGGGATTATCGCCTAAATCCTTCACATAAACCGTATCATAAAGCCCAAAGCCAAGCGAGTTGAGGTTATAATAACTTGTTGAGGGTAGGGTATAACCATCAAAAGTTGGTTGGTAATAAACTGTGCCGCCTGTAACTTCAAACGAGGGGTTTTCCCAATAGTTCATAGTGGCATATAAATCATTGTCCAGCTCGCCGCTTATACTGAAAGTGTTATCTATATTCGACACGTTATAACCGGAGTCAATTAAAGGATAAGCGCTTGTTTCAAGCGTCATGGCTGCCTCCGTTGGCTCACCATTCAAGTAGTTGTTGCCTCCGAGCCAAAGCAGTGTAGTGCCTGAAATAACAGGCCTCATTACTGGAACAGAACTCGTTTTTATGCCTACATTGATTTCATTAGCGTCATTTAATGTGTTTTTAAGCAGGTAAGGCGATGAATAAAGAAATTGAATAGATATATCGAAATTGTTAATTATGTTATACTCAATCGTGCCGTTTGAGTTATCAAGGTAAATGCCTTTCCCTGTGCTTGTCTGCCCGGTTATAGTATTACGTGCTATGTATGGCGAGGACTGAATAACACTTATGCCTGTTGTTACGTTATTTATTGTATTATCAATTATAATTACGCCGTTTGAGGGGCAGTATTCGGTAATAATGCCTGACGTAAATTTGCCCGACGAAGTTACCACTGATGAGCACCCTTTGATAAGGACGTTTTGGCTGTTATTGACATAGACATAATTTAAAAGATTAGTTGAAGTGGAGTTTTTAAATGTGCAGTTTGAGATTTCGGTAGCGGGCGGGTCGCCTATGCCCGGGTTAACTTTATCTTCTATGTTTATGCCGTTATAAGCATTTTCTATAGTGCAGTTTTTAAGTGTATCGTAAGACAAGCCCGAAAGATAAATGCCATCCCAGGTTAGGGTTGAGTCTAGTGAAGTGAATTTACAATTATTAGCAAAAATACTCGAACCGTTTTTGAATATAAGTTTTGTATTTTTACCAATCTTTATTTCGGAGTATGGAGCCATAATTAGCTTTGAGGTGCTGTCAAAAGTTACTATACTGCTATCAGGAATTATCACAACAGCACTGTCCTCAAGGATGTATTGAATGCTGTCATAAACTATATTTATTTTATCCGAGCAAGGAGAATAAGGGTCTCTTGACCTTCTGATAATTGAACCACCGGTGCCTCCATACCTTGCTCCATAATCACAAAACCAGGCTCCATATTCAATGATTATTTTTGAACCGGGGTACATAGTAACGAGACTATTATATTCTAACCTTAACATTGATTT
>JAKEEM010000033.1 GCA_022616535.1 Chlorobiota bacterium | reverse complement strand
CCAAAGTAGAAGTTGACCCCAAGAGATATGGTATAGAAAGTAAAATTTTTATCTCCTGAAAACTTCAGCTCCTGCTTGGAGTTTGAATCTCTTAATTGAAACTCGCTGTCGCCGCTTGAACCATCAGAACTTTTTAATAATAGATTTGCGTTAACGAGCCTGATTCCGAAATTAAGCCCAACTTTTTCAGAAACCATATAACCCGCACCTGCATTTACGCCAAAGCCCATTCTGAAGCTGTTTAAAACTTTGTAGTCTTTGGTTATGCTTTGATTATTAAGATATTCCCATGTTTTAATCTTTCCGTTAATCATATTTAAATCAAAATCAAAACCGGCATATGCTTTCATTCTGTATGCAGGAGTAAAGTTATACTCAAACCCAAGTCCGGCCGAATAAATATTATAAGCGGCATTGCCCCTGTCCATTAAATCACTTTTGTCCTGCAGCAAATACGATTGCATTCTGTTGAAGGACAATAACTGGGTAAATCTTAATTTACCGCATTCACTTATGCAAATCTTAGAGACAACAGAAGCACCGAATCCTTTGCTTGCCCCGAAAGTCTCGCCGTTTAAAACAGTTTCGGAATTAAAATCGGAATTTGATGTACCGAAGAGCTCAAGTAGGGGCATATTGTAATTGATATTCACCTGCAAGGTGTATTTGGCAGGCGTCCTTACAACCATATACTTCCTTAAAACAGAGTGCTGGCTGTAAAGTGTTGAGCATACAAGCACAAGGGTTAGTAAAGCTTTTTTTGTTTCCATTGTTTTGAAAATTTAATTAGTAAAGGGAAAATTTCCTTTTTTAACAGCCTTAACGGATATTAAAGAACTTTTCGGGATTTTTTCTCATAAAGGCTTGACTAATATAAGCCTGTAAAAACCAGAATACAATACTGCGTTTCTGTTAATTTTCTTTAACTCGGGTTCATAAAAACGCTAATTTACCCTTTATATTGTTCACATTTTTCAATAATTTTGCCTATGGATTTGCAAAATTACGCATTTTTAGCACTCTTTCTTGCCGCAATGTCATTTTTTACTTATAATTTGCTTAGAATCCGCTCTTACTTGATGCTTGGCAGAGCAGAAAACCGCTTTCAAAACACGGGTGCAAGGATTGCAAAAGTAATAGGGATTGGAATCGGGCAATCGAAAATTCTGCGTGACCCAGCCGCGGGGTTGATGCACGCGTTTATTTTCTGGGGATTTTTAGTGTTACTAACCGCAGTTTTAGAGGCGTTTATCCAGGGATTTTATTCGGATTTTTCGATTTCAGCACTTGGTGCGATTTCAAAGATTATATTTGCTTTACAGGATTTATTCGGACTGCTTGTTGTAATGGCAGTATTTTATGCTCTATTCAGAAGATATGTTCTTCACCCCAAAAGACTGAAAGGCGACGGGCATACTAACACCGATGCAACAATAATTTTGCTCTTAATACTTGGTGTAATGGTTACTATGTTAGGTGTAAATGCAACAAAAGGTAATGTTCATCCGGAAAATATTGAATATTACAAATCACATTTTATTGCTGCAAAACTTTTACAGCCTTTTGCTTCAAACGCACTGACATATTACGGAATATTCTGGTGGGCGCATATAATAATCATACTCAGTTTTATGAACTACCTCCCCTACTCCAAACATTTTCACATAGTTACTTCACTGCCGAATGTTTATCTCTCTAAAATCGGAACACAGACACTCGACACCGAAGAAATAAATTTAGAAAATGAAAATGTATTTCTGGGCGCAGGCGATATAGAGCAGCTTACGTGGAAAGAAATGTTCGACGGGTACGCATGCACGGAATGCGGCAGGTGCACTTCAGTATGTCCCGCTAATCTTACAGGCAAGCCGCTTTCACCTCGGAAAATTATAATGAACATACGCGATAGGGTGAATGAGAAAGCTCCGTTTTCAGCTAATAAAAAAGATATTCCGCCGGAAATTGAAAGCCGTAAATTGGTTTCAGAACATTACATAACCGATGAAGAGCTTTGGGCTTGCACAAGCTGTATGGCTTGCGTTAAGGAATGTCCCGTTAATATTGAACACGTTAATCCGATAGTTGATATGAGACGCCACCTTGTGCAAAGCGAATCACGTTTCCCTGGCGAGCTTACAACAGTGTTCAGCAATATGGAAAATAACGGCGCTCCGTGGGCTTTCCCCCAGTCAGAGCGGCTGAAATGGACAGAGGGACTTGATTTTTCGGTACCTCTTGCTGCTAATAAAGCGGAGTTCGACGTTTTATACTGGGTTGGCTGCGCCGGCTCATTTGACGCACGATATCAGAACGTTTCACGCTCTGTTGCGAAATTGTTAAATAAAGCGGGAGTGGATTACGCAGTGCTTGGCACGGAGGAAAAATGCAACGGCGATTCAGCCCGCAGATTGGGTAATGAATTTTTAGCTCAAACGCTGATTAAGGAAAACATCGAAACGATGAAAAAGTATAAGTTTAACAAAATACTCGTAAGCTGTCCCCACTGCCTGCAGACAATCGGAAATGAATACAAAGCATTTGGCAGTAATTACAATGTCGTACATCATTCGGAATTCATAGGTAATTTAGTCACCGTAAATAAAATTCAGCTTGAGGATTCTAAGAAAACGGATAAAAAAATAACTTACCATGACTCCTGCTATCTTGGAAGATACAATGAGATATACGAGGAACCCAGAGATTTAATAAAAAAGGTTAACAGCGGCCAGCTGGTAGAAATGAAACGTTCCAAAGACAAAGGGCTTTGCTGCGGCGCAGGCGGAGGAAGAATGTGGATGGAGGAGAAAATCGGCAAAAAAGTCAACATAGAAAGAACCGAAGAAGCGCTTTCTTTAAACCCGGATGTGATTTCAACTGCGTGCCCATTCTGCATGACAATGCTTACTGATGGAGTTAAAGAAAAGGGCAAATCAGAAGAAGTAAAGGTAAAGGATTTTGCAGAATTGCTTTTGGAATCAAGCAAATAGACTTAAATAATTTAAAATACTTAGGGAGATAACAAATGTCTTATTTTTTTACATCAGAGTCCGTAAGCGAAGGACATCCGGATAAAGTTTGCGACCAGATTTCTGACGCAATACTCGATGATATACTTAAACATGATAAAACTGCGCGTGTTGCTTGCGAAACATTCTGCGCTACGGGACTTGTGCTCGTTGGCGGAGAAATCACAACATCGCACTACGTAGATATCCAAAAGCTGGTAAGGAATGTTGTAAAGGATATCGGATATACAAAGGGCGACTACAGGTTCGATTTTCATTCAATAAACGTAATGAGCGCAATTAACAAGCAGTCACCCGATATTGCAATGGGAGTAGATACAGGCGGTGCAGGTGACCAAGGCATGATGTTTGGCTACGCCAGTAATGAAACAGCGGAATACATGCCGATGTCAATAGTGTTTGCCCACAAGCTTGTTAAAAGACTTGCTGATATTCGCAAAAGAAACCGCAGGCTGATGCCGTATCTTAGACCCGATGCTAAGTCACAAGTAACAATCGAATACGGCGATAATGGGAAACCCAAAAGAGTCGATACCGTTGTTATTTCAACACAGCATGACCCCGGCGTTTCGCAAAAGAAAATCAAAGCCGATATTATTAAAAACGTGATTAAAAAAGTCATACCTGCAAGACTGCTTGATAAAAAAACTATTTTCCACATAAACCCTACCGGAAGGTTCGAAATAGGCGGACCTCACGGCGATACAGGGCTTACAGGTAGAAAAATCATTGTGGACACTTACGGGGGTAAAGCCCCGCACGGCGGGGGGGCGTTTTCAGGAAAAGACCCGACGAAGGTCGACAGAAGCGCAGCTTATGCCGCAAGGCATCTAGCTAAAAACATTGTAGCGGCAAAACTTGCTAAGGAATGCCTGATACAGCTTTCGTATGCTATTGGCGTTGCAAAACCGGTCTCAATTTATGTAGATACATTCGGAACGGGAAGGATTGCCGACAGGAAAATTGCAAGCTTTATAAAAAATAATATTGATTTAAGACCAAAAGGAATTATTGAGCGTCTTAAACTAAGAAGACCTATTTACAGGAAGACAGCCGCATACGGCCATTTCGGAAGAAATGACACGGATTTCACATGGGAAAAACTTGATTTGGTAAACAAGTTTAAAAAAATAAAATGAAAAAAAGAAAAAGAAAACTTAAAATTAGGGTTTTCAAAAGCCACGCTGAACAGGAAAAAGCGGATATAAGATTTTGGCGTTCTAAAACCCCCAGTGAAAAAATGAAGCTATATGAAGAATTTTTCTATAACTACTTAATGCTTCAACATGGCAAAATTCCAAGACTTCAAAGAGTTATTAACGTTATTAAAAGAAAAAAACGTTAAATATCTCATTGTAGGAGGACAAGCAGTCATTTTCTACTCAAGAGGCAAACTTACAGAAGACCTTGATATTTGGGTAAAGCCCACCCAAGAAAATGCAAAAAAAATAATTGGAGCTTTAAGTGAGTTTGGTTACGGAGACCTGGATATTAGTGAATCCGATTTTGTCAATAAAAACATGGTTATACAAATAGGTTACCCTCCCATGAGAGTTGATTTTATGACATCAATTGAAGGTTTGGATTTTGATGAGGCATATAAAAAAAAATCAAAAGGGTATTTGTTCGGTTTAAAAAATCAGCCATATATATCATTTGATGATTTACTTAAGAATAAAAAAAATACAGGAAGGCCTAAAGATAAGTTTGACATTTTATGGCTGAAAAAATATTTTAATCCGAAGAAAATAAAATGAATGACTTCCTTCTTGGGTTTACATACCCGTTTAGAAGTCTGAAGTTCTTTTTTGCACATCCGAAATTATTAGCTTATTCAATTACTCCGATGCTGATAAACCTTATTATCTACGGAGGGATTTTTATTTTAAGCTACAGCTGGCTAATTAACAATATTGAGAAATGGCTTGGCGCTGACCAGACCGATGCCGGATTTTGGCTCGAAGCTTTGCACGTTGTTCTGCTTGTTTTAAGTTTTGTTCTGCTACTGTTTATCTGCTACCTGCTGTTTGTGGTGCTCGGGGGACTCATAACCGCTCCGTTTAACGAAGAAATCTCCCAGCGGGTTGAGGAAATTGTAACCAAAGGAACAATCCAGCATAAAACGGGTTTTTGGGAAGACGCTTACGTAAGCATAAAAGGAGAGGCGGAAAAAATTGTGTTTTACCTTGTCATACTTTTTTTGATTTTCCTTTTGAATTTTGTTCCTCTTGTCGGCAATGTTTTCTCGGCAGTAATAGCGACAATATTTTCATTTTTCTACAATGCTCTTGATTTTCTTGATTACCCCATGACAAGGAAAAAAATGAAGTTTAAGGAAAAATTAAAGGTTACCCGCTCAGGCAAGCTTGTTACCTATGGATTCGGCTGCACGGCGTTCTTATTGATGTTTCTGCCGATAGTTAACGTATTTATGAAACCAATATTAGTCGTTGCGGGAACAAGTTTGTATTACGAAAAAAATTATCACTTACAGTCATGAATATAAAATTAATTTTAATTAGTACAGCCATTATCATCACAAGTTTATTCTCTCAACCTGATACAGTAATATTTTCATCGGAAAAAGTCGGACTGATTACTTTAACTAATAATATCGACTCAATAAACTATTTTCCTCAAGAAAGTCCGCCGAATCCATTCAGCCCCTCAATGGAAACTTATGCTGTCAGGATAGCAGCATGGGACACATCCAGTTTATCAATTGCAGTAAAAGATGCTCTTCAAAATACAAAAGTTGTATACATCTGGCATAAAATAAAACCTGGCGCTTACAAATTTTATTGGTGGGAAAATCTTAATTATCTTCCATCTGGTGTTTATAGCATAGAAACTACTATTAACAACAAAACTACAACAAAAAAAGCAATTATAGTTAAGTAATAATGCACGAACCCGATGTAAATTTAGAACTCGCTAAAATTTAATGGAAAACACTTTAAAAGTCATAAATGAACTTCAAAATGAGGGATTGATTAAAAATTATGCAATCGGAGGGGCGATTGCTTCAATATTCTACATTGAGCCGATTACAACATACGATTTGGACGTGATGATTATTTTAGAAGAGGATGATAAATCTTTAATATCTCTTTCTCCAATTTATAGCTGGTTATCAAAAAAGGGCTATAAAACTGAGAAAGAGCACGTTATAATAGAGGGAATACCAGTTCAGTTTCTGCCTGTTTATAATGAATTGATAAAAGATGCAGTTATTAATTCAGAGGAAAAAAAATACAAAGACATAATTACATACGTTATAAAACCTGAATATCAAATAGCTATAATGCTTGATACATACAGGGCTAAAGACAGAGAAAGAATTACAAGATTTCTGGAAGAAGCAGAGCTTGATTTAAACTATTTAGATAACATTCTTTCAAAATACAAACTTAAGGAAAAATTCAAAAATCTTAAGAAATGAAAATAAAATCAACAGCAAAAGAGATTGCACAGAAAATTTTTAATGAAAAGAAATCTTACCATAAGGAAAAAGCAAAGCTGCCAATTGAAGAGAAAATAAAGATTCTCGTTGAACTCCAAAAAATAGGAATCGAAGCTAACCCAAAAATGAGAAATAAAAAATCGTGGAAAATTTAGCTGCTAAAGCCGTGAACACTGAACCCGAAGTAAATTTATCACTTGCCAAATCACTTGGCTTGCTTGAAGAAGAATATAAGAGGATACTTGAGATTCTCGGAAGAACACCCTCTTACACCGAGCTTGGTATTTACTCCGTTATGTGGAGCGAGCATTGCTCATACAAAAACTCAATTCTTGAAATAAAGAAACTCCCCCGCTCAGGAGGCAGGCTGCTTGTTAGCGCGGGCGAGGAAAACGCGGGACTCGTCGATATCGGCGAAGGACTCGCCGTTGCATTTAAAATCGAGTCTCACAACCACCCATCTGCGGTCGAGCCGTATCAAGGAGCAGCAACGGGTGTCGGCGGAATACTTCGCGATATTTTCACTATGGGGGCAAGACCCATCGCAGCATTAAATTCATTGAGATTTGGGGAAATCACCCCCCCTAATCCCCCCCTTAGTAAGGGGGGGACGTCTGATTTATCAGACGGGGGGGTCTCAAGAACAAAATATCTTTTCAAGCATGTTGTAAAAGGCATTGGAGATTACGGCAACTGCTTCGGTGTGCCGACCGTTGCAGGTGAAATTTACTTCGATGAATGCTACAGGGATAATCCTTTGGTCAATGCAATGGCTGTGGGTATAGTTAAGCATAACGAAATCGCAAAAGCTATTGCAAAAGGGGAGGGTAACCCGGTTTTTATAGTCGGCTCATCTACAGGCAGAGACGGAATTCACGGCGCTACTTTTGCATCGGAGGAAATTTCCGAAAAGTCCGAAGCAAAGCGTCCATCAGTTCAGGTGGGCGACCCGTTTACGGAAAAACTTCTTCTTGAGGCATCGCTTGAGCTTATTAAATCAGGAGTTGTGGTCGGAATGCAGGATATGGGAGCGGCAGGTATAACCTGCTCAACCACTGAAATGAGTGCAAAAGGAAATTCGGGAATGAATATAAATCTCGATTTTGTGCCGGTAAGAGAAGAAAATATGTCAGCTTATGAAATAATGCTTTCGGAGTCGCAGGAAAGGATGCTTGTAATTGTGCAAAAGGGTAAAGAAAATATTGCAAAGGAAATTTTCGAAAAATGGGATTTGAATTGCGTGCAAATCGGAACGGTTACAAACGGCAGTAGTGTAAAAGTATCTTTTAATAATAAAACTGTTGCAGAGGTGCCTGCAAAAACTCTTGTGCTTGGCGGTGATGCGCCTGTTTATAAGCGTGAATCAAAAGAGCCCGCCTATTTTAAAGAGTTAAGGAATTTTGATTTCAGTTCACTCTCCGAGCCGAAGGATTATAATGAGGTGCTGTTAAAGCTTTTATCATCTCCCAATATAACAAATAAAAACTGGGTGTATGAGCAGTACGACACTCAAGTAAGAACAAATACAATTGTACTGCCGGGGGGCGATGCTGCGGTTATGAGAATCAAAGGAACGACCAAAGCGCTTGCAATGAAAACCGACTGCAACGGAAGATATGTTTACCTCAATCCTTACAAAGGCGGTGTGATTGCAGTTTGCGAATCAGCGCGCAATGTCGCCTGCACGGGAGCGGAACCCCTTGCAATTACAAACTGCCTGAACTTCGGCAATCCCTACAAGCCGGAAGTCTATTACCAGTTTAAGAAAGCAATAAGAGGAATCGGGGATGCTTGCAGGGTGTTAAATACTCCCGTTACAGGTGGCAATGTAAGCTTTTACAATGAATCGCCTGATTATGCGGTCTACCCGACGCCGACAATCGGTATGGTTGGACTAATTGAAAATATCGATTATGTTATGACATCACATTTTAAAAATGAAGGGGATATTATTGCACTAATCAGCGGAATCCCCCTTTATCCCCCTTTAGAAAGGGGGACTTATGATAACAAAGCCTTAGATGGTTTGGGTGGCAGTGAATATCTCAAAGTTGTTCATAACAAAGTTTCCGGCGACGCGCCCGAAATTAACATCGAAGCTGAAAAAAATCTTATAACCTGTATTTTGGAATTGATACGAAACAATCAAATAAATTCCGCACATGATGTTTCAGACGGCGGGCTTGCTATAGCAATTGCTGAATCATGCCTTATGAAAAGAACTTCTAACATAGGGTGTGATGTTTATATTAAATACGGCTTTAGAAAAGATTTTACGTTATTTAATGAATCCCAAAGCATGGTTATAATTTCATTTAATAAGTTAAACGAGGAAAAAGTGAAACAAATTTGCGTGAATAATAATATCACATACACGAATATCGGTACGGTAGGCGGAAAATCCATTATAATTAACGAAGATATAAACATAAATCTTGAAAAAGCTAATGATGCTTATTATAATTCCATTATAAAAATTATGGAATCCAATTAATGCTCAAGACCTTAAGGCAATATGCAATTCTGCTTACTTTGATCATTGCCTTTTCAAACAAGTCCTTATCCCAATTCAAGCTAAAACAAGAAGTATTGCTCTTAAACAGTACTAAGACATCAAGCAAAGTCCTTCCGATTTCTATTGCCGTCTTAAGCGCAGTTTATTTGTTAAATCCGATCGTATCTTACCAGGATAGGAAAATTTATCTTGGAATAACAAAGGAGCTTTCAATTGGCTTCGGAAAACTTGGAGAGCATAGAGCAACTTTTGAATACTCATTTATTTTCGGTGGAAATATAAGGCACCACTTAAGATTCTCTTATAAATACGATATTTTTCAAAAAAACGGTATCCAGCCCTCGCACATGCTGCAAGGAACATCAGTTATCTCAATTGGAGCAGGTTACTTTACCGATTTTAAAAGTGAAGGTTTTTTCCCCGAATTGAGCTACGGGTATTCCATAAGAAATCATAAATTGCTATTTTATCCTCACCTAAAGCTGAGGCATACTTTTATGCTTGAGAACGAAAAACCGGATATTACCGATTTTTCATTTGGTATTATTCTCGGCATAGCTAATCCGTTTATTGACGTAAATATAAGTAGACGATATTAAAAACAATTATCAATTTTCAATTTACAATTTTCAATTAAAAAATAGCACCCGTGGAAGAATATTTTCCGAAATCGCTGAATAAAATCCTGGTTGAAATATGGGGGTTGTATAATTTCTCAGTAAGATATTTCAGGGAAGTCTTAAAGCCGCCTTATGAAGTCAAGGAGCTTTTAAGGCAGTTTTTCCAAATTGGCAATAAATCATTCGGGCTAGTAAGCATAACGGGATTTATAATCGGTTTTGTGCTTGCGCTACAGGCGATACCGACACTGGAGCCGTTCGGGGCTACTTCGTTAATTCCAGCAATGATTTCAATCGGAATTGTAAGGGAAATCGGTCCAGTGATAACAGGCTTAATCTGCGCCGGAAAAATCGGATCAGGTATTGGCGCTGAGCTTGGCTCGATGAAGGTTACCGAGCAAATTGATGCGATGGAGGTTTCCGCCTGCAACCCGTTCAAGTTTCTTGCAGTTACTCGCGTTACTGCCGCAGCGTTAATGATACCCCTGCTCATTATTTATGCTGATACAATTGCCATGCTCGGCGGTTATCTTGCTCTGAATATTATCGGCGATGTTTCATTAACCCTTTTTTTCTCGCAGATTTTTGATACCCTTACGTATGAAGATGTAATACCTGCAACAATAAAGACTTTCTTTTTCGGATTCACGATAGGCATTGTGGGCTGTTATAAAGGATTTAATGCCTCAAGAGGCACCGAGAGTGTAGGAATTGCTGCAAACACATCGGTTGTTATATCGTCGCTTATGGTAATTGTCTGGGATATGATTGCAGTTCAAATAACGAATATCATTTTCTAAGTTGGAAACAAACGGGATAGTAATAAATATAAAAAATTTAAAAAAATCTTTCGGCTCTGCTGAAGTGTTAAAAGACATTAATTTACAGCTGGGTTTGGGAGAAACTCTTGTAACTCTTGGGAAATCCGGCTCAGGAAAATCAGTAATGCTGAAATGCATTGTAGGACTTATAAAGCCTGATTCGGGAACCGTAGAAGTGTTAGGAAGAAATATTTCCGAATTATCCTATGAGGAGCTGCAATACAAAAGAAAAAAAATCGGCTTCGTTTTCCAAAGCGGCGCATTGTATGATTCAATGAGTGTTCGCCAGAATCTTGAATTCCCGCTTATAAGAAACTCCAAACTAAACAGCGATGAAATTGATAATCGAGTAGAGGAAGTTTTAAATGATGTGGGGTTAATCGATGCAATCGATAAGATGCCGTCAGAGCTTTCTGGGGGAATGCGAAAGAGAATCGGAGTGGCAAGAACAATAATTTTAAATCCCGAAATTATGCTTTGGGATGAGCCGACGACGGGATTAGACCCGGAAACTACAAGAGAAATCAGCCATTTAATTGTAAGAATGCAGGAAAAATACAAAGTTTCATCCATTGTTGTTACCCATGATATGATTTGCGCAAGGATAGTATCTGACAGGATTGCGGTTTTAAAAGACGGAAGTTATATTAAAACAGGAACTTACAGTGAACTAGAAAAAACTGAAGATGAATTTGTGCGTTCCTTTTTTGAAGAAGTCTAACAATATTAAAAATTATAAAAGCAATGGAACCGAATAAGAATAAAAAAATAGCAGTTGCGCTGTTCATTATTTCAGGGTTTTTGCTGTTTACTATTGCAATATTTGTAATAGGCAGCAAAGAAAATCTTTTTACCCCGACTTTTCAGCTGAAATCGGAGTTTGAAACAGTAAGCGGGCTGAAAAACGGGAGCGCGGTCAGGTTCAACGGGATTTCCGTTGGCAAGGTAGATGCTATCGATATTCAGGGCACCGACAAAGTTCTTGTTACTATGACGCTTGAGAAAAGCGTCCAGAAATATATTAAAAAGGATTCCAAAGCTACCGTCAGCTCCGAAGGTCTTGTAGGAAATAAAGTAATAGAAATTACTTCAGGAAGTGTGCAGGCGCCAGGTGTAGAAGATAATGAGTTAATCGGTTCGATAAAACCTGTGGATGTTCAGGAAATAATTGCAAGCTTAAAGGAATCAAGCGAAAATGCATCAAATATTACAAAAGATTTATCGGAAATTACCGAAAGAATTAACCGAGGCGAAGGAACAATAGGCCAGCTCGTTAATAATGAATCGCTTTACAGAGGTGTAGATTCAACATTCCGTTCACTCGCAGGATATTCCGGAGAGCTTAGCGTGGTATTCGGAAAAATTACGAATACTGTTGATAACGTATCAGTTGATTTAGACCAGCTGACAAAACAGGTAAGGAACATTACGGGTGATATTGCCGAAGTTACAAGAAAAATGAATTCAAGTGAAAGCATTGTTGGAACCTTGCTTACCGATACGATATTTGCAAACAACCTTAAAGCGGTAATAAGAAATGCCAATATGACTACGAAAAATCTTGAGAGTGGTTCGTTTAGCTTTGCTCAAAATATGGAAGCACTAAAGCACAATTTTTTATTCAAAGGTTATTTTGAAGACATCGGCTACTGGGATAAACCCGGATGGGAAAAGAATTTGGACAAAAGGGCGCTTGAATTGAGGCTGAAAGAGCAGGAACTAATTAACAAAGAAAAAGAACTAAAAGATTTAGAAGAAAAACTTAAACTCGAACAAAAATTAAATGATGAAAAATAAATATTTAATCAACGCCTTATTAATATTAACTTTAATTTCCGGCTGCAAAGATGACCAGCCAGTTGAAACACCCATTAATACAAACCAGAATCCAAACGCGCCGCAATTGCTATCGCCGGCAGATAACTCAACAATAGAGCCGGTTACGCCAACATTAAGCTGGGAAAGCTTCCCTAATACTTCAACCTACAGAGTACAGATTTCCCTTGACGCAAATTTCGCAGGAACCATGATAAAAGATACAAATAACATCTCCGGCATTCAATTAACTGTACCCGGAGGGTTATTAACAACGAACGTTTATTATTACTGGCGTGTAATTGCAAATATTCAGGGTGGAGGCACATCAAACTGGTCAGCAACATGGAGATTTAAAATAATTCTTGCACCGCCTCCCCCGCCTGTTTTGCTTTCACCTCTGAATAATTCAACCAATCAGTCTTTTACTCCCCTTTTCGACTGGGGGAACTCTCCGACGGCTGAAACTTACAGAATACAGGTTTCTGTAAATTCAAATTTTTCATATAATGTTCTTGACAGCTCATTAATACCAGTTTCGGAGCTTCAATGTCCCCCTCTTACTTTAATAAATAACACACTATATTACTGGCGTGTTAATGCATCAAATTCCAACGGGGGAAGCACGAGCAACTGGTCAACAGTTTTTAATTTCAGAACGATTGACGGTCCTTTACCAAACTCCATCAGCGGCACAATCACATTTGTAGACACCAATTTTTTACCTCTGCCGGATAAGTACATGGTTGCGGCTTTTCCCTCAAACGGCAAATGGCCGCCTATAGTATATATTCCTGCGGGTGACGATTCATTGATTATTGAACGGGTAGGAAACGTATACAGGGCAAATTACACAATCAGGAATTTACTTAACGGGACCTATTATATTACGTCGCTTGCAATATCTTTTCCCCCGCTTGTTGAGGTCCACAGCTACCTTGGAATTTACGGATGCGACACCGTTCATATACCGTTTTCAAGCTGCCCTTTAAATCCAACAGGTGTCACAATTACAAATAATTTTGGAGTTGAAAACATAAACTTTTTATCATGGGCTGATACAACAAAAAAGATATTTTAAAAGAGTCAGGCAAGAACTTTTTGGTGAAAAACAGTTGAAACACTTCGAATGGCATTCCGGGAAATTACGGCACGAACAAGGAAATACCGGGAGCTTTTTGAATACCTGAAACCAATACTGGAAAAACATAAAGTAAATGATTATTTTTGAAGATAAAACTGCAACTAGCAGATAATTATAAAAGCCCTCCTAAAAAAGCTTTTAAAATAAAATATTTATAATAATGAAAACAAAAATTAAGTTTTCTTTTGCAGTTTATTTTTTCTGCTTTCTTCTGCTTTTCCCCGCCTCGATAAATGGGCAGGTTAAAACACACACTGAAGGAAAATATACTTATGCAACCGTTGAAAATGACCCTCTGAAAACGAGAATATACAAACTTGATAACGGTTTAACGGTTTATCTTACTGTTTACAAAAACGAACCGAGGATTCAGACCTACATTCCAATTAAAGCCGGAAGCAAAAATGACCCATCTGATGCCACGGGACTTGCGCATTATTTGGAGCATATGCTCTTTAAAGGGACCGACAAATTCGGCTCAAAGGACTATGAAAAAGAAAAACTCTTAATAGATAAAATTATAAACCTATACGAGGATTACAGAAAAACGAAGGATGAAACAAAACGAAAGGAAATTTACAAGCAAATTGACAGTATCTCTGGAATAGCAGCAAAATATGCCATTGCTAACGAATATGACAAAATGATGAACATAATCGGGGCGAAGGGAACCAATGCTTACACATGGGTTGAGCAGACTGTATACACAAACGATATTCCTTCAAACCAGCTTGAAAAATGGCTGATGATTGAATCCGAAAGGTTCAGAAATCCAGTAATGCGTTTGTTTCACACAGAGCTTGAAGCTGTGTATGAAGAAAAAAATACGGGACTTGATGACGATGGTAGCAAGGCGTGGGAAACTTTATTCTTAAGCCTATACCCTACGCACCAATACGGAACACAGACAACAATCGGAACAATTGACCATTTAAAAAACCCTTCAATTAAAAAAGTAATTGACTATTATAACACCCATTATGTTCCAAACAACATGGCTGTATGTTTATCGGGCGACTTAGACCCTGATAAAACGATTGAGCTGATTGATAAATACTTCGGTTATATGCAGCCAAAACCAATTCCTGAATATATCCCGGCAAAAGAAAAACCGATTACACAAGCCATCGCAGAGGAAGTTTACGGACAGGATGCGGAGTTTCTTTATATGGGATACCGCTTCCCTGGAACAAACACGAAAGAAAACGACATTGTTACTACGATTGATATGATTTTGGCAAACAGCGCTGCGGGACTTTTGGACCTCAACTTAAACCAAAGCCAGAAGGTGCTCGGCTCCGGTTCGTTTGTAATGGGCTTTAAGGATTATTCAACCCACATACTTTACGGCAATCCGCGTGAAGGACAAAAGCTTGAAGATGTAAAAGATTTACTTTTAGGTCAGGTTGAAAAAGTTAAAAAGGGCGAATTTCCCGACTGGCTGCTTGATGCAATAATCAGCGATTTGAAGCTGTCACAAATCAAAGAACAGGAAAGCAACCGTTCAAGAGCAAATTTACTTGTTGATGCATTCATAAAAGATATACCATGGGAAGACCATGTAAACAGAATCGAGAGACTTTCCAAAATCACAAAGCAGGATATAGTTGACTTTGCAAACAAAAACTACGGCAATAACTACGCAGTTGTTTATAAAAGAACGGGTGAAGATAAAAACGTCCGCAAGGTTGAAAAGCCGCAGATTACTCCCGTTGAAGTCAACAGGGAAGATAAAACTTCTTTCCTCGAGAACATTGCCAGCACTCCTGTTGAAGACATAAAGCCCGTATTTATTGATTACAAAATGGATTTAACCGAGGCCAAAATCAAAAATGATATTCCCCTTTACTACAGGAAAAACGAAGAGAATGGGCTGTTTAACCTGAACTTTGTAATTGATATCGGCGGACTTCACGATAAAAAAATTCCCATAGCCGCCTCTTATTTCGGCTATCTCGGCACATCAAAATACTCTCCTTCAGAACTTAAGGAGGAGTTTTACAAGCTCGGCTGTTCTTACAGCATTTCATCAGGCGATGAAGAAACCACAATAAGCTTAAGCGGGCTAAATGAAAATTTCGATAAAGCAATAACTCTTTTAGAAGAAGTTATCGCCGACGTTCAGCCCAATAAAGAAGCACTCGATAATCTTGTCTTAGATATTTTGAAACTGAGGGCTGATAACAAGCTTAACAAGGAAAAAATCCTGTGGGATGCAATGTTCAGCTACGGAAAATACGGTGGAAGATCTCCCTTTAGTGATATTTTAACTGAATCAGAGCTGAAGTCACTAACTTCCGTTGAACTTATTGCAAAAATAAAAAGTCTTCCTTCATACAAACATAAAGTATTATACTACGGCCCTCTATCGAATGACGAAATATCAGCAAAGCTGAATGCGCATCACAACGTATCGGCAGCGGGGTTGATTAACCCTCCGGAGGCAGTGAAATATGAGGAGCTTCCGACAAACGAAAATACCGTATATGTTGTAAATTACACTGATATGGTTCAGGCGGAAATTTTAATGATTTCAAAAAAAGAACCGTACAACAAAAATCTCGCTCCGCTGGTAACGCTGTATAATGAATATTTCGGAGGCGGAATGTCGGGAATTGTTTTTCAGGATTTGAGGGAATCCAAAGCGCTTGCATACGGAACATTCTCTTCGTTTACAACTCCCCAGAAAAAAGAGCGCTCACACTACAACATTGCTTATATTGGAACGCAGGCAGATAAGCTGCCCGAGGCATTAAAAGGGCTTGCAGATTTGCTGACCGATATGCCGTCTTCGGAAGTTACTTTTAATTCAGCCAAGGATAACTTGCTCCAGAAAATCAACACCGAAAGGATAACAAAAGCAGGAATTTTATCAAGCTGGCTTTCTTCTCAAAAACTGGGACTTGACTACGATATAAGAAAAGATATTTACGAAAGAGCACAATCATTCACTCTTGACGATATACAAAAATTCCAAAAGGAGCATGTGAAAGATTCAAAATACACAATCCTTGTACTTGGTGATAAGAATAAACTCGATACCAAAGCGCTGGAAAATTACGGAACAGTAAAATATTTAACACTGGAAGAAATTTTCGGATATTGATTTTATCTGGTCACAGTAACTTTGAATGAATGAACCATTGAGTTTATAAAGCTTCCATCGGGTTCATCTTTATATTTTCTTTGAATTTCCCTTATGACAATATCTTTATTTTCAGTAAGAGCTTTCTTCAGCGGCTCACGCTGGTAAATATAGTATAATGGATTTACAAACCTGTATTCATATCTTGAAATTAAATCCCTGAATTTATCTTCATTTCTTACAAAAAGCATTGATTGGTCATCCCAGTATATGAGCTTCCAGTTTTGGGAATTATTTATAAGGTATGAAGTTACAGATGTCTGAAGCTCAATGGAATTGTTAACAAGCCCCGGATAAAACCAAATAAAATAATCAAATCCAAACTCGTCTATTTTTTTTTCAAATCCGGCAAGCTTATTATTTATTGCTTGGTAGTCGTAATATATCTTATCATCTATGTTTCTGCTGTCGATAAAATTCCTGGTGCCATTAAATTTCCAAATAAAATACCCCCCTGAATTGAAGCTGTTGAAGGGTCTGGAACCGATGTTTTGAATATTATTTGCTTCGATAAAATCAAAAAGTTTTACTGGATAATCACTGCTGCTTATTCCGAAGCCAAATGAGCGCCGGTAATTTATATAGCGGTAAAGATTATTATTTGGTATGCTGATAATAAAGAAAAGCAGTAAAACAGAGAGCACTAAATGAGAGGTTCTGAAGTTTTCAAGCCTTGATAGATTTATTAATCGGCTCAGGGAAATCACTGCCAGAATGCTGATAATAAGCATAAAATCAATAGTATACCTGCTGGAGGTTACTGAAAATACCAAAATGACCAGCGAGGCGAGTCCTATAAACAAATTTTTTGTTTTGCAAGAATAATAAATAACAATTAGCGCCGTTACTAAAAAGAAAAAATACAGGTATTGATAAATCGTGCCCGAAAAGGCCTTATTAAAAGGCGAATACCATTCAAAAACGTCTTCGAGCATTTTCATATTCAGGTGTGAATAAACGTAGACATAAGTTTTAAATCCGTGCGGATTGGCTAACAGAACAATGAGGCATAAAACATAAATTATAACAAGCTTGGTGAAATCATTTTTCGGCAGGGGCTTACTTGAAGGACGGAAATTTTCGGGCTTCAAATAAATTGCGAGTTCCGAGAGCACAAAAATAGTAAAAATACCGGTTCCGGCAAGAACTCCCATATGCATATTGCACCATATTAAAAATATCAATGGGAGCAGATATAGAGTGTTAATTTTTTCCCTGTTGAAAGTTTGAAGTGATATAAAAATATAAATTAACGCAGAAAAGAACAGGTAAGAAATTATCTGGGGTTTCGTAATAAGCCTGTCCATCATTCCAACGAGCAGAAGGATGAACAAAAATGAAGCAATTAAAACGTTCAACCTCAGTCTGCTGACCAGGCGGAAATACAAAAAGAATACTGCAAGAAATATCAAAATCCTTAAGACAGAAATTCCACTGTAGCCGAAGACTGAAAAAAGTAAATATGAAATAACATCCCACCCCCATTCAAACGGAATCCATTCCATACCATACGATGCAAAGCCGAAAACATCGCTGGACGGAACAGTTTTATTTTCCGCAATATATCTTCCCGTTTCAAGATGCCAGAAAATATCATCATCACCTGAGATTTTAATCAGGGTAAAAAAAAATACAAACAGAAAAAAAATACTGATTAGAATATTCTCGAACAGCCTTAGATTTTTTGTATGGGGAGTTTTCTGCTTTTTATTGTTTTTCGGCATGCATTATTTAATCAGAATCATCTTCATAGTACTTGTGAAATCTCCTGCCTTGAGCTTATAAAAGTAAACGCCGCTTGATAAATGTGAGCCGTCAAACCGAGCTGAGTAGCTTCCCGCGTTTAGCAAGCCAGAAAATATTTCTTCAACAAGAACACCGCGTAAATCGAATACACTCAGCTCTGCAAAAGTATTTTGCGGAATATCAAATCTAATCTTGGTTGAAGGATTAAAAGGATTGGGGTAATTCTGCAATAAATTATAACTTTGAGGGATTTCACTGCTTATAGGTTCAATGCCTATTGAATTATCATTGTAACCCGAAACCACACCGTCTTCGGTAACACCCCAGCCGGTGATGGTGGATAAGCTGTTATCGTTTGCCTGGTAGGAAAAGCTCAGCTGTCTGTAGCTGCCGCTTAATGGTGAAGTATGCTGTAAAACAAAGCTCAAACCCTGATTGATAGAATAATAAATTTGGTTCCCTCTTGCATACCACAAATACCCTGCAATGCCTGAGACGGAATAAAAATTTCCTGTTCCCGGGTAACCCTGAATGCCCCACGTCCGTCCCCCGTCTGTGCTTTTAAATGCCTGGTTGCCCGCACAAAAGCCTGTCAGTGCATCCAAAAAGAAAACTGTGTGAACCAGCTGGTTGCCTGGAGTATTTGAAGCAGTCCAGCTTGTCCCTCCGTTTGTTGAATAGACGACGATTCCCTGGTTAGTCCCGAACCAAATCCTTGGAGTGGCGGATAAAAGCGCATACATTGCATTGGGAAAACCTAAAATATTCGCCGGAGCACTAGGACGCGGGACAGTCGTATCGAACGAAATTCCGCCGTTTGTTGTTCTGGCAAAAAACCACATTGAGCCGCCCGGGTTGCCGTAAACGTAACCCGTTAGTGCATTAATAAATTCTAAATCGTTTAGTGTGCCGTTTATTCGGGTTAATACCGGCTGCCAATTAGCACCTGAGTTTGAAGTTCTGAAAACTATTCCACCTCCGGGATTAGCAATGCATAAAGCAGTTTGTGGTGATATGGAATGAATTCCGTAAATTTGTGAGGTCGCGACGGGCACATTTCTCCTAATCCAGTTTGTACCCCCGTCTGAAGTGTAAAGAACAATATTGTTAGCTCCCGATAACCATGCAATTTGCGTATTATAAGCGTGAGCAGAAAACAACGGCGGCGGAGGCGGAATCAAAACATGATTTACCCAGTTCTGGCTGTACAAAACCGGGCAAAATAAAAAAAACAGAACCGATATCAGCTTTTTCATAAACAATTGGAATTTAATTCCTTTATTTTAACTAAATTAATTTTGGTTTTCAAATCAATTAAAAAGGCACGGAGGGTTAAACGTGCCTTTTTCTTAATTTTTTCTGTTTAAAAAGCAAAGCCAAATCCTGCACTCATCGAATTCGTTCTTCCAACACTGTAATCATAGTTTAAGTTAAGAGGACCCATTTTAATATTTAAGCCGATTGTGCCTCTTACTTTGTTACAGTTTTCATAGCTCATTTTCTGGACAGAGGCTTCTTTTGTAATTACGGCATCAATTTCGGTATTTTCATACTGCAAACCGGAATAAAACGTAAACATACTCAGCCGCTTGCTTACCTGCAGACTGACGGCAAAAGAGCGGGCTTCGACCATATCTTTCCCTTTCGAATTTGCAATTGTCAAATTGTTAAATGACAGCTGAACGGCGGCATCAATTGGAGATTTTTTGAAATGACTAGTAAATTCATGCCTTATGCCAATTCCCCACGTCCCAACAGAGCCGTAATTGCCGATTGAAATTTGGGGGAGTACCCTGACAGTCATTTCTGTTCCGAACAACGAGCCTAGATGAAGCTGGGGAACTGCAAGAGGAACGATATCAAGAGTTTTGTTAGCATCAAAGACTTTTTGATTTTCCGCATTAATATATGTTCCGATAGCTTTTACGCCGATATACATCGTAAATCCCTTCTTAACATTAGCAGTGTGGAACAGGCCTGAGTTCATACTACCGCTGAGGGCATCGGCATACGGCTGAAGCACCTGCTCGCCGTTTTCTTCTACGAAATCATACAATGTGATTTCAAGGTTCTTATCTTCTTGTGAAAGTGTCTCAAACGGCCACCAGAAAAGCAGATTTAAAGCCGTGACTGCCAGTAAAATTCTGTATGCTAAAGCGGATTTGTTTTGTGAGCTTTTCATTTTTTCCCTTTCTTTTTTTTGTGTTTTTAACTTACATTACAAAAATATCCGCGTAACTTACGGGAATTCTTACACATTTCTTACAGCAGAAAGGCTTAAAAAAAATAAAAAAAAGGTATTTTTAATAATTAAAAGGGGACAAATGATTATTCTTCAACTAAAATATCCTGAACTCTTTTTAAAACCTCGCCGGAGGGTTTTTCGCCGAACTCCTTCTCGTAATTTTTAAGCAGCTGGCTGAACTTTTTCTTTGCCATATTGCGGTTCCCTGACATCGAATATGCCTGAATAGCATTAATATATGCTTCTTCGTGGAGGTTATCGATTTCAATCAGCCTCTCGGAGTATTTTACTGCATCCTCGAATTTGGCGTTTTTAATTAAAAAGGGAATAATGTGCTCGCAGATATCGATAAATTTATTTTCAAGTGTCAGCCTTGTTTCCTCAACCCAGGGCTCATAAAATCCCGGTAAAAACTCGCCCCTGTAGATTTCAAAAGCCTCCATTGCAAGCTTTTCTTTATTATGCTCCTCAGTTTCAGGCGATTTAATCAAGCCGTGAATTCTGCCGAGCTCAATAGTATCAATTTTGTAATGACCCGACTGAGCAATTCTGAGGATTTTGTCTTCATAAATGATATATGAAGGAGAAACTTCAACCGCAGCGTTTACTTCAGATGCTTTTTTTGATTTTTTTGCCTGTTTCCCATTCTGCTTAATATCTGAGGGTGAGTATACCTGGGGCTTTACGGCATTTCTGATATTCGTAACTGCCTGATGAAAAATATTCTCAGCGCTCTCAGCAGTCAGCTCGCCGAAAAAAATTCCGAGCACTTTATCTTTAGAGAGCCTAATGTTCTGGTTTATGAGCAAATATATAAGCAAAAGCTTGCTTTTCTTCCTTATCCATTTATCATCCGTTACCAGATTGCCGCGGACAAATATTTCCGCTCCTCCGAAAGTCGAAAGAGATATATCATAGAGCTTAGTCGAATCACGTTTTATTCTTTTCAGGCATTTAGGGGAAAGCCAGTCTATACCGGCTCTTTCAACTAAAGATGAATGAATACTTTCGATAAAATCCCTGCGTATATTGTTGGCAGAGGCAAAATCAAATAAATACCTGTACTGGATAAAATGCTGCGACAAAAACGAGCTGTATTGTTTTTCTCCAGCAGTGTTAAGCGAGTCCAGCAGGTATTTTAAAGCAGTTTGGGGACTCCCCTTTTTATAGTAATAATCGGCTAAATGGAATTCAACCTGTGTTTTGCTGTATATCAGGTTAAGTGAATCGAAATACTTATGTGCTTCACTCAGCACTTTTTCAACTTTTGGGTCGGTTTTTCGCGATTTCAGTAAAATCGCCTCATGAATTTCGTATTCAAGCACCTGATACTCGTCATTTTTATCAATCGATGATTTGGCAAGCTGAAGATACTCTCTTGCTTTTTCGAATTCATCTAAAAACATGTATGATTCGCATATTAATAGATAATACCAGATACCGAATGCCTTTATTTTATTCTGCAAATCATGTTCGTTAAGCTCCTCGAACCCCTTAATTGAATACTCATAATCCCCCACCTCAAACTTCAGCATGGCCCTAACTCTCATCAATCCGCGTTTGAACGCGTTTGCAGGGAAGCTTATGTAAATTTCATTTGCAGTATCTAAATAATCTTTAGCTTTTTGATATTGCCCTGACCAGGACAGTAATAAAACGGTATCGAGTATAATTTCATACTTTCTGTAAACATTGTGTTCAAGCCTAATAACATTTTCGTAATAGTGCAGCGATTTAATGAAATCTCCCCGGTTATGGTAAATCTTCCCGTATAGCTGATAAATTTCAGTCTGAAGCTCTTTAAAGTCATTTTCATCGCATATTGTGCTTGACTGGTCAAGAAGTTTTATAATGTTGTGGTAATGCTTGGAGCCGAGCCGGTAGTAGGCTTTTGCAAGAGAGATTATATTCTTGGCCTTCAACTCAGCAGAGCTAATAGTGTCCTGCTGGGCTTCAAGCATTTCAATAGCTTTTTCGGGTTCGCCGGTGCGGACCAGGATTTCCGATATCTCTATAGCTGCTCTGACGGATAATTCATCTTTTTCTTTCAAATCATTGCGTATTTCGTCAAAAACTTTTTTCGCCTCGGTAAATTCAGCTTTGTAAAACTTTAGCAGCTTTCCTCTCAAAAAAAGGAGATTCAGGTTTGACCTGACAAATTCATCCGGTATTGAGCTGAGCCATTTCCACAAAATTTCGTAGCTTCCGCTCTGGAATAACTCATCGAAGGAGTTTTTAATTAGTCCGGCTGCCTGTACATATTCCCCTCCGAAAATTGCAAACTCAATCGCAGAGCTAGTATCTCCTGTTTTTTTGAAATAAGCGTAAATTTTACCCGCAATTTTTTTTATTTCATCCTGTGCTTTGGTTTCATTCAGCTTCTTAAGAAGAAACTGTCTGAAAAGGTTATGGTAGCTGTATGATTCAGATTCCCCCAACTGAGATGATTCAATAAATATATTTTTAGTCTTAAGCTCCGCAAGAATTTTACGGCTATCAGCGAAACCAAAAATCTCACTGCACATCTCGGAAGTAAACCAGTCAAGCAATGACGTAAACATCAAAAAATTCTTTGTATTATCGTTCAGCTCCTTAAAAATGTCTTCTGCAAAGTAACCGAAAATGTTTTCATCGACCAGCTTATCAGAGGATGCAATTTTCTTAAATTCATTTCCGTACGCCTGAAGTATCAGATGCAAACCCGTTACCCAGCCTTCGACTTTTTCTTCAAGCAGCTTTACATCATCATAATTAACCGGAAGCAAGTAAATATCCTTAAGCAGCTTTTCGGTTTCTTCGGAAGAAAAGTGAAGCTCGGAGGCATCGATGTGAAGAATGTTTCTTTTTGCAGAAAGCTTTGTAATGTTAAATTCCGGAACAGAGCGGCTTGTTATAATCAGGTGAAGATTAGGCGGGAAATTTTCAATCATATAATTGAATACCGGGTTGAGCCATGAGGTATGGGACAAATTATGAAGGTCATCTATTACAAAGTAAATTTCATCACCAAATGAATTCATAAACTCATTAATAAAAGTGCCCATTAAGGAATTCACCGCAGCATGCAAATTCGCCGGGCCGGTCTGGGCTTCTTTTAAGGAATTTGCAAGAGCAATGGTGCTGCCTCCGAATTCCGAATTCAGGTTTCTTAGTGAATGAATCATATAGTTAATAAAGCTGTAAAGGCTGCCAATATCGGCTCCGGAATATAACCAGCAAAAATTGGTCCCTTTACTGTTCAGGTAATCAAGAACCAGTGTTGTTTTGCCGTAGCCCGCAGGTCCCGTTATAAGGATTACGTTTTTGAGAGAGCTTTGCTCAATTTTATTCAAAAGCTGCTTTCTTGAGACAATTTTCTCAAACAGCTTTTTAGGTACAATTCTGGATTTAATTATCGGTTCTGACAATTCAGCAATTTATCCTGCAATTTAACTCCGATTTTTAAATAATTCAGTGCTATTCATTAAAAGCCCCATTTTCTGATGGAAAATGCCGGAAAATTTTGAATATCTCTATTAGGACAAAAAAGTGCAAAAAACCAGTAAAAACCCCCCTTTTTTAATGTAAGTTTTCTGTAAGAAGTTTGATAAGCATTGCAAATATTTTTGTATTAGAAATTGAAAGTAAGAAAAAAAAGGAAGGTAACAAAATGAAACAGTTAAACGAATCAAAACAATTGAAGGTCAAAACAAGAGAAGAATTTATTATGGAAAACATTGCATTTTTCTGGATTTTCTTCGGAAACGGTGAATTTACCCAAAAACATGATGAAAATGCTTACAGAAGATTTGTAGAGAGAAACTATCAAAGCAAGTCAAATAAAGATAATTAACAAAAGCGAGAGAAAATAAACCTATGAAAGCAATAAATTTTATAATATCGATGTTTCAGGCAGTTTTAGTAGGCGCGTATATACTGTTTTACAACGTTCAATATTACTGGTCAATTAAATCCACGCTTCAGAACCTCATAAGTCTAATCTTTTAACCCCTGCCCGTCTGCGGACGGGCAATTTTCCTCCTCCGATAAAGCTCCGGTGAGAAATCGCCGGGGCTGTCTTTTTTGCTTTAAATTTTAAATTCAAGCATTAAATATAGGACTTGATTAGTCCGATATTAATGTTTATGTTTGTAAATTCTAAAATTATAAAGGATAAAATGAACGGAAAAAACTTTGTAGCAATAAACTACATCAATTGTAAACCGCACTACAGTGAGCGTTTCGAAGAGCTGTTTTCAACAAGAGCGCATGCAATAGACCTTATGCCGGGATTTAAATATATGGAGGTATTAAAACCTCGGGAAAACGGAGACAATTACTTAATCGTAAGCCACTGGGAATGCGAAGAACACTTTAAAAACTGGACAAAATCGGCTGAATTTATCGAAGGACACCAGCGCGGTTTTGAAGATATTAAGCTTGCAAAACAGCGGGGCGAAGAGCCGCCAATGTCATCAAGTTTTAAAACATACGAAGTAATTGCAAAATGAGAAGTATAAAAGTTAAAATTTGGCTAAAAAAAATCGGATTTTGGGGATTTGTGTTTTTCTTCATAAAAGGTTTATTATGGCTCGTTGTCCCTTCACTTATTGCTTATTTTTCGCTTAAATAAAGTTATAAATAATAAAAAAATATGCAACTTAAAAATATGAGTAAAATCTTTTTCAGGTATGACATAAATCATATTAAATTGTGATTTGTGTATATAATTTTGTATCACTTTATTAAATTAAATGAATTTTAAAAACTTAAAGGAAGGAAAAATGAAAAAATCATTAAAAACCAACGCCCTTTTTTTTACAGCCGCCCTTTTGATAACATTATTTATTTACAGCTGCAGTGAGGATACAACGACAAATACGGGAGGTTCATCAACATACACTATCAGCGGAACAATAACTTTTGCGGACACACTGAAAGTTGATTCAGGAGGGAGCTATAATATATCTGCCTTTAATTCGTGGTTCCCTACTGGTCAACCAAATTCTTTCAGCATTTTAAATCCTGTTAAAGTAGGAAATGTATATACAGCTTCCTATACTTTAAGCGGCCTCTCTAACGGATATTATTTTCTTGCTTCAGCGTGGACAATAGAACCGTATACGCCCGGCGGAAATTATGTTTTAGGTTCTTACGGATGCGATACAAACGGATTTGTACCACCTGCAAACTGCAGGCCAGATTCTGTTGTAATCAGCGGGAGCAATGTGACAGGCATTAACTTTTACAGTTACATTGACACTAACAAATCTTTGATTAATTTTTAATTGAGAAATAAGTTCTCGGATAAAAAGTCATTTAAGAGGACTTTACTAAAAGTTCTCTTAATGCTTTTATTTCCGGCAGCAATTTTTGCTCAGACGGGTTCAGTCGAGGGCACTGTGATTGACCAGAGAAATGACGGCGTTATTAACCTTGCAAAAATTACTCTTGAAAACATCTCAAATGATTTCCAGACAAAAACACAGTCAGACCTGCTTGGGAAATACAAATTTGAAAATCTTGCCGAGGGAAATTACCAGATAACCGTAACCCGCCTCGGATACCAAAAGGAAATCATATCGGGCATAACTGTTGACGGGAAAAAAACCGAAATAAATATTTTCCTCAGCCCTGTTGATATAGAAATAGAAAAAATAAACGTTACTGCAACAAAGACTGAGCTTACCTTAAAACAAACTCCCTCCTCTATTTCAATTGTTAGCTCTGATGAGATTCAAAATAAAAATCTCTTAACATTCGACGAAGTTTTAAGCGACGTTCAAGGCGTAACTGTATTTAAAACAAGCGGAATCAACGTACAGAGTCTTTCAATTCGCGGCTCATCCGATGTTGCAGGAGGCGGAATAGGAAACAGAGTTCTGCTTCTTCTTGACGGAAGACCATCCTTAACGGGCGACTCCAAAGGTGCACTCTGGTCACTTATTCCGATTTCAATTATCGACAGAACCGAAGTTGTCAAGGGAGCCTTTTCATCGCTCTATGGCTCAAGCGCAATCGGTGGAGTTGTAAATGTCATAACAAAAAAGCCGACTTACAGGTCGTTTACATCGCTTAATCTGAATTACGGCTTTTATGAAAAACTCAGCGACAGCCTTAGGTTTACCGACAAGTTATTGCAGTTCAAGGGGGCTGATATTTCACACAGCAATACGTATAAAAAACTTGCATACCTGTTTAACTTAAGCTACAAGCAAAATGACGGGCACGCCGAGCAGACTGATTATGAGTTTTACAGCGGGATTGCCAAGCTGATGTATGATGTCTTAAGGAACCGTGACCTTGAAGTAACGCTTCAGTACACAAAATCAAACAGCGCTTTTCCGCATTACTGGAGAAAAGACCCGGGAAAAATTGCCGAGCCGTTCAAAACATCGCCGGGATATATTGGCGACAGGATTAAGAAGGAGACTCAAAGTGTAGATGTATTTTATACCGCGCTTCCTTCGGCAATCACAAAATACACTTCAAGATTTTATTTTTACAAGCTGAACAGTCTTTCATATTATAACCCGAATAATTTTGTTGCCCAGCAGTACGCACCCCAGGGCGAGCCGCTTGAAACAACGATTAAGTCTTACAATTTCGGCAATATTTCGCAGCTTGATTATGAAATATCGAAAAGAAATTATCTTATCACCGGTATCGACGTTCAGTGGAACGTGGTGCGTTCAAATCCGGAATCAATATTATACGGCAATCAGCAGCTAAATAACTTTGCCGCCTTTGCTCAGAACCAGTATAAAATAGTCAAGGATAAAGCCGGAAATACAATCCTTTCATCAACAGCGGGCATTAGAATAGATTACAACAAATTCGTCGGCTTAGGCCGCTTTACCCAGCTGAGTCCCAAGCTTGCATTTCTGTATGCCCCGAACTCCGGAAACATTCTGCTTGAGAATACATCATTCAGAGCACTTATCGGACGGGCATTTCGCGCTCCGTCAATAGCGGAGCTTTACTTTAAGAAAGAGCTCTTCGGAGGATTTGATTTCATCTTCAATCCAAACCTTAAACCCGAGGAAATGCTCTCGGCAGAAATCGGCTTTAGGAAACAGTACGAAAAAAGATTTACCCTCGATATTTCTGCTTACATTAATGAATATGACAACCTTATCCAGTATGTTAACATTGGGGGAAACATAAACGGACCGTTCCAGGTTCAGAACATTGCAAAGGCGCAGATTAAAGGAATTGAGTTTTTAATCGACTACTCATCGAGCCTGAATCTGTTTAAGGAACCGTTCGGATATGCTTTCAGCTTCAATTACAGCCTGATTGACGCAAGAGATTTATCGAAAACGCGTAAAGAAGATTTTCTCCCCTACAAACCGAGCGACATAATTAATTTCTCAGCGGATTTAAACTATTTTGGTTTTAACTTTAATGTTAACGGAAAATACGTCAGTAAAGTGGACGAGGTGCTGTTTTACAAGTTCGAGGAGCCGGATGAATATTTCCAGCTCGATATGAAACTGAGTAAAAGAATTTTCGGGAAAGTCACCCTGTTTGCCGCTGTGAACAATCTTACAAACAGCTTTTACCAGGAGCTTGAAAGAACCCAAGCACCCAACCGCAGCTTTAATTCAGGTTTTAGAGTTGAATTTTGAATAAAACAGTTAATTGCTTGAACAGTTAATTGCTTGAACAGTTAATTGCTTGAACAGTTAATTAGTTAATCAGTTGATTTGCCCGTACTTTTATTTAACCAGAATCATTTTCTTAGTAACTGAGTAGTCCCCTGCCGTTAGTTTATAGAAGTAAACGCCGCTCGGCTGATTTTGGGCATTCCAAAATGTTTCATAAGTTCCCGAACTTAATGACTGGTTTATTAAAATATTAACTTCCTTTCCAAGGGAATTGTAAATTTTCAAAGTTACGTTTCTATTGTTTGGAACATCGAAGCGAATTTTTGCCGAAGGGTTAAAGGGATTAGGGTAATTCTGGTACAGGTTGAATTCTTCGGGAACATTTGATGAAATGCGAGTTATGCTTACAACAATATTTGTATCGCCAAACACTCCGTTATGCCTTGGATTATACTGCCACATCCGGACATAAATTCGGGAGGGATTGTAATTCATCCCGGTATTCCACAAGTAAATTGTGCTGCTTGAGGTTGTTAAATTAGAGCCGCCCGAAATATCAAGTATTCCGTTTCGATTAACATCAAAAAGCATAGGTGTATAAAAGAATGAGGTTCCCTGTGTTGTAATCGGCCAGCCGTTTACGGGAGTGCCGTCATGATTATATGCTAAATATTTTCCTAAGCCGCCAATTGAAGTGTTATCGTCAAAAATCAACTCTGTCATATTGTCGTTATCAATATCGCCAAGCAGAATCTGCGTGTTAACTGCGTTAATCGGGCCAATCGGAAATCCCGCAAGCGGTGTTCCGTTTTTAATCCAGCCGTAAACGTAATCGACTGGCGAAGCGCTGAGCACCTGGTCACCTACAGCAATATCAAGCACATTATCATTATTAATAAAACCGACCGAAGGCGGACCGTAAATCCACCAGTTTACCGGCTTAGGCCACCCTGAAAGTATCGAACCGTCATTTTTTAAAATATATACATTTCCTCCGCCGCCAAGTATATGTGAGCCCCAAACAATTTCCCGGATATTATCACCCGTTAAATCAACTAAAACCGGTGCTGAATATGAATTAACATCATTAGCCGGCTGGACAAAAGGAAATCCCGAAAGCAGGTTGCCGTTTCTATCCCATGCATAAAGACTTGTGTAAGACTCAGCAATGATTTCCGCAAGTCCGTCTCCGGTTATATCTCCCACCGCGCAGCTCGATGCGGGAACGTGATCAATGCTCTTTGGCCAGCCGGAGTAAACTGTCCCGTCGCCTTTATAAACATAAACCTCCCCCGCGCTGGATAATCTTTTATTCGTGATAATTTCCATTGTTCCGTTATTATCAATATCGCCCAAAACTATCGTTCTGGTTGTATAGCCGTGTGTAACAGGAAATCCGGTAACATTCGAGCCGTTTTTTTCAAACGCATAAATAGCTCCAACCGATGAACCCAATGCAGTTCCGACCACAATTTCGCCCTCGCCGTCTCCGTCAATATCACCAAAAGCAGGCGCGCCCTGATTAACATAACCCATCACATCGGGCAATACGGGTGCTTTATTAATTACAAATGGAAAATCCAATGCGTATGAAAAAGCACAATTAAATATTAAAAAGATGAAGGCTGATTTTAGTAAAGATTTCTTTTTCATTTTTCTAAATATTTTTTCTTTCAATTTTTTAAAAGCATAATCAAGCCTAAAGGAATTTATTTTTATTTAAACCGTTATATAATTTGTATAGCTAATTTAACTTATTTATAAAATTTAAACACGTCAATTATTGGTATAATGACAGATTATTTACTTTGTAATTCAAAACGGCTAAGGGTATATTTGTAGCTCTAATGAAAAGATTTTTTGCGTTTTCTATATTATTTTCAGCATTTTTTTGCTTAATTCAGGCACAGGATAAGCCAGCCAATCCAAAAGCCCTTGAGCTTTTTATCGAAGCGAAAACTTTCGAGCTTAAGGATAACTACCTAGCGGCAATAAGCAAGTATAACGACGCGCTAAGGATTGAGAAGTCCCCGGGTATTTATTATGCTCTGTCGAAACTGTATTCCAACGTTACTCAGCACCAAAAGGCACTTGAGTACGTGCTTGAAGCGGTAAAGCTTTCACCTGCTAATATTTTGTACAAGGAACATCTTTCAGATGTATACATAATTTTGGGAGATTACAATAACGCATTAAAATATTTAAAGGAGGTCATACAGAAAAACCCTGATGACATAAATCTCCTTTACAATATAGGCAGAATGTACGAGGCGCTTAAACAGCCTTCAGAAGCAATTAAATATTATGAAAATATAACTGAGAATTACCAGTATGACGAAACTGTTCTTTTAAGAATGGCGGATATATATGAATCATACAATGACTATGCAAACACTGCCGCAACGGTTGAAAAGCTTTTGCTTTTAAATCCAACCGATATAAACTTAAAATACTCAGCCGCCGCAGCGTATGTTAAAATACCGGATTATGACAACGCAATACGGATTTACGAGGAAATTCTCAGCACAAATCCTAACAACAGGGACGTTCAGACAGAAGTTATAAAGCTTTATTTCCGCCAGCACCGAAACAGCGAGGCGTTTGAAAAGTACAGCAAAATGATTAACAGGGACAGCGTGGATTTTATGACAAAGATGGATGTTGCAATTGCTTTTTTCCAGGCGTCATCGGAAGATAAGGAAGCTTTAAGCGTTTCAAAATCAATTTTACAGACACTGCAAACGGCCTATCCGAATGAATGGATGCCTGAGTATTATCTCGCATATATTGACTCAAAAGAAAACCGGGAGATGTCGGAGCAGAAGTTCAATGAGCTTTTAGCAAGGGTGGATACCTCAGCCGAGCTGTATGTGCAGGTCGGTTTTTATTATTACGAAAAAAACAAATTTCAGCCGGCAGTCGACATATTTAAAAAGGGTGCTCAAAAATTTCCAAGCGATTTCCGCTTAAATTACTTAACCGGTAACACATATTACAGACTCTCTCAAAACCGCGAGGCGCTTCCATATCTTGAAAAAGCGGTCGAGATTTCACCCTCGGACCTAAACGCGCTTTCAAATCTTGGACTTGTTTACGATGATTTAAAAATGAATGTTGAATGCGACAGATTGTACAGGCAGGCGCTCAGCTATCACCCGGAAAATATTTTGCTGCTGAACAATTACGCTTACCATTTAGCAGAAAACAATGAGAGATTGAAGGAAGCACTCGAGATGTCGAAAAAGACAATCGATAAGGAGCCGAACAATGCATCATACCTTGATACATACGGGTGGATACTCTACAAATTAAAGGATTACAAAAACGCCGCGGTGTACATTGAAAAAGCCATAAAGCAGGGGAAAAACGCAACACTTTTAGACCATCTTGGAGATATTTATGAAGCTGACGGTGAAATTGTTAAAGCATTAAAACAGTGGAACGAAGCTCTGCAGTTAGAGCCGGAGAATGAACTGGTAAAAAAGAAGATTGAAAAATATAAATAATAATTTAATTCTATAAATGAGCGATAAAAATTTGCATAATGTGATTATAATCGGCTCGGGTCCCGCGGGACTAACTGCCGCCCTATACTCAGCCAGAGCCAATCTAAAGCCGATTGTATTTGAAGGATTGCAGCCGGGAGGACAGCTGACCATAACGACAGATGTTGAAAACTACCCCGGATTTGAACACGGTATAATGGGACCCGAGCTTATGGATATAATGCGCAAGCAAGCGCAAAGGTTTGGTGCTGAGTGCATGTTTAATATTGTGGATAAGGTCGATTTCTCATCACAGCCGTTTAAGGTTTATACTGACGGGAAGGAATATTTAGCTAAGACTGTAATTATAGCAACGGGAGCATCTGCAAAATTACTGGGTTTACCTTCTGAATCCGAATTTATGGGATTCGGTGTTTCCGCCTGCGCAACATGCGACGGGTTCTTCTTTAAAGACCAAAGGATTATTGTAATCGGCGGGGGTGATACTGCAATGGAGGAGGCAAACTATTTAACAAAATTCGGCAAAGAAGTTGTAATCGTTCACAGGCGGGATGAGTTCCGAGCATCGAAGATTATGCTTGAAAGGGCGCAGAAAAATCCCAAGATTAAATTTATGACTAACACCGTGCTTGAGGAAGTCCTTGGCGTTAACGAAAACGGCAAAAGGAAAGTCACAGGCGCTAAGCTTAAAAATGTAAAAACAGGCGAGACGGTCATTCATGAGGTCGAGGGAATTTTTCTTGGCATCGGGCACAAGCCTAATACCGATATATTTAAAGGACAAATTGAGCTTGAAGATACAGGCTATATAAAAACAAATAAAGTAAATACATACACAAACATTCCCGGCGTATTTGCATGCGGCGATGCACAGGACCACGTATACAGACAAGCAGTTACGGCTGCAGGAACAGGATGCATGGCTGCAATCGATGCCGAAAGATATTTAGAATCACTCCACGATTAATTAATTTTGTTAATATTTTTGTAAATTGTAGGGACAGAACAACTTGTCCGCCTTAGGCGGATTGTTCTGTCCTTATATTATTTTATGAAAAAAAACCTCGCAAATATTGCCTTTAACCTGCCAATCGATTCACTATTCACCTATTTAATTCCCAAATCGCTTCCCGAAGAAGTCCATATTGGTTCGCGTGTGCTTGTTCCCTTCGGAAAAAGAAACACAACAGGGGTGGTCATTGAGCTTCCGGAAAAATCCGCTTATAAAAAGCTAAAACCCGTTATAGAAGTACTGGACGCGCAGCCGATAATTTCCGAAGAGATGATTAGCTTCTGCAGGTGGATTGCAAAATACTACATTTGTCCGATTGGTGAGGTTATTTTTTCGGCTGTTCCCAAAGGAATTTTGGTTGAATCAAAAATCTTATTCAGTTTTAATACCGAAATTACAACAAACGGACTGACCGAACATCAAAAGGCAGTAATTGAGTTACTGAAATCAAAACCGCTCACGATAAAGCAAATCGAGCACCGCTTAAAATCAAAAAGCTCCAGAAGCGCGGTGCAGTCATTGCTTAATAAGGGAATTTTAACACAACAGCACGTTACATCAAAAGAAAAAATAAAGCCGAAGTATGAAAAGTATGTTGTTTTTGAGCTTGGTGAAGAATTTGCCGATTACACAAACTCAATGCTCAATATTTTCATGAAAGAAAACAACATCAAATCATCCTGCCAGACCAAGATGCTGCGCTACCTTGTAAACAAAAATGTTTCGGAAATAAGCTCATCTGAACTGCTGAAGGCAACAGGCGCAACTTCTTATTCGTTAAACTCACTTGCAAAAAAAGAGATTGTATCGCTGGCCAAAAAACAGGTTACCAGAGATGTAGAACACGAGTTCAGCGAGGAAGCGAAAGTTGTTGAGTTAAATCAAGAGCAAAAAACAGTTTTAAGCGAAATTAATTCGGCTGCTGATAAAAATGAATTTATAACATTCCTACTATTTGGGGTAACCGGCAGCGGGAAGACGCAGGTTTATATTGAGGCGATTCAAAATGTGCTGAAGCAAAACAAAACTTCGATAGTGCTTGTGCCGGAGATTTCGCTCACTCCCCAGCTTATACACAGGTTCAGAACATACTTCGGAAACATTATCGGTGTAATTCACAGCCGCTTATCGGAAGGGCAGAGATTTGATGTGTACCAGAGGATTAAATCCGGTGAAATAAAAATTGTAATCGGCGCGCGCTCGGCTTTATTTGCTCCGTTAAGTAATATCGGAATTATCATTATCGATGAAGAGCATGACCATTCATACAAGCAAACGGAGAAAAATCCGAAATACAACGCAAGGGACTCGGCAATAGTAAGGGCAAAATCAAATAACGCAGTTGTTGTGCTTGGCTCTGCCACACCATCACTTGAAAGCTTTTACAATTACAAAGCGCGCAAATACACACTGCTTGAGCTTCCCCACAGGGCACTTAAGACAAAACCGCCGAATGTCGAAATTGTTAGCATGCTTGAGGAATTTAAGCAGCCGAGCAAATTTCAGAAATGGGAATCAGCGGACATACGATTTTTGTCAAGCAAGCTGATTTCATACATAGATTCGGCATTAAAAAATAAGCAGAGTATAATTTTGCTTCAGAACAGGCGTGGATATTCGGCTTACCAGGAATGCCAGAACTGCGGGTATGTTAAGATGTGCAAGAATTGCGACATTACTATGATTTACCACAAGCTCAAAAATCACCTGCGCTGCCACTATTGCGGAAGTGTTGAAAAGCTAGTGGAGAAGTGCGAAAAATGCGGAAGCGAAAACCTAATGCTTAAGGGAACAGGGACGGAGAAAGTGGAAGAGGAAATTGCGCGGCTTTTTCCGAAAGCAAAAATCAAGCGAATGGATGCGGACACGGTAAAACGCAAAGATGCGCACAGGAAAATACTCAAAAGCTTTCACGAAAGGGAGTTCGATATTTTAATCGGCACGCAGATGATTTCAAAGGGGCTTGATTTCCCAAGCGTCTCGCTTGTGGGAGTAGTCTCCGCCGACGTTGGGCTGCTGAATCCCGATTTCCGCTCCAACGAAAGGACGTTCCAGCTACTAAGCCAGGTTTCAGGCCGCTCAGGAAGGACAACCGATTACGGTAAAGTTGTAATTCAGACTATGCACACCGATAATTTTATTTTTCCCTATGTCGAAAATCACAATTACAGCGGGTTTTTTGAAAAGGAAATCAACCACAGGCGAACGTTTAACTATCCCCCGTTTTCAAGAATGAGCTTGATTGAAGTTAAATCAAATAACCAGACGAGGGCTAACACGATTGCATCAAAGATTTACTTATTTATGAAAATTCATTTGCTTTCATTAAACGGTAATGCCGGAGTTGAAATAATGAAGCCGGCGCCTGCTTTGATTTACAAGGTTAAAAACAAATACCGCTTTCACATAATCGTAAAAAGCTTAAAGTCTTCGGGTGAGTCAGCCGGTGTAACTGAAACAATGCTAAAGGAGCTTGAAAAATTTCTGGAGCCGAAGTCAGGAAAGTTAAAATTTAAATCCGGTGAATTCGTTAGTATTGATGTTGACCCGCTGAGTTTTTATTAAAAGTGTCATTCCCGCTTAGGCGGGAATCCAGATTGAGGGCTCACATCACAAGGGTAAAGCCCTGCAGTGGTTTCGCTCATTCTGGATATCCGATTTCTCGGCATGACAAAGTATCACCTCACAATAACCAAATCAATCCATCTGTTTTCTGTGTTAACTTTGTAGACTTTCACCTTTACCCTGTCGCCGATTCTGAACTTACGTTTCCGGTGCCTGCCTACAATCTGGAAATTACGCTCATCGAGTATGTAGTAGTCGTCGTTTAAGTCACGAAGGCGCACCATGCCTTCAATCATACTTTCGGCAATCTCCACATAAATACCGTATTCGGAAATACCCGAAACAATCCCCCAAAACTCATCACCGACGTGTTTTTCCATATACTGGCATTGGAGGATTTTAATTGCCTCGCGCTCTGCCTGGACAGCGTTAATTTCCATATCAGTCGATTGCTTGCATACCTCCGGCAAGGTTTTCCTGTAATGCTGGATCCGCTTCTGGTTTATCCCGTTTAGGGCTTCATAAAGTATCCTGTGAACAACCAAATCGGGGTAACGCCTGATTGGCGATGTGAAGTGGGTGTAGTGCTGGAATCCAAGCCCGTAATGCCCTATATTCTCCTCCGAATAAATTGCTTTTGCCATCGAGCGGATTGTGATGTCGTTAATCAAATATTCCTCCGGTCTTCCGCGAATCTGCCTCAGCATATTCTGTATTGATTCTTTGCTGCCCGGATTCAGCGAAATACCGAACTGCCTGACGAACTGTGCTAGCTCCTTGATTCGTTTTTTATCGGGTATATCGTGGATTCTGTAAATAAACGGCGGCTTGTTCTTCTGCCTTTCGATGAATAACGTGACGCACTCATTAGCCATAAGCATAAAGTCCTCAATCAGCCGCATCGATTCAAGCCGGATTTTGGGCTTAATGTTTTTCAAAAGCCCGTCTGAATCGATTTCGGCAGTTATTTCGGTCGATTCAAAATCAAGGCTCCCTTCCTCGATTCTTTTGTTATAAATAATTTTATGCAGCTCATTCATCTTGTTCAGCTCCTCAAGATACAGCCCCTCCTGAGTGTCAAGTATTTCCTGCGCTTCCTGGTAAGTGAATCTTTTGGCGCTCGCGATAATTGACTTTGTAAGCTCAAAATCAGTGATGTTTCCTTTTTTATCAATTTCAATAAATACGGAAAAAGTAAGGCGGTCAACTCCTTCCTTCAATGAGCAAACGTCATTGGATAGTTTCTCAGGCAGCATCGGGACAACATCATTCATAAGGTAAACGCTTGTTCCCCGCGCGAGTGCTTCTTCATCAAGTGCGGAGCCCTCGCTAATATAATGGCTCACGTCCGCAATATGGACTCCGAGCATATAATTTCCGTTATCTAGAATTTCAATCGAAACAGCGTCATCAAAGTCTTTAGCATCAACGGGGTCGATTGTAAAGACGATTTCATCGCGCAAATCGCGCCTGCCTTTCAGCTCCTGGCTTGAAGTCTGGAATTTTCCTGCAGATTCCATTTTTTTAATCTCATCCCTGACGGATTTGGGAAACGTTTTAGTGAGCCCGTATTTTTTAATCAACGCTTTGAATTCAGTTTTCACATCTCCTGCTTTGCCCAGTACCTGAACAATCTTTCCTTCGGGTGATAAATCCTGATACTCCCAGTTAACAATCTCGCAAACAACTTTGTCTCCGTTTGAAGCGTTTTTTAATGAATTTTTAGGAATGAAGATATCTTTTCGAAATTTCTTATCATCCGGAATAACGAATGCGTAATCCTTCCCTTTTGAGCTGAACTCAAGCTTGCCGACAATTGTGTGTCTAGCACGCTTAATAATATTTTCAACTATCGCCTCTCTTTCATCACGGTGGGCATATTCAATAATTGATACCTGTACGATATCGCCGAGCAAAGCCGTCTGCAAATTCCGCTTTCTGACGGGCAGGACTTCCACTCCGTACTCTGTTTTAATTTCTGTGGCGTATTCGTTATTTTCATCAAGAATGATTTTAGCTTCGTAAAAGATGCTACGCTTATTAAACTCATAGTATTTTCCGTTCTTAGCCAGAGTTCCTTCGGAAACAAGCTCACGCATTACGTCGCGCAGGCGTGCTTTTTCGGAGTTGCCGAGCTTAAGCTTTTTAAAAAGCAGGTTGAATTTTATGGAAATCGCCGGTGCCTGTTTGAAAAGGTTAGTTATTTGCTCTTTTAAATCTTTTGGGTTTTTTAAATCTTTTTGGTTTTTCTTTGGCAGTCTTGTATTTTTAAAATTATTTTCAAAAAAAATTAATAGCGGATTTTATATGTTAATCCCGCTCTAGTTTCAAATCCCTGGTTAAAGTTAAACAGCGAGTTTGAATAAACACGGGAAATCTCAATCAGCAGATTGTTGGAAACGTTAAGATTAAACATTTTATTGAGCGGATACTCAACACTTACCTCAAGGTTGTTAATGTTGGAAAGTATCTTTCCACCGAAGCGGACAATTGCATCGCCGAATGCAGAAGTTATTCTGATATCCGTACCGCTTAAATCCCCGCCGGTGTAGATGACTTCGGTGTTGAGGATGAAAGGTGCAATATTGCGCAGTGCTTCGTAAAGCAACGTTGAGGCAAGACCTGACCCGAGGTCTCTTCCCAGACTTCCGATAGCGGTTCTGCCAAGGTCGGATGAATTCATCGGCGCACCGAACAGCAAATATGAAATCGCATCTGATTGAGCCTGCGGACTGTCTTGAATACCCCCGTTTTCATCTCTGAGCTTCAGGGTTAGCTCGGGCTTATATCTTGTTCCTTTTATTTCCAGAATAACATACATTATTTCCGGTCCCGTGTTAGTGGTCCGTATATTTTTATATTCAGCGTTTATCTTTAAATCAGGGTCGTTATAATCGCCGTTAAAATTCAAAAAGCTGTTGTTAATGCGGAAGTTTTTATAGAACCTGTAATAAGAATCACCTACAATATCCATCCTGCCGAAAAGCTGAAAGCGCTTATCTGAAGTTTTATTGTCAAGTCTAAGGCTGCCCTGAAATTCGGCATTTAATTCTTCTCTGGTTAAACTGTTCATATTCATATTCACGTAAATATTTTTTTCAAGAACTATGTCGAGGTTGTAAGTAATATAATCTGCAACCGAGGTCTCGCGCCGCTCAAGAATATGGTTATATCTCAAAAACGGGTCTAATGTCTGAAGCTCTTCCGGACTCACAGTAATTATCGTATCAAGATATTTATCGCCTGAGCCATCTGTTAAAATTTTGTATGTAAAATCATCAGCGTAAATATCGTAAGCCATGCTTGAAATCGCAGGAAAGTATAACCTTGCGCTTTTAATTTTAAGCTGCCCTGAAACAAGCAAATTGGTTAAGTTTCCTTTTATTCTTATCGGCGGGTCGCCAATGCCGGCAAGCATTTCACCATAGAAGCCGAAGCGGTTTTGGATAGAGGAGCCGTCAAGGAAATACATATCGCCGGAAGTATATAGGTCAATATCATTAATGCTTAGCCCTGCGAAATTAACCCTTCCCCAAATATCAATATGGCGAGCCCTGTCTCTATCGTTATATACAGAAAAGCGCTCAACAACTAAATCCGATTTATCCGTTCTGAAGCTTGATTCAAACCTGTAATACAATCCGTTCCAAGAGAAGAAAAACCTCCCCTTTTCTATAGTTGCATTGCCCGCAAAAACCGGCTCATCGATTGTACCCGTTGCAGTAATCTCACCGTTCAAGAATCCCCTTATATCGCTGAAATTCGGAATGAGCTTTGAGAAAAGGTTTATCTGGAAATCAGAAGCACTTAGCTTTAAATCAAGCGGTTTTTGAAGCATGGCGGCATATTCAAGGCTGTCAGGGGTTTTCAGTGGATTGCTGAACGGAATATTGCCCGTTAAGCGGAGTATTCCCTCGCTGCCGGCATTGCGGACAAGGACATCTGCTGCAAGATTTTGTTTTTCGTAATCAATGAATGCATCAATAGTGCCTACTCTGATATTATCATAGCGGATAACACCGGTATTCATTTCAAAGCTTAATAAAGGGTCATCGATCATTCCTTTCACATAAAACGAAATTCTTCTTATCTTACCCTTTAATGGAGTTTTAAATTTTTCGGATTCTTTTTCCGCATAAACAGACTTCGGATTATAAGCATACTGTAATGCGCTTGGCAAATCAATACTCGAGAAATCGGCTTCAAAATCGTTTCCCCCGCTTAATGAAAACCGTCCCGATAAATCAACATTAACTATACTGCTTGAAAGCGAGAATTTATTGAAATCGAAAGTCCGCTCGTTGCGTGAAGGGTCATATGTAATTTGAATCATCTCAGGGTTTTTTATATTAAACCGGTGGTATGAAACCTCAAGTGTATTTATATCAAGTCCTACCGTGTCCTTTGATAAATCAATTACACCGGATAAGCTTGCATTTAGGGTTGTATCCTGCCTTGCATTCACTCTAAATGATTGGTTAGCATCAGCAAGGTCTAATCTCGCGGCCACATTATCATAAATATTAGAATTTAATCCAAGTTTGCCCGCTTTAAAATCAATTACGGAGTTAAATGAGCCGAAATCACCTTTCGGAGAGTTTTTATAGACTCTGTAGTCATTGTTTTGAATAAACTCCGCCCGCGCATTTTTTAAGACAAAAACAGTATCACCGTAGGAAAAATTATTAATTGTAACTTCGCTTTTGCCGTCAAAGCTGGTAGGTGAATTTTTTATATACCCCTTAACATCTCCCGCAAACTTTAAATCGTTAAGGAAAAACATTTTAGTGATTGCATCGGAGTCCTTGGTTTTGAACTCATAGGTAAAATCCATGTTTGAGCTTACAACCTGTACTGGCTGAACGGGGAGTAAAGTATCGAGATTAAACTTTTTGCTTATTTCATTTTGTAGCATCGTAATATTGCTCATTACTACATCACCAATTTGCACAATATTAAAGCTACCCCTTGCATTGAAATCGAACAAATTTGAAGTGAATGTGATATAATCATTAGACCCGCTTGTCGAAATTCTTAAATCTATCGGGGTTGCGGGGAACTCAAGCTTGCCGTAAAACGAATTTGCAAGGCTTATGTTGTAATTGCCTTCCAGCCCTTCAGGGGTTATTCCTTTTCCGTTTAAGTCAAATGCAAAGGTGAGACTGCTTTTATCAACGGCATCTTTGGTAAAGTCGGAAATATCGAGATTTCTCACCTGCCCTTTTAAGCTGTAAACGGGATTATTAAAATCCCTTACATTGATGTTTCCTTTAACACCTGCTTCAAGGCTCCCGGACGCATAAGCAACATCTGCTTCGATATTATACCCTTTCAGATTTAAAACACCGGCCGATTTATCGATTTTTTGCTCAAAGAGCTTTGTATCGGTTATTTCATATTTAATGGTTGTGCTGACATTAGCCAAATCGAATCCGCTGCCGTCTGCTTCAACCATGCCATTGATATTGCTTTCAAGAGATTGGTCTTTAAGAAGCTTTCCGATATTAAGTCCTGATGTTTCAACCTGAGCAGTGTATCTGTAATTTGAAGTATTTAAATTGAGGTTAAAAAATCCTTTTGCATTTCCAACAGAGGATTGAACATCGAATGTCGATTCAAAATCAAGCGGCTCGCCCCTATAGGTAACATGGCCCGTAACAACACCGACGTGGGTATAATCGGGAATGGGGAGCCCGGGAGTGTATATTTTTGTATCCTCGGGGTCAATTTTGAACTCACTCGATTTAACATCAAACCAAAGCTTTTCGGGCTCAACAAGGTTAACCATTCTCCCGCTGAAACCCATATCGGTATTGCGAGTCTTAAGCCGGCATTTTTCCACAATAATGTCATCAAACTTCCCTTTTGCCTTGAGCTCAAAAAATAAATCGCCGTCAAGAAACGTAACTACAGGCAGAAATGACTTTAAATCGTCGAAATTAAAATTTTTGCCCACCAGACTCAGTCGTAAATCCTTTCCTTTAAATGATGGCAGCCCCTCCACGTTCATCAAGTCCAACTTATCTATAAACACGTAATCCATCTGCACCCAGCTTTTGCGGGTTTCGATGTTAAGCTTGTTAATTTCTGCGCGTGACTTTGAAATATAAAAATCTCCCGAGAGCCCGTTTAAATTAAACCCGAAGTTTGAGTTAAAGCCAAGATGTCTAATCCAAAGCTGCACAGCGTTTTTATCATATTGAGCGGAAGTTTCAAGATTAAACGAGCTGATTTTTAAATTCTCGGTTGTTATGCTCTCCTCAGGCAGAATGCTGAATGCAGAAACGGGAAGCTCCTGCGGTTTTGCGCCGAGCATCACAAAATTCAGGTTTTCAATCCTGAGTCTTTTAACGTTGATTTTCCATTCAAACTCGGAGGTATCTTTAGTCGTATCCTCTGAAGAAAACAGGTAAGCAAAATTCCAAACGGAATCACCCTTATTGTTTTTTATCCTTACAAAATTTATGGCGGGATTTACAATGACAGCATCGGTGAGCTCAACATTTTTATCAAGCAGCCCGAAAATGCCGTAATTAATCTTCACCCTCTCAAGCTTAATCATCTCATCGTTTTGGACTTTCACAACGGCGTCTTTCACAATAATTTCGCTGAAGAAATTCCCCTCAATCTCACCGATGGTGAGCTGTGACTCCTTTGTATTGAAATCTTCGTTAATTGTATCCACAAGGTAGCCCTTAAGCAAGTTTCTGAACACCGATGTTTGCGTAATGGAAACAAGAAGCGTGAGCGAAAAAAGCAAAATTGTAAATACAAGTACCGTTAAAGAAAGTAAATTTCTTTTTTTCTTTGGTTTTGAGGGTTCTATTTTGCTATTTGATGTTGCCAAAAATTATTTGCAGTAAAGCTCTACAATTCTCTCTATAATATTCGTTGACGAGCTGTTTTCGACAAACTTAATTCGTTTTACAACCCCGCCATTTGATTTCACAAAATCAGCTCCGATAATTTTATCTTCATCCCAGTCCGATCCCTTTACAAGTACACCTGGAACAATAGTTTTAATCAGATTCAGCGGGTTGTCTTCATTGAATATTACAACATAATCCACTGGTCTAAGGTTCGAAAGAACAAAAGCCCGGTTTTCCTGCCCCACAACAGGCCTTTTATCGTCTTTAATCTGCTTAACGGAGCTGTCAGAGTTCAACCCCACTATCAAAACGTCGCCAAGCGATTTCGCTTCGGCTAAATACTCAACATGCCCGCGGTGAATTATATCGAATACGCCGTTGGTAAAAACAATTTTTTTGCCCTGAGCTTTTAACTCATTTATAAAACCCAGCTCATCATCAGCATTAAATATTTTATCCATTTAGAATTGCCACTATTAACTATTAACTACCGACTATTAACTGCTAACTCTTAAACGAATCCAGCAACGCTTTTTTGTAAATCGGGATAATTCCAACTTCCTCGCAGACAATACCCGCCGCGCGGTTAGCAAACATAACAGAATCCACAATATCCGCCCCGCCTGCAAGCATAACAGCAATTGTCGAAATAACGGTATCGCCTGCGCCTGAGACATCCGCAACCTTTCTTGCGCGTGTATGAATATTCATCCCTATTGGAAACCCCTTTGCCTTAGTAAAAAACTTCATCCCTTTTTCACCTCGCGTTAAAACAAGGTATTTGCAGTTCAGACTGTCCATTAATTTTCTTCCTGCTTCTTCGGCTGAAGCTTCGCCGTCGATTACTATTCCAAGCACATCGCCTACTTCCTTCCTGTTGGGCTTGAAAAGAGTTATGTCTTTGTATTCAAAAAAATTATGAAACTTCGGGTCAACATAAACATGCTTGCCGGATTTTTTACACATTTCAATTACTCCGGCTATGACTTCCTTCCTCAGCACACCTTTGTTGTAATCCTGCATTATAACAGACTCAAAGTTTTTTATGTTACTCTTAATGAAATCCAGCACTTTGCCTGTGATCGTGTCAGAAATATCTTCCTTTGCCTCATGGTCAACCCTCAGCACATGCTGTGAATGAGAAATTACCCGTGTCTTGGATGTGGTAGGCCTTGACTTGTCCTTAAAAATCCCTGAGGTTGAAAGCTTCTGGTTTTTCATCACTTCAAGGTAATGGTCTGAGTCATAGTCATTTCCGATTACGCCGATTAAAACGGGCTCGGCTTCAAGCGCTTTGATATTATTGGCAACATTAGCAGCGCCTCCGAGCTTGTAATCAGTTTTCTTGACTTCAACAACAGGCACGGGTGCTTCGGGTGAGATGCGCGATATATCGCCGTAAACGTATTTATCAAGCATCACATCGCCAATAACTGCGATTTTTTTACCTTTTGACTTTTTGAATATTGTTTGGAGTCGTTGAACGGTTATATTAGCGGACATTAAGTAAATAATTTGCTGAAAATTAAGCAAATATAGAGTTAATTGATTGCTTATTCAATGCGTTAAGGATGATGAGCTGAAAGATTAAAAATTGAGTTATGTAATCATATTATAATATGTTTTCAATTAAAACAATTAATTCAGCCAAAACTGCTTTAACAACTGTTTTAGCATTTAATCTTTGCCTTTTTTTGCATAAATTTGCATTTCTATGCAATTTACACAGCGAACCAATACCTGCGGCGAGCTTTCGCTTTCCGATGTTGGAAAAACCGTTGCCTTAAACGGATGGGTTGCAGATAAACGCGACCTTGGAGGCGTAATTTTTATAAACTTACGCGATAGGTACGGTGTTACTCAGATTACAGTGAACAGTGAAAATAAAGGGGTTTACGATTCTGCTAAATCACTTGGACTTGAGTACGTTATATCCGCTTCAGGCAAGGTGCAGAGAAGAACTTCGTCAAATCCAAAAATGAAAACCGGTGAAATAGAGGTTTTGGCTGATAAGATTGAGATTTTAAACACTTCTGAAGTTACTCCCTTCGTTGTCGAGGAAGAAGTAAAGGCATCGGAGGAGCTGCGGTTCAAATACCGCTACCTTGATTTAAGAAGGCGGAAAATTGCCTCCAATCTTGAGATGAGGAGCCGAGTTTACGGGATTGTTCACCGCTACTTTGAGCGGCACGGCTTTGTTGAGGTCGAAACACCGATACTAATGAAATCCACGCCTGAAGGTGCCCGAGATTACCTCGTTCCTTCGCGAATACATAAAGGAGAGTTCTATGCATTGCCGCAATCGCCGCAGACTTACAAGCAGATACTGATGGTTGCGGGGCTTGACCGCTACGTACAGATTTGCAAATGCTTCCGCGATGAAGACCTGCGCGCCGACCGTCAGCCGGAGTTCACGCAAATCGACCTTGAAATGAGCTTTGTAACAGAAGCTGATGTGTTCCGTATGTGTGAAGGAGTGATTTACGACATTTGGAAAGAGGCTAAAGGAGTTGGGCTTAAGCTCCCCTTGCCAGTGATGAGCTATGACGAAGCTATGGAAACATACGGAACAGATAAACCGGATTTGAGAATTAAGGGCTGGCTTAAAATCGTAAACATTACCGGTAGTGTTAAAGGTAGTGAGTTTAAGGTTTTTACGGATGCAATTAACTCGGGGGGAATTGCGGCAGGAATTAAGCTAAGTAGTGTTGATGTAACAAGAAAAATCATCGACTCGCTTACCGAGTATGTTAAGCAACTTGGCTTCGGGGGACTTGGTTACATTAAATACAATGCGGACGACACTGCATCTTCACCGATGCTGAAATTTTTGAGTGAAGAGATTCAAAATAAGATAAAAAATGATTTCAACTCTCAAGCGGGAGATACATTGTTTATCCTTTCGGGTGAGAAGGCAAAAGTTTTAAGTTCACTCGGTTCACTCCGCTTAAAGCTTGCGGAAATGTTTAATTTATTCGATGAATCCAAAGATGAATTTTTATGGGTTAATGACTTCCCTCTGTTTAGCTATAATGAAGAAGAAAAATGCTTTGTTGCAAATCATCACGCATTCACAATGCCGAAGGAACAGTATTTGAAAAATCTCGAAAGCAAAAACAAAGATGATATTCTGAGCATAAGAGCAGATTGCTATGATATGGTCTGTAACGGAAGCGAGTTCGGCAGCGGCTCAATCAGAATACACCGCCCGGATATACAGAAAAAAGTTTTTAACGTAATCGGCTTAACGGATGAGGAAGCTAAGCAGAAGTTCGGGTTTTTGCTTGAAGCATTTACGTACGGCGCACCTCCGCACGGGGGATTTGCATTCGGTTTCGATAGAATTATCGCGACTCTCTGCGGCACAAGGGATATCCGCGAAACAATTGCGTTTCCAAAAACAACAAGCGCGGTGAGTCCGATGGATGGCTCTCCAAGTCCCGTTGACGAAAAGCAGTTAAAAGAACTGGGACTAAAGATTACTTAAAGAAAATAGAAAACAAAATTGGCAAACAAAATCGGCAGCACAGAAATAGAAGTTACAAAGGGCGATATTACAATGCTTGATACGGAGGCAATCGTAAACCCCGCAAATAATTATTTAATACACGGAGGCGGTTTAGCTGCGGCTATTGTAAGGCGCGGAGGGATGATAATCCAGCAGGAATCCAAAAAAATAGGAAACGTCCCCACAGGCAGCGCTGTTATCACATCAGGCGGCAGCTTAAAGGCAAAGCACGTTATACACGCAGTCGGTCCCCGTTATAAAGACGGGAAATCGGGCGAGGAAGAAAAGCTCTCATCAGCCGTGCGCTCAGCCCTTGAAATTGCTGAAAAGAAAAAGCTAAAGTCGGTTGCATTTCCCGCAATCAGCTCTGGGATTTTCGGCTATCCGATTGCGGAGAGCTCAAAGGTAATAGTGAATGCAATTATTGATTATTTTAACACAAAAAAGAAGGAAAAATCGGAAACAACTGTAGAAAAGGTGGTTTTGTGCTTGTATGATGACGAAGCGTTTAATAATTTTGCAAAAGAAGTGGAAAAGCATTTTAAAAAGAAATAAATTATAATTATATAAACTATAAACATAAATTCAAAAATGCCTAAAACATTAGAAAAAGATTTAAAGCTCGAAAAATTTAAAGTAAAGGACTTATCACTGGCAGATTGGGGCAGAAAGGAAATCCGCCTGGCTGAAGCCGAAATGCCAGGCTTAATGGCCATACGCGAGGAGTTCAAAAACTCCAAGCCCTTAAAAGGAGCAAGGATAGCGGGCTGCCTGCATATGACTATTCAAACCGCAGTGCTTATTGAAACATTAATCAATTTAGGCGCTGAAGTCCGCTGGTCATCCTGCAATATTTTCTCTACACAGGACCACGCCGCCTCTGCAATTGCAAAAGCTGGAATTTCCGTCTTTGCATGGAAAGGAATGAACGAGGAAGAATTCAACTGGTGCATTGAGCAGACATTGTTCTTCGGCTCATTCGATAAGCCGCTCAATATGATTCTTGATGACGGAGGTGACTTAACAAATATGGTGCTTGATAATTACCCTGAACTGATTGCAGGCATTAAGGGAATTTCAGAGGAAACCACAACAGGCGTTCACCGCTTGTATGACAGGATGAAAAACGGCTCGCTGCCGCTGCCATGCATTAATGTTAATGACTCGGTAACTAAATCAAAATTCGATAACAAATACGGATGTAAGGAATCCTTAGTCGATGCAATCAGACGCGCTACTGATATAATGATGGCGGGCAAAGTTGCAGTGGTTGCCGGCTATGGTGATGTGGGCAAAGGCTCATGCCAGTCATTGCGGGGCGCAGGAGCAAGAGTTACGGTAACCGAAGTTGACCCCATTTGCGCGCTTCAGGCGGCAATGGACGGGTACCAGGTTACAACAATGGATGAAGCATCGAAGATTGCTGATATTCTGGTTACAGCAACCGGCAATATGAAAATCATTACCGACAGGCATTTTAAGGCAATGAAGGATAAGGCAATTGTGTGCAACATCGGGCACTTCGATACGGAAATCGATATGGCTTGGCTGAACCAAAACTACGGCAAAACAAAGGAAACGATTAAGCCGCAGGTTGATTTATATAAAATCGACGGCAAGGACATTATCGTTCTTGCTGAAGGACGTTTAGTAAACCTCGGATGCGCAATGGGCCATCCTTCGTTTGTAATGTCGAACTCGTTTACCAACCAGGTGCTGGCACAGATTGAGCTGTGGCATAACCACGTTAATTACGAAAACAAGGTCTATGTTCTGCCTAAGCATCTGGATGAAAAAGTAGCGAGACTTCACCTTTCTAAAATAGGGGCAAAGCTGGAAAAATTAACTCCGGAGCAAGCAAAATACATCGGTGTTGAAGTTGACGGTCCATTTAAACCCGATTGGTACAGGTATTAATGTTCAATTATCAATTTTCAATGTTCAATAAAAACTAAATACAGCTTAAAAATATTGAAGGAAAATATTGTAAAAGATAAAAGTTACAATTTTTCTTTAAGAATAATTAAGCTATATAAGCACCTTATGGATGAAAAAAATGAATTCGTTCTTTCTAAACAGGTTTTGAGATGCGGAACATCAATAGGAGCAAATATTGAGGAGGCAGTTGGAGGACAATCCAAAAAAGATTTTATAAATAAAATTGCAATTGCTTACAAAGAAGCGAGGGAATGCCATTACTGGATTAGACTGTTAAAGGATAGCAGTTTTATTGAAAGCAGGTCTGCGGGATCTTTGCTCAACGATTGCGAAGAATTAATAAAATTGACCGGAAAAATTATTTCCTCTTCAAAAAAATCAATTGATAATTGAAGCTTTTTAATTGAACATTGATAATTGTTAATTGATAATTGAATTGCTGGTGTAGCTCAATTGGTAGAGCAGCGCATTCGTAATGCGCAGGTTACCGGTTCAAGTCCGGTCACCAGCTCACAATTGGGTGGTTCGCCCCGATTTTAAATCGGGATTCAAGTCCCATTTCCAGTTGTTTCTGTTTTTTGCAAATTGTTAAATTTTTCTATAATATATTTATAAGACTTCATGATTAAATACATATCAATACAAGCCTTCATTAAAAAAACTGTTTCTAAATTAATTTCCTTGTTTATCTCCTGAAAAGTAATCTCCTTTTTATCAATCCTTCCTCCAATTTCTATAACATTTGAAAACTCAGAGATAACTTTATCTGAATTTTCCTTATCAGGGTTATAAAATACTGATTTAATGGCTTCTTTTAATGATGCCTTACCGTCCCAGTCATTATTAAACAAAAAACATTCCTTAAGAGAATTATAAAAATAGTAAAAAGCCTCTGTTTCCACCCTGAAAAGTAAGTCTATCTTCGAAATCAATACCAATCCCATAAAATACTTCTCCAAAAAATTTAACCGCCCATTTTCTAGCAAACTAGATAGGTAAACAAAAACTTTTTGGTGATTCACTAAATCTTCATTATCTAAAGCACCTTTATTAAACATTTTTATATAGGGTATTTCTGTTTTTTCAATAATAATCTTTTTTTTGTTCTCAATATCAATAATTTCTTCATAAAATCTTTTAGTAAGATGTGGTAAATAATACCAAAAGTACCCCAAGGTCCCGATATTTAAGGAAAGTAAAAAAAATTTTGTATAGTTTAAAGTGTAATCGAAAAGAGCCATTGCATGGATTGTGAGAGGTGCAACTAACTCAAAAATAAATTCATTGTTATTTTTTGTAGAATATAACTTTATAAGGGAATCTTTTTTATTCCAAGCATTAATTACTTTTTGTCTTATAGAATGTGAATAAGAAAATATTTTTACTTTAATCTTCCATTTTTCATTTTTAGCATCTTTCAGGTTTATTTTTTTTACACCCATTTCTCTTTCGGTGAGCTTTTTCAACTCTATTTCTTCTTTTTCAAATTCCATTCGTAACCACCTTATCCATTCTCTTACATTTTCAAACTCAGATATTTTTTTTACTGCAACTTTGCTGAAAATAAATCGACTTTTTTCTGTATTTTCTTTTGAATCTAAAAACCAATTTAAATCAATATCGATACCTTCATCTTCATTAAATTCAAGTAGTTCCTCTTTCTTAATCATAAATTTGGCGAGTTCTATCATGTTCTTTGCTTCCTCTTTTGTTACAACATCCATAGGTAATTTATCATTTTCAGGCTCAACATAAAGGCACTTTAACCTTTTATTATGAATGACACTTACAATATTTTTCATGTTTGGTATTAATTTCCAATTATCCATTATTTTTTCAAGTCCATTTATATCAATTAAGGCAGAAAACAACTTCCGACTGTGGTCATCAATGCTATCACCTATATTACTTACCCCACCATAAGTTTTATTTATAATTTGGATTTGGTAAATTTTAACTTTTCCAATTTCTTCAAGTGCTAAAATTGCCAAATGAAATTGGATATTGGGATGGTCATCCAATTTTAACGAAGCATCTATAAAATTCTTTGCGTTATTTAAGCAACTAGATTTGATTTTTTTAATGAACTCTATGTCTTCCTTTTTCATTATAATTTAGAGTATATTTAACTAAACCTACAAAATTATCAATTTAAAATAATATGTTAAAGCTTATAATTAATTAACATTTTTATTCCTTGTTAACTGATTAACATAAAAGTATTTTTAAATTTACAAAACTAAATTTGGAAACCAAAGTAAGGACATATTTTTTCTGGAGCCTGCTTGTTGTTGTTCAGGCGGTTTGGATAGCTAACTCTGACGGGTTTTATTTTATCGATGATTCAAGCCATTACAACTTCAACAGGCATTTTATCGAGCAAATCGGACAAAGCACAGGCGCGTGGCACAGGATGGGGAGGGTTTTGCTTTTTGCGCTTCCTGCGCAGTTCGGCTTAAAGGGAGTTCAGATAGCGTCGGCTATTCTGTTCATCATCACGATTTACTTTGCATACAAAATCCTAAGGCACAAAAATGTTCGTTATGCTGAATGGGTTATTCCGATAATTGGCTTTCAGCCGGTATTATTTAACGTGTCGTATACGTCTCTTGCCGAGGTTCCTGCAGGTTTTTTAATTGTTCTGGCATATTACTTATATCTAAAGGAAAAAACTGAGTGGGTTCTTGTAACAGCTTCACTTGTCTTTCTTTTCAGAACGGAATACTACTACGTCGCGGGATTGTTTGTATTAATCTATGCTTACCAAAAGAAGTGGAAAATTCTGCCATACGTACTTGTTGGTCCTTTACTCTGGTATCTTTATTCAACATTTATTACCTTGAATCCCATTCAGTTTTTTTATGATATGACATTGCATTCACGCCTGCCGAAAATTGATACGGGTGTTGACTGGTATTACTACCTGCTCCATTCCCCAAAGATTTACGGGTTTTTGCAGGCAATTTTCTTTATAACAGGAACTGTAATACTTGCTTTCAAAAAGCAGTTAAAAGATTATGCGCTCGTTTTGATTATTGTATTTACGGGAATATTTATACAAACACTGTTTGCGATGAAAGAACTTAACCTGACCTGCAGTATCGGCCAGCTTCGCTACATTGCAGTAGTGGGTCCGATGTTCGGAATAGTTTCCGCTTCAGGTATAAGCTATCTTTTTGGCACGATTAAGAATAATGCATTCCGGAACACGCTTATGACCATAATTCTGCTTGCAATGTTTGCGCTTGGTCCATATGCCACACCATATCACAATAAATTTGCGATTGAAAAGGTATCCGATGACATAACAGAGCTTGCTTCAAAAAATTATCCTGAACACAAGCTTCTTTCCAATATGCACCAGCTTGCAAATGCAACAGATGAACCACAAACCGGCGGCGAGAGATTTAAAATTTTAAATCAAACCAACGTTGAAAAATACAACAAATCGCTGATTGTTTGGTGCAGCTATCTTGAAGGTTCACCCTTCGTTAATGAAAATGTTACGCTTGATGAAATTAATTCAATACCAAATATAAAGCTGGTTAAAGAATACAAAGATACCGTCAACAACTGTTACAGCTCACCAATGTATTATAAATACAGAAAAGAGGGAGACGAATTCAAATCCTCCCGAAAATTTATCGATTACCTTACAGCCGATCAGACTACCTGGGAAACATTCGACATAAAGGTTTTTCTTAAAGAATAGCTGCCGCACTACGTCAAGCAGGCAGGCTTTAAGACTTGAAAGTTTCAGAGGAAAATAAAAAATTGCATATTCAATGACCGATAAAAACAATAAAATCGTAACCGTTTTGGCGGCAATGCTGATTGTTGTAGTATCGTTTATTGTTTTACGGGAGCTTAAATCGATTTTAATCCCCTTTTTCATAGCACTTATTTTAACTTTTATTTTCGAGCCGCTTTACATTTTCCTGAAGGAAAAGAAAATTCCCTCAGCGCTTGCCATAATAGTTATACTTTTAATAATTATAATCGTTTCAAACATAGCAAGCATTTTCATAATCACAAGCGTTAATTCCTTTACAGCAGGATTCCCTAAGTATGAGGCAAAGGTCAGGGAAATTGTAACTTCATTGTTTCAGCTTCTGCAGCTTTCGGATACGGAAATACAGCATTTAAACCAATCGCTGCAGATAAAAAACCTTTTAATGCAGGGCTCTTTAACTGCCGCTCTAACCGGGATATTCTCAAGCGTTGTCGGAATATTCGGTGACTTCATACTTATACTCATTTACCTTGTTTTTCTTCTTACCGAAATGGGGAGCATCCGGGTTAGAATAAAAAAGGCATACACCCAAGAGCGTGCAAATAAAATTGAAGAGATAACAGGCGAAATATTTACTGACGTTAAAAAATACATAGTGGGTAAAACTCTGGTAAATCTTTTACAGGGAATTGTTTTCGGATTTATCTTATGGGCATTCGGTGTCGATTTCTATTTAGTCTGGGCATTTTTATGTTTTTTCAGCCATTATATCCCTAATATCGGTTCGCTTATTTCAACAATACTTCCGGCGCTGATAGCAATACTTCAATTCGATAACATTATTACACCAATAATTATCATTGTCCTTTTGATTGTTGTTCAGAATGTAATAGGCAATATCTTAGAGCCGAAGTATCTTGGAGACCAGCTTGATTTAAGTCCCCTCCTCCTGCTTTTTTCATTAATATTCTGGGGATACGTATGGGGTATAATCGGAATGATTTTATCAGTTCCGATTATGAGCATGCTTAAGATCGTTCTAAGCAAATTCGAAGGAACGAGGTCCATAGCAGTATTAATGAGCTACAATAAAACGCAAACAGTAAAAAGCGAATCATATATAAGAACGAGAGTTAAAGCAATAATTAAAAGAAAAAAAATACAATGAAATACTTTTCCATCTTAGCCCTCAGTTATTTTATTTTTGGATTTTCATTTATGCCGAAAACCGCAGATTCAAACGATGAGTTAATGCAGCTTTTTAAAAGATACGATGAGTATAATCTCCGCACCTACCCCGAAGGAGCAACATATGAAGGCGACCACAGATATGACGATATGCTTTCGGATAATTCCGAAGATGCAGTTAAAAGGGACTACGATTCAACGCGGGCGTTTTTAAAGGATTTGCTTGCATTAGACTACGGCTCCCTTACAGAAGATAACAAGCTTAATTATAATTTATTCAAATCATCAATTGAGCAAAGTTTAGAGGGGGAAAAGTTCAACTGGCACTACATGCCTATGGGGCAGCAATGGGGTCTGCATATCGGGTTTCCCCAGATTGTGCACTACCAGCCCGTATCAACAAATGAAGAGTATCAGAAATATTTTAAAAGACTAAGAGGATTCGGGAAAAAAGTTGATAATGAAATTGCAAATATGAAAAAAGGTATGAACGAGGGCTACATGTCTCCGGTATTTATAATGGAGCAGACACTCCCGCAGATGGAAAAAGTAATGAACGTTGAGACTGAAAAATCGGTTTTTTACTCAACTTTGAGCAAAGAAAACAAACTTTCTCCTGAGGAAAAAGAAAAAGTTTCAAAAGAACTTAAGGAAATTATAGAAACAGTTATAAATCCGGGATACAAAAAACTTCACAAGTTTGTTAAAAATGAATATCTGCCCAACTGCAGGAAGGAAGCGGGAATATGGTCGCTGCCTAACGGGCAGGAAAGGTACCGCTTTGCGGTAAAAAATTACACAACCCTTGACTTAACGGCAGATGAAGTCCACAACATAGGGCTAAAGGAAGTAGAGCGGATACAGAAGGAGATGGAAAAGTTAAAAGACCAGATAGGGTTTAACGGAACTCTGGATGAGTTCAACCGGTTTTTGAAAACCGACCCGCAGTTTTATTATACAAACAAGGAAGACCTGATGAACGGATTCAGGGATATATTGAAGGTGATGGATACAAAGATTCCTGAATTATTCGGACGACTGCCTGAAGCAAAGTATGATTTAAAAGAAATTGAGGAATTCCGCTCTGCTTCGGCTCCCGCCGCGTATTATTACAGTGCACCCGAGGACCGGTCAAGACCCGGATATTTTTATGTTAATACATATGATTTGCCTTCACGCCCAAAATATACAATGACGGCGCTTGCGCTTCATGAAGCAGTTCCCGGACATCATTTACAGATTGCAATTGCGCAGGAGCTGAAAAACCTGCCGAAGTTCAGGCGAGAGTTAGGAGTAACTGCATTTGTAGAGGGGTGGGGGCTTTACTCGGAAAGTCTTGGTTATGAAACCGGGATGTACGAGGATTTATATCAAAAATACGGCGCACTGACATTCGAGATGTGGCGCGCATGCCGTCTGGTTGTTGATACTGGCATTCACGAAAAGAGATGGACACGCGAGCAGGCATACGATTTTATGAGGACGCATACTCCTACATCAGACCATGACATTAAGTCGGAAATTGACAGGTATATCTCGTGGTCAGGCCAGGCGCTTGCGTATAAAATCGGTGAAATGAAAATTAAGGAGCTTCGCAGGAAAGCCCAAGAGAAGCTTGGCTCAAAGTTTGACGTAAGGGCTTTTCACGATAATGTGCTTAAAAACGGAGCTATTCCCCTGCCGCTGCTTGAAAAGAAAATTGATGAATGGATAGAATCACAATTAAGCTAATTATTTTAAAGGAACTGTATAAGCAATATGGCATCTGAAATCATTAAAAAAGCGGAAAGTTATGTAAGCGATTTATTCAGGGAAAAACTCTCAAACAAGCTTATCTACCATAACTTTGCTCACACAATTGATGTAATAAAGCACGCAAAAAAAATCGGGAAGAAATCAGGATTAAGCGATGATGAAATTGAAATTGTAACACTAGCCGGATGGTTTCATGATGCCGGATATGTAAAAGCATACAAAGGACATGAGGATTTAAGCAAAGAAATTGGGGAGAACTTTCTGAAAAAAAATAACTACCCGCCCGAAAAAATCCAGAAGGTGCTTGGCTGTATTGAAGCAACGAAGGTGCCGCAAAACCCGAAGAATTTAACGGAGCAGGTTATTTGTGATGCGGACCTGGTACATTTAGGCAGCGAGGATTTCTTTGATTACTCGGATTTGCTGAAATCAGAATGGGAAAACCTTAACATAAAGACAGTAAACGATGCAGAGTGGCATAAAATAAGCGTGGAGCTCCTGTCTTCGCATAAGTTTTTCACTCCCTATGCAAGAAAGAAATTTGAGCCCCAGCAGGCGGTAAATCTTTTAACAGCACAAAAAACGTTTAAAAGAAAACAGGAGCAGATAGAAGCCGAAAAAAAGAGAAGGGAAAAGCAGGAGTTTGAAAAGGAAAAGCTTGCAGTTGAGAAGGAAAAAATCGCACTGCGAAAAAGCGACGAGAAGCTTCAGGTTGAGAAGGATAAAATTGCGTTTAAAAAAGAATCAGCAAAAGTTGCAGAGCGGGGAATCGAAACGATGTTCCGCAACACAGTTCGCACGCATGTTGAATTCAGCGCTATGGCAGACAGCAAGGCAAACATAATGATTAGCATAAATACTCTGCTAATAGGCATTGTTGTAACCACTCTTCTAAGAAAACTAGTAGAATATCCGCATTTGACTATACCTACTTTTATTCTAATGGGTGTGTGCCTTACCTGTATTATTTTCGCCGTATTTGTAACTACACCTAAAATTACATCAGGCAGGTTTACACAGGAGGATATTAAGCAAAGGAAAACAAACCTCCTTTTCTTCGGAAATTTTTTCAATATGCCTTTGGAAGATTTTCAGTGGGGAATGGGCGAAATGATGCAGGACAAAGATTACTTGTACAAAAGCATGGTCAAGGATTTTTATTTCCTTGGACAGGTGCTGGGCAGAAAATACAAATATCTTAGAATCTGCTATAATATTTTTATGTACGGGTTGATTATTGCTGTTTTAGCATATACAATTGCAATAGTAACAAATCCTCAACAGCCGCCGCCGAACATAGAGCTTTTCAACTAATCACCGTGAAGGTGGGTTTTTAACTTTAATCTTTCTTCCGGATTTGTAATAACGACAATTTTACTGTTATCCCCTATAACGTGTTCATCATTGGGATTATAAACCCACTGGTCACCTGATACAACTGCTAAAAGCAGTGTGTTGGGAAAATTATCAAGCTCAAGCTCAAGAATTTTCTTCCCTGAGTGCCTGCTGTGGATATTTACTTCCTCAACGCGCAGATTCTTATCCTTTTCAGTGAGCATTTTATCAAGGAAGCTGACTACGGTCGGTCTAATCATCTCCGAAGCCATTCTCATTCCCGCAATAAAGTTTTCGGAAATCACTGAGTCAGCTCCGGCTTTTTTCATTTTATTGTAATTGACCGCCTCAAGGCATCTTGCAACAACCCTGATATTAGGATTTATAAACTTGGCAGTCAGGCTTATAACCAGATTTTGGTTATCATCCCCGGTGGCTGCAAAAATCCCCTTAGCTGAGCGTATACCGGCTTTTTCCAGAACCTCTTCCAAATCCGCATCTCCAACAATAGAAATTACCTCCGGATGTTTTTCGCTGATTATTTGTATTATCTCTTCATCACGGTCAATAATAACGCAATGTCTGCTTGTTGAATGAAGCTCGTTTAAAATCACGGAGCCCACCCTGCCTGCTCCGCAAATGATGTAATGATTTTCAAGTTTCTTAATACTTTTTTCCATTTTTCTTTTCTTAAAAGTTTCTTTCAGGTGCCCTTCAACTATTAAAGCGGTAAATGTCGAAATAATATATGTTGCAGTTCCGATACCAGTAAAAGCAATTAAAATAGTGAAAAACCTTCCTGATGCATTGTTGGTCAGGTCGATAATTTCGCCGTAACCTATCGTAAGTATTGTAATAACGGTCATATAAAGGCAGTCCATAACCGAGTAATTCCCCTCTCCAATGTACCAGTAGCCGGCGGTTCCTATAATTAAAACGGCAAAAAGGAGCGTAAACGGAGTGCGGAATTTTCTTAACAATTCTGAAGGCATCTTAACACAAATTTACTTAAATGTGTTCATAAAATCAGTGTTATTAACGTATTAATTAATTATTTTTGTTGTTCTCAATGCGCACATTATATCTTGTAAGACATGCAAAATCCAGCTGGAATTACCCCGAGCTTTCGGACATCGAACGCCCCCTGAATAAGAGAGGCAAATCCGACGCACCTAAAATGGGCAGGCTTCTCAGAAAAAAAGACGAGTCACCAGATTTGATGGTTTCAAGCTCCGCAAAAAGGGCATTTGGGACTGCTAAAAGAATTGCAAAGGAAATCGGCTATCCTGTTAAAAAGATTGTAAAGGACGAAACTCTTTATATGGCCGACACGGAGGAATTTTTTTCCGTAATAAAGGATACTCCAGATAAAGCAAGCAAGCTGATGCTTATTGCACACAACTACGGCATAACTTATTTTGCAAACTACATTTCTGATTCTTCAATAGATAATATACCAACCTGCGGAATAGTAAGAATAGATTTTAAAATCGATTCATGGAAAGATATAGAAAAAAACAAGGGTAAGATGATTTACTTTGAATATCCCAAAAAGCATAAGGATTCAAAAAAGGATCCAGATGGAATTTAAATTTTTCAACAGAGAGCTAAGCTGGCTGTCGTTCAACCACCGTGTCCTGCAGGAGGCAAAAGACCCTAGCGTCCCGCTGTATGAAAGAATTAAGTTCCTTGCAATTTTTTCCTCCAACCTTGACGAGTTTTTCCGTGTTCGCATCGCATCTTTAAGAAGTCTTTTAGTCCTTAAGAAGAAGACCCAAAAAGAACTAAAGTTTGATGTTGCAAAGCTTATAGATAAAATTCATAAAACAGTTGTAAAGCTTCAGGAAGAATACGGCAGCATTTATACGGAGCAGATTAAGCCCGAGCTGATTAAAAACGATATTTATTTAATCGACCACACACAGCTAAACGAGGTGCAAAGGGAATATGTTACCGAGATATTCAACGTTCAGGTTGTCCCGCACATTATGCCAATGATAATTGTGAAGAAAAAAATTACTCCCTTTCTGCGTAATCAAAGATTGTACCTTGCCGTAAAGCTCTCATCGAAACAAAACGGCAAGCAAAGCAAAACGGATAAGGCAAAAAGATTCAAATACGCAATTGTGGAAATTCCCACCAACCATATAGATAGATTTATTTTACTTCCCAAGGTTGGCAACAGCAATTATATTATATTCCTTGACGACATTATCCGGTTGTTTTTGCCGCAGATATTTTACGGATATAACATACATGAGTCTTACGCAATAAAGCTTACGCGTGATGCAGAGCTTTATATTGAAGATGAGTTTGCAGGCAACTTGCTTGAAAAGATAAAAAAAAGCCTGGCAAAACGCTCAAGCGGGGCACCGAGCAGGTTTTTATATGATAAGGCAATGCCTTCGAGTTTTTTAAAATTTCTCAAAGAAGCCCTTTTGCTCTCAGATGAAGATTTATTTCCGGGTGCGCGTTATCACAACTTTAGCGACTTCTTCAATTTTCCCAATCCGGGAATTAAATCATTAAATTATCCTGAATTAAAACCGCTCAAAAGCAGGGAGTTCGATTCATTCGATAATTTTTTTGATGCTGCAAAGCAAAAAGATTTTCTGTTTTACTTTCCTTACCATACATATGATTACATAACCAATGCCATTGAGCAGGCGGCAAGAGACCCCAATGTAAAATCTATAAAAATTACCCAATACAGAGTTGCCAGAGATTCAAAAATAGTTAACTCGCTTATTAAAGCCGCCCACAGGGGAAAAGACGTTACGGCATTTGTGGAAATTAAAGCCCGCTTTGATGAGGAAATCAATATTAAAAGTGCTGAAGAAATGCAAAAAGCCGGAGTGAAAGTCTTATACAGCCTGCCTGGACTAAAAGTCCACGCTAAGACAGCTTTAATCACCCGGTTTGAGAACGGTAAGCTTAAGAATTACGCTTATCTTTCCACAGGCAATTTTAATGAGAAGACGGCGAAGCTTTATACCGATTATGGTCTTTTCACTACCAACGGTAAGCTCACTAACGAAGTTGAACGCGTTTTTGAATACCTTGAAGGGCAAAAGACGGGTTACATCTTCAAGCACTTGCTTGTTGCCCAATACGGGATGAGGCAGGGGTTCCAGAAGATGATAGAAAACGAAATCGAAAATGCCAAAAAAGGGCTTCCCGCAGCAATCACAATTAAAGTTAACAGCATTGAGGACGAAAGGATTATAAAAAAGCTTTACGAGGCAAGCCAGGCAGGTGTAAAAATCACAATGATTGTGCGGGGTCTCTGCTGCCTGATGCCCGGCGTTCCATTTATGAGCGATAACATTTCCGCTATCAGTATTGTGGATAAACTCCTTGAACACGACAGAATCTACATATTTCACAATAATGGAAACGAGAAGATATTTCTTTCCTCCGCTGACTGGATGAAAAGGAACTTAAGCAGGAGAATTGAAATTGCATTTCCGATATATAATAAAGAACTTAAAAAACGGGTGAATGATATAATGAAAATAAAACTCCAGGACAACATTAAAGCAAGAATTATCGATGAAAAACAGACTAATGAATACAGACATGATGAATCAGGCGAAAGACACCGCTCCCAGGACGATGTGTATGATTACTTAAAAAGTCTCAATGTTTAATTACTGAATAAATCTCTGTTTCCTGTTCTTTTCCCTTCAGCTTAAACTTCCCTATTTTTTCCGCAGTAAATTCCGAGTCAAGGTTTAAGCATTTCAAAGCATCTTCGGAAATTAAAAGCTGCTTGTTTAAAGCTTTCGCCTGTCCCTGTATCCGTGAGGCGGTATTCATAACATCACCGTGAAAAACAATCTCTTTTCTTGAATTACCCACTTCGCCTATTACAACCTCTCCGAAATGCACTCCCCCCTTAAAGCCCGGTATCAGCCCGAATTCCTTAATATACTTTTTCTGCAATTGTTCTATTGTGTCCTTAATTTTAAAGTAGCATGCGATGCAGTTCAATTTTTTTGTTCCGTTTGCTTTTGACCAGCTGATTACAACTTCATCGCCTACATACTGATATATTTCTCCTTTGGATTCAATTATCGGTTCGTTAATATCATAAAAATAACTATTCATAAACTGATGGTATTTCACGGGACCGATTGTTTCGGCAATCGTTGTAGATGACTCCAAATCCAGAAACATGAAAAATCTTTCTTCAATCTTAGGTTTATGATATCTTCCCGTAATGTAGCTTAGCAAAACTCCTCTGCCGAGCAAATCATTTAACTGGACAAGGAAATTGACAAGAAAGCTCATAGTAATTGCAAATAAAAATATAAGCGGAAAATCGCCTCTAGTAATAAAATGAGCGAAGTCGTCAGTTTGTAAAGTAGCTATCAGGCTCCTAGTGTTAATCATACTTTCATGAACAACCCAAACCATTATGACGGAAAAAGAAATAACAAAAATATAAACAAGGGTTCTGATTAATAAAACCGCAGAAAACCTTAGTTTTTTTATTTTAATTGGATAAATAATTTTCTCAAACACTCCCCCGAGGAAAGTTATCAAAAAACCCGCTATGAACCCCTTCAAGGCTCTTTCAATTTCAAAACCGAATGCAATACATACAAAAAGCGGTCCTACTATCATTCCGAAAACGGTAATTCCAAAAACAGATTTCAGCTTGGCTATTGTGCTTGCCTTTATTGCCATTTGTATTCTTTAATTTCTACTTGAGTGTAGACTTGTCTATGTTATTTAAAGACATTAATTTATGAAAAAATTCTGACATTAATCATTCATTTAATTTGATGAAAAAAATTCTGCTTATTGTTGTAATTTTTGCTTTTAACTCTTCCTTACATTCAGATTCAACCATAGCTCTTAAGAAAATCAAGCCGAAAACCACCATTTGGCAGGATTTAGGCAGTGACCTCAAATACTTTGCCGTTGACTGGGGTGCATACTTAACCTGTCCATTTCGCATGGATACCAAAGACCTCATTATTTCATCATCAGTTATAGCGGGAACGGTGCTTTCTTCAACAGTTGATAAGGATTTTCGTAATGCTGTATCAAGGCGCGGATTTGAAACATACAATCACGATTTCTGGGACGCGCCGACAGCTTACGGTTTTGTCCAGTATCCGAGCATTTTCAGCGGAGTGCTGTATGCAATCGGACTTGCAACGCGTGAGAGCGAAATCCGCAAAACAGGCAGAATGCTAGCCCAAGCACTTGCATATTCTGGTACTTTAACAATCGGTTTGCGATATCTATTTGGAAGACACAGACCGTTTACTTCGGAAAAGAATCAATATGAATTTTCTTGGCTTAATACAGCAGGCGATACGCAATCGTTCCCGTCGGGACATATTGTAGTCGCAGTTGCAACTTCTACCATTCTTGCCGAGCAAATAGATACTTGGTGGGCGAGAGTTGTTTTATACGGCTTTGCCGGCTTAACCGCTTATGCAAGGCTGTATAATGACAAGCACTGGCTCAGCGACGTTATATTCGGCACTGCTCTGGGCTACGGCTCCGCAAAATTCGTTTTAAACCGCGAGCGTGAAAGAGAGCAGAATGAAAAACAGAAATTAAAGAAAAAAGGAGGGGGTTTTTCTTTATATCCTTCGATAAACGGTATTAATGCAGTCTATTTATTCTAAAACCCAAATCCTGTTCCAAAATAGAATGCAAAATCTTTTTCCTTTGAGCGGGCGTAAGTGAATTTGAAAGTCATATCACGGTTAATGAAATGTATATAGAGTCCACCGCCGTATGAAGAGTGCCACAGGTTTGATTCCTCGCCCTCAAGAAACACCCTGCCTGACTCCGCAAAACCGAACAAGCCTATAGTTTCCGGAAACAGGAAATTCATTTTAAACAGCTTCAGTCTAAGCTCACTCATTGCTGCAAGTGAGCCGTCGCCGGCAAAGCGTTCGCTCGGGAATCCGCGCAGATACCGCGCCCCGCCCAGAAAAGCAGACTCAAAAAATGGATAATCGCCGAATATTTTTTCCCCTCTCAAACGCAAAGCCAGAGAGATATTTTGCTTATGCCCTATGTATCCCCTTACATCACCAACAATTCTGCCGAAATTATACATGTCATCAAATACTTCTGGAAAGTAGCTGCCTTTTAAGCTGAAATAATATCCCGTGTATGGCGCCGTCGGATGGTCGCGTTTGTCAAGCTCAGCTCCGCCTGTTGCACCGATCAGGTTAATTCTGCTATCTGTAAAATATGTTGTAATATTAATGGTATCATTATCTTTCAACTCAAAGTTCTTATATAGTGCTCCTAAATTAAATTTCAATTTCTCATCACGCGGAAAAGTTATAACCGGAGCAAAGGAATATTCCTCATGGGTAACTTTGTAATAATCTGCGTCTTCCATTTTTTTTGAAAAGCGTGTATTATTCCCCTGTCCGAAATAGTTATTTACCTCGATGCCTGATTTACGAAAGTGGAAATTCACTGCCGAGTGTTTTATAATTCCAAGGAAATCGAAATTTAAATCAACAACAAGTCCGGTTAAGTCTTTTTTCTCCGGAGCGTAGCCCGCCGTGAAACTTAACTTATAAAGGTATGGATTCATTCTGAACCCAAACTTAGTGTAACTTAAATTTCCCCCGAAAAAAGGACCAATATCGGGATTATAGTAAAAAATAGGGTAGAAAAATGTAAAATGAAATTTATCCGGTGGAGGAGGAACGTCATACCTTAGATTGCCGATTAAATCCTCATAATTGTCTTTTTCTTCCTTGCTTAATTTATCTTTTTTTTGCTTAAACTCCTTTAACTGCTTTTCATACGCTAAGCTGTATCTCTCGTCATCATGACTTACATTTCCCTTCATTTTAGATTTTTTTCCGTCATCATAAAATAAAACAGTTTCGCCAGTATGGTTTAAAACCTCATCCTTGCCGTCACCGCCGATGATTCTAATTTTGGGCGCGTTATCCGCATCTCCCCCTAATGTAACCAAATCATCTCCTCCCTGCAGGTAGATTCTTATTTCATCAGTTTCGTCATTATAGAACATTCTTTGTCTTAAGACATCGCTCTTTTTTTCGCCTGCATCTTCATCGCGCTTGAATATATTTATAACGGTGTATCCCCTTTCCTTATCTTTCTTTGGTAAATCAATTCCTGTAATCGGATTAAATCCAATCCTCGCGTAATCATCTTTATCTGTTGTGTAAATATCTACAATTGAGTTGACAAGCTCATAATATTCGTTTGACGCTTCCTTCAATTGGTCACGGCGTGACTTGAGCTTTTCAAGTAATTCATCTTTTGCCTTATTGTAAACCTCAGGTAGAAGCTGTTTCACTGCATTTTCAATAACATCATTTGTTAGTTTGCTCAGGACTTCCCCAGTCACCTCGTCCCAGCGGCTTTTAGTCAAAAATGCAAGGAAGCGCTGGTCAAGATACCTTCCGCTCCACGTCATATAGCGCATATTCGGGTAGTTCTCTCCGAAGTTGTTAAGCTGGGGGAGGTTTTTTTCTGCAAACCACGGAATAATGCCGTCAAACTTTGCAAATGCCTGGTCTCTATCCATAGGGAAAGGTTTGTAAATCTTTTTATTGCCGCTCTCGTATCTAATCCATTTCCACTGATCCTTATGGCGGTCCCAGTCCCCCAGAAAAACATCCATAAGGCGCGCTTTAAGGAATGCTTCGCCGTCAACAAACTCATCGAACTCCTTATTTAAGCGGTCAAGCAGCTTGATTGAGCCGATAACTTTATCCGAGCCCTCAAACTGCTCCTCTTCGGGCACGATTTCCATTATTCCGAGCAAACCACCAAACTCCTTTTGATATTCCTCGAGCTTCGGGTCATCGGGCAAAAGCACAATTGTGTAATCTGAGTAGTAGACTCCAACAGCATCAAGAATCGGGTTAACAACAAATCCCGCATAAGGATTGGATGAGCAAATCTGGTCCTGCACAATATCTTTTGCAATCGATTCCTGCAATTCAACCGGCAGCGTTTTTTTGGGGTCTTTATCTAGAGAGCGGAATTTATACTCTTTTCCGTCGCCTCCTTTGAACTTTAATGATTTGGTCTGCAAACCGCCGCCCTTTTTCTTCGGTGTTAATCCCTCCCCGTAAGTGTTCAAGTCGATAACGCCGACTTTAACGGGGGTCGTCCAAACGTCGCGCCAGTGAGCTCCGAAAAAAAGCTCATGAAACCAGCCCGCATCATAATGCTTACCGGGAACAACGGTTTTGAATTCAGAGAACCAGGATAGGTTAGTTTGAGAGAATGTTGCTTGTGACAACAACAGGGCAGAAATAAAAAACCCGACCAACAATTTTCTTGATTTTATGATTACTGTCATATAAATATTTTAGCCCTTCGCTCGCTCAGGTTTATGCTCAGTGCTTAAGCATATCGTAAATTACAATTTTTGGTTTCTTGCCTCTGCCCTCATTGCTTATGAAAAGTGTTCCGTCACTTTTGAATGCAATTCCCTCCGCCTGCTTGTGGACTTTTTCCAGCAAATCTTTCTGATTCAAAATCGAACCGTCTTTTGAGATTTCAACAATTGTATTGCCGCGAGCAGCGATTATAAAAAACGTTCCAGTTTCAGGCTGGCGGGCAATTCCCGACGGATTAAATTTTCCTTCGGTTGTATTATTTTTAATTTCCTTTTGGGGAATAACAAAGCGGGGTTTATCATCGAAAGTCATATTATTTAAGCTAAACGAGTAGACTGCTTTGTCCTTTCCAAGTCCATCGCCTCCGAATCCCTTGCAGGCAAGCAGCAGCGAGTTTGTTTCTGAGTCATAGCACAATCCCTCAACATCATATTTTGAAGTTAACGATGTTTTGTATGTTTTATAATCAACAAATGAACCGTTTGAACCTTCGCTGAATTCATAAAGCTTCCCTTTGGATTCAAGCAAATAAAATTTATCACGAGCAAAGGAAATATCTTCAAAATCACCTTCTATGACAAGCATGCTGCCAAGTGAAAATCTTTTGATAACACTGCCTGAGTTGTAGTCTATTTCGAAAATGTCGGCGTCCTCATCACCAACGGCAAAAAGGCGGTTATCATTTGTGAAAGTAATGCCGGAAATCTCAGTCAAATCAGCAGGCAATTCTATAACTTTCGGGTCTTCGCTTAAGATGTCGTACCAGTCCAAAGCCGATGTTACGGAGCTGCTGCCGGTTTTCTTCGTTTCAGCTGTAGATTTTTCCTTGTTTTTTGAGTTATTTTTCACCTCATCCTTTTTTGCGCCGCAGGAAAAAATGAACATACAAAACCCAAAAAGTATTAAACTCCTCATCTTATAATATAAAATTAAGTGATTTCAGCAAAATATACATTCAATTAAAAATTAGCAATGAACAATTAAAAATTAGGAAAGGAACAAATATTCTACATATATAGTATAATCCGCAAAGGCAGAAAGGAGGCTCGAAATGTTCGACGAAATAATACTTATAAATAACGATAAATACGGAGCAGCCGAGCTAAAAAAGCTCTACCAGGGCTTTACGCTAAAGGGATTTATAATTGCCGTTACTTTTCATCTTGCTTTGATAGCCGCCTATATGCTAATTACATATTTTAATGAAGCCAAGGCAAAGGATATTCCAAAAGGCAGGGACCCCGTGATTATTGTAGAGTTTGATGAAACCCCCCCGCCCATTGATGATAAAGAAATTCCCCCAATAAAGGAAGAAATTGCAAACAAGGTAAAGGATTTAGCTTCCCTTCAGCCAGAGCCGGTAAAAAAAGAAGTTGCTGATGACGTTGTGCTTAAAACACAAGACGAGCTAAATGAAATTAACACATCAACCTCAAGAGAAGGCGACAGCCTAGTGCTTGCCGATAACACAAATATTAAAATCGACACAAAATTGGGCGATAAAATAGATAAGGAAATCAAAGAACCTGTTAAAGACATATATAATATTATTGAGGTTGAAGTAGCTCCTGAATGCACAAATCTTCATCAAATTAGGTCTGAAGTTAACTATCCCCCGCGCGCAATTGAAATTGGACTCGAGGGCAGGGTCACGGTCAGAGTGCTTGTCGGACCAGACGGAAGCGTTGTGAAAGTCGGCGCTGTAAGCGGGAATAAGATTTTTCATGATGAAGTAAGAGATAAGGCATTGGAACTGGTATTCACCCCCGGCTTACAGAACAACAAGCCTGTTAAGGTTTGGGTAACGGTTCCCTTTAGCTTCAAGCTGAAGTAATAGTACCCGCTATTTTATTAAAACCATTTTTCCAGTTTTAGAAAAATCTCCAGCTTCAATACTATAGAAATACATGCCGCTTGGATAATTTTCTGCGTTCCACCGGACTTCATATTCACCCGGATTCAGTTGTTCATCAACGAGAGTTTCAATTTCCCTGCTCAGAACATCATATATAACCAGCTTAAGATTTGTTTTCTTCGGTACATCAAACTTTATGCTTGTAGAGGGATTAAACGGATTGGGATAATTCTGATACAGCTTAAACTTATCAGGCACAGAACCGCTTATTGGCCCAATACCGAGCATCACTCCATATTGAATGCCATTTATAATACATCCGTTAAGCTCGTCCATGGCACCAGTTTGTATTTCGCAATACCCGTCTCTATAGAGACCGATTTCATACATTAAGGTTCTTGAACCACCAATTAAGGCCATAGTTTTTGTCCGTCTGTTTTGACCAGCAAATAAAATTAGACTCGTATCAAAAATGGGATAAGGGCCAGAGAAACAAGTATTATATATTAAATCATTTTTTCTGGCGAGTAAACTGTCTGTTTTACATTCCGAAACCCCGTTATACTGGTAAACATTCATTGTGGTGCTGTCAATTCTAAGTAATCGTCCATTACTGAACTTAAAATACCTATGTCCGTTTCTAACGGTATCACTTATTATAGTTACAATAAAGTTGTATTGACTGGTGGGAGTCGGACATCCTAATGGAGGACTATATATTATATGTTTATACGACCATGAATTACCTACTGCAAGCGGGTAAAATTTTGCGGCAGTTGAATCCCACGAATAATTTATATTGGAAACAAACATTGAGGAAATAAAAAAAAGTATTAATTTTTTTTTCATGTTTGAGCCTCCCTTCTAAGGCTAATAAATAAAATAACTAATCTGGATTTTTAATAACAGCCAAATACATCTTTTTTACCCAGTTTAACTGGTTTTCATCACACCATTGTTCAAATATCCACATAATTATAAATTTCAATATATCACGCCTTTACGTTAATTTTTATAAGCTTATTTATTTATAAATTAGCTGGCTATATATCAATTTTTTAGAAAATCACAACGCTTGGAACAGGATTTAACCACATTTTCATACCAAAAAGAAGACCGATTTAGAAAGCTCATTGAAGGGCTTAACGTAATTACTTACGAGTATGACCTCACAAATCGGAGATTCATTTACGTAAGCCGCCAGGCGGAAAATATTTTGGGATATGCACCTGAGATGTGGCACGAAGCGGGGTTCTGGTATAACCATCTTCACCCCGAAGATAAGGACTGGGCTCTTGAATTCAGCAATATACAGACCAGTGTTCTAAATGACCATGAATACGAATACAGAATGATTGCCTCAGACGGCTCGGTTAAATGGTTTAAAGATATAACTTCAGTCATAACCGAAGACGGCGAGGCAAAAACTCTGCAAGGGGTAATGGTAGATATTACCGAGCGAAAGAAAATTGAAAACGAACTGAAGGCAAGTAAGGAAAGATACCAGGCGCTAGTGGAAGAACAGACCGAAATGATTACAAGATGGAAACCCGACGGCACCTTTACATACGTAAATGATGTTTATTGTGATTTCTTCGGTAAAACAAAGGAAGAACTTATCGGTAAAACTTATATTCCCGAGATGCCCGTTGAAGACCTTGAAAGATTCTCAAAGTTCTTTATGCAGCTTGATAAGGATAATCCGATTGGAACATTTACGCACCGTGTAATTATGCCCAGCGGGGTAATCCGATGGTTAAGGTGGACAGACAGCGCGATTTTTGATGACTCGGGAAATATAGTTGAATACCAGGCCGTCGGGCGCGATATAACCACCAGTAAAAACGCTGAAGATGCGCTAAGGAAAAGCGAGGAAGAGCTGCAAATAATGTTCGAAAGCACCCCGATTGGAATGTCGCTAAACTCCCTTGACGGCAGGTTTATTAAGGTAAACAGCGCTTACTGCAAGATAGTCGGCTATACTAAAGAAGAGCTTTATAAAATGACGTTCAAGGAAATCACCTACTCCGAAGACCTGCCGGGGAATCTTGACCTGCTTAACTCTGCACTTGAGAAAGGGGAGCATACCTATGAACTTGAAAAAAGATACGTCACGAAGAACAACGAAATAGTTTATGTTTCAATACACGTAACGGTACTTAAAGACAGGGCCGGCAAGCCGCACCAGCTCATTGCTCAGATACTTGATGTAACAGACAAAAAAATAGCGGAGGCAAAGCTTGAAGAAACTCAGACAAGACTGACTGCCGTATTAAATAATCTCCCAAATGTTGTTTTCTATGAAAATGCCGTCGAAAAACAGTTTATTTCGCCCAATATATACGAAATGCTCGGCTACACAGCGGAGGACTTTTATAAAGACTCAAAACTATTCGATTCTTTAATCCATACCAGCGATATAGAAAAAGTTATAAAGGGTTATGACAACTGGAGAAAATCGGGCTCAAAGGGAACATACAAAGAAACTTTCAGAATAAAGAAAAAAAAAGGAAATTACATCTGGCTTGAAGACCATATGTTTAAAGTAAAAAGGGCTGACGGAAAATCCTACGTGCTGGGTGTTATGATTGATATTACAGAGCAAAAAAATAATGAGGAAAAAATGGCGTCT
>JAKEEM010000005.1 GCA_022616535.1 Chlorobiota bacterium | reverse complement strand
TATCAATTTTAAAATGTCAAGTCAGTGGTGGCACAATTCACCTCATTAGGCATATATGAGGTGAAAGTTCATAAAGTTTATTAAGTTCATTGAGTTACTAGTCTGATTGTCATTCCCGCGAAAGCGGGAATCCAGTGGAAAATCAACATAAATCTGTAAAAAAATATGATTACAAAAAAATTTTGAGGAAAGTTTGTTAAGAGTGGAGAATTGCTCAAAAAATAAAAATTTCAGCAATTCGTAAAATTTGCGGACAGGAAAAAAATTTTATTATAGCCACGGCTTTTAAGCCGTGGACAACAGTAAAGAATAACTCGGGCTTTAGCCCTGATGCTTTGTATTCAGGACTAAAGTCCTTAATCTATGGAGGGTTTTCCGTCCACGACCTAAAGGTCGTGGCTAATAAAAAATAAAAAATTCGGCATCCGCCAGGTGGCGGATTCGCGGACAAATGGTGTTCATTGTAGAGACTTGCCGGTGTAGGACTTGCCAATGTAGAGACTTGCCAATGTAGAGACTTGCCATAGCAAGTCTCTACTGGATAAAACCGGAACTGTAAGGGCGACCCGGCGGGTCGCCCCTACACGAATCGCCCCTACGGCTGAAATATTGCGCAGCGTCATATATATACCTGCAGCAGACAGCTCTTTCTGAAACGAGAAATTGTATCTTCCAAAATACCTGATTATCCAAATGGGGTAGTGCTCACCAAAAACGAGGTCTACACTGTAACACTACCCTTAATTATCACCTTAAAGTATTGCTTTGGAAAATCACAGAAAATTCGTTATTTTATGACGATATAGAGTATTGATTATATCAATACATTTATTCATCTTTATTAAATTTGACGAATTTTTGATGAAATTTATAATCAGTTTAGTTGTTGTTGTAATTGTTACTGTAGATTATGTGTACTCCCAGGATGACGACGATTTATTCCTGGGAAAGACTAAAAAAGAAACTCAGGCTGCTGTATATGATTTAAGCGATGCAACAGGTGTTAACATGGAAGTAAATTTATGGGGCTTTGTAAGATACCCGGGCAGATACCGAGTTCCGGTTAACACCACATTTATGGATTTAATTACCTTTGCAGGCGGTCCGATAACAGAATCGAATCTTGAGGAAATAAGAATTTTAAGAAACTCATCGAACCCCGAGGGAAAGCCCGAAATGATTGTACTTAACTACGACGACCTGCTTTGGGAAAAAAACATTTCGTCAAAGCCGAAGCTTAATCCATTGCTTAAGCCCGGAGACGTAATAGTCATAAAGGAGGAAAGAAGATATACATTCAGAGAAAATATGAGTTTTTATCTTCCTATTGCTACCTCGTTAATAAGCATTGTAACACTAATAGTAACTTTAACAAGCAAATAAAAGAATATGGAATCACAGTCTAGCGGCAAAAATTTTAATTCCGTTGATGCTAATATAAAGTCCTCACACAGCATCCGGTTTTATTTTAACCTGATTTTAAGAAACAAAGTCCCTATACTATTAAGTCTGGCTGTCGGATTTATTGTTTCTTATTTTTACGCATACTCACAGGTCGATATATACGCATCAGCATCATCGATGCGCCTTACAAAGCCGAAGGAGAATGTGCTTGAAAATAAATTGTTTGCCGATTTTGAAGGTGAGCTTCCGGAAAGATACATAAACAATGAAGTTGAAATATTAAGGTCATTCGCAATCCGTGAAATAACGGCAAAGTCCCTTCTTGATTCGTTTAAGGTCTTAAGCGGCAAAGTTCGCTTTTCGCTGCTGTGCCAGAACCCCGAAAACTGCACAGAGCCGAAAAGCGTGAACCAGATTGCATCGCTGCTTCAAAGCGTTACCGAGATTTCCCAAAAAAGGGGGCTGGATATAGTTTCGATTAAAGCCGAAAGCCCCTCGCCTGTAGAAGCCGCCTTGATATCGAACTGCTATGCAGAATCGTATACCGATTATTCACTGAAATTCAATCGCGGCCACTTAACCTTGAACCGCGAATTTCTTGAAAAGCAGGTTCAGGAGAAATATAACTCTTTGCTTCAAACCGAAGACAAAATGACTCATTTTCTAAGAACCGAAAATGTAGTTGAGCTGGGAACCCAGGCTCACACCATAATTAATGCTTTATCTGATATTGAAACCGAGTATAACCGCTCATCGATGGAATTCCAGTCGACCTCCAAAGCACTGGAAAATTACAAGAGCGAACTTGAAAGAGTTGACCCGAAAGCGACACAATATTTCGAAAGCAGGATAACAGACCCATATTTAGGCGAGCTTCAGGGTGAAATAGCAAAGCTTGAAATACAAAGAGATTTGGCAAAAACAGGTAATGAAGATTTAATAAAGGAGTCCAAATACCTTAAGGATTTGGACAAAAAAATAGGTGAATTGAAGCGTAACTTAAACGAGAAGCTTCAAATCCTCAAAGACGGTGCCTCATCAAAAACGCCGGAAGACCTGAGAGGATTATCAAACCAATACTTTGAAACCAAGATACATTACGAACAAAACAAGATTAAGGAAAACCTGCTGAAGAATTATTTGGCAAAATACCAGGAAAGATTTAATAAGCTTCCTGCTCAGACTATCGAATATGCGAACCTTGAGCGTGAAAGAAGGTCAAACGAGAAGGTATATTTAATGCTTCTTGAAAAATACCAGGAAGCTTTAATCAACGAGGAATCTCAGCCAAATAATGTAAAAATAATTGATTATGGCAAAGTACCCCGTTCACCTGCCAAACCAAACAGGTTTTTAATCATAACCATTGGGCTTTTGATAGGTTTAGGTTTAGGGTACGGATTTGCGCTCTTGAGAAATATACTGGATGTCACAGTGAAATCACCGGAGGACCTGGAAAACATAGGAATATCGCTTATTGGCTGGGTACCCACATTTATGCGTGAATCAAAATCAGGAAGGCACTCCCACTCAGAACAGGAGCTAATACTTGCATACAATTCAGACTCGGCCCCTGCCGAATCATTCAGAACGCTCAGAACCAGGCTCCAGTTTTCGAAGCTTGAACCTGAGCCGATTAAAACCATATTGATAACAAGTTCAATCCCCAGAGAAGGGAAAACCATTATTTCATCGAATCTTGCCGCAAGTTTTTCCTTATCGGCAAAAGTTTTGCTGCTTGACTGCGACTTCAGAAAACCGCGCTTGCATAACGTGTTTAATATGAAAAGATACCCCGGCTTATGTGATAATCTTTTCGGAACGGTTACGCTTGAGGAAACCATAAGGCAAACACAATTTCCAAATCTGGATTTAATTACATGCGGAACAATTCCGACAAATCCGGCGGAGCTCATAGCATCAAAGCACATGCAGATTTTCTTGAACCAGATGAAGCCGAAATACGATTATATCATCATTGACTCCCCGCCTCTTGCCACAGTAACCGATGCAGAGCTTCTTTCCTCTTACGTTGACGGAACGGTTGTGGTTAGCTTGGCTAACAAAACACGCCTTGATTTGCTTGTCAACACTATCGATACATTAAATAAAATAAATGACACTTTTATCGGTGTTGTATTGAATAACTTCGATTACCAGGCAACTTACGGAAGTTATTATAAATACTATTACTATTACTATGGTTCGGAAAAGGGGAAGGAAAAAACACCGGCAAGTACTAATGGCAACAGTTCAGGGAACGGAAACTTAAAGACGAAGCCCGCAACTAAACCAAGCTAAGCTTGCAGCTCAAAATATTTTTTAAAGCTTTCCCCGAAACAAGCAAATGCCCGTCATGCGGTAAGATTGGCACGATTAGAAGAAGCAGAACCAGAAACTTTATTGAAACGGCGGCTAAATCAACCGGAGTAGTCAGCTTATATAAATGCAGGGAATGCGGGTGGAGAGGATACCTTAAAAAATATATGATAAACCGTTACTCATTTATTACTGTAATTTTCTACGGCATATTGATTCTATCGGTTGCATATATCATCACTCAAATATTAAAGAAAAACTTCGGAACATAAAACAAAAAACTCTCCCGTATAATGTCTGTGGTCAATTCAACTCGCAGTGAAAATTATTCTTCACTTGATATTCACAAGTTCGTTGATATGGAACTTGCTAAAAACGGCTTTAAAATTCTGACAATATCCAAAGAGCTGATGGATAAAAGGGTCGATGATTTCATGAAGTTTGTAAACGGAATAAGAGCCGAATACAAGGATATATACGGCTGGAACAGTGAAACGGAAGAATATTTTCTAAACGGGCTGGTTGATAAATGGAAATACAGCTTCTCAATACTAAATTCCTCGGATGAAATTTGCTTCGTTAATTTTTCTTCAGTTTACGGCGATATCATTCATAACCACTGCACATATGGCAGAAAAGACACCAGAAACTTTAACTTTGCAAAACTTCACATCATAAAGCTGTGTCAAACCGGACTTGATAACGGTTTTAAATATCAGGAGGGTTACTGGCCCAAAAATAACAACCGGTCAATCATATTATTTCTTAAAATGGGCTGGCAGATAGAAAGTATAAGAAACAATGAACAGCTCTTTATGAAGGCAGACCTGGAAAAAGTAAGAAACCAAACTTACGAATTGGTAATTTCAGACAAATGAATACAGAAAAAACAGTTTTGCTTATCGGAGCATCCGGCGGTCTTGGAAACCATTTAACAAATGGGCTTGCTAAGGCAGGGTATAATCTCGCTTTACATTATAATAATAGCGAAATTAAACTTAATCAAATTCTGGATTCATTGAATGGTTTAAACATAAAATATAAAGCATATAAAGCCGATATTACAATCGAAAAAGAAGTGGAAAAAATGGCCGCCGATATAAAGAATGATTTTGGAGGAATTGACATTTTAATAAATAATGCAGGAATTTCAATAAATGCAGTGAGCTGGAAAATGAAAACAGATGATTGGAATAAAGTTCTATCTGTAAACCTAACAGGTCCTTTTTTGTGTACAAAGCATGTACTGCCTGTGATGAAAGAACGCGGCTGGGGAAGGGTAATTTATATGTCGTCTGTAGTTGCACAAACCGGAGTTGCAGGAACTTCAGCATACGCTGCCACAAAAGCAGGGCTCGCTGGTCTTTGCAAAACTATATCGAAAGAAGTCGTTAAAAACGGTATTACGGCTAATGTAATTTCGCTGGGCTATTTTGAAGCAGGGCTTTTATTTCAGATTCCGGAGGATATTCGCAGTCAAATTAAAGAAAGTATTCCCAAAAAAGAGTTCGGAGACCCAAAAGAGGTAGTCGAGTGCATTTTGTATCTATGCAGTAATAACTCAAGCTATATCACAGGCCAGATAATAAATCTTAACGGCGGCTTATATTAGCAAATGTGCGGAATAAACGGTATAGTCACCGAACTAAACGATACAAAGCAAAAAATCCCAAACCTAAACAGACTTCTCAGACACAGGGGACCTGACGACGAAGGTTATGTTTTTATAAATTCACAAAGCGGTGATTATGAACAATATTCAGGTGACGATTCAATCAACGAAATTAAATCAAGATTCCCTCATATTTCAAAAGCGAAATTTAACACCTTCAATGTTTTGCTGGCAAACAGGCGGCTTGCGATTATCGATTTAAGCGAAAAGGGACACGGACCGATGTCAGGTTTAAGCGGCACTATATGGCTCACATATAACGGGGAAATTTATAATTACATTGAATTAAGAGAGGAACTTCAAGGTTACGGATATAAATTTCAGACAAAATCCGATACGGAAGTAATAGTCAATTCATATGTGCAATGGGGAGCGGACTGTCTGAACAAATTCAACGGAATGTGGGCATTTGCAATATGGGACAGCCGCAGCGGCCAGCTTTTTATTGCAAGAGACAGATTCGGTGTTAAACCTTTGTACTTCATTCACTCGGGGTCTGTTTTTGCATTTTCATCGGAAATTAAGCCCCTGCTATACCTTCAGCCTAATTTGTTCGAGATGAACAGGGAAAAAATCCCTTTTTTCATCCTTTACGGAAACAGATTAAGCGGCGAAGATACATACTTTAAAAATATTCATTCACTTCCGGCTTCCCATTACCTGGTTTATAAAAATAACAAAATTACTTTTAAAAGATATTACGACATAAAAGTCTTTGATAAAAATAACTATGATGAAAAGCGAGCGTGTCAAAAAATTGTTGATATATTAAGCGACTCCATTAGGCTGCGGTACAGAAGCGATGTTCCAGTAGGTTCGTGTTTGAGCGGAGGTTTCGACTCATCAACGATAGTTTCGCTTTCAAACTTAATTGATAAGAGGGGCATACATACCTTTTCGGCCGTATGGCTGGAGCAGGAATGCAACGAATCAAAATATATTGATATAGTGAACCATAAATACGGCTGTATTGAAAATAAAGTCACACCCAAGGCAGAAGAATTTGAATCCATATTTAATAAGATTAACTATTATCAGGAGATACCGACCGAGGGGCCCGGTATATATCCCCAATGGTATGTTATGCAGAGAGCAAAAGGTATCGTAAAAGTTTTATTGGACGGACAGGGCGGAGATGAAGTTTTCGGCGGATATTTTTTAATGGGAGCTTACCTGAGAGGACTTATTAAGGACCTGAATTTCAGCGGGATGGTTTCTGAGGCGGGAAACTTCCTGAAATTTTTTAATAAACAGGGGGTTCACTCTTTTTCAAGCTGGCTTTTTCCGCAGCAGTATAATAAAATAGCAGGAACAGGCTTATCGGAAAAATTTAAAATAATTAAGCGTGACCTTTTAGGTGAAATTGACAAAGAAAAATTATATAATAACCTTGAACCCCCTAAAAAATTCCGGAATTATATCAATAACCTTTCATATCACTTCATAACCAATTTAACAATACCTTCTTTGCTTCATTACGAAGACCGTTCATCAATGGCACATTCTATAGAAAGCCGGGTCCCCTTTCTGGACTACAGGCTTGTTGAACTAGGTATGAATTTAGCGCCGAACCATCTTTCTTATAAAGACACATCACGGCCGCTTTATCGAAAAGCACTCATACCATATCTTCCGGAGGAAATCGTCAACAGAAAAGACAAGCTCGGTTTTCCAACACCCTTTTCAAAATGGAGCAGAACAATATTAAAAAACTATATTACAGATTGTCTTCTTTCAGATACTGCTTTAATCTCTGAGTTCGTTGATAGGTCCAGCCTTGAACAGAATTTGACAAAGCATTTTGAAATGAAAAAAGACTTCAGCTGGGAAATATGGCGGCTTTTAAGCCTTGAGAACTCATTGAAATTATATAAATCCGGAATTGAAGTATAGATGATGAAATTCATACCAAATTCCATTAAAAACCTTTAATTTGGCGGATTAGAAAACGATGCTTAGATTTATACTCAAATCATATTCGTTTAAAAGGATATTAGTTATTTCAGCGGCATTCATCGTAATTTTCTGGATATCCAATAAAATTTTTGATTATGTATGGGGAAGCAGCAGTTCAATTCCTATAGTTAATCTTGATGACATATACAAACCCCCGGAAGGTTATAATAATTATACGAAAATAAACATAAAACTTATTACCAAAGATAGAGTTGCAATCGAGGGCAATAAGAGATTTAAGACGATAAATAGCCGAAAAAATTTTGAATATTACGATACCGTTTCTATATTATATCCAGAAACTGAATTTTCTTATACGAACAAAATATTTATGCAGTTTGAGCAGTCAAATTATTTAGATTCTTTATTTCTTGTAGTATCAAAATCAACTGATGAAAATTTATACTGGAAGCAAATTTTTTACAGCTCGGTAATAGTTCATAAGATTAACCGCTTCAGCGAAAACATTGAAGAATTCAGAATAAATAACGATAAACTTGTTAATACAGGTATTCTTGAAGATAATGACTCTCTAATCTCCGAAGTATATAAATATTTCAACAAAAACGCGGGGAAACTTGAAGCGTCGGACTGCGGAAGAAACAGCGAATTGTTTAAAACCTTCTGTTCACTGTTTAACGTTCCCTGCCGTATCGTAGGGCTTCAGGGAGGTGACGCTGACCAAACAGGTTACTTTTATAATATCGGTTATCCGTTGCACGCACTTTGCGAAATATACTCAAGCAAACAAAAAAAATGGTTTATTGTTGACCCTTCATACGGATTCAGGTACAGAGTTAAGTCGGGCACGGGCTTCTTAAATGCTGTGGAAGTAAGCAATAAACATACATTTTCCAGGGAGTATGAAATAATACAAGATTCGATTTTGATTACAAAAAGAAGTCTTGTTGGAAAAGATTATTTTAAATTTTACGAAAACATCTATTATAGGGTAAAATACGATAACCCTTTTATACAGAGGCTCTATAAATTCCTTTATGGAAAATTTAACTATCATACATACCATTATTCAAATCAATATCCGGTCAAAAGAGACGGAAATTACTATGTAGCATCAAAATCATTTATGTATTTGATTGTTCTGATTCTTTACATAAATTCCAGTATTATAGTTTTAATTAAAAGGCTTTTACTAGTAAAAAAACCTAAATAGATTAAAATGACAGAAAATATTCTATCTTCAGTCAGTGATAAGGGAAAAAAAAGAAACGTAATTATATTCGGGGCACACCCGGATGATTTCGAAGTCGGATGCTCAGGTACTATTTTGAAATATTTTAAACAAATTAACCTGAAAATCTATATTTTATCAGACAGATACGAAGACGGCAAAACCAGAAATCTCAAGGAAATAGACAAGTCGTTCAAAATACTGGGTTTTCAAAAAGTCCCTTTTGAAATTTTCGATATTCCGACCAGAATATTCCACGACTACCGCTCGAAAATAAGAAACATACTATACGATATTGCTATAAATACAGAAGTTGACATTGTTTTCACTCCCCCCATCCATGATATTCACCAGGACCACATAGTGCTTGCCGATGAAGTTTTAAGGCTTTTCAGGGAAAAAACTATCTTCGGCTACGAAGTCATTAGAAGCGGGTATGATTTTATGCCCAATATGCATGTTAAGCTTACCAAAAGAATTGTTGACTTAAAAATTAAAGCTTCGCAGTGTTACAGGTCACAATGGTCAACTACAAAGAGCGGGGGCTATTACTTCTCAAAAGACGTGATGAGCGGACTGATGAGAGCACGCGGCGCGCAATTCGGATTAGAATATGCAGAAGCCTTTGAGATTTATCAGTTAAAATTATAATTTCTTTTATAAATACTTTATTAAACAAATGAATAAAATTTTAGCAGTTGGACCTCACCCCGACGATATCGAGCTCGGGTGCTTCGGAACAATGGCAAGATATGCTAAAGAAGGCAACGAAGTAAATTTTCTCGTTCTTACCACCGGAGAGGGAGGAACAGGGGACGGAAACAGAAACAAAGAAGCGATTAAATCCGCAGCTTTAATCAAAGCAAAATTCTTTATGGAAAACCTAAAAGACAGGTTCATCAGCGAAGGTCCCGAAACTATAAGTGTTTTAGAAAAATATATCGATATGATTAAGCCGGACAAAGTTTTCATCCCATCGGCAACCGATACCCACCAGGACCATAGGGCGACTTTCCACGCCAGCATGGTTGCCTGCCGGACAGTGAAAGAAATATATGCATACGAAACACCCAGCACTTCAAGAAATTTTGCTCCTAACTTTTTTGTAGATATTACTGATTATATAGAGCTGAAGGTTAAAGCTGTAAAAATTCATTCATCGCAGGGAGGAAAGGGATATATGGCTGACAGAGCAGTGAAAGGTCTAGCTGAATACAGAGCATTTGATATTTTACTTAATGACAGGTATGTTGAAGGATTTGACATTATTAAGGTAGTGGTTTAAAAATGATATGTACAATTCATCAGCCTAACTATCTTCCTTATCTGGGTTTTTTTGAAAAAGCTGCAAGAAGCGAAATATTCATTCTTTATGATACGACCCAGTTTAAAAAAAACGACTGGCAAAACAGGAACAAGCTATGCACATCCGGCGGGTGGCAGTGGATTTCCGTTCCCATACTTCATGATTTCGGGCAGAAGATTTACGAAGTAAAAATAAAAGACCCAAAGAAATCTCTAAAAAAAAACTGGCGTTCAATAGAAGTAATTTACGGAAAAGCACCCTTTTTTAAAAAGTATGGCTCAGTACTCGAAGAAATTTATCACACAGATATTGAGCATTTAAATGAACTGAACTGCAAATTAATTTTAGCAGCAGCGAAATTTCTGGATTTAAAAACAAAATTTATTAAAAGCTCAGAGCTGCCAAAAATTGAAACTACCAGCACTCAGGCACTTATAGATATGTGCAATCTTGTTAAAGCCGACACATATATTTCCGGAGGCGAAGGAAAAAATTATATTGATATGGAAATATTGAAAAATTCCGGACTGAAAATTTTATTCCAAAACTATTCGCATCCTGTTTACAGGCAGTTTAATTCACCAACTTTCCAGCCGTACATGAATATTTTTGATTTACTCTTTAACTGCGGAGATGAAAGTCTTGAGACTCTGACAAAGGGACAGCAATATTAACCCTGGATTAGGTTTGCCTCCATTAAATTTTTTTTATATTTAACAATATACCCGAGACTCTGAAATCTTGTTATCAAGTCTTGACTTGTGAACTTTTTATCATTATGAACTTCGATTATGTAATTTCTGACAGAACGAATGGATTCATCTCTGGAGTTTAAAAAAATCTGATATTCACTGCCTTCGCAGTCAATCTTGCCGAACATAAACTCGTTTACTCCAGTTAGCTTAAAAATATCATCAAAAGATATACATTCTACGTTTGTTGTTTTGTAATGTCCCTCGTCAAATTTACCCTTAATCAGTGTATTGCAGCCAGCCCAGTCAAGCGAATAAAACTGTGAGGTTCCGTTGAAATCGCTTACTGCAAGCCGGTATGCTTTTATATTGGCGGAATTGTTCCTCATTAAATTATCGGTTAATCTCCCGTAAGTTTCTGTAAAGGGCTCAAAGCAAAATATGCTTGATTTGGGAAATCTTTTGGCGATATATAATGAGAAGTAGCCGACATTTGCTCCGATATCGAGAATGTTAAAACTTATTTTCGGATCCCCTTTAAAATTATAATCAGAGTTGACGAAAATCTCGAATAATGTGGTTAAATCGCCCGAATTTCTGTTTACACTTAGTTTTAGCCCGTTCTTCAAAAAAAAGAGACTGGTTGATTTACTTTTTTTTCTTAAATACTTTAGGTAGTAAAATTTGATTAAACTGACTGGCTTAAAGGTCCTGAGCATCAGAAGTAAATTTTTTAACTTGGTCTTCAAATAATAAGATTAATATATACGCTTAAATATTACACAAAATTTTGTAAATTTACTTAAAATTTAAAATAATTAACAGGTATTTTGCATATTGATTGCTTTTAGCTGTGACATCGACTGGGCACCTGAGGAAGTTATTGAAGATACATTAAATTTATTTGAGTTGTTCAAAATCAAATGCACAATATTTTCCACTCACAATTCAAGCATAATTTCCAAAGCAAATAAAAATTTATTTGAGATTGCTCTCCACCCTAACTTTAATGACTTATTTAACGGCAACTTAAATAATTCATTTGATAATATTCTTGATGAAATAATGGATATTCATCCCTATGCCAAAGGAATCAGAACACATACTTTGATGCAAAGCATTCCGATACTTCAGAAGTTTGCCGACAAAGGATTTATTTACGAATCTAATAACTTTTTGCCGTATCACACTGATTTAAAACCATTCAAGCTGTGGAACGGTCTTGTGAGGATTCCCTACAACTGGGAAGATGACGTTCACTGGAATTACGGTTACAGTTTTGACGACGCCAGGGTAAGCCTCGATTCAAATAGTTTAACAGTATTTGATTTTCACCCGATTCACGTTTTTATAAATACTGAAAATAAGTACCGATATAATGAAGCAAAAAAACATTACAAAGACCCCCAAAAGCTTTTAGAGCTGAGAAATAAAGAAGTTCCCGGAACAAGAGATTTATTCATAAATCTTTTGAAACATTGCAAACAAAATAGTATCAAAACATACACGTTAATTGATATCGCAGAAGATTTTCTTAAAAATAATAAATAATTTTTATTAATTTTGAGCTTTCACAAAAGAAAAAAAATATAATTGGTTTTGAAGAGAATAGAAAAAATTAAAAATTTTTTTAAGTACAGAAAGGAGCTTTGGTCACAGCTAAATTCATTATTATATACAAAACAAGTTGAAAATAAACTGAAATCTTTTAATATTCAAAAACTCCCGGAAGTTTCTGTCAGCGAGTTTTTCGCTTTCTACGGGAACCCCGATTTAAACTTAGCAGTTGTATCCGATTTTTCCGACGGAATCTCACCAATTAATGACTACTATTTTCTATGCAGAATTGCGAAAGTTTTAAAAACAAAAACATATTTTGAAATAGGAACCTGGCTTGGCCTTTCTGCAAGGAACATTGCTGATGCTATGGGGGCCGGAACACAAATATTTTCTCTTGACATTCCTTTTGACCATCCGGAAATCGAAATATTCAAAATACCAAAAGAAATTTTTGGGCATTATTCAAAAGACTATCCGAATGTACATTTTTTGAAATCCGATAGCAAAGAATTTGATTTTTCAAAGTATTATGGAACAGCGGATTTTGTATTTATCGACGGCAACCATTCCGCTGAATATGTGGAAAGCGATTCAAGAAACGGCTTGAAGCTTTTGAAAAATGATGATTCAGTTATTGCATGGCATGATTACACTGTGCTTGGTGAGGTTAACAAAGAAGTACTTTGCGGAATTTTAAAAGCAGTTCCGCAGAGCGAACATAAGCACCTTTATCACCTGCAGCAGTCAAATATGGCAATATTTTCAAAATCATTCGACTTCAAGGAAAGGGAAACTCCCAAGTGGGAAATCCCCGAAAACATTTACAAATTGGATATTAACATTCTAAAAAAATAATAAAATGAAAAGCAGTGTAAAGATGCGGGGAAAAAGTTGGCCGGAACATTAAAATACTATTTTTTTTATTTCAAAAATCTTATGAACCTGGGGCTCTTTAATATATTTTTTAACAGAAAAAAATTCAAGAAATTTTCTGTTGCTGTTAATGATTTTAGAACAAATTATGACATCTATGATAAGTCTGAATATTTAAAGACAATAGAACTGACCGATATCATAAAACCAAATTTAGAAGGCAATGTTTTAATAAGCGATTATTCTTACAGACAGGGGAATGTAACACTTTACGAATTATATTGTATCTGTGCAATCGCTAAAAGTTTCCGTGCAAGCTCAATATTCGAAATCGGAACCTATGACGGAGAAACAACGCTTCACTTGGCGCTTAATTCACCTGAAAATGCAAAAATATACACACTTGACCTGCCTACCGAGAACACTAAAAACATTAAGTTCTCTGTCGATTCCGGGGACCCACAGCTAATTAATAAAAAAGGGTTTCGAACTGGAGAAAAATTTTTAGACAGGAAAGAATCTCAAAAAATAACCCAGTTGTTTGCTGATTCTGCTTTGTTTGACTATTCAGAATTTAAGGAAAAAGTTGATATTTTTTTCATTGATGGTGCCCATTCATATGATTATGTTAAAACTGATACCGAAAATGCATTTTATACTTTAAATGAAAACGGAATTATTATTTGGCACGACTATGGAAACATTATAGATGTTATTAAATATTTGAATGAACTGAGCAGTGTAAAACCCTTATACAGGATTAACCGAACCACTCTTGCAATTTTTTCAAATTCACTCTTTGTTAAAAATATTACGGATAAATGAATATATTACTAATGCCTTCATGGTATCCGTTTTACGTTCAAACAGATAATTACAAAGGGAGCCCCTTACATGGAGTTTTCATTCATGACCAAATAAAGTTATTGCGCAAAAACAACAATATATGTGTTTTTCTGCCAACAATGACTAAATTTATGAGACTAGATAAAATTAAGTTAAAAATTGTAAAAAAAACAGAATTCACACAAGTTGAATTTACATTTCCTAAACTCGTGCCAAAAATCCATATTGGATATTATTTATCTTTCAATATTATCTGTATAATTGGCTTCATTATAATAAGATATTTTGTATTAAAACAAAAAATTGATTTGATTCATGCTCATATAATCTTTCTATCGGGATATTCAGCTGCTGTTCTGAAGAAAATATTCAGTATTCCGTTTATTATTACCGAACACACAAATCCATTTAAAATAAATAATAAAACAGAATATAAATTAGCCGGTAAAACTCTTAAGCGTGCGGACGCGCTAATAACTGTGTCAGAGGATTTATTAAAAAATATTGAGAGTTATAAATTTAAAATAAATAAAAAATACATTGTGGGTAGTGTAGTTGATACCGATTACTTTGAAATGAAAACTGAGAATCAAAGGAATTCAGGCAAACATATCTTTTTGAATGTATCTATGATTCATAAATATAAAGGACTCATTTACCTGCTAAAAGCTGTGAAGGCACTGCTTGAAAAACGGGTTAATAATTTTGAAGTTTGGATAGGAGGAGACGGGCCGGAAAAAAATGATTTAATTAGTTTTGTAAACCAAAACAATTTGACACGTTATGTTATATTTCTTGGACTTCTCCAGAAAAAGCAGGTAAAGGAATATTTCTTAAAAACCGATACCTTTGTTTTTCCAAGCTTAAATGAAACTTTTGGGCTGGTTGTAGCAGAGGCAATGGCTTGCGGAATCCCTACCATAGCTACAATAAACGGCGGTTCGGAAACTATAATTACTGATGAAACCGGGATTTTAATTGAATCCCGAAATGAATTTCAGTTAGCTGATGCCATGAACAAAAGAATTCGGAATGAAATTATTTTCGATAAAGACAAAATACGAGAACATATCATCAGAAACTGGGGCTTTGAATCCACCATTAAAAAATATAAGCGGATTTGGAAAGAAATTGGTTTAATTAACTGAATTCAGGAAATTAATTAATTTTGTTAAAAAGACTAGCAAAAGAATCTTTTGTTTACGGATTAAGCGGATATTTAAGCAAATCAATATCATTATTACTGCTTCCGCTTTATACAGCCGTTTTAACAACCGAAGATTACGGTATTCTTGATTTACTAGGAACAATCATAACCGTAAGCACTTTTTTAATTGTTTCAGGAACGGATACCTCTGTTGGTTATTATTACTTCAGGAAAGAGCACTTCGAAGAAAGACCGGTTATTATAATTTCCTCGATGTACGTAAGGCTTTTATTTTCTGCTGCAGGATTTATAATAATTTCTTTTTTTTCATTACAAATCTCACTGCTTCTTTTTGGAAGAGATTTAAGTCTTTTTGTGATGATAACCGGGTTCACAATTGTGTTTCAGGTTCTTCATTCGTTTTTATTCAATCTGCTCCGCCTTGAATTCAGGGTCTGGCTTTATACAATACTCTCCTCGGTATATGTATTGATAAGCATTTTACTAACTGTATATTACGTCTTAATAGAACAAATGGGTGTTTATGGAGCGCTCATTGCCCAGTCAATAGCGTATGGGATGATATTTTTATTCACAATAATTTACGTTTTTAAAAGATACGGCAGAAGTTATTCATTCGATTGGATAAAAAAAATATTAAGTTACGGCTACCCATTAATCGGAACGGGAGTAGCTGTTTGGGTTTTAGGTTCAACGGACAGGTATTTCCTTGCCCATTACGCTGACCTATCTTCAGTTGGAATTTATGCAGTTGGGGCAAAGCTGGCAAGCATTGTGGGAATAATAGGAGGGGCATTGCAAATGGCATGGAGTCCTTACTCTTTGGATATACAATATGAAAAAAATGCAAAAGAAATTTATTCAAAAGTTTTCCAGCTTTACTCTTACATTAATATTGTTTTAATCTTTGTAATATCAATGTTCAGCATCGATATTCTTAAAGTATTTACACAGCCGGATTTTTATTCGGCAAAGGCGGTAGTTCCGTTTCTCTGTGTAAGTGTTTTTTTTACTAATGCCTATTTTATTGTTACTGTTGGAATTAACATTACAAAAAAAATTCAGCATACTATATGGATAACTATTACTTCTGCACTTGTAAATATCGGTTTGAATTTCCTCTTAACCCCAACTTTCGGACCAGTCGGCGCAGCATTTTGCATAATGTCTGCTAATTTCATGATATTTCTCTTAACATACATAATTTCCCAGAAATATTATAAAATAAATTACAAATACCGTAATATTCTGATTATGCTGGTTCCGGCATCAGCAATAATATTCGCCGCCTACTATATGAATTTAAAGCTAATGCCAAGGATAATAATTTCAGGTTTGTATTTGGTTCTCTCTTCAATTTATATTTATTTTAAATATAAGGACAGCGAAGAATTCTTAAAAATCGTTAACAAGATAAAAAAATTAAAATCCAAAGAAGAAGCAGAAAAGTCAAGAGATGAAATCTCTAAATCTTCTGGACTCTGACCTGCAGAATCTGGTTTCCTGTTTTCTTTGTAATTACCAAGCTTAATCCTTTGTAATCGATTCTCTCATAAATTTCCGGAATATGACCTGTTACTTTCTGCAGAAAACCGCTTAATGTCTGGTAATCGGGGTCAAGCGGTATATTAGCTTTAAAGCGCTTGTTGAATTCCTCAACTGAAATAATGGGATTAACAAGGTAAACACCGCTTTTTTCAGCAATAACTTCCTGCGATTCCACATCATACTCATCCTGGATTTCACCAACAATTTCTTCTATAATATCCTCAATTGTTATTAAACCTTCCACTCCCCCGTATTCATCCACAACAATTGACATATGTGCTTTGCTTCTTTGCATATCCTTCAAAAGATTGCCAATCTGCTTGGTTGATGACGTAAAGTATGCGGGGCGGATTATATCCTGAATAGTAATAAGTTCGCGATGCTCGGAAGCAGAAATTAAATCCTTGGTGTAAATAACTCCTATTATATTATCAATAGTATCTTTATAAACAGGGAGGCGGGAAAAACCTTCTTCCGTTACCGTTTGAAATATCTTATCACGGGAGTCGTCAATACTCAATGCTACGATATAGTTTCTCGGAACCATAATTTCCTTCGCCATCTTGTCGTTGAATTCGAAAATCTTTTCAATAAGCTGGTGCTCGGTCTGGTCAATAGCGCCGGATTTCCTTCCCTCGGATAAGAGCAAACGAAGCTCTTCTTCCGAGTGAAAGCGTTCAGACTCCGTTACCGGCTGAATGCCGATCGAACGCAGAATGAAATTGGCAAAGCCGTTTAAAAGCCATATTGGCAGCTTAAACACTACATAAAAAAGCTGAAGCGGCAAAGCTACAAATAAGGTGGTGGATTTCGCAAACCTTATCGCAAGTGATTTCGGGGCAAGCTCACCCAAAACAATATGTAATATAGTTATTATAATAAAACCTACCGTCAGTGAAATGGTGTGAACAACTGCAGGATTGGAAATTCCGAACAAAATAAAAATCGGCTCTAAAATTTTTGCGGTAACCGGCTCGCCTATCCATCCGAGACCGAGTGAGGTCATCGTAATCCCAAGCTGAGTAGCGGATAAATATTCATCAAGGTGAGAAATGAGCTTCATCGCTATCTTTGCCTTGTTTTGTTTTTCCGCAAGCGGCTGTATCTGCGTTGTGCGGACTTTTACTATTGCAAACTCAGCTGCAACAAAAAAAGCATTTGCAAGAACAAGCAAGATTACAACAATGACCTCAAATAAAACACTTTCAATCCACATCGGGTATTAAGTAGACCTCTTTCTTTCAAAAACCCAGCTTTTGCTTAATTTTTTAGAAACAAAAATGTTATTTTATGAGTAAATATAACAATTATAGTAATTAAAATTAATCCTGTTAAAAATAGAAAGGAATCTTGAAAAATGCTTAAAATTTCAAATAACGGAGCAAATGAAAAAATCATAATTCACCTTGATAAATACTCAAAAATCCTGCTTTCGTTAATTGCATCGTGCCTGGTTTTGATTGTTACAAATATTTACTTTTCACCAAACGATGCCAACGCGCTCCAGCAGGTTCAGGATGTTAATCTTAAATCCATAAACGGTTATTCAATCTCAGGAAGCAATATGCCTGTTGACATACAAAAAATAGAAGGCAGCTCGGGCAGGAACCTTTCTGTTGATTTAAAATCGATTAACGGCAGAAGCGTATGGGGTGATAAGATTCCTGTCGATATACAGGGTATAAACGGTCAGTTTATTGTTGGCGGTGAATTGCCTGTAAAGATTAAATAATTACAAATTTTGGTTTAAGAAAAAACGGTTTTTAACTCAAATGTCAAAGCCGTTTTATTCTTTCAGAAAAAGCGAAATTGCCGATGACGTTAAAGCTAACACAGCCATCAAAAAAAATAGCATATTAAATCCGAATCCAACCGCAAACAAACCGCCAGCGATTGCCCCAAGACCTTCGAAAAAGGACCTGTATCCGTAAAAGTGGGAGTAAATGTGCCTTTCCTTTCCCTTTTCCAATGATACGGCTATAACCGAGCTCCACGAGGGTGTGATTATCGTTTCACCTATCGATAGCACTGCCTGTATTAAATAAACATGAAACGGAATGTAAGCAAATAAATACAAAACGTATCCAACAAACATAATAAAATAACCCCCGCTAATCATTGCTTTGTGGCTTAGCTTATCTTTGCTAAGCCTGTTGAAAGCGAAATATAAAATACCTTTTAAAATCGCATAAACCCCGACCGCTACCCCTGCATCTATCATCGTTCCCCCGATATCTTTAATATAAATAGCAAATACAGGCGCAAGGAGGTTTGTCCCGGAGTGAATCAGTATCGATGCAGTTAAAAGTATTTTAATATTCCTATGCATTCAGAAATATTTAATATAAAATTCTGAACTTTATCGTGTGGGCGACCTTTTTCAGCTCACTTATCAGTTCAGGATTATATTTTTTACTTATATCTGTAATTACATATCCAATAAGTTCATTAGTTTTCAAATACTGCCCGATAATATTTATATTGTGCTTCGCGAAAATAGAGTTTATGTTTGCAAGCACTCCCGGAACATTATGATGAATATGAATTAACCTGTGCGCCTTTTCAAATGAGGGGAGCTGTATATTTGGAAAGTTAACGCTGTAATATGAGTTCCCGCTGTTAATAAAATCAATAACCTTTGAAGGGACAAAACCCGCTATATCTTTCTGCGCCTCATTGGTGCTGCCTCCGATATGCGGTGTTAAAATGACATTCGGCAGAGACTGAAGCTCGGAAATAAACTTTTCATCGTTGCTCTCAGGTTCATGTGGAAACACATCAATTGCGGCTCCTCTTATTTTTCCTGACTTTATATTATTTACAAGTGACTTTATATCAACAACAAATCCCCTGCTTAAGTTTAAAAATACAACACCTTCTTTCATTAGCTTAAATTCACCCTCTCCAATTAAGTTGTGATTTTGCTCATTGCCATCAATATGGACTGTTATTATATCCGCTTTTTTAATCAGTTCTTTTAAAGAGCTGCATTTCTTAGCATTCCCCAGTGCAAGCTTTTCGAGAATATCGTAATAATATACCTCCATACCCATATCTTCAGCAAGAACAGAAAGCTGTGAGCCGATTTTGCCATAGCCTACAATTCCGAGCTTTTTGCCTCTGACTTCGAAGCTGTTAGCCGATGACTTGTTCCAAACTCCCTTATGAAGTTTGGAGCTTTTATCGAAAATCCCCCGCATAAGCATAATGATTTCCCCTATAACCAGCTCCACAACGCTTCGAGTGTTGCTGAAAGGTGCATTGAAGACAATTACTCCCCTATTTGAACAGCCGTCCAAATCAATTTGATTCGTTCCAATGCAGAAAGCTCCGATGGCTAAAAGTTTCTTTGCTTCCTTAAGAACATTTTGCGTAATATGAGTTTTTGAGCGAATTCCAAGTATGGATATATCTTTTATCCTCTCAGCAAGCTCTCTTTCACTCAAACTCTTGGAAACAGTCTCTGTTCGATAGCCCTCATTTATAAATAAGCTCACTGCATCTTTATGAATGTTTTCAAGAAGCAGAACCTTTATCCTGTTTTTAGGATATGAAATTGACATTGGGAGCTTTGAAACATACAAAAACTCGTCAAAACTTGGTGTAACATAGTCGGCTTTTTGGGCAACGACTTCTCTTTCAACATTTTCGGTAAAAGCATAAAACTTATGCACAAGACCTGATTTTTTTAATTCATAATCGGTGTGGCCGTCGCCTATTGCAATCAGTTCCCCGTTAAGATTTAATTTTTTGATTAATTTTGCCTTGCCGTTTTTCTTTGCAAGCAGATTAGCTGAATCAAAGCCCGTAACATTGCCTTTCTTATCAAACGTAAAAGTATTGGCATATACCTGTTTTTCCGAAATGTGAAATTTACTTACAACCGGCAAAATGTATTCTTTAAACCCGCCTGAGATAATTATTATATTTTTGGAAAAATCCTTAAAAAACTTTTTATTGCTTATAATTGAACGGGATATTTTGCTGTTTAATTTTCTTGAAAGAGCAACCAAATGTGACTTGTTTGCATTTAAAAGCCTTATTCTTTCCTTAAGTGACTTTGTGAAAGAAACCTCACCGTTCATTGCTCCGAGGGTAAGTTCTCTTACCTTTGCGATTTTGGTTTCCTTCCCCTTATCTTTTTTCAAAGAAATCTCGGCTAGTTCTTCAAGCGCTTCCACTTTTATGAAAGTGCTGTCGAAATCAATAATAAAATACTTTTTATACATAAAAATAAAAAAGACCAATCAATAAAAATTAATTGGTCGTATACAATACTTAATAAATAATTTAAATGTGTATTATATCGTTATAAACCACAAAAGCCATAAAAAGCATCAGTATTATGAAGCCGAGATTCTGCACCACAATCTGCACTTTATGGGAAACCGGCTTTCTGAATATCCCCTCGTAAAGCAGAAACACAAAATGACCGCCGTCAAGTGCGGGGAAGGGGAGAATATTAATTATAGCGAGTGTAATAGATAGCATCGCCATAAATCCAAGGAATGATAAAAATCCTCCTTCGGCTGACTGACCGGCATATTGAGCAATCTTAATCGGACCCCCGACAGCTTTGGAAAACGCTATATCACCCTTTATTATCTTCCACATCGATTTCATAAACAGTACCACCCCGTAATGCCATAAATCATTAAATCCCTGCGGTACAGCAGTTATTACATTATAATTAATATTTTTAACTGCCCCGACATATTTACCGATACCAATGCCAATGGTGCTATCCGCCTCAGGCTTAACAACTCCGCTCATCTCGGTGCCGTTTCTCATCCACTTAAAGCTTATTTCTTTTTCGGGATTCGCTTTAATAATATCTACGAACTGCTGTGAATGATTGATTTTTTGCCCTGCAGCTTCAATAATTATGTCACCATTTTGCAAGCCGCTTTTTGATGCGGGCTTATCGGGAAGAACCTGCTGAATTTCAGGCAGCATATCGGGAGGAAATATTCCGAATGTTCTTTCTCCAATATCCCTTAAATCATCTTTGGGAATAAATATTTCTCTTTTTGAACCGTCTCTTTGGATTTCAAGGTTTACATCCTCGCCCATACTTTCAATGAAGATGTTTCCTCTTACTTCGTCCCAATATTCAATAAGTTTGGAGTTAATCGAAATTATTTTATCGCCGTGAGCAATTCCGTACTTTTGTGCAACTGAATTCTGGGATACGTAACCGAGCGTTGTCGTTTCAATTCTCGTTCTTCCCTGCATAAGGTTAATGGTGTAAAAAATCAGAAAAGCCAGCAGGGTGTTCATTATTACCCCTGCCGTTATGACAAACATTCTTTGCCATACAGGCTTTGAGCGGAACTCCCACGGCTGAGGCGGTTTATCGATAAAATCCTTGTCCATACTTTCGTCAATCATTCCTGCGACTTTAACATAGCCGCCAAGAGGAAATACCCCTATACCGTACTCGGTATCGCCTTTTACGAATTTAAAAAAACGAAGGTTAAAGAAATCAAAGAAAAGATAAAATTTATCCACTCTCATCCTGCACAGCTTGGCTGCAATAAAGTGCCCAAACTCGTGCACAAAAACTAGTATAACTATGGTTATCAAAAAGTAAAGTATTGTGGTTACTACGCTCATAAAAATTTAATTTCTCCTTAAGTTGCTACCGATGCAGATTCATATACAAACCGCCTTGACCACGTATCGGCTTCAATTATATTTTCTAAATCAAGTTTATTATGGTTATCATGCTTTTCCAAAGCAGATTTTATTAAATACGGAATATCGGTAAACTTTATTTTTCTGTTTAAAAACAAATCAACTGCCGCTTCATTCGAACCGTTTAAAACGACAGGATACGACCCTCCTAGCTTGATTACTTCATAAGCCAGCTTCAGGCATTCAAATTTATCGAAATCAGGTTCTTCGAAAGTCAAATGTTTTAAAAGAGCCAAATCAAGACGCGGAAAATCCGATTCAACCCTTTCGGGATATGTTAATGCATACTGAATCGGTACCTTCATATCAGGAACGCCCAGCTGTGCTTTAACAGAGCCGTCAGTGAACTCAACCAATGAATGAATAACTGACTGCGGGTGTATCAAAACCTCTATATTTTTCACTTCAATTCCAAACAGCCATTTCGCCTCAATAATTTCAAATCCTTTATTCATTAAAGTGGCGGAATCAATCGTAATCTTATTTCCCATTTTCCAATTCGGATGTTTTAACGCTTCCTCAAGCGTTACGTGTTCAAATAAGTCTTTTGAATACTCCCTAAACGGTCCCCCCGAAGCCGTTAAGGTTAACTTTCTTATTTTATTTAACGGCTCGCCCTGAATACACTGTAAAATTGCGCTGTGCTCGCTGTCAATCGGCAGCAGGCGGGTTTTGCTTCCTTTGAGCAGAAAATTTATCAGCTGACCAGCTGCAACAAGCGATTCCTTATTTGCCAAAGCCACATCCTTACCGTTTTTAATCGCTTTAACAGTCGGGATAAGCCCGCTGAATCCGACAAGTGCATTAACAACGAGCTCAAAATCATCACGTGATGAAATATCGTTGATTCCTTCCTGCCCCGAGAGAACTTCGCAGCCTAAATTCAAAGAACACTCCTTGAGCCTTTTATAGCAGTCCTCGCGGAAAATTACCGCTGCTTTTGGTTTAAACTCTTTTATCTGCTCGCAAAGCAAATCAACATTAGAATTTGCCGAGATATAATTTACCGTAACAGGATAGTTATTCCTGTTTAAATTCCTTACAACTTCAAGAGTATTTCTGCCTATTGAGCCGGTTGAACCTAAAACGGCAATATTTTTCATTTCAAAATCACAAAATGCAAAGTTAACTCTATTTTATAAAACATAATATACAAATTGTATTCAAAAATATTAAAAAAACATTATTTTTATGAAATTTTTAATGATTTTATAGCGTTATCGGTTAACGTGAATTAAATTAAAATCATTGTATTTGTTTTTCAAAAAAGATAGATTTGCACTTTAAAATTTAACGGAAAATTGGCTAAAAGACTTATATTCTTCGCTTTTACTTTATTTGCAATTCTTACAATTAACTCAATAAACTTTACAGGATGCAGCTCAGATAGTCCTGTTGCACCGAGGGAAACCGTGAGGTTTTCACAGGATATTCTCCCTATTTTTGCAAACAATTGCTCATTCCCGGGGTGCCATAATCCAACAGATAAACAGGCCGGTATTGACTTAACAAGCTGGGGCTCGATAATGCTGAACGGTTCTACCTTTGGAGCCGAAATTGTTCCCTACAATGCCAAATGGAGCCATGTGATGCAGCATATTAACAGGGTCGATACTAATATTTCTCCATTTTCAGAGCCATTGATGCCACAAATGCTTGTTCCTTACACAAACGGACAGCCGCTTCAAAGAAATTTAATTGAGCTTATCGCAAATTGGATTAACCAGGGAGCAAGGGACGATTACAGTCAGGTGGCATTTTCAAATATTACGAGAAAAGCTTTTATTACCAACCAGGCATCAGATTATGTTGCAGTAGTAAACCTTGATAACAATCATCTGATAAGATTGATTGACGTTGGAGGAAGGAACAACCAAACAGCCCCGCTTGACGCACCGCATGTTATAATAACGGATAACCAGGGAAGATATTTTTACGTCAGTCTGATAGCTGAGGGCTACATCGAAAAATATGACGCAGCAACTTATGAGAAAGTAGGAAGAATGTTTGCAGGGCTTTCGCCTGCACATATTGTGATTTCTAACGACGGTTCAAGGGGCTGGTTTACAAACTTTGATGCAACATTAACCGAAAAAAACATAAAGGAATTCGATACCCAGACGATGACAATAACCCAGACGATATTTGAATTCAGAATGAATAAACCCCACGGCTTAAGGCTGACTCATAACGGCGCACTTTTGCTTGGAGCAACGCAGGGAAGCGAGTTTATTTATGTTATAAGAACATCCGATAATGAAATCGAAAACGTTGTGCCTGTTGACATTTCCGTTCCGCCAAACGGCAATGGAACCGCCAATTTTGTTCCGTACCAGGTTGCAGTTACTCCAGACGACAGGTATGCCTATGTAACTTGTGTTAAATCAAACGATGTGAGGATATTCGATATTCAAACCAAGGCGTTTATACAAAATATAGCTGTTGGACTCAATCCCTTAGCCAACGAAATATCCCCTGATGGCAGATGGTGCTACGTCCCGAACAGGAATTCAAACTCAGTAACGGTAATTGATGTCCAGTCAAGAACAGTTGTTAAAACTATCTCGAATATAGGCGCTCAGCCCCACAAAATAGATTTTACCGATGACGGGCATTATGCATACGTTACGTGTGAGTCAACAAGCGGAACTTTTGTTCATCACCCGCCTGTCGGCTCAAGCAGGCCCGGAACAACCTGCGTAATAGATGTATGGGGCGGGCATAATAAAATTAAAGATATTGAAATGGCTTCATTCCCCGCAGGGATTTCCATAACCCCCGGAAAGGGAAATTAAAATAATTCTTCCGAAATGAAAATAATTTTTTTTCTACTCTTTTTAACAATCAGCTTCCTTTTACTGAGTTGCGGCGATTCAAACACAACACAGCCGGTAAACACAGCCGATATTTCTGTTTCAAATCTAAAGCCGTTAAATTCTCAAATCGAAGGTGTATATGAGGCATGGGTTAGCATTGAAACAAGCTTTGACCATGACGATGAAGCATACAGAAGTCTTGGAAGATTTAACATGTCCTCATCGGGCTCAATAGTCGATACCTCAGGCGGGGCGTTCAATCTAAATATTGGCAGAATAGGAAACATTAACTTAACCGAAGATGCCTTAATTACAATTGAACCGCCGGGAGATAATGACACTCTGCCGGGAAATATTAAATTTCTCGGCGGTGCAAAAAACCAGCAGGGAAACACTTTGGTTTTTAACTTAACTATGGGCTATGGTGAAATTCTAGGGAACATCTCTTCACAGTTTTCAAGCGCTTCTGCTGAATACTTACTAGCCTCTCCCTCAACTGGAGACACTACTCAGTTTAACAGGGGAATTTGGTTTTCTAAAACTAAAAACCCGCCCACTGTCTCCGGGCTGACACTTCCGACGATACCTGATACCCTTGACTGGACATACCAGGCGTGGGTAATTGATTCAACAGTTAACGGGGGAATTTACAATATAGGAAGATTTAACGCTTCACTGGAGGTTGATGATTACCAGCTTTGCCAGCATACACCGCCTGTTCAGACTTGGCCTGTTCCGGGAAATGACTGGATACAGCCAAACTGTCCCGGAGGCGTGCTGCCGGACATTACGAATTTGAATTCAGGAATATACCGCTTGTTAATCACCTTAGAACCGAGATTCGAACAAGGCACTGCACTTTCAAAACCATTTTATATTCAATTATTTTATGGTAACTTGCCGCCCAGCACATACGGCACCGTTTTAAGTCTGCCAAATGTATCGGCAGGCACAATGCCTTCGGCAGTAATAAGACTTTCAGTTTCAAATTAAAATACTTCATCCATGAAAAATTTTTTAATAATTATTCTTTCTGCAGCTCTCAATTTTCAATTTATTTTCTCTCAGGGAAGCAGCAATATGACCCTGCTTGCACAAAAAGATGAGCACAATGCAGGCGGCACACCTGCTGACTGGCACTACGCATCATGCTGGGGATGGACTTCACCAAGCGGCAGGGAATATGCAATAATCGGCTATTGGAACGGAACTGCTATTTATGACATCACAGACCCGCAGAACGTTGTTCAGTGCGATACTGTTCCCGGACCGACTTCATTTTACAATTACAGGGAATTTACGGTGGTTGATAATTATCTTTATATCGTTTCCGAAGGCACAAATAACAATGCCGGCTTGCAGATTGTAAATCTCCAGTATTTGCCTGATTCTGTAAGGCACGTCAGGAACTGGACATTCGGGAGTTATAACAGAACACATACGATTAAAAGCTCCGGAAATTATTTATACTTAAACGGCGCTAACACGAACCAAGGTCAGCTCCAGATTCTTGATATAACAAACCGGGAAAACCCCGTAGCAAGAGGTGTGGGACCCGCACCATATGTGCATGATTGCTTTATAAAAAACGATACCGTTTACGCCGCTAATATTTACACTCCAAGCAGAATGTCCATAATTAATGCTACTAATAAAGATGCTCCTACTCTGGTTACCCAGCATGTCTATTCAAACGCTGTCTGCCACAATGTATGGACATCAAATAATAGGCGGTGGCTATTGACAACCGATGAGGGCGGCTCAAATCACATGAAAATCTGGAACATTGAGAATTTAAACAACATTACTTTTGTATATGAATATATACCTTATGAATTAGCGATGGTTCATAACGCCTATTTTAAGGGTGATACAATCTTTATGGCGCATTATAGGGCGGGAGTTGTTGCACTCGATGTTTCCAACTTACCCGCTCAGCCGACGGTAATCGGTTATTATGATACTTACATCGGCTCAGGCACAGCATACCAGGGTGCATGGAACGTTTATCCATACTTTAATTCAGGCAGGTTTATTGTTTCAGATATTAAAACGGGACTTTATGTTTTTAGATTCGGCAATCCAAGTGCAATAAATAACAATGGAAGCGGAATTCCGGCTGATTACAATCTTGGGCAAAATTATCCGAACCCGTTTAATCCCGCAACAAAGATTAACTTTGAGCTGCCCAAAACATCTTATATAACATTAAATGTTTATGACGCAGCAGGAAGACTTGTAAGTACAATTTATGACGGCTATTTATCGGCAGGCAAGTTTTCAACGGACTTTGATGCTTCGGCACTTTCAAGCGGGATTTATTTTTACAGCTTAGCAACGGATGAGTTCAGTCAGGCAAAGAAAATGGTTTTGGCAAAATGATTGTTAGCTTAACAAGACTGACAGGTTTTAAAAACCTGTCAGGTCTTGAACAATATCAAGCGGTTCTAAATTTGCTTCAACTAATTTTTCCCCTTTATCCCAATTTACCTCGTCAATCCTGCTAATTCCATCACTTAACCCATTTAAAATCTTCTCTTGTATATGCCCCCTTTCAAGTGCAACTTTATAGTGGAACCTGTGAAATGTAACCATTGAATATTTTGGTATAAATCTGTCCGGGAATCTTTTGAACAGCTCCGATTCAATTTTTTTCTTGAGCTGAAATCTTTCATCAGCCACCAAATCCCGCATTTCAATAAAATTCTCCTGTGCCAAATCTGCTATCGCATCCGTGTTAGCTTTTCTTAATTGCTGATACTCGCTGAATATTTTCTCCCAGTCATCATTATGCTTATCAATGCATTCATTTAAATAAGTGCAGTCCTCAAAAGCTGCATTCATTCCCTGCCCGAAGAACGGCACTATGGCATGGCATGAATCGCCAAGCAGTGCAGCTTTACCGCCGATGCACCAGGGGTAGCATTTAATGGTAATCAGACTTCCGGTTGGATTTTGAAAGAAATCCTTAGGCAAACCGGGCATTAAAGCTGCAGCATCGGGAAAATTTTTATTAAAGAAATTTTTAACTGTATCTTCGGATATTAAACGCTCGAAGCTGTTTTCTTGCCCCAGTGATTTATCGTAAGCAAGAAACAAAGTGCACGTATAACTTCCGTCCATATTGGGCAGAGCAATAAGCATATATGAACCCCTTGGCCAGATATGAAGAGCATTTATTTCCATTTTGTGCTTTCCGCCAGTATCCGGTGGGATTGCAAGCTCTTTATATCCGTAATTTTCGTAAACTTGAGAAAAGTTAAATCTCGGCAGCTTCAGCATTTCCATTCTTACCGGTGAGGTTGCCCCGTCTGTTGCAATCATAATTTCAGAACGAATCGCCGTGTTTTGCAGAGTTTCCTCATTATGAAAATAAATTTCTCCTCTGTCGAAATCCATTCCAAGGCATCTCATGTTGAAATAAAACTTGACGCTAGGGTATTGTTCGGCTAAATCCATTAGTTTTTTATTCAGCTCAGCCCTTGAAACGGAATTGATATACTCGCTCATATCTTTTCCATACGGCTGCAGCTGGGTCTTGCCGTCAAGTGAATGAATCATCCTGCCGTACATGGGAATTGCTATTTTTTTAATCTCATCATACAAGCCTACCTCTTTTAAAGCATAAATTCCTCTTGTGGATAAAGCAAGATTTATCGAGCGTCCGCCGCCAATATCATATTTACGCATATCCCCCCGCCGTTCATAAATATCGACTGCAAAACCTTTTTGAGCAAGGTAGACCGATAAAAGCGAACCGGCGAGTCCAGCCCCTACAATTGTAATTTTTTTAGCCATTATTTAAAAAGATTTTCCACAAACTTCCAAACATCCGTAAAGGTATTATACATTGGTACAGGTGCCACACGAATTACATCCGGCTCCCGCCAGTCACAAACTACTCCGGCACGATTAAGCTTTTTATGAATTGATTTCCCGTTTGTCTTTGCTCTCAGCGAAAGCTGACAACCCCTTTGCTTCACGCCTTTTGGAGTAATAATCTCAATATTGCCGTCATTTTTTTCATCAATTAGATATTCCATATATCCTGTAAGCTTTTCGCTTTTTCCCCTTAACGCATCCATTCCCGCTTCATCAAAAATATCGAGTGATGCTTTCAAAGCGGCAAGCTGTAAAATTGGAGGATTGCTTAACTGCCAGCTTTCAACTGTCGGAATTGGCTGAAAGTTATGGCGCATTAAAAACCGTGTTGCTTTATCTTGCCCCCACCATCCCCAAAATTTAGGTATGTTCATATCAAGCAAATGCTTTTTGTGAACAAACGCTCCGCCAATGGCTCCGGGTCCCCCGTTTAAATATTTGTAGTTGCACCAGACGGCAAAATCAACATCCCAATCGTGCAGGTTTAGTATTAGATTCCCGGCAGCATGAGCTAAATCAAACCCAACTACGCACCATTTTTCATGCCCTGCTTTGGTTATACTTTCAAAATCAAACGCCTGTCCTGTGTAGTAGTTAACCCCTGCAAACATTATTAATGCAATAGAGTCCCCTTCTTTTTTGATTAATGATTCAATATCTTCTGTCCTGATTATTGCTTCACCCTCGCGGGGTTTCATTTCAATTAGAGCTTCTGCGGGATTGTATCCGTGAAATTTAATCTGCGACTGAACTGCGTAATGGTCAGACGGAAATGCGTTTGCTTCGATTAATATTTTGTGCCTCTGGGGAGTCGGTCTGTAAAACGAAACCATCATTAAATGAAGATTTACGGTAAGGGAGTTCATGTTAACCACTTCTTCCAGTTTTGCGCCGACGAGTTTTGCAGTCTCCTTGGTTAAAAACTCATGATACGGCAGCCACGGATTTTTGGCATGCATGTGCCCCTCCACGCCCATTGTTCCCCAATCCTTAAGCTCCTGCTCAACATTTGCTCCAACCGATTTTGGCTGAAGGCCAAGAGAATTTCCTGCAAAGTAAATTACCTCTTCTCCATTTGGCTTTTGGGGAATGTAAAATTTATCCCTGTATGATTTTAAAGGGTCCTGTGAGTCTAAAATACTTGCATAATCTCTATCAGGCTTAAAATTCATTTGGGAACTATTGCTTTATCCTTTCGAGCATTTTCTTAGCATTGTCATTATTTGGATATAACTCCAGCGATTTTTTGTAATATTTCTCAGCAAGCTTCATATTTCCGTCCATAAAATATCCCTCGCCTAAAGAGTCATAAACATTATATGAATCGGGAAACTCTTCAACGTTTAGCTTGAATATTTTTATTGCATCTTTTGCCTTGCCAAGCTCCATAACTCTGTAACCAAGTATATTAAGCTGGCTCTCTTTGAAATTATACTTATCTTCGAATTCATCTTTCAAATTGTAGTAGGCTTCAATAACTGTTTTAATATCTTTTTCAAGATACAAAGCAAGAAGGGTATCAACGACTGGTTTTTTGGGCTTATGAACGCTAATCAGCTCGACATCAAAAATTAATGTGGCATTAGGCGGAATAATCTCGCCCGCACCGTTTTCACCGTAAGCCAAGTCAGGCGGAATAACCAGGCGGAATTTGTCTCCAATTCTCATAAGAGCTATGCCTTCATCCCACCCTTTTATTACCTGCTTTTCTCCTAAAGTAAACTCAAAAGTTTCGTTCCTGTCAAGTGATGAATCGAATTTTTTACCGCCAGCAAGCCAGCCAGTGTAGTGTACTTCTGCAGCATAGCCGGACTTTGCTTTTTTACCGCTCCCCTTTTTTAAAACAATATATTTCAAACCGGACGAAGTTGCAACGGTATCGCCGGATATGTGTAAAGGTTAAGAACAAAAATCAGGGACAATAATAGAAGTTTTTTCATAATTTTTCAGATTGGAAGATTTTTTTTTGATATTAATAAAATTGAACTATAAAGTTTTCTCGCCAAACATTTTAGCAACAAGCTCGTTAACGCCCAAAAATTCCACTGCGTTTCTCCACAAAAGCTTTTCCCTAACCACGTTATTCAGCTCCGCCATTGATTCAATAAGCTTGCCCGGTATATGCTCACCCAAAGGGAAAGGATAATCCGAACCCATTACAATGCTGTCTTCTCCGATTAAATCAATTAAGAACTTGAGTGCAATTTCATCCAGCACAAGTGAATCAAGGTAAAACCTGCCGAGATACTTGCGTGGATTAATATTATTCTTAGTTGCAACTAAGTCCGGGCGGACATTAAAGCCGTGCTCAATTCTGCCGATTGAAAACGGGAACGAGCCTCCTCCGTGCGCAAAGCAAACTCTGATTTTTTTAAGCCGTTCAAAAACACCGCCAAAAATCATTGAGCAAATTGCAAGAGACGTTTCTGCTGGCATTCCTACCAGCCAGGGAAGCCAGTACTTGTCCATCCTGTCTCTGCCAAGCATATCCCACGGGTGAACGAAAACTGCAGCACCAATTTCCTCGCATGCGCGGAATATATCGAAAATTTCTTCATCATCAAGGTTTTTACCGTGTATGTGGGTACCTATTTCAATTCCAGCCAGCCCAAGCTCATTAATGCATCTTTCAAGCTCCTTAATTGCAAGCTTTGCATCCTGCATTGGCAGCGTGCCAAGTCCGATGAATCGTTCGGGATTTTTTTTTACAACCTCAGTAATGTGGTCATTTAAATACCGTGAAAGGTCGTAAGTCTGCTCAGGCTTTGCCCAGTAATTAAACATCACCGGAACCGTTGATAAAACCTGAATGCTTACGCCGTGTTTATCACACTCTTCAATCCTGACTTTTTCGTCCCATGTATTGTCCTTAATTTCCCTGAAAACTTTATCGCCTATTATAAGCCTAGCACAGCAGGGTTTATTATGGTCAATTGTTACAAACCCCTGGGTATTATATTTTTTGTTTAAATCCGGCCAGTTTTCAGGCAGTATGTGAGTGTGAACGTCTATTTTCATTTCTTCTGAGGCGGTTCCATTACCGTTCCGCATTTCTTGCAGGTTCTAAGCTCTTTGGAATCATAAAACTCCTGAAGTATGGGCGGAAGCTGCGTTACAATATTTTCAAGCTTGAAAAATTTCTCATGGAGCTTGTTGCCGCAATTTTCGCAGTACCACTGGAAGCCGTCAAATTCCTTTTCATCTCTTTTCCTTTCAATTACCAGTCCAATTGTATTGGCGGGTCTCTGCGGTGAATGCGGAACGTTCGGAGGAAGGTAAAACATTTCTCCCTCTTTAATGTGAATGTCCTTGGGTTTTCCGTCATCTATGACCTTCAAAACTATATCTCCTTCCACCTGGTAAAAGAACTCAGCCCCGTCTTCATAGTGGTAGTCTTTCCTTGCGTTTGGACCGCCGACCACCATAACAATTAAATCGCCGTCAACCATACATTTATTGCCTACAGGGGGTTTGAGCAGGTGACGGTTTTCGTCAATCCATTTTTTAAAGTTAAATGATGAAAGTGCCATTTTTAATCTCCTTAATTTTTAATCTCCTTAAATAAAAATTATATACTGTTTTTTACTCTTTTTGCCTGGTCAAAATGGCGTCTCTGATGCGCAGAGTTAACGCCGAGAATCTCAAAAGCGGTAAATTTTATCCAGTCAACTGCGGGTGAAAGAAGACGGGTTTTGGTTGTGTCCCACTCAGCGGACTGGTTAATCAAATCAACCCACCTGTCCTGAAGCTGGAGATATGCAGCTGTAGCTTTTGCTTTATCAATGTTTGTAGCAGGCCTCCATTTTGCGGGCGCTTTAAGCTTTCGCTTTACAGGAGGTTCGACATTTGTAATAAACTTCCGCACAAACCAATTGTATTTCATTTCTTTGGTATATCTGCGATTTTTTTGTTCAAGAATTGCCAATGCTTCCTCAAATTTATTGCAGTAATCATCGCCTGTCACAATAAGATGGTCGATACACTCAGCTATTGACCAGCCGTTATCAGGCGGTCTTTTGTTGAACTCGTTTTCCCTTACCTTAGTAAGAAAATCCCCCGCAATTTTTTTCATTGAACGAAACTCACTAGCAAGCTGTTCAAGCTCTTTAGGCAAGACCGTCATAATTAATCCTCCGATTCTACCTTCCCGTTCTTAGGCAGAAGGTCAAAGAAGTGCCAGGGACTCGAGTAAAAATCACCCGGCCCGAAATAATCCTTTGCAACTCTTGTTATGTTACCGTCCCCATCTTTATGGAAAACTGAAACACCGGGCCAGTATGAGCCGGTCTCAGTCTTGTAACCCATATCTGAAATAAAGGTCGAATCGTAAGCTGAATACATATTAAACTTCCACCCTCGTTCTTCGGCAAATTGTTTCTGAACATCGGGCGGATCAGGCGAGACAAGAGCGAATGCGGCTTTGGTTTCAACGAAGTAAGTTACCCCATTGAAACCATCGGCCCAAAGCGTGCAGTATGAGCAGAATTTCCCCATATTGTGAATTAAAACCAAATTTTCCTTATCGCCAAACGTCTCCGAAAGTTTAACATCATTGCCGTTTTTATCTTTAAAAACATAGTCCTGAACATCCATGCGCGCCTGCTTGGAATGAAGCTTTATCATTTTCCTTCTTGCACTTTGGATTTCCTCTTCAAGCTTCCTTAACTTCTTCTCAAGTTTTCCGTTCGAAGAGTTTTTTGCTTTCTTCTGTTTTTTATTTTTTTTACCCATTGTAATTTAAAAAATATTTTAAAAAACTATTTTCCCGAATATAAACCGATTCTGTTTCCCTCAGTATCGTAGAACATTGCAACATAGCCGACAGATTCACTTACGAAAGTTTTTTGCAAAATAATGCTCCCCCCGGCTTCCTCAACCTTTGAAAGAACAGTATTTAAATCGTAGCCGCCGTTTAAGTAAATTAAAGGTCCGTGGTCGCATGGAATATAACCCTCCCCCTTAACAATGGCTCCGTGAACCCCTTCATCATCGCCCCCGGTAAACACACCCATTAAACAACCGTTTGATTCACCTCTGTGAAGCTCAATGCCGAAAATATGATTGTAAAATGACTCTGCCTGGTCAAAATTATAGACAGGTATTTCAAACCAGCAAATGGTATTTTTCATAATTCAGCCCGATTTTAACAGGATTTATATAATTATAAAAATAAGTTCTCGATAAAACTATACCAATTATCCTATACAAATTATTGTTAAGTGACTTTTAACTCAAGCTAGAAATTATTAATTTTGCAGAACTTCCCAATTTAAATAATTTTTACCAGTTTTATGCAAAGAGAAATTCACAAATGGTGGAGCCCTAACCTTAATAAAGAAATGGAAATTGCGGTCTACGGGTCAGCCGGGAACTATGCCCTATTAATGTTTCCAACCGCTGCTGCTGATTTTTTGGAGTATGAAAGGTTTTATTTAATCGATTCAATCGCTCCTTATATTAATAACGGAAAAATAAGGGCATTTTCCATAAACAGCATTAACAGCGAAAGCTGGCTGAATGATACGAGCCATCCTGAATATAAATCGGAGCGCCACAGGCAGTTCAACGAATACGTTGCAAACGAGGTTGTTCCGTTTATTAGACAAGTTTGCGGAGAAAATGTGCAGATAATAACAACCGGAGCATCCTTCGGTGCTCTGCACGCTGCAAACACTTTCTTCCGCAGACCGGATTTGTTTGCAGGCACAATCGCTATGAGCGGCTCTTATGATTTAAAAGATTACTCAAAAGGATATTATGATGATAACGTTTATTTCAACTCCCCTGTTGATTACCTTTCAAACCTAAGTGATGAAAATGTTCTCAATTTGATTCGTGACAAAAAGCACATTTATATTACAACGGGACAAGGCAGCTATGAAAATCCCGAAGCATCGAAAAATCTATCTTCTATACTGAACCAAAAGAAAATCAACCACCAGCTTGATTTATGGGGGCATGATATACCTCATGACTGGCCCTCGTGGAGAAAAATGCTACCGTATTTTATTGATTCAAAACTGTAGGAATTTAATTCGGATTTATTAAAATAGCTTCACTTTCGTATTTTTAAATTGTCCGGCGTCAAACAAATCAACATTATTTATCTATTTCCTTTCCTCCTCATAATTGTAATATTTCAGTGTATTGTAATCAGCAAGATTCCACGAAAGCCATGAATAATTTTTCTGCTGATAAAGATAGCTTTCTACTTTGCGATGATACATTTTCAGTCCGTTCTCATGATCACCGAAAAAGAAACCTTTGTTATAATACTGTTTGTCCAAAACATTTTGGTGTTTATCAAGTACCGGCAGAGTGTCATCAGAAAGCCGAAGCAAATACTCAACATCGATAGAATCCTTATCGGGATAAGAAAGGTTGAATTCTGCAATAAGCTTATCCCAGCTAAAACTGGAAATTAAGAGCAATACTATAAGCGCGGCAGTGCTGTTTACTTTTAAAAGATGATATACAGTTCGTTTACTGTAAATTTTGATAAACATTGTGGTAAGTCCGATGAGTGTTAAAAGCAGGTATACCATTACACCGATTCGTTTATATGATAAAGCGTAGTAGTAATCTATATAGTACAGGTTCCTTAATCCTACTGAAAGAGCCATAAATGCATTCTGAATTATCCATAGATACGCATCTAATTTTAATAGCATCCTGCCGTTATAGAAATTCTGGTTGCCGCGGAAAAAATAAAGCAAAATTGCCATTGAAAGCAGTATGCTGAAAATAAGCAGGTATGTGCCGTTATGAACGTAAAACGCAAGGTTATCCACCATTTTTGAGTCAAAACCAAGCCATGTAAACTGAAAATCGATAATATTAAGTATCAGCAAAAGCAGGTTAATCATTACAATAAATGTAACGCCCATTTTATACTCAAACTTAAGCGTGTTCATTTTATGCTTATAGCCAAATAAATCATATAATAGGTTTTTTTTAACCGAAGGGTTTAAAACACCGTAAGTTTTAAATATTTTATCCCTGCTTAAAGTGTCGAGAAAATTCTTATCAATAACTGCAAAGATTTTAATATTTCTGTTATACAGCATTCCCATTATTAATATTAAACCAAGAAATAAAAACATAAACCTTAAAGGGGGATAATCTTTGAACACTTCATAAACATATTCCCCGATGGTATCCCAAAACGTAACGGAGTATGAATTAAATACGGGGTTTGAATAAGCATATATCGAATAAAACACGGTGAAGAATATAACCGGTATAAGCGCAAGTTTTGTAAATCTTAAAATAACTCTTACGGGCTTGTATTTCCCCGAGGATTGCTTCAGCTCTTCAATTATATTGTAAGGGAAAATTATTACGCTTGATGCAGTTGTGAAGAAAGCATTAAAAACGGTTTTTAGCTCCTTTTGATGTGCAAAGCCAACAAAGACAGCAAATACGGTCATTGAAGCAAACTTGCTGAAATCCGAATTGATTACTAAAACCATTGCAGAAGCATACAAAAAAGCAAGAAGGCTTACTATAACATTTCTGCTTTTCAAGTTTTCTTCATTTAAAATCAAAACTGCAAATGAACTAAGAAAAAGAAAAATAAGCAGGTTAATACCAAGCTTTTCCCGCCAGAAAAAGAAATTGTAAATTGCAAGAAGTATTAATAAAAATAGATAAGTTATGTTTTGTCTGTTCATATTAGATTGTGCGGTTAATTAGTTGTTCCAAAGCGTCAAGGTGTTCGTTAAACGCCTTCCTTCCCGCGGCGGTAACCGAATACGAAGTGTTCGGTTTCTTGCCAATAAATGATTTATTTATTTTTATGTATTTACTTTTTTCAAGCGATGACAGATGCGTT
>JAKEEM010000032.1 GCA_022616535.1 Chlorobiota bacterium | reverse complement strand
GAAATGTGAATAAACTTCTTAATCCCCGCCCGCATTGACCCTTCGAGCATCACGCGCGTGCCTTCGACATTGGTTTTGTAAAAAAGCTCGGGTTCGGTTTCACTTCGTGTGTTATGGCTCTCAGCGGCAAAATGAACAACTGCATCGATGTTTTCAAGCGAATGTTTTACTAACTCAGCATCACATATATCCCCTACAATTAGATTAATTTTGCTTCCAAGTGTTTTTAGATTATCCTCGCCGCCTGCATATGTAAGCTTGTCAAGGACGGTTATATCATAGTCTTTCCCTGACATAAAATAGACAAAGTTTGTTCCGATAAATCCCGCTCCGCCTGTTACTAAAATTCTCTTCATTTACCCTGTTAGATATGTATCCGTTTATTAATCATTATTTCTTGAAAAACTTAATTTATAAAATTAAGAATTAACCTTGATTGTTTGAATTTATCTCACAGGGTTAATCTCTGAAAAATATTCCGAAGTTTAATCCTGCGTTTATAATTAGCCCGTTTGATTTTATTGTTTCAGGGAAATTTTCGACCTCCACGTCATTATCAACTCTCCACGTCCCTTGTGAACTCAATTGATAGCCGACATCGATTTTGAGATACAAGAATTTTCTTAGCATTAAACCCAATCCAACTTGCGGCTGAACGGAATAAAACCTTGAACGGAAAACCCTTGAAAGATTTGATGACGTGCCGTTTGATGTAAGTTCCCCGAATATAGTATTGTAGCTTCCGTAATCGTTCCCGTACTGATAAAGCTCGAGCTTTAGTGTTCCTGTTGAAAACAATGCGCCAATGGTTATATCAAGCATGTTTCCAAGAGGGATAATATATTCCAGCCCTATTCCCCCCTGACCTAATGAATAATTCGTGGCTTTAGTCAGTGTATCATTAATTCTTTTGCTCTGCTTAGATGTAAAACCGCTTCCAAACCCGCTTATTCTAATGAAATTTTTCTTCTGCATCGGCAGGTCAATAAATCCTCCGCCGCCTAAAGTAAAAAAACCGTTTTCAGACATTTCAGGAAAGCCGGCGTTTTTAAGTTCTAAGTTTAAATCCTTTGTGTCATTAAAATGCCACCCTGCAGAGGGTCCCCCTGCAAGGGCAAGACTCGGCAGAAACTGGCTGTGCGAAAGAGAAAATAATCCCGATATTAGTAAAAAAAGAGAGAAAAATATTATTTTGCGGGTCATTTTTTCGGTTTGATTTGCCTCATTAAGAACAGGCGTTTTTTTAAAAAAACAAAAATTAAGAACACAAACCTATAAATAAGGGTTTTTAAAAACAATTTAAAAATTTATGGTGTAGGTAAGGCGGGGTACTAATCTATCCCTGAGCGTAGCGAGGGGGCTATATTAATCAGAATATTTCAACGATTAAATTTCTTAAAATAATTGTCTATTTCAGGTCTAAGTTCTATTCCAACTCTTTCAAAGCAATCAAGCAATTCTTCATATGCCCCTTTGCCACCAACGAAGTCCCAAAATTCTTTTCCTACTTTAAGCTCTCTTTCTAAATCGAGCATTCCTCTCATTGTCCACCTTTTGTATGGTTCTGGTTCGTAAGGATTGTACGGGATTGCAATTAAAGTATTAATTTTTGAATTTGGATTTACTAATAGTACTGCGGCAGCCCATTCAAGTAGAGTTCTTTTGAATTCTCGAAAACCTCCTGCATTCGGTTTTGCCGTTTTTAAATCAAAAAGGTGCAGTTCACCAGTTTTACTTTCTAACCAAATATCTACTTTGGTCATTCGTACATTATTCAGTTTTCCTTTTTGGCAAACTTTCCTTAATCTTTCTAATTCATTAACCTTATTTGGTTGGGCAGTTGCCGTTTCCAAACCGTTCATTATTTCCTGAATAACACGGTGAGCTTCCGTGCTTATTTGCTGCCCCGCTGTTTGCTGTTTTAATGCTTTTTTAAATCGGTCTTCAGCCAATGTAATTGCAACTGGCTCAAAAATAGCTGTGCCAAAGTTTGTACTTAACGAATGTATAAATGAATATAAAGCTAATCTATCTTTTCCCAGCAATCTTGTATGAAAAGGCATTGAAGCAGGTTCAGGTTTATAGTTAAGGAATTTGTTTCTTAAACTGTTAATTAAAACGTTTTCAATTTTCTTTATTTTTAATTTTGTAAGAGTCAACTATTTATTTTTAAAATGAAAAATTATTTCTGAATATGCCCCTTTATCTTTCTCTGTTCTGTTTAAGACAGGGCGCTTGAATTGATTTACAATCTTCATTCCAGCTTTTTCTGCAATTGCAGGGTACAAATTGTATTTATCATTTGCAACCAAAAATACATTATAATCTTCATTAAAATATTTCTTGCAGTTATTTAAAACTTTAGCTATTGATTCAACATAACTGTTTCTTGCCTCCTTGCTCTGTCCTTTGCTTAAAGGTCCGATTTCCAACTCATCCCTGCGCTTAAATCCGAATAAGTCGTAAGCGTAAGCATGCTGTTCATGATAATCAATTAAACCAACATAAGGCGGGCTTGAAAATATTCCTGCTATTTTCTGCTTTTTTACAAACATTGCCAGTATTTTATTTTTTTTATTTAGCTTTTCAATTATATCAATAGTTTCTGAATCATCCGACAGGCAAATTTGGTATGTATCAGTTCTAAGCTTATTAAATTGAACCAAACGGCTTGCTGAATCTTTAGAATATCTATCCCACATTTTTTTTATTGAAAATAACGGTTTGCAAATTTTGTTGTGCTTTGAGCAATAATAAACTGAACTCACGGGTTCTTTTAATGTTGCTAAATCCGAATGTGTTGTAGCTCTGCAAGAGCGAATCGTTCTGCTTAGTATAACCGTAATAATCTTTTTCGTGTCAGGATTTTTTATTTTTTTAACTTCTTCAAATACTTTTTCAATCTCATGTCTAACAGGGGTTAAATACCATTGATCCAAAAACCTTTCCTTGTCACTTTGCTTTAGTTTTATTCTGTATTGTTTAACAAGCCTCTCGTAAACGGGAAGAAATATTTTAACTTTTTCCTCAGAGTATTTAAACTCATTTATTAAGTCATTATTTACTTTGTACCTATATTCAGGACTTGGAAAATATTTAGTATTAAATTTATACAGCTCGTTAGCTAACTCATCATCAAACTCAATAACATGAGAATCTAGCAAATATTTACTCAACGAATTTGTTATTCTTTTTATTTCCATTTGAACATCTGTAATATTGTATTTTTTTATCTTAACATTTGAAATAAGACTGTTAAACTCTGAAATATCTATTCCAATTGCATGAATTCCAAGTTCGTTTGCCTGAACTAAAGCTGTTCCGCTTCCGCAAAACGGGTCTAATATTATATCCCCTTTATTAAAATAAACTTCCTTTTTAAATTCATCAGTATGGCTATCTAAAAAATATTCAACAAGCTGAGGAATGAACTTACCTTTGTAAGGATGTAAACGGTGGACATGTTTTGTTGTTTCAGCTTCTTTATACTGCTCAAATGAAAGATGCCAGTTTAAATCATCTCCAAGCTTGCTTTTCCAATCAATTTCCTTATTCCCATTATAAGAACTATAGTATTTCTCTAAATCCTTCTTAGAAACATAAACGTTACCGTTTTCCCCTTTTTTAGGTACTCTTCCGTAATTAATCAAATATGCAATATTTGACTCCGTTACATTCTTATTTAAGAATGAACTTGCCCATTTGCTAGCTTGCTTTATAGTCAATAAATCCAAACTTAAACCAATTTTATAATTTTAACAAAATTAATCATTTATAATAATTTAAAAAAGCCACAGGTAATCAACTGAATTTTACAAATGCTCAAAGTACGCTAAGCTTGAGCCGACCCAGGTTTTTTCCTTGTTGAAGTCAACCCCCATCATCTTGCCTTTGCTGAGGCGGACAAGGTTGTTAATAAGATACGGCTTGCCGTCATTGTGGACAAAGAGCAGGCGAAGCTCAGCTTTTGCAGGAACGTCGGGAGTTTCAATCACCGGCTCGTAAATGATTTTCCGCTGAAGTATGTAATTCTGCCTGTCATTGATTTTATCCAGCACTTCCTTTGTTACATCATACTGCACTCCGACACCCGCAAATGAAAACAGCGGCTTTAAGACGTAGTTTTCCAAATCATCGGGAAATGAATCGAAATCACTGAGGAAATTCGTATCGGGCACATATTTGCTCTTTAAAAACGGAAGTGTATATTTGCTGATTCTGAAAAACCAGTTCGGGTGGGGTATCCATTTAATATTCAGCTCATCAAAAAAACTGAAATTAAAATTCAAATCCTCTCGCCTGTTAAGCTCATCGAAGATTACACGGTTGTATATACGCTCAATTTTAATTTTCCTGCCGTTGGATTCATAAAATAAATCCTTACCCTCTTTTTTAACTTTGGTCAGGCAAACGGGCTTAACGCCGATAAATTTGTAACAGCACTCAAAATCAATTCTTGTTTTCTGTTTCTCCGGCTCTATCTCAAGCAGTATCACATTCTCGGGATTTGAGTCTCCTACGATAACGCTCCTAAGCACTTCAATATATTCCTCGGGCTTATGGATTCCAAACAGTCCACCGAATCTTTCAGGAATATCGAAGTGCTTCCTGTACATTGCGTTTTGCAGCAGCTCGTAAAAAAAGAGCGATGAAAACCCTTGCAGCTCAATCAGCTGCGGAATAAAATTACCTTTTTCATCTTTGCAGATTGCAAAATCAAGGGCAATCATATCCGTGTAGCCGGGGTCATTTGGCACTTGGTTTCCTTGGGGAATTGCGTTCAGCGAAAGCTTTTTGTAGTCATCGCTTGTTAAATACCCCGTAATTTCACCGACTGCCTTAAGAATTTCGTTTTTGAATTCTTTGCCAATGAAAATCGGGGTCTCGGCAATCCTGAAATCAATTTTAAAGCCAAAGGAAGAATTTAAATCATCGAGAAACGCAAGGAATTTTTCATCAGTAAACTCTGAGTTATATTTTTTTCGTATTTCAGGAACCATATTGCAAGTAAACAGTAAAAATGCAAAAGTAAAAAGGTAAAAGCTAAGGGAGTTTTTAATATCAAACTGTATTATTTCGCTATTAAACGGCATCTGAAAATTGCCGATACGAAATTATCTATTAGAGTAAACACATTTTGTCATTCCCGCAAAGGCGGAATCCAGAGACAAACTTTAAGAGCAGGGAAAATTCAGGCTTTGAGCGATGGTCTTCCCTGGATACCCGTTTTCATGGGTAAGACAAGCTTCCTCGGATTGATTCTTTATCGATATAAAAATCAAAAGCAGGGTAAATATTTATTACAAGCAGTGACAGAACATTCCGCCTGAGGCGGACGAGTCGTTCTGTCCATGCTATGAAAACAAAAACAAAAAAAATTCAAATTAGGAACTTTCCTTTTTCCATAACAAGCGCGCCGTCGAACCAAGCACTGCACTTGACGCTTACGCAGTCAATATGAGTCGTAGATTCCCAATCAGCGCCTGTGTATTTAGTATAGGGGTGACCGAAAGCCATGTGCACTGTGGGAAGCTTTTCATCCTGCAGAATGTTACCTATAACGTGTTTAAGGCAAATGTTCGTGCCGATTGCAAACTCACCCACACGGTTTGAGTTTTCATCCGTCATAGTATACCTTGTAAATTCTTCAAGCAGCGTTTTATTCTCACAGCTCATATTCGTAATCCGGGAATCTTTAATCTCTATTATAATCGGATTATCCTTCAAATCGCCGTATTTTTTGCAAAGGTAGTCGCCTACGACTCCGTCCACCGCAAATACACCGTTAACATTTAGCGGCGAGGTGAATATCTCTCCCCCTGGCAGATTGCCCCACTTCTCCGCAGAGATCAACCCGCTTGTTTTAATCCATTTCAGCTTTGGAGAAAACTCAGCAGTTAAATCCGTTCCTGCATTCGATTTTACTGCTATGATCTTGGTTTTGCGCGCTTTTTCGATTAACCTTCTGCTGATCTCATCTATTTTAATAAAATCTGCCCTCATACCTTCCTTCATTATTTGCTTTTCTATATTTACCATATGTGCGTGGCGGATTTTATGCCTGTCGATTACCTCCGTCATCTGGATTCTTGAGCCGAGCTCGCCTTCATGAGCGGAGGCACAAAAAATGCTCACCTGTGACATTGCAAGGTCTTCAAGTATCGGAGCGGGCATACTTTTAATCGGGCGCGGTGCATAATCTTCGATAACCATTAGACTGTAGTCAGAGCCGATTTTTCTTATCTCCGCCGCAAGAGAAGAAGCTATTTCAAGATTTTCGTTATCCGAAATGATTGTAACTCTTTCCTCCGGCTTAAGCTTTAAGCAGACGTTGATTGCATTGCCTGCGCCTTCGGAAAGCTCTCTGTCGAAATCAGTAATTGTTTTCTCCATTAAAATTAGATTATGTTATTGACTTGTTTAGGTTATACCAATATGAGTTTCTTCGATAATGTAATCAACAACTTTTTTAAACCCTTCCTGGGTGCCGTCCCACTGAGTGAGCTGCCTGTCCGCGCCGGTTCCGTTCTGAAGTATTTGCAGGACATAGTTAACCTCGTCCCAGCTGTTTAAATCATCCATAACATCGCTTACAAATGAGAGCAGCTCCATTATGAGTATTTTGAAATCAACTTCCTCCTGCTTTCCGAAATCAATCAGCTTGCCGTCAATTCCGTACCTGGCTGCGCGCCACTTGTTTTCATTTATCAATGCGCGCCGGTAAATCCTGAAGCCGAGGTTTTGCCTCATGAGCTTGTAAAGCTTTACGACAACTGCCTGCATTATAGCGGCAAGGCAGATTGTTTCATCAACGCGCATCGGTATATCGCACATTCGGAACTCCAGCGTGTTAAAATACGGATGAAGACGGATATCGTACCAGATTTTTTTTCCGTTATCTATGCAGTTGGTTTTAACCAGAAGATTAACGTAATTATCAAATTCAGAAACGCTGTCGTAATAATCTGGTATGCCCGTTCTTGGAAACTTATCAAAAACTTTTACACGGTAAGATTTAAAACCCGTATTTCTTCCGAGCCAAAAAGGTGAGTTTGTAGACAGGGCAAAAATGTGAGGTATAAAATACCTCGCTGCATTCATTATCTGGATACCGACTTCCCTGTTCGGCACGCCAACGTGAACATGAAGCCCGAATATCAGGTTAGCCCGTGCTGTCTCCTGCATTTCGCTTACAATTTCATGGTATCTCGGATGGTCTGTTATATTAACTTCATTCCAGTGCGTAAAAGGATGAGTCCCCGCTGCTGCAATCCTTAGCCCGCTTTCTTTTGCAAGCGCTGAAAGATTTGCCCTGAGATTAGTAACCTCCGCCCTTGCTTCATGTATATCGGCGCATACTTTAGTGCCGACTTCAACAACCGATGCGTGCATTTCGGGTTTAATTTGTTCTTTTAAAAACACTTTCCCTGAATCAACTATCTGCTGCATATGGGATACAAGCCGGCGCGTCTCAGGGTCTACAATCTGAAACTCTTCCTCAATTCCTAAAGTAAATACGCTCTTATACATTAATGATTTAAATAATCACACAATCTATATATTATTGATTAATAAAACAATATACAGAAAAACGCAATGTCCTGCCTGCAGCAGGCAGGAAATGTCCAAGCCAAAATGTTAAAACTACTCTACTGCCAAATTGACATTTGTCATTTTGCATTTGGCATTAACGACTTATCATACATTCCTTCTTCAATTTTTTCATTATTAGCAAAAGCGTAGACAAAATCACCCCATGTTAAGTTGTTGAGCCCCTCGCGGTGATTTAACGCCCTGCGTATTGCCATATTAGCAGCGGCTTCGACTATCCACTCGAAGTTTACTTTCCCAATGGAATTAACATCAGCATCCGGCGCGGGATTGCAGAAATCAATTGCATACGGAACGCCGTCCCTTACGGCAAGCTCAACAGTGTTGAAGTCATACCCGAGTGCGCGGTTAATTTTTAAAACAGTGTCAGCAAGCATTTTATGCTTTGCAGGGTCAATCTCACTTCCGTCCTGAATGTATCTCAAGTGGTGGGGATTGCGCGGCTCATAAGGCATGAGCCAAACGTCCTTTCTATCAAGGCAGTAGCACCTGTAATATGCTTCGAATTTAATTTCTTCCTGAAGCATCATTACAAGCTGTCCCGTTTCATTATACGCGCGGTAAAGCTCTTCGGAATTATTTACTTTATAGACGCTCTTCCACCCGCCGCCTGCGTGAGGCTTAAAGTAAGCAGGGAATCCAATGTAAGCGAATATAGCATCCCAGTCCAACGGAAACGATAAATTTCTGAATGAGTCGGCTTTTGTATCAGTCGGCAGCTGGTTGGAAGGCAGTATAACTGTCTTTGGCACAGGCACACCGATTTTTGTCATTAGCGAATTGTTAAAAAACTTTTCATCGGCGCTCCACCAGAATGGGTTATTTATAACCGCTGTTCCGCTTATTGCCGCATTCTTTAGATACGCCCGGTAAAAAGGAACGTCCTGTGAAATCCTGTCTATTATAACTTGGTATTTCATCGCCTCGCCCTGAACAACCTTATCGATTGAAACCGGCTCGGCAATTATATCAGCATTTAATTCCTTCGCTTTCAAATTAACTCTTTCAATAAAGGCGGGGGGAAAAGTGTTTTCCTGTCCGAATAATATTCCGATTCTTTTCATTTAATTAATTTTACTCCTTATATAAATAAATTTACAAATTCTGCCTTAAAAAATGATATTTTGGGGATTAAAACTGAAGGATTTAACAAATTTACTAAAAAATTGGGGAAGTAAAAAGTCAGCGTAAATAAGTTATCTCACCAGAGTGATTTATCTTTAAACTAAAAGCAGGAATTGTTAAATTTGTAAACTCAGACTGTAAATCGAAAAGAATTAGGTCTGATTGCGGAAGTGGTCCGCCTGAGGCGGATAAATTCCACTGGCCATACTGGTTGAGCGAGACGAAGTCGAGGAAATCCAGATTTAGCGGGAAAGGTTACCTAGAAAGATACAGGCGGAGTTCTTTTAAAAATGTACATTTTTACTAATTCAATTGCGGGAGTGGTGGAACTGGCAGACACACCATCTTGAGGGGGTGGCGCTCACAAGGCGTGCGGGTTCAAGTCCCGCCTCCCGCACTATATAATAAAGAAAGCGAGCCTCATGACTCGCTTTTTTTATTAATTTTAGAATTTATTACTTCACCAGAATCATCTTTTTTACATCAATGAAATCGCCTGCCTGAAGCTTGTAGAAGTAAACTCCGCTTGATAAATTCCTTCTTCCCGAAACATCGAATACAACCTTGTGCGTTCCGGCTGATTGAAACTCGTTAACAATTGTCTGCACCTCCCGGCCGGATACATCGAAAATTCTTATTGCTACGTGGCTGTCTTTCAAAAGGGTATACGAAATTTCCGTTGACGGGTTAAAGGGATTGGGATAATTCTGCCCTAATGAAAATGTCTGCCTTCCCTGTTTGATTTTCGCCTGCTGGGGAACAATCAGCGGCAGGGTCTGGAAATTCTGGTATAATACATTGAGAAGTTCCTGATTCGATGCAGCAAAAAGCTGCTGCAAAGCCGAGGCATAAATCTGCCTGTAATCATACTGGTAGCTTAAGTTGCCGTTGGTAAGATTAACAAGGTCAGGGTTATTTCCGTAAATACCTCCGTTAACAAGGTCGCCGAATAAAATCATTGGTGCCGCTGTCCCATGGTCGGTTCCGGCGCTGCCGTTTTCCAATACTCTTCTTCCGAACTCCGAGAGTGTCAGCCCAACTACTCGGCCTGAGATATTGTTTAAAAATAAATCGGTATAAAAGGCATTAATGGCCCCGTTTACCCTTGTAAGCAATGTGTTGTGCGGAATTAGCTGCTGTGTGTGTGTGTCAAATCCCGTTATTGTAACAACATATAACCTTGTCTCAAGCCCGCCGTCGATTAAGCGGGCGACAATTTTAAGCTGATCGGCAAGCGAATTATTTGTTGGGTAAGTTGCAAGATTTTGCCCGTTATTTGAGGCGTCCCGCACTTTGGTTGCATACTGCAAAGAATCAGCTGCAACTCTTCTTGCAAAATCAAGCTCAGGTCCGGCAAGTGTTTTAACTTTCTCGTAGCCGTTATAGTTCGGTCCCTGAACTAACTGATAAAACTGGTTAGGGTCCTGAAACGTTAGCGACATATCGCCAACCTGAGACATTAGCGATAAAGATGCGCTTAAGCCTATTTGTATAGCCATCGGGTCGGGGGGTATGGTATTGGGATAATTCGGATACTCTTCCCTTAAATATCTTCCCAGCCAGCCAGTTGTAAAATATTGGTTTGAATTGGAAGCTGTGTGCCAGATATCCGTAGCCCTAAAATGCGAAAAGTTCGGGCTGGCGTAGCCGACATTTTGAACAATTGCAATCTTGCTGTCAACAAACAGGTTTTTCATATCGGTAAGTGCAGGGTGAAGTCCCATAGCAGTATTAGGCAAGCTCAGCACACTGCTCTGGGGAATTGCAAGCACGGGTCTTCTTGTGTAATACATGCTGTCCTGGTAAGGTATTACAGTATTCAAACCGTCATTTCCCCCCAGGAGCTGAATTACGACCAAAACCTTATCCGTTTCGATAAACGGGTTAAGCACTTTGCTTAACACTGAATTGAAACCAAGTGCCTTAACTGGTATCGAGTTAAAGCTCAATGCGGCGCCTGCGCCTGATACTGCCAGTGTTTTGATGAAGTCTCTTCTTTTCATTTTATGATACCCCCAAAGTTTTATATTAGCTGAAATTCAGCCAGATAAACCAAAGCTTTTAAATATTTTTTGATTCTCGACGGGGCCAGCGGGTCATTGATGTTCCAGTTATTTATTACTGTACCATCAAGCAGCACCTCAAGCAGAAAGTTAATCTGGTTAGGAGTTAATGGGAGTCTAACCAGGTGCTCGGTCATATCCTTAGTGAGCTTATATGCATCATTGGGGTCGGGAAAAGATGTTCCGAACGCATAAGCATCAACTGAGAAGCCTGTAGGCTGTCCGTTTTTTTGGAGCCCTGTAATTATACTTTCGGAGAAGGATGTTCTAATGGGCATTGCAATCGTGCTGAGCCACTGTCTGTAACCAACCCAACCTTGAACATTAGGCGGGTCTAGTAAATACTGGCCTGCGCTTGAAGCCTGTGAAATTACAAAATTCAATCGGGTATTAATGGTTGAGGCATCGAAAATTATATTTAACATTTTGATTGCACCGAGCATTAAATCGATTGGACTTTTAATCACTGAACTCATTACATTATCCGAATAAAAGAGCTTGCTTTTAAACAATGTTTTTAAAAGCGGCATCAATTCGTAATTATTGCCTCTCAACATATTAGCCATTTCATCAATAACCGGTTGAGCATATGCCATGTTAGACGATTCATTTACAAAGTTTCTGTACAGTTTTGCGCATATAAATTTTGCAGTGACGGACTGACTAAAGACAATATTTATAATGTCATTGTCATCAAAATTCCCAGTTTGACCAAGGAATGTTTTATTCCCGTAATCGTGTCTGGATGGAACGAAAACCGAACCTAAGCCCGAAAGAACCCATCCTGTTAAGGCACGAGCCGCTTCTCTTACCTCAAATTCCGTATAATTTCCGATTCCCATTGTAAAGAGCTCTAATAGCTCCCGCGCATAGTTTTCATTCGGGTTTCCAACAACATTATACCTTCCGTCAAGGTAAATAAGCATGGCAGGGTCTCGCGTTACCTGCTTTGTCAATTCTTTAAAATTTCCGGCACAATTCTGCCTCAACAAAACGTTTTGTATATACAAATATTGGGGAATAATAACGGTAGCACCTTCGGACACAAAATGATTGTGCCAGAACAAAGTCATTTTTTCCCGAATGGAAATTGGCTGTTCATACATAAGGCGCATCCACCAGGTTCTAAGCTCATTCCTTCTTTGTGCATTGTAAGACGAATTAAAATCAGGGGCTTCTGTCACCCAGCTTCCCGGCGGTTGCGGAGGAGATTCAGTTTGAAATAAAAGGTCAACAGCCTCCGAAGGCGTCAAGCCTAAGACCGTATTTACCTGCGATACTTTTGCTCCGAACATCGTTCTGTTGAGCAAATGTGTTACGAGGTTTTTATTCCAAGGTTTGGTTGGCGAGGGAACATAAGGATCTAACAGCCCGGTTTTGGATGTCTTCATACGCTTATGTTTTAAATTTTAAAAATGCCAGCAAATATAATATAAAATTATTGATATTCAAATATGTAGAAAAACTGGGATTTAAAATTCCTCAATTTTATTTAATAAACAGCATTTTCCTTGACTCTTTAAATTCATCTGTCTGAAATCTATAAAAGTACACCCCGCTTGCATAGTTTGATCCATCCCACTTAAACTCATACGTTCCGGCATTTAATTTTTCATTAACCAGCGTTGTAACTTCCCTGCCAAACAAGTCGTATATTATTAATTTTACAAATGAAGTTTTTGGTATTTGGAATTTGAAATTTGTCACTGGATTGAAAGGGTTGGGATAATTTTGATACATGGCAAATTTATCCGGCAAATTACCGTTACCGTTTTGAACTCCAACGGTTGAAATAAATTTTAATCCCCACATGTAAACTCTGCCTGAATCCGCAGTCGAGGCATTATCGGTGACAGAAATCCTCCAATATCCGTTTTGGTTTGATTGGGGAAGTGATGACAGCGGAATAACCGGACGAACTCTCATGGAAAACGGGACAAGTGAAGTGTTGGCAAGACTATCTGCTAAGTCATCAAAGACGGTCATTATATCGTTGTTTGTTCCGCCGAGAGAGGCAATTAAATTAATATTTGTTCCATTTGGAGCTCTTAAATTCACCGTTACATCAGCAGCGTTTGTATGATTCATAAGAAGCACTACCGACAAGCGGTTTGTTCCGGATATATTGTTGATTAAAACAGAGTCTCTTATTGTAGTTCCGTTGCCAATGTGAAGTCTATTATTGCTTATAAAGTAAGCTGTGCTTTGGAAACCGGCATCGCTATTCGATGTTCTTAAAAGCGGAGCTTGCGCAGCGCCACCTGCACCTCCGGTGTTATTCAGCCTTTCAAAGTAAACGTTGATTCTTGGGATAAGAATATTACCATTGCTTATGTTGTCAATTGTATTGCCCTCAAAATTATAGCTTGATTGAAGTCCCGCCCCGCCGGAATAATTTAGGTTATCTACGCTTGTGTGAAGAAAGCTCTGAATCCCCAGCTGTGATTTTGCATATTTGCTGATTTTTATCGCATCGATTGAGCCGTACATATATTCGCCAAACAGGCTTCGGCCAACATAAAAAGAATCATTTGTTAAATTAATGTTGCCGGCGGAAAAAGTTCTATTAGTATCCAATACGCCGTTTACAAATAAAGACATCTGCCCCGTCGATGAAACATATGTTGCTGCAATATGAGTCCACACTCTCCGCAAAATTGCTTTTGAGCTTTGAATGAGTTTTGTTCCTGAATTTAAAATAAAAATCGGGGAATTGGACGGTGAGCTGCCGATTGCCAGAATGTAACTATAGCCGGACGTCCCTTTACTAACTATTGTTTGGGGCTGGGTTCGGTACGCATCTATATATACCCATGCTTCTATTGTACACGCAGTATCGAGGTCATATATACTGTTTGTGCCGTCATCTGCAGAAAGCCAGCTGCTGCCCGGGAAACGCATATAGTAATTACCCTGCGTTCTGTAATTATCGGGGTTAAATCCGTTACCGCCGTAAAATGCACCTCCAAATGCCGAAAGGTTATTATAACTGCCTACTCTGTCATTGCCGTTTCCGTTAAAATTCCACGCTGAGACAAGAAATCTGTAATAGTTAGAACCGCTTAGTAGACTTACGTTAAAAAATAAATCCATGCCCAGGGGGATGCCCCTGTCTGTCGGAATTATAGCCGAAGTTTTCACGGTTTTATAAATTCTCAAGTCATCCAGCCTGCCTCTTAAGGCATTGGCAAAATTGACGGGAGTATACCAGTTTCCAATTCTTACAGAATCACTGCTGTTAGAAAGCGGCGGAACATTTGAGGTAAAGGATTGGATAAGCGTTCCGTTAATATAAAATCTGATAGTATCATTATTTGGTGCCGCGTTACGGAAGGATACCGAAAAATGCGACCATCCGTTCAAAGCGAGGCGTGTTGCCGCAGTTTGAACAAAATTATTGTTGCCTCCGTTTAAATTAAGCTGTAGCTTACCCGCATTTCCCGGGTTTGAGCTTGAGCCCTGCACTAACAATGCATAGCCTGAGCTTAAGCTGCTGTTTACTGTGCTTATTATAGTTTTATTCGTTCCTATTGTATCCTGTACGAAAATCCATCCTTCAATTGTAAAGGCTGAGTCCAGATTAAAATCAGGATTAGGCGGGGCGATGAGGAGGTCATTTACACCGTCAAAATTTGCATATTGGTTGTAATAATACTGTGAATATAAATTTGTTAAAACCGTAAAACATAAAATTAGTAGAAGTTTCTCCATAAATGAAATTTTATTTTACAAGAATCATTTTTTTAGTTTGAGTAAATTCATTTGCCAAGATTTTGTAAAAATAAACACCGCTCGGAAGGTTTCCGGCATTCCAAGTGGCTGAATAATACCCTGCCTTTAAATTTTGATTAACTATTGTTTCAACTACTCTGCCAAGAGGGTCAAAAACAGTTATTTTAACTAATGATGATTTCGGAATACTGAAATTTATTTTTGTAGACGGGTTAAAGGGATTCGGATAATTTTGGTTCAATTCATAATTTCTGGGGATTTCGCCGCTGATTTGCTTAATACCAATAGCACTATGATTTCCGATAAATAAATCGTCAATATTTATCCAAAGACCTGAAGACTGGCTGACAACCATATAATAACGCCACGCAACATAAACCGTCTGCCCGGCAAACTGGCTTAAGCTGTATTTGAACTCCTTCCAAATATTATTATTTAATGGATTGCCGGCTGAATCGTTGCTTTTGATTGTCTGAAGCTTTAGTATTGTTGATGATGGCGTTTGTGCTGTGCATATATGAACCTGAACGGAATCGGGATATGGAGCAATGTTCGGTGTGCTGCCGAGCAGGCACCAGAAAATCAAACTGTCACCGGTTTGAATTCTCAAGCTGTCTGTCCAAACCCAGTCGTCGTTCAGATTATTGTTTCCGAGTCCCGCAAGCCAGAATATGAACAAACATTTTTTTCCGCTGTGCGCTCTTGGCTTAAAGACAGAAGTATCACCACCGAAATGCTGGTTAGTATCATTCACAGCCCATCCTAAAACAGGATTGTTCTGGTCAACATCCAGTTTCTTCCATCCGGCGGGAAGGCTGTCGGGGAAGACAAGGGGGATTGTTTCAAAATCGGTCTGGAATAATATTCTCTGGGAATATGATTCCATAGAAACAAAAAGCATTAACGCGGCTATTGCCGCCAGCTTTTTCATTTTACGAAAAGTTACGAATTAATTAAGGGAAAGTAAGTTAATTTTTAAATAAAAAGCAATAGTAAATTATTAATACTCCTCGGCAAAATCGTCTTCAAAATCTTCAATATTCATATTTCCGTTTAAATCTTCAATATTTACGTTTTCATTATAAGCTTCGTCCTCATGGTCTTCCATATTGTCCAGCACGTCGGGATTACACTCCGGGCAATCGTGGCATTCAATGTACTCGGGAATTTCGTTCCATCGAAGCTTTTTGACGGTGCCTTCGTCGAAATCGTGCCACTCACCGCAGCTGCAATATGTTTTTCTTACATTATCCAATCTGTGTAAAAATAATATGAATTATTCTTTCAGGCAATACCAACTTGATAAGAAAAAATTGAATAAATAATTTTATATTTTAGGAAAAAATATCAAATTTTAAAATATTCTGTGTAAGTTATTTCCATGCTCTCATTCTTACATCACTTGGGTAATCGACCTTGAAATCCAGATAGCTTTGGTTCAAGTTAACTTCTTCCATCGTAATTTTAAAATACTCTCTTTGTTTCGGTCTTCTAATTTCAACTTTTCTTGCATAAGAGCTTGTCCCGTAATTTGAGAAATTAGAAAATTCGAATGAGATTAGTGTTTGTCCGCTTTTATTCAGGTATAAATATTTATAGACCGAATAATTATTTTTATCGACCCAGTATTTTCTGGTTATAGTTCCTCGCTTAAGCGAAAGAACATACTGAGAACCTTCTTCGCTCATCGAAAGCTCATCTTTTTTTCCTTTGGGTATTCTTACGGTTCCCGAAAAAGCATTAAGCATATCGTCGAATGTGCATCTTATTCTTGTCAACGTTCCTATATTTAAAATTGTGGGCGTGCCGGTTGTTACAACATCGTTCAGGTCATCAAAAAATACAAACCTCTTGCGGTTAAAATGTCCGGTTGCAGCGTCTATTCCAAGGGGTCCTTCAATTTTGAACCAAACGTCATCTTTCTTTTTTACATGAATTTCAATCGAGCCTGATTCGTCAAGCTTAGGTGTTTTTATTTTAATTTCACCTTCGGAAAGAATATTATCAACTTCGGCAGAGCGTTTATTTACCTCCTTGATGATTTTGGATATCTCGGCTTTAACAGGGTCAATTTCCTCAGTCTGAACTGTATCCTCCTGAGCATTAATGCTCAGCGATATTAACAGCAGGATGAAAGTGAAACTAGCAAATTTTTTCATAAAATTTTAACTATAACTAATAATAATTAATTGTTAAATTACTTAGCAATTTACTAAAATTTTATCACGTTATTAGAGTATTAAATTTTTCAGGCAAGGACAGGTAAAAATAATGATTTCGCGCAAAAAATCAAAAAAAACAAGAATGGAAAAAGATTCACTGGGTGAAATCAAAATTCCATTTGAAGCTTATTACGGAGTCCAGACTCAAAGAGCGGTTCAGAATTTTCCCGTAAGCGGCTGGAAGGCTCACCCTGTAATGATTGACTCATATGTTTACATAAAAAAAGCCGCAGCTATTACAAACAGTCATTTGGGTATTCTTGACAAAAAAATTGCTGGTGCAATCGTAAAAGCAGCCGATGAAGTTCTCAAAGGAAAACACAGAGAGCATTTTGTAGTGGACGTGTATCAGGCGGGAGCAGGAACCTCCCACAACATGAATACAAATGAAGTTCTTGCAAACAGGGGAATTGAAATCCTTGGCGGAAAAAGAGGAAATTATAAGTTAATCAACCCCAACGACCATGTTAATATGGCTCAATCGACAAACGATACCTTCCCTACTGCAATGAGAATTGCCTCACTTATTATGGTTAAGAAACTTCTGCCTGTAATTAAGCATATACAAAATACGTTTGCGAAAAAGGCAAAGCAGTTTTCAAAAGTAATCAAATCGGGAAGAACTCACCTGCAGGATGCCGCACCTATAACTCTCGGGCAGGAATTTTCAGGATACGAAGAAATAGTTAGAAAGCATTTTGATTTGATTGCTGCAACGCAAAAGCATCTTTCCGAGCTGGGCATTGGCGGCACAGCAGTCGGAACTGGACTTAACACACATGTAAAATACAGAACACTGATGGCAAAAAATCTTTCCAAGGTAACAGGACTTAAGCTAAGACCAACGCGAAATTATTTTGAAGCAATGCAAAGCATGCTTCCGATTATGGAGCTTTCATCTGCAATAAACAATTTCGCAGCAGATATGACAAAGATAACTAATGATTTGAGGCTTCTTGCATCGGGTCCGACAACAGGCTTTGGAGAGTTAATAATGCCTGCCGTTCAGCCGGGCTCTTCGATAATGCCGGGGAAGGTAAATCCCTCGATGGCGGAGATGTTTAACCAGGTCCTGTATCAAGTAATGGGGAATCACCACACAGTGATGATGTGCTCACAGGCTGGCCAGCTTGAGCTTAATGTAATGATGTCTGTAATGATTTTCAACATTGTGTGGATGATTGAAATTCTAAAAAACGGCTTGAAGGCATTTGATGAAAAGTGCATTGCGGGACTGAAAGCCGATGAAAAAAAATGCCGAGAGTATGCTGAGAAATCAATAAGCATTGTTACGGCGCTTAATCCAATAATTGGCTACTCAAGGGCGGCAGAAATTGCAAAGGAAGCGGTTAAATCAGGCAGGTCGATTATGGATGTTATAAGGGAAAAGAAAATAATGCCTGAAAAAAAGCTCAATAAAGTTTTAGATTTGATGAAGTTAACCAAACCCGGATTATAACTTTAATTGAACCCAACCCGTGCAGAAATAGATTTTAAAAAGCTTGCATTCAATGTTGAACAAATAAAGCGTCATATACACAGGGAGTACCCGCGCAGGAGAATTAAAATATGCGGAGTAGTTAAAGCGAACGCGTACGGGCACGGAATCGAGGAAATAAGCAAAAAGCTTGTAGATTACGGCATTGATTTTTTAGGCGTAGCCAATTACGATGAGGCAATCCGGCTGAGAAGGTTAATTCAGTCGACGCCGATACTCGTTTTCGGAACTTTGATTCATTCAAAACTCGAGCCGGCAAAATATGTTTCGATACTTCACAGACATAACTTAACGGCAACCGTAGCTTCGCTTGATACGGCAAAATTTTTAAATGATTACAGCAGAAGATTCCGAAGCAGGTTTAAAGTTCACATTAAGATAGATACCGGCATGAGAAGAATAGGGTTTGATTATAAAAGAGCATTCCGCAATATTTTACAAATTGCCTCGCTTAAAAATCTGGAGCTTGAAGGAATTTTTACGCATTTTGCAGCATCGGAAGAGAAGAATAAAAGTTTTGCAAATCTTCAGCTTAACAGGTTTAATGATTTGCTTCATGAATTGAAAAAGAAAGGCTTGGAATTTCCGATTATTCATGCGGCTAACAGTGGTGCGGTGCTTGATTTAAAGAATTCTTATTTTAACATGGTGCGTCCGGGGATTCTGTTATATGGTTACTATCCTTCAAGCAGTATTCGCAATAAAATTCAGCTGAAACCGATAATGAATTTTAAATCTAAAATAACTTACATTAAGAAAGTCGGTCCAAGAGAGAGCATTTCTTACGGCAGGAAATATTTTACCAAGAGTGCCGTTTTTATCGGTTCGATTCCGGCAGGATACGGTGACGGATACTGGAAGCTGCTCTCAAATAAATCGAAAGTTCTGATAAACAAAAGATTTTACCCGCAGGTCGGTGCTGTTACAATGGACTGGATTATGGTTAGCCTGGGTCCTCGGTACAGAGTTAAAATCGGAGATGATGTTTTATTAATGGGTGAGGAAAACGGGTATGGTATCGGAGCGGATAAGCTTGCAAAGCTTACGGGAACCATTCCCTACGAAGTGCTTTGTGCTGTTGCCGATAGAGTTGAAAGGGTCTATTTAAACGCGTAAATGACATTCAAAAAAGATTATATAAATTATCTTTTATATACTGTCGTTAATTCAGGCGGTAGTGAGTTTATGGATAACCTGCGCCTTAGAAAACTTGTCAACAGAATTATCGCAACGGACGAAATCGTTGAATTAACTTACCGTATAGGCAAAACCGCGGGACTTGATGCACTTTTTAAATATATGCTTTATATTTCCGATAAAATCGATAAATCGCAGGTAACCATTTTTAATGTAAAGGATAACTTTGAGTATGATATTAAAAACCTTTCGAAAATATGCACTGAAATAGCTAAGTTTAAAAGCCAAAGTGTAAGCGAGGCAATAGATAGTATAGCGGAAGAAACCATCGAGCAGACCGATGAAGGGGAAACGCAGGAAATATCAAAGGACACTATTAAAATTGGCGTTGAAGAAGAAGCAAACTTATCAAATATAACCAGTGTTCAGGAATTGGAAGAAATTACTGAGGAATCGGAAGATAGTAAGCTAAGTATAATTGAAAACCCAGAAACTTTGGACAAAGATACCGAGGTCTTTGAGCTTGAAAGCATAACCGACTCAGTTGAAAATACAGAATCAGTCTCCGAAGAGGACGCGGAAAAGGATTTTGCCGGCGAAGAAAAAATTCCCGAAGATAACCCCGAAGAGGAAATTGAAGCAGTCAGAGAAACAAAACCCGAAGACTTAACTGCAGGCAGGGAGATGGAAATTGAGGAAGAAGAGATTGAACCCGTTGCCGATAAAACTTTGGATAGTAAAGAAGCCGAAATTGTAAAGGAAGAGCTTCCGGAAATTGAAATAGAAGTTAAAAAGTCTGAATCAGCCGACTCATTTTCAGCCGAGAAAGATGTTATTAAGGAAGAAACTGTTACAAACGAAGCTTATAATAAGTTTGAAAACAAGTTCTTTGAAGAGGTAAAAATCCTTGAAAAGCTTTTTGCATACATTGATAAAGACTGCAGGAAAGGCGAAGGAGGAATGAAAAGCGAAAAATGCCTGAAGTCCATAAGTGAAATTATTGAAATAACAAGCGAACTTGGAAACCTTTCACGCCAGTTGTCATTTGATTTGATTGCTGATATTTTTCTCACAATGAATTTATATTTCACTAAAGCAATCAATTCACCTGTGATTTTAATAAGCGAAAGAATAAGGCTCCTTGATTCTTCGCTTGCAATGGTAAACAGCCTGATAAAAGGAGAAGATTATCTAAACTACGATACAATTGTAGACAGAATGGAAAAGCTTAAATCGGAAGTTATGGGAACTCCTGAGGAAGAATATATTAAAGAAGTTGAAGTATCAGTGAAGTCCGGACCGGATATGGAAGAACCTGTTCAGGAGCAGGGGAAAAAACAAGCTGAACCAGCTCATGAAGCGGAAATAACCGAAACGGATGTTTCCACTGTAATGCAGGATTCTTCAGTATTATTTAAGCTGAAATACCTGGTCAAAGAATTTGAGAAAACTTTTTTGGAAATAAATGAATTAAAAGGTGAATACAAGAAATTTGAAGCAATTGAAAAAATAAACGACCTCAATAACACTCTCAGAATGATTGCAAGGATTGCATTTTCGGTTAAAATAATGGACCTTATAAAACTTTCCGAAGTCACATATGTTTTTTTAAAATATGTTAAGGATTACAGAATGGATTTGCTTGATTCGGAAATACAGCAGATTATCAAATATATTATATTCACATTTAAAATGATTTTAACGGGCAAAAAACCAGATGATTTTAATGTTCTTGTGCAGTATTTAAATAACCCGGTTAAGATTTTTACTGATTCATAATTTTAATTTACCAGATGAAATCATACGCAATAGTTATGGCGGGCGGAGTGGGAGCAAGGTTCTGGCCTTACGGAACCTCCAAACTTCCGAAGCAGTTTCTTCCGATTTCAGACAATTCTGAAACCATGTTCCAGCTTACAATTAAGCGCTTAAAAAGCATTGTGCCTCTGGAACAGGTCTTTGTAATTACGAACAAGCAGTATGTTAATCTGGTTAAAAAACAGCTTCCCAAAATTCCAAAAGAAAACATAATCGGCGAGCCGGTGGGACGGAACACAGCCCCCTGCATCGGACTTGCCTCAACTATACTGAAACAGTTTGATGAACACGCGAAGATGTTTGTACTTCCCGCTGACCACCTGATTGAAAATGTTGATAAGTTTACTACGGTTGTTAACACCGGACTTAAATTCATAGAACAAAACGACGCTATTGTTACTCTCGGCATAATACCATCGCACCCTGAAACAGGTTACGGCTACATACAATTTATTGAAGACACGCATTATAAAGTTCCTGAGAGCGACATCGATATTTTTCGCGTTAAAACATTTGCCGAAAAGCCTTCTCTTGACGTAGCTAAAGTTTTTCTTGAAAGCGGTGATTTTTTGTGGAACAGCGGAATGTTTATCTTCAGAGCCGATGTTATACTTAATCAAATGGAGAAATATCTCCCCGACCTTTATCATGCAATGAAAAAAATTGAAAAAGCCATACATACAGCTAAATACCAGAAGACGCTGGAACAGGTTTTTGGGGAGATTAAAGGAATATCGATTGATTACGGAATTATGGAAAAGGCGAAAAACGTTTATGTAATCAAAGCGGATTTTAAGTGGAGCGACCTCGGAAGCTGGGACGAAGTCTATAGGCTTAAAACAAAAGATAAAAATAATAACGTAATAATGGGGGATACTTATATAAAGGATTCGCAAAATAATCTTATAATGTCTCAAAAAGGGTTTGTAGGTGTAATTGGAGCCGATAACCTTGTGATTATTAATACAAAAGACGGTCTGTTAGTCTGTAAAAAAGACCGGACGCAGGAAGTAAAAGAAATCGTTGATTATCTGAAAAGAAAGGGGCTCAGTGATTATATATGATAACTAAAATATCACATCTTGGAATAGCAGTTAAAAATTTAAAATCCGCAGCAGAAATATACAGTAAGCTCCTTCAATCAGAGCCTTCAAAGCCGGAATATGTTGCAGAGCAAAAAGTTAATGTAGTTAAATTTAAAATCGGTGAATCGACAATCGAGCTTCTGGAGGGAACATCAGCGGACTCTCCAATCAGTAAGTTTATAGAAAAAAGAGGAGAAGGCATCCATCATATTGCTTATGAATCAAACGATATTCGCGCCGACCTGAAGAGTCTGGGTGAAAACGGATTTGAGCTGATTAATAAAGAACCTGTCGCAGGCTCTGACAATATGCTGATAGCGTTTATAAATCCTAAATCCATCGGCGGCGTATTAAGTGAAATCTGCAAACATTGAAATTGGATGTGAAAAGAGTTTTAAAGTGCAGAAATCTGCTTGTAATTTTTTTATTTATCGGGCATATGACGTACTCACAAACCGATTTTGAAAAGCTTTTGTGGATTGCTGACAGGTGGATAAGTGCAGACGGAGAGACCACTTCATACGAGCATTGGGAAAAAGCAAGTGATACGCTTTATACAGGCGGCTCTGAAACTGTGAAAAACGGAGATACCGTCTCCAGCGAAAAACTTAAGCTTGTCAAAGAGGGAAGTGAAATATTTTATATTGCAGATGTTAAGCATAACCCTGCCTCTGTAAAATTTAAGCTTACATCATTAAGCGAAACCGAAGCGGTTTTTGAAAATCCTGAGCATGACTTTCCCCAAAAAATTACTTATAGAAATGTTGAAGGCAATTTACATGCTACAATCGAAGGACCCGGGAAAAACGGCTGGAGGAAGGTTGATTTTTTCATGAACAGAATGAGGTGATTAAGTAATAAAGTTAAATAAAAACGGAAAGCCCATAAGCCGAATTCTGTAACCTGCGGAAGCAGGCCTGCAGCCATTTATCTGACGCTGCCAACCCTGTAACATCGGACGAGCAGCCCTCTTGCTTCGCAAAGCGAAACGTCGTTACTATACGCGGCATTGCACTCCGGCGGGGTTTGTCTTGCATTCACGCATTACTGCATGAACCGGTGGTCTCTTACACCGCCTTTTCACCTTTCCCCTGATTGCTCAAGGTAGTTTATTTTCTGTGACACTTTCCGTTGCCCCGTCTTTTCATCGGGGGCACCCCTGATTTCTCAGGGCACCATGCTCTTGAGTGTTCGGACTTTCCTCCCCAAAAATAATTGGAGCGGCTGCCTGAGCTTTCCTCTTTTATATAAACAAAAATAGCAAAATTTTGGTTTTAATTAAATAAACTAAATAAGGGTAATTATAATCTACTTAACCAGCACCACCCTCTTTGCGTCAGAATAAACGGTTAACTGTCCATTATTAACTTTTAGCTGATAAAAATATACCCCGCTTGGGTAGTTTGTTGCATCCCACTGAATTTCGTAGGTGCCGTGGGTTAGCTGTTCATTTACAAGGGCTTCAACTTCACGTCCGGTAATATCATAAACTACCAGTCTTACAAATCCTCCGCTTGGCAATTGGAATTTGAAATTTGTCATTGGATTGAACGGATTGGGATAATTTTGCAGTAGTTTAAAATTTTTCGGTATTTCGCCACTAGAATTTATTCCGACTAAATCCCCCACAATAAATGGATTCGGATTCATTCCAATTGCTGTTGTACCGCCTACGACAAATGCAGTGTATCTAATAAAACAATTGGCTGAGTTGACAGACGCAGGAACTTTCCACTGATACCTCCCGTTATTTGGCAGACTGTCAGCAATTAACGTCCACGGTCCGCTGCTTCCTGATTGTGAAAACTCCAATTTAACTTTCGTTGTCTGACCCTGGGGTGCAGCACTGACCCACTCGATGAACTTAACTGAATTATTTTTGAATCTTTCATACCCTCGCGGAAACATCGGGGTAATTGAAAGAGTTGTAAATTCTGTTGTTTCTTTAAAAAGCTTGATAATGTTTCTGTCGCAGAACGTTCCGCAGCTTTGTGATGCTTCTACAACAATATCTGCAAAACCGTTATGGTCAGCATCACCAATTGTCATATCCGAATAACCGCCCGGCGAATTGAATCCCGAAAACGTGCCAATTTGATTCCAGCTTGTCCCTCCGTTTCCCGCCCATATGGTTAACAGTCCAGCCCCGAAAACAACAAGGTCAGCAAATCCGTCCATATTCATATCATATAACGCAGTTGCTGCATAGTTTGATGATGTCGGCAAGTTTGATGATAAATTATCCCACGACTGTGTTCCTACATTCCATTTCCACACGTTCAGCTTGCCATTGTTTGGGCTGGCTGACTCAATAAATGCAAGGTCTTTTGCTCCGTCATTATTCACATCTCCAAGCGAAACGCCTTTGAAGCCAGAGTTTCCCGTGACAGGAAGGTTGTTATGCTTTAAAACAAAACCTCCCGTGCCGTTTCCTAAATACGGTGTTCCTGCATTATGTGCGACTGCAAAGTCAAGATTGCCGTCATTATCCATATCACCAAAGACAAAATCCATTGCTGTATTTCCGCCTGTAACGGTGAAAGAGCTTCGCCACCTGCCTACTTCCATGTTCTTATATACACGCAGTCCATTGCAGCAGCCAAATGAAACAACACCAATATCAAGAAATCCGTCGTTATCAATATCGCCAAAATCAGTTGAAAACATTCCGTATGTTTCACCCTGGGTTCCGAGACTGTCATCCCATGGTGTCCAGCTCATTCCGGTTCCATCACCTAGTGCCGCTTCAATAAGCTGGTCGCCAAAATCATTTGTTGAATAGTCATGGTGCATTCCGTACCCCGCATCGGGAAACCCGTCATTATTTACATCTCCGATTGCAATTCCCCCATAGCCAAAGTTGCCATTCTGGAATAAACTCCAGTTGCTACCGCTTCCGTTGCCAAACCATACCATTATTCCGTGCTCCTGAGTATTTACGAAAGGACTTCCATGGTCGCCGATTGACAAAAAATCAATGTGCCCGTCCAGATTAACATCGGCAATTTCAATTTCCGTTCTGCCGCCGTCGAGATTCATTGTCTGCAATCCGGAGGAAGACTCAACGTATGTGATTAAGTAATCGTTTTGAAATACAGCTGCAAATGAATACAGTAGGGCTGCAATTAATGAAATCAGGGGAAAAAGTGCAAGCTTTTTCATATCCGTATGACTTTTTTCTAAAATAGCAAAAAATTACCGAAGGTGTAAGTCGTTTGAGTAGTGAATGATTGAGGTCTTATTTTTTTTTTGCCGTCTATTGCCTTGTTTGCAAGTCTATCTGCAGCCTTGTTTAAATACCTGTCAACGTGCTGAATTACATATTTTAACCCCATTTTTTTAGCTTTTACATGGAATTTATTATTCAATATGGCAAGCTCAGGTTCTTTAACCAGGTAATCGAAATTTATTTGGTTAACCATCAGCTCACTATCTGAATAAAACTCCACCGTATTAATATTACCTTCATTTTCTAAAATTTTCTTAATTAAATCCAGAGATTTAATCAGCGCTTTATATTCAGCCTGGTTGTTTGTTGATTTGCCCAAGTATTCCTTATGGCTTTCTATTATAAAGTCGTTTTCGTCGTAGATTATAATTCCGATTCCGGCTTCACCGGGGTTTCCTCTTGAGGCACCGTCGGTAAATACTTTGATTTTACGCAAGAGCTTACGCGGTTATTAATTCTTCGGCTATCAGAATTCTGCCGCATGATTCGCAGGTAAATACTCTCTCAGCCATTCTAATTTCTATTGATTTCTGAGGAGGTATTGAGCTGTAACAGCCGAGGCACGAGCCTTTCCTGACAACTGCGACCGCTTCGCCGTAAAAGACTTTATTTTTTCGCTCATAATGCTCAATATCTTCCGGCTCAATCTTACTGATGATTTCCTCTCTTTGGTTTTTCAGCTCTTTTTCTTCTTCCTCGGTCTGCTTGCTGAGCTCAACAAGCTCTTTCTGGTTCAGCTCAAGTTCTGAAAGTATATCAGCAAGCTCTTTATTCAGACTCTCCATCTCCGCCGTTAGCTGCTCTTTTTTTCCAAGGTATTCTTCCTTCAGCATTTTCTCATTGTATGAAATTTTTGTTTTCGCATCCTCTATCTCCTTGGCAAGAGCGTCATATTCTTTATTTGTTTTCACAGAGCCTGAGCGTAAAAGTTCGTCATTTTTCTCTATTCTCTCAAGAAGAGCGTCGTTATCGTTCTGAATTTCTTTCTCAACCCCTTCAATCTGGTCAAGCCCAGTCTGAATATCATTGATCCTCTCTTCGAGCTCCCCTTTCTTTTCGTTTAATTCTTCTATTTTTTTTGGGATATCACCTCTTAAGCTGTAAAGTTCATTCAGTTCCTTATCAACTTTATTCAGTTTGTAAAGAAGCAGTAATCTTTCTTTCACACTCATATAATTAGTTAATGTTAGTATTTAATAGTTAGCAATTTGAAAACTGCTAATTTTATTATTATTATTATTTGCTTTTTACTTTGCTTTTTTAACCCGTTTTCTTTTCCAAACGATAACTTCATAAATTTCATAAGCGGGTTCTTCGTAAGGATGCACTTTAAGCATTTCACCGATAGCAGAATCGAGCTTCTCCTTTGAGCAAATCATCTCTAATCTGATTTCACTAACCTTTTCAAATCTTCCTTTTTTTCCAACTGACGGACTTGAGTCCTCACCGCCCTTAAAAGTACCCGTGCCTTTGGTCCTGAACGAGCAAACCGTGTAATTGCCTATTACACCCGCTCCCGCTGAGGCCATTGCAAAGGATATGCTGTCCGCTTTATCGGGGGGAACGAATACGACAATTTTATACTTTTTAATATAAGAGGGGCTCATTCGATGTAACATTTTTTATAATTTTGTGTTTCGAAACTGAAGAAGAAAAGAATCATGTTTTTATCGCTTAGGGTGATAAAAAAAATGTCCCGATTTTTTAAGTCGGGACATCTTTGGTTTTTTTTGCAGTACTCGTTCTTGAGCTTAAATGATATAAGAAATTTAAGTAAATTACATTTCATATTTCAGCAAAAATAATTTTAAGTGCTTTAAAATTCAATGCAAAATAACCGCGGTTTATGGATCTAACCAGGGAAATACTTGAAAATTCGAAATCAATTGCAGTAATCGGACTTAAAAATGACGAATCAGTCCCTGCCTACAAAGTGCCGTATTACATGCAAAAACACGGATATAAGATTTATCCCGTAAATCCCAAGCTTGAAGGGAAAAAAGTACTTGGTGAAAATTCCTATAATATTGTAACCGAAATAAAAGATAAAATCGATGTGGTTAACATATTCAGAAAACCTGAATATTTAATTAGCCACGCAAAAGAAATTCTGCAAATGGATTCATTGCCTAAATATGTCTGGTTCCAGCTTGGCATATATAATGATGAAGCAGCCAAAATACTTAAGGAAAAAGGAATCAAGGTAGTTCAAAACAGGTGCATAATGGTTGAACATACAAAATTATAAAATTTATGGGAACAATTTTCAGTACTTTAGGAAAAAAAATACCAACTCCGTTAACAATTGGCTTGAAGACATATTAATAATTTTTTAAATTTGCAATAACTTTTATGAAAACACCCTGCAAGTTTTTCAGTCATTCATAACGTATATAATCCCAATAATAGGAATTTATGTTAAGAGGAATCAAATCTAAGATTTCGTCATTAACTTTTTTTTAATAATTAAATGAATGCTTTAAAATATTATTAACACACATGTGCGGAATATTTGTTATAGACGGGAAACATGGGCATTTACCGTACGATAAATCATGCAAATCCCTGGTTCACAGGGGACCGGATGATTTTGGAAGCTTTTTCGATGAAAAAGCGGTGATGCTTCACACAAGACTGTCAATCATAGATTTAGCCGGTGGGAAACAGCCAATATTTAACGAAAAGGGCGATAAGTGCATAATATGCAACGGTGAAATATATAATTATTCAGAGCTGAAAAGTGAACTAAAAAATAAACACAGGTTTTCAACAAATTCTGATACTGAAATAATTCTTCATCTTTATGAGGATTTCGGCTCCGCCTGCCTTGAAAACCTAAACGGAATGTTTGCATTTGCAATTTACGATAACGGGAGCCTATTCATTGCGAGGGACAGGCTGGGGATTAAACCCTTATATTACGGATATATTGATAACAGCATTGTTTTTGCTTCGGAGTTAAAATCATTAAAGATGTGCTTAAGAATATATGAGTTCCCCCCGGGGCATTATTACATTTCAAAAAAAGGATTTGAAAGCTACTACAAAATTTGCGGTGCCAATGAAGAGTACTTTGATGAAGAAGACCTCTGCAGAATGTTAAGGGAGAAACTTTCTGAATCCGTTAAAAAAAGAATGATGTCAGATGTTCCTATTGGTGTTTTTTTAAGCGGAGGAATAGACAGCAGCATTATTGCAGCGCTGATGAAGGAAAATACAGACAGGCTTTATTCATTTTCTGTCGGGATAAAAGACTCCGAAGACCTGAAAGCTGCCAGAATTGTTGCGCAGTATCTGAAAACCGAGCATTACGAATATGTTTTTTCCGAGAGTGAAATGATTGATATAATAGACGAGGTAATTTACTACCTTGAGTCTTTTGATGCACCGCTTGTCAGAAGCTCTATTCCGAATTATTTTGTAGCAAAGCTGGCAAAAAAATACGTAAAGGTCGTTCTTACAGGTGAAGGTGCGGATGAGCTTTTTTGCGGATACAATTATCTTAAGAAAATAAAAGAAGATAAACAGCTTAAAAGAGAGATTTTAAGATTAATCGGCTCTCTTCATAATATTAATTTACAGCGGACCGACAGAATGACGATGGCACATTCAATTGAGGCAAGGGTACCTTTTTTAGACCATGAATTTGTTGAATTTGCCTTAAAAATACCCATGCGTTTAAAAAAAACAAACAGCAGCAGAATCGAAAAATATATTCTTCGAAAGGCATTTGAAAGCTATCTTCCGGATGAAATTATATGGAGAGAAAAACTTAAATTTTCTGAAGGGACCGGTTTTGAAGGGTTGTTTAAAAAAATATCCGAAAAAAGAATCAGTGATTCTGAGTTTTTAACCGAGAAAAGGAAAACAAACATGAATATAAGAGGCAAAGACGAGCTTTTCTTTTACAAGATATATCATAAATTGTTTTCCTACCTTGAGGATTTTAAATTAAGCGGAGTTACTCTTGATTTTTAAAGCTTAAGCCATGATTATCATACTTGTAAGCATGTTATTCATAATGTCGTGCAGGGTTCTTGATGTATCCTTTGGTACTGTGAGAACCCTGATGGTCGTCAAAGGTCACAAATACACAGCGGCTATTCTGGGATTTATAGAAGTTACAATTTGGGTTGTTGCAATAAGGCATATCATGCTTAATCTGGACAATCTTTGGAACATTCTCGGTTATTCACTCGGCTTTTCACTTGGCACAATACTTGGTATCACTATTGAAAACAAATTCGGCAAAGGATATGTTCAGATGTATGTTGTCTCTAAACATTATACTGATAAAATAGCAAATTCATTGAGGTCGTCAAAAGTTGGGGTTACAATACTGCCCGGCGAAGGCGTCAGGGGAGGTGTGGCAATTTTGGTAATATTAGTAAATGTGAGAAGGAAAGATGAGGTTATAAAACTCATTGAAAAAATCGACTCCCAGTCATTCATTTCCGTACAAACAGCGGTGCCGTACAGGGGATTTATTCATTCACGAAAGTGAACCAAAAGATATAGATATCTTTTCAATTAATTATTTTTAATTCTTTTCCTATTTCACCAAAGAGTTCTAGAATCCTGTCAAGGTGTTCCATTTCATGGGTTGACATATATGATGTTCTAAGCATTGCCATACCGGGCGGAACACCGGGCGAGATGAATGCATTTGTAAACACACCTGCATCAAAAAGCTTACGCCAGAAGATAAATGTTCTTTCGTCATCGCCGATTATCACTGGAACTATTCCCGTTTGTCCCTCAATAATTGTAAAGCCAAGCTTTTTAAATCCTTCACGCATATGGTCTGCATTGCTTACGAGTCTTTCTGCTCTCCAAGGCTCAGCTTCAAGCAGTTCAAGAGCCGCCATTGCTGCCGCAACCGAGGCAGGCGTCGGCGATGCACTGAATATTAATGCGGGAGCGTGGTGCTTAATGTAGTTGTTCACTCTTTCCGAAGCTGCGACAAAACCTCCGAGAGATGCAAATGTTTTGGAAAATGTCCCCATTGTAATATCAACTTGGTCCATAATTCCGAAATGCGAGCCGGTCCCGCGTCCCCCTTTGCCTATTACACCTACGGCATGAGCGTCATCAACAAGCACTCGTGCCTGAAACTGCTTCGCCAGCTCAACCATCCTCGGAAGGTTAACAATCTCACCTGTTGTTGAAAAAACCCCGTCTGTAACAATAAGCTTGCCTTTATCTTTAGGGATTCTGCTAAGCACAGCTTCAAGGTCGTCCATATCATTGTGCTTGTAACGCTTAAACTCAGCAAAAGCGCCCTTTGCCATTAAATCAGCAGCAACTATGCAGGCATGGTTATCTTTATCCGAGATGACATACTCCCCCTTTTGAACAAGCGTCGGGATTATACCCTGTGCAGTCTGATAGCCTGTTGAGAAGAGCAGAACTGACTCGGTTTCAAAAAACTTTGCCATCCGTTTTTCAAGCTCAATATGCAGGTCAAGCGTACCGGTTAAATATCTCGAGCCGCTGCAGCCTGTTCCGTACTTTTCAACGGCCTTAATCGCAGCTTCCTTCACTTTAGGGTGTGCGGTTAAGCCGAGATAATTGTTTGAGCCCGCCATTATCATTTTTTTTCCCTCAATCTGCACAACGGGACCCTCATTTTCCTCAATCGGCCTGAAATATGGGTATAAACCCGATTCCTTTACCTCATCTGCTCTTGTGAAATCGAAACATTTTTGAAATAAATCCACACCTGCTCCTTAATATTAATTGATGATATTAATTGATATTTCGGTATTTAATGAATATTATTGAGAAGCAAATTTACTTTATTTATAAATCTATAACAAGGAAAATTACTTGGCTAAGGTATTTGTAACCGGCGGAACAGGATTCATCGGCTCGCATTTAATAGATGAACTTTTAAAAAAAGGTTATGAAGTTAAAGCACTGGTAAGAAAATCAAGCAGCACTAAATGGCTTGAAGGAAAACCGGTTGAATACATTTACGGCGATTTATTTTCAATTGATATTCTTGAGAAAGCGATAAAAGATGTTGACTACGTTTATCACGTCGGGGGAGTTACATTTGCTAAAAAGAAAGAGGAGTTTTACAGAGGCAATGTTGACTCAACAAAGAGTCTTTTAAACGCTTGTTATAAGTTTAATCCTTTATTAAAAAAATTCATTCACGTAAGCTCTCAAGCTGCTGTTGGACCTTCGTTTGACGGCAAGCCGATTGATGAGACAAGGGATTATCACCCGCTGACAACATACGGACGCTCCAAAGTCGAAGCTGAGAAAGCCTCGATATCGTTTTTTGATAAATTGAACTGCACTATTGTAAGACCGCCCGCCGTTTACGGGCCGAGAGACTACGCGATATTTGAATACTTTAAGTCAATGAACCGCGGCTTGCAGCCGCTGATAGGGTTTGATAATAAACTTGTGAGCTTAATTCACGTTCTTGATTTAGTAAACGGGTTTATCTTAGCAGGCGAATCCGATATTTCTTCATCGAACATTTATTTTATTTCGTCCGATAAATTTTACAACTGGCGCGACGTCGGTGAAATGACACAGCGCCTTTTGGGCAAAAAAACCATTAGGGTTGTAATTCCCCATTTTGCGGTGAAGACAACGGCTTTCTTCTCAGAAGTATTTGGTTTTTTTTCTCCCAAGCCGGTGATATTAAACAGGGAAAAGGCTCGGGAAATTACGCAGGCGTATTG
>JAKEEM010000004.1 GCA_022616535.1 Chlorobiota bacterium | reverse complement strand
TTTCAATTAAGAGATTCAAACTCCAAGCAGGAGCTGAAGTTTTCAGGAGATAAAAATTTTACTTTCTATACCATATCTCTTGGGGTCAACTTCTACTTTGGAGTAGGACATAAGTCCTATAAAATTAAATGAGAATTTAAATAACACTAATAAGGAAAAAGATTTGGAATTTAAAATAAAATTTTCAATTTCAGAATTTGTCGGATTATTATTTATTTTCTTGTTTTTGCTGCTCATAATTTGAGAGCAAGATTTAAAAATACATACTTGAGCCCTTGTAATACTGAATAAGCTTCTCCCCTGAACACTGTATTGAAGTATGGGAATATCACTTGTATTTTAGATTTTGTGCAAACATAAAGGAAACTTGTATTTAACTTATAAAGAGATTATTTTTACAGCTATGGAGGGTAGTATATCAAAGGAGGGTAGTATATCAAATGATTCAAAGTAAAATCAAATATTTTTGGCTTTTGCTTATATTAGCGTTTGTTTCAAGCTGTAATTCACCGATGTATCAGATTATCGAAGTCGAAGAGCCTGTTGAGGAAGTAAAAAAAGAACCAGAACCCGTAAGCGATGTAAAAGAGCAAACAACCGAAGTAAAAACCGAGACCCCGTCTGAACCCAAATACACCGAAAAAGAAGTGGTTTCGAGAGTATATATAATACAAATCGGCGCATTTAATGAAGAAAGACGGGCTTATTCTCTAATGAAAAGGGCTCAGAAAAAACTGGTTAATGAAGAAATATATTATAAGGATGTTGACGGGTTGTACAAGGTCAGATTTGGCAGTTTCGCCTCAAAAGAGGCGGCAATTAATTTTTTACCTGTAGTCCAGAATGCAGGCTATATGGACTGTTTTGTTGTTGAATTAACAAGCTTAAAAGTAGAAAAGCGGTAGATAAAGTAAGCAAAACCAAGCTAAAACGTAAAAAATAAAATCATGCCCCTTAAAGAGGTGACAAGTTAATAGTGTATTTTCAGTAGTATTCATACCTATTAAACGGTATTGTAGGGTATAGTCTTTTCGTAGTATTTTGCAGTCTAAATTATTCAAAAATAGGACATAACAATTAAAAAATTGGAGCAAAATACATGAAAAAATTCATTAAGGTAAAGACCCTACTTTTACTGATAGTATTTTTTGTTTTAGCGGGCTGTGGTTCAAGTGAAAATGAAATGGAATTGGTTGAATCTGAAGACATTGGCGCATCTCCTAAGCAGACTGCCGGAGATGTAAAGTCAGAAAAAACAGATATTAAAAAAGAATACAGAGATAGCGGAACTCCTGAAGAAACCGTTGTTATAAATCTGGAAATAAGAGACAGCGGAACTCTAAAGGGAAAGACCAATAAAACAAGCGAAAATCTTAGCCTTAATAAGTCATTTTCAGTTCAGATTGGCGCTTTTAATACAGAAGAATTTATCTCTGATTTTGTTGAAAAAGCTAAAGAAATCCTAAAAATTCAGGATATTGACTACGTAAAGGTAGGCGGAATGTATAAAATCAGAATCGGTTCTTATGGCTCGCTTGAAGATGCTGCTGTTGTTCTTAACAAAATTTTCGATAAGGGTTTTACAGATACATTTGTCGTGGAAACTACAAAGGAATAGTAAGTAGTAAAAGATTATTGCATTTATGATTTTTTCTTAATATTTTAGTTGTAATAGAAAGGACTAACTACTTAAAATTTAGTAGAAATTTCTTGATTTTGAAATTTAAGTATTTTTCTATAGCCCCTATAATTATAGGATTTATTTTTTTATTTGGCTGCGGTTCGGGTAGCTATAACATTGAAAAAGGAGATGTTAAAGATACTCTCAAGTATAAATCGACCGGAGCTAAGTTAAAAAATTTTTATAAAATCAAAAGCGCTCCCTTATTTACACTTCAAGTTTCAGGTGGTTTAAATTTGGGAATGGCTGAGCTTTCTTCCAACTATTCCACTGTTTTAGATACTCAGCAATTTTTAGAGGGACAAAACTTCGGCGTCAGAACCGGATTTGGCTTTATGGTGATCGGGAAACTGCCATTGCATAAGGAAGGCAATGTAAGGTTAAACGTAAGCACCGGCTACAACCGCTTTCAAAGTAATTTTTTCACAAGCAAGTCACCTTACGGAAGCGTGGGTTATAACGTCTTAAGCATTGGCGTTGGACTTGAAAATTCGTTCAGCCCCAGCTTCAGGCTCAAGCCCTATATTGCCGGTGAAATCCAGGTAAACTTTATTTCCGGAAAAGCAAGTCTTAACAATTTAACCAATAACACAACAAGAACTGTTACGATAAAAAATACTTTCAGAATCGGCTACATGGTTTATTCAGGCCTGGAATATATGTTTAATAACAGGTTTGGAGTTAATGTCGGCTTAAAGGTAACAAATGCCAATCAGGTTTTAAAAAAATCTGAATCCAATAACAACCCCAATGAAATTAATATCAGGGATAAAAAGGTTGTCAACGGTCCGCTGGAATTCGGGGGTTTTAAAAACTTTACGTTTACAACTTTTTTTGTTGGAGTGAATTTTTATTTGGGTATTAAAGATATAGTTTACCAGTTCAATAAATAGCTATTTCTCAAATGGGGGATAAGTTTAGCCTAAAAATAAAGCTTGCAGTTATTGTAATTCTTCTCTCCGCCTCGGGTTTGGTTTACGGACAGCGAACTCAGATTAAAAGATACATGCTTCTCAGGAGTTCACCTAAGTATACGGTTCAGTTCAGCTTAAATTATAATCAGGCTGTTTTGGAATTATCGGGAACATACAACGATGACGTAAGGTCGGAGTATATTTATGACGGACAAACATTCGGGGCTGATAAAGGATATGGGGCATCAGTAATTTCAAAGATGTCACTCACAAACAGGGGCGATATCAGATTTATTCAGTCGCTTACTTATAACAGGCTCCTTTCTTACACATTTGGCGATAAAACCACTTTAGCCGATGACGGCAAAGCTACCTATAACTGCTTCACAGGTGCCTTGGGACTTGAATATAACTTTACGCCCGGGCACCGCTATAAAATTTTTCTTGCTGCCGAGCTGAATGCAAGTATGATTAACGGGCACGCTAAAATATGGTTTGAAAACAGGGGTATCGGTGAGCCCTATGTGGAGGAATACGATATATTAAACAGCTTCCGTATGGGGTATGGTTTTATGGTCGGCTCCGAATATCTAATTGCAAACGATTTAGGGCTTAATATTGGTGCAAGGTTTACCAATGCAAACGCCCTTTTCAGGCAGGCAGAGGGGAATAACTCAGATAGGGAATTTAAATTAAGGGATGCTGATAACCCTAACCTGAAATTTGCAGGGAACAAGAATTTTTCATTTTATTCGATAGTTTTGGGGATTGGGTACTATTTTGGCGTTAAGGAGAAGAAATATAAATTAAATTAATATAATACAAGAAATTTTTCATAGGTTAGCTATTTTGGTTATTTGTAGCTAACCTTTTTTGTTTTATATTGTACAAAGGGGGATTCTATAAATTGCTAACCGCATTAAATTTAATAAAATTAATAGTTTTTTCTAATTTTTTTCTTTATAATCATTGTTTTTGATAAGATTATGAACTATATTGATTTATGTTAAAATTTGTGAAAATACATATATTACTATTTTTAATTTTTTTAAGTTTTTCTTACATCGGGTGCAGTTCCGGTGAATATGATATTGCCGAGTATAGAGTCGATTATGATGAAAAAACACTGGTAATAGATACAATTGGAATTATCACGGATATAAAAGAGGATATAACTAAAAAAGAAGAGCTGAAATTAGATGTTAAAGTAAAAGAAACCTTTACATTTACTGTTCAGATCGGTGCTTTCATTAATAAAGATAACTTCGAAAGATTTCTTGCTTTGGCCAAGCAGAAGGTAGGCGGCGATGTATATTATGAATTGCAGAACGGTATATATAAAATAAGAATAGGCACTTTTAATAACCGCGCAGAGGCAATGAAGTATTGGGAACAAGCAAGACGCTTAGGATACTTTGACGCATTTGTTATTACAAAGAAAATTAAATAGCAGAACAAGCAGCTTGAAGTTCAAATTTTTAATATTATCAATAATGATTTCTCTTACCGGAACTGAGTTATTTTCTCAGCCGGAGACAAGCTTTACATCCAAAGACACATCATACAATTTTCCTGCAAATAAAAAGATTTTTAACATGCTCAAGCGCGGTAAGGCTCCTATGGTAACACTGCAGTTAAGTTTTGCTTATAATATTGGGCATATGGACCTTGCTTCCGATGATAATACAAGATTCAGAAAAGATGATTTTGAGCTGGGAAGAAATTTCGGCACAAGGTACGGCTTCGGTGTTTCCCTCTTAGGGAAAATCCGGCTGAATAAAGAAGGATATATAAGATTAAATGTAGGGACATCATATAACAGGTTTTTAAGCAATTTTGTTATATCCGAGTCTCCCGAAGGGAAGGTAGCCTATAACGTTTTTTCAGGTTCATTAGGCGTTGAAAATAATTTTTCGCCGCAAAAGAAAATTAAGCCGTATGTAGGGCTTGATATAATTGCCAATTTTATCAGCGGCAAAGCAGTACTTGCGACCGATTCAACCGATTTTAATTTGAGAATAAGGAGCTCTTTCAGAGTCGGCTTAAGCTTAAATCTCGGATTCGAATACGCTTTCAACAACAGAGTTGGCTTTAATTTGGGTTACCGTTTAACCCATGCAAATCTTATCGGGCGCCAGAACAAAGCTTCAAACAGCCCGAGCGAAACCTACTTAAACGATGATAAAATTAAGTCAAACGACCCGAATCCTCCGGCTTACTCCGGCTGGAAACAATTTCTTTACAGCCAGTTTTATACCGGCATAAATTACTATTTCGGAATGAAAAATACGAGATGATGAATAAGCTATTTTTAAAAATATTACTTGTTTTTGTTTTAATTTACAGTAATAATTTATTTTCACAGAATTACCAGCTGAAAATCGATACAGTTGTAACAAAAAAGACTAAAATCATCACAATTGTTACTCTCAGAACCGTTCCGAAGTTCATACTCCACTTTAACGGCGGCTACAACAGCGGGGCTATGGAGCTTACTTCTCACAACGGCGGTTTCAGCAGGCAGGATTTGCTTGAGGGTAAAACATTTGGCGTAAGAAACGGCTTTGGCTTTAATCTCATCGGTAAAATCCCCATTAATAAAACCGGAAAGTTTTGGATTGATATTGTAACCGGTTTCGACAGGTTTAAAAGCAATATGATTGCAAGCAACGACCAGGAAGGAGAGGTTGCTTACAATTCAATTAACGGAGGGGTAGGTATGGAGTATAACTTCACACCGACTCATAAAGTTAAGTATTTTATAGGAGCCAACACGCTGATAAGCTCTATTTCAGGAAGTTCACGGCTTATGAACACGCAGGATAATAACGTAATCAGCGTTGATATAAAATCCGGAATCAGGCTTGGTTATTCCGTGTTTGTCGGGCTTGAATATGCTTTTGCCAGAAATATCGGGCTTAATCTCGGTTTCAAATTCACACACGCTAATTTGCTTATGAAGGATACCGAAGTTGGGGAGCAAATTCCCGAAGGCTCGACTCACTTTGAAACTCATCTTAATGACGACCCTATTCCGACAGGAGACGACCCTGTTTTATTTGCCGGCTGGAAACAGTTCGCATATTACTCAGGCAGTGTTGGAATCAGCTATTTCTTCGGTGTTAAGGAGAAAAAATACAGACTTCCTGATAAAATCTTAAAATAATCACTTCTTAAATTTCTTTTTGAAGATATACTTCAGCGCATCTTCCAGATTTTCGACCGTAACAATCTTCAGTCCTTCCTTTATTTTATCAGGTATTTCTTTCAGGTCTTTTTGATTTTCCTTCGGTATTAAAACGGTTTTTATCCCGCTTCTCTGCGCGGCCAGGAGCTTTTCATTAAGCCCTCCTATTGGAAGGATCTCTCCTCTCAAGGTTATTTCACCCGTCATTGCAACATCCGAGCGTGATGGGATGGCTGTTAATGCAGAGAGCATTGCAATAGTCATTGTTATTCCCGCAGAAGGACCGTCTTTGGGTATAGCTCCTTCGGGAATATGAATATGCACTTCTTTATTAGAGAAAAACGAATTTGTTAAGCCGAATTTTTTTGCGTTTGAACGGATATAAGAGAGTCCCGCAAAAGCCGATTCTTTCATAACATCGCCAAGCTGTCCGGTTAAAGTCAGTTTTTCCTTACCGGGCATAACGCTGACTTCGATATCAAGTATATCGCCTCCCATTGAAGTCCACGCCAAACCAACGGCCGAGCCGACCTTATCCTCTTTATCGGCTCTTTTTTCCTTGAATTTCGGGACACCAAGGTATTTTTCAACCAGCTCGCCTGTAATTTTAAGTGCCTCGGATTTCTTTTGCTTTACTCCGTTTACTTTCACCTTCTTTAAGACGAGTTCCTTTGTTATCTTTCTCATTAATGAGGCAATTTCCCGCTCAAGGTTTCTCACACCTGCTTCCCTTGTATATTCGTTTATCAATTTTTTTATTGCACCGTCGGGTATTACGACCTCTTCTTCTGATAAGCCGTGTTCTTTTAAAAGCTTGGGTATTATGTGTCTTTTGGCAATTTCAAGCTTTTCGTGGTCAAGGTAGCCTGACATATGGATTATTTCCATCCTGTCCTGAAGCGGCAGGGGAATTGCATACTGCACATTAGCCGTCGTTATAAAAAGCACCTTCGATAAATCGTAGTCAACGTCAAGATAGTGGTCATTAAACGTGTTGTTCTGCTCCGGGTCAAGAGCTTCAAGCAGCGCGCTTGCCGGGTCGCCCCTGAAATCCATCCCCATTTTATCGATTTCATCCATTAGTATAATCGGGTTGCACGTTGCTGCCCTGCGCATCGATTGTATTATCTTTCCCGGCATTGAGCCGATGTAAGTTCTTCTGTGCCCGCGGATTTCTGCCTCGTCTCTAACACCTCCGAGAGATATTCTCACGAATTTTCTGTTAAGCGCCCTTGCTATCGATTTTCCAAGAGAGGTTTTGCCAACTCCCGGTGGTCCGACAAGGCATAATATCTGAGCCCTTGCCTTCAGGTCTGCTTTTTCTTTTTTTCCTTTGTTTATCCTTTCAAGGTTGTTTAAAATTGCAATGTGCTCTAAAACCCTTTCCTTTGGTTTTTCCAGTCCGAAATGGTCTTCGTCAAGTATTTTTTTTGCGTGTGCTATATCAAGATTATCTTTTGTATATGTATTCCACGGCACGCTTACCATCCAGTCAAGGTAGTTGCGCGATACAGTTGCCTCCGGTGACATTGCCGGGATTTTCTTGAGCTTATTAAATTCCTCCATTGCCTTTTCCATTACTTCCTTCGGCATTTTGGAATTCTGTATCTGCTCCTTCAGTTTAATGAACTCGGGGTCGGTTTCGTCTTCCTCATTTAACTCTTCCTGAAGTATTTTTATCTGTTCCTGAACTATAAACCTTCTTTGGTTTTTCTGCATGCTGTGGCTTATCTTGGCTTCGATGTCTTTTTCGACTTTAAATATCTCAAGCTCAGAGCTTAAAATGTTAATAAGCTCATAATACTGCTCAATAATTGAATTCAGCTCAAGTATTCTCTGCTTCCTTTGAAGTGATACGAGAATTGTGGAGGCAATATAATAAAGCTTTCTGTCGGGTTCCTTTATATTTTCATAAGCAAGAAGCGACTCCTGCGCCACGTTCCGGTTGTTCGAAATATAATCCTGAAACAGCCGTGATGCCTGTCTCACAAGCGCCTTCAGTTCAACTGTTTCCTCAATCTTTGAGAAGTTGTATTCGATATCTGCTTCAAGAAAATTGTTCTGCCTGAAGCTTAAAACCTTTGCCTGGGCAAGCCCGTCGATTAATACTTTAATCAGGTTATTAGGAAGCTTAATAACCTGAAGTATTCTTGCAACAGTTCCGCAGCTGTAAAGATGTTTAGGCTCGGGGTCCTCAATCTTCGAATCCTTCTGCGTTATAATCATAATGTATTTCTCGCGCTCAAGTGCATAATTGATAGCACTGATGGTTGACTCCCTGCCCGCTAGGATGGGGTACATCATGTACGGGAAGATAACAATATCCCTTAACGGGACGACCGGCAGGGCTGTCGGCAGATTTGTCTTACTGATTAAGGATTCATCGATTGTTTGGGTTTTTTCCTCTGTTTCACTCATATAAATACAAAAATAACTCTATTTTAATGGACATTCAAATAAGTTTAAAATCACTATGTTTAATCGTTTTTAATTAACCCTAAGTTCCATAGTTAACAGAAGTGTCAGGTCAGTAAACCTCACTTAACCGCTGTCAAATGCGATTATTTAAGTGAAATTATATACCAAATCCATACGTTTTAAATTGAAAGTTCCATATTAAACGCTTAACTTTATTTGATGAAATTTCAAAAAATGCTTAAAATCATCACTTTTCTTGCCCTTTTTACAGCAGTTTTTTTTCAGGCATGCTCGACCTTCAATTATAAGACCTACGACGAAAAGACAAATGAGCACATCGATGACCCCGAGCCGAATTATAAGCTGACACTTGACGAAGATTTTCAGGACTTTACAAGCTATATGTTTATCGGCAATCGTATTGAAAACTTCGGAACGTATTTTAATACTTACTTCAACGCGCTTGAAAACTTTGATAATGCATACGAAGATTATGTTACAAGAGACCTTGTAAATTACAATGAAAGAATCGACACTGTTTTTGCAAAGCCGAATCTTTCACAGGAAGCTAAGGATAACTTCAACAAGGCAATAGAGAAGGCGTCAAAGGTGATTCAGTATCACAAAAGCAGCGAGTTTATGGATAAAGCCGTCCTTCTGGTGGGAAAATCATACTACTACTTGGGCGATTACCTTAAAGCCGAGCGAAAATTCGGCGAGTTTGCCTCGCGCTTATCTTCAAGTAAGCTGCTGGATGAAGCGCTGCTGTTTCACGCAAGAACACAGCTCAGGCTCGATAATGAAAAGCCGGCACTTGAACGACTTCAAAATCTGATAAAAACTTCCAAAGATAAACAGGTTGTCTCAGAAAGTTACCAGACAGTCGCTGAATATTATCTCAGTAAAAAAGATTACGAGAGTTCTATAAAAAATTTTAAAAAGGCAATTAAGCTTTCAAGTGATAATGAATTCAAAGCCCAGATGCAGTTCATTGTTGCCTCCGTTACTGCAAGACTGAACCCTAAATCGGCGGTGAGGGAATTCAGCAAAGTATTGGACTACGATACATCATTTGATTTGGAATACCTCGCAAGATTTAATTATTCGAAAAATCTGATTTTAAGCAATGATTTTGCTAAAGCTCAGAGGTCTCTTGAAGATTTGGAAGTTAGTTACAAAGATAATCCGGAATTTTTGGGAAAAATCTACTTCCTGAAGGGCACTTATTACGAGCAAAAAGGTGATAACAAAAGAGCACTGAACCAGTATTACTTCGTAATCACTAATTATCCTTCTTCAGTTCCATCTTCGGATGCCAGCTTTAGAATAGCACGTTATTATGAAAATAAGCTTAAAGATTATTTGAACTCTTACCGATACTACAAGTATTCAACCGAGCAGGGAGCAGGCACATACAGTTCGGAGGCAAGCAGAAAAATAGAAATTTTTAAAAAATATTTCGAGTTGCAGTCCAAGATATCAGGCAGCGTGATTAATACAGATTATGACAATGAGTTTAAAATTAAGACAGGCAAAGAGGGGGAAAACGGAATCGAAAATAAAGAAAAAGGCGACGAAGGAGAAGGTATCGGGAAGCCAAGCGGGCTAAGCGGCACGTATTATTATGACTCGCTTGAAACGTCCCAGGTCGATTCAGCCAGAATTAAGGAAGAGGAAATCGCAAAATCCAAGTTTGAGCTTGCCGAGCTGTTTTTGTATGATTTGAGCGAGCCTGATTCAAGCGAGTATTACCTTAATCAGGCGTTTGAGCAGTCCGGGGATTATGATTTTAAAGCGAAAGTTCTCTTTGCGCTTGCAGATTTATTCAGAACCCTTAATAATGAAGCAAAGAGCGAGGAGGTTCTGAGGCAGATTATCCGCGAGTTCCCCAACTCAACTGTTGCAAATTCCACAAGAGCGCTTCTAAGTATTTCTGCGGTTAATGAAAATACTTATGACTCAAGCGACAGCCTGTTTTTTGTATCAGAGGAAAAGTTTGTAGCACAAGACTATGAAGCAGCACTCAGCGGCTTTAAAGAAATTATAGTTTCTTTTCCCGGCTCTAAACATCTGGATAAGGCTCTTTACGCCTGCGGATGGATTTACGAAAATATTTTAATGAACCCCGACAGTGCCTATTTCTATTATTCATCACTTGTAAAAGCTGTGCCTGACTCAGAAGCTGCATCGTTGATTTCCGGAAAAGTTAGTGCATACGAAAGTTTTAAAGCACCAGTTGACAGCACAGTGATTTCAAATGATTCTTTGAAAAACGAGCCGCCGCCGCTGGAAGAAAATAACATCCAAAAAATTGAAAATAAATCCGAAGAGTTAAAAGAGGAAAATCCCGAAACTCCGATGAAGAAGGAAGAAGGTGCACCTGTAGAGGACCCGACAGGAAACGAAAAATAAATTAAAAACTGGGCTTAATTATTAATGGACGACTGCTTATTTTGTAAAATTGCAACTAAACAAATCCCCTCAGCTATAGTATACGAGGATGACGGAATTTTAGCATTTAACGATATTGCTCCCCAGGCACCTACTCACGTATTAATTATACCCAAAACACACATAGAATCGACGAGTGAAATTGACCAGTCTAACAAAGGTATTGCCGCTGATATTATTGCCGCAGCTTCAAAAATTGCCAGGGATTTGAACCTTGAAGGACACCGCCTGGTTTTCAACTCAGGTGAAATCGCCGGTCAGTCGGTTTTTCATCTCCATTGCCACCTGCTCGGCGGCAGAGCAATGAAATGGCCTCCCGGATAATTTCTTTTAATATACTATTTTAATCCCTGTAATCCAATTTTTTTCAACTTTGTTGCTCACCGGTTTAATTGTCATTAAATAATCATAAACAGCTGCGAGGTCCTCTTCTTTAAACCCGAGTGCAAATTCGTTCCACGGCATTACAGTCATATATCCTATCTGCTGAATATTTAAGTTTTCGGGATTTGCAAAATGTTTAAATTTTTCCAAAAACACTTGCTTTGTCCAATTACCGATACCTGATTCCTTGTTCGGGGTGATGTTTGCCGAGCGGACGATTTTACCGTCAGGCAGGGGAAATTCCCTTCCTCCAGCCATAAATTTTTCCATATTCGGCTGTCCCTTTTTTCGATTTATTCTATGTAAAATATTTGCATAAATAAAAAAGGCCGAGTGTTTACCCAGCCTTCATAAATATTAGTAAATATTAATTGAAGTATTTTTCTATTTTACAACAATCATCTTTTTTGTTTCGGAAAATTCGTTTGTTTGAATTTTGTAAAAATAAACCCCGCTTGTCAGTGCTGTAGCGTCGAACTGAACCGTGTAAGTTCCCGCTTTCTGGTTTTCCTTAACGATTTGTTTTATCTCTCTTCCGAGTATATCGAAAACCAAGAGTTTGACCATGCCCGCTTTGATGATTTGATATTTAATGGTTGTAACGGGATTAAACGGGTTCGGATAGTTCTGCCCGAGTGAAAATTCATTAGGAATTTCGTTGTTATAATTAATTACTCCCACGGGATTAGCCGTTTCCCAAACGCTTCTGCCGTGTGTTCCGATTCTGAGCCGGTTTGTTGCCTGATTGTAATCAAGGTGCATTGCCACGGTATTAGGGAGGCCGTCGGCAAGCTCAATCCAGCTTGAGCCGTAATTATTGGTAAAGAACACACCGACGTCCATTGCTGCATAATAAATGCTTGTCGATGTACCGGGATAGTAAATCAGAACGTCATTGGTTGGTGAATCAGGCAGGTTTCCGCTGATACTGAACCATGATGAAGCCCCGTTCGTGGTTTTGTAAATTTTTCCCGCTCCAAAACCCGAAAACGATATTACTGCAACATTCGATGAATCAGGATGAACATAAACGCTTGTTATTGTTCTTGCCGGCAGTCCCGAAGTTACATTTGTATATGTTGTCCCTGCATTGGTTGACTTATATATTTGGCTTCCCGAAGTTGCATACATAACGCTTGGGTTTGAACGGCTGATAGCCATTTCTCTGATAGTTCCGCTTGTTCCTGAAGATATCGCCGTCCAGCTTGCACCCCAGTTATCGCTCCTGAATACCTGCTGGCGTGCAGTGTAGAATATGCCCGAAGTCGTGGGGTGCGAAATAAGGGGACCAACCCAGGCGCCTGAGCCGCTGAGTCCGCTTGTTGCGCTTGACCAGCTTGAACCGCCGTTTTGAGAGCGCCTGACACCGTTATTTTGTGTTTCCCCTAAAATGTACTGCTGGTTTTGCGAATGGAAGCATACTTCGCCCCCGTCGCCGCCGAATGCCGCAGACCAGTTTAATGTCCCAAGCGTGCGCTGAGTGCCGTTATCCTGCGTTCCGCCCATTACATGGTTTACGTTGGAGGGGTCTGACGCTATTCTGTAAAACTGGGTTAATGTTAAAGTAACATTCATATTGGTGAAGGTTGTTCCTCTGTCGGTTGATTTCCACACGCCGCCGTCATTTACTGCAATTAGCTCATCTGAATTTACAGGACTGAAGTCCATATTATGCTGGTCAACATGCACATAACCGCCTGAGTAGCCGTTGGTAATGTTTTGAAAGCTTGTACCTCCGTCCGTTGTTCTCCATATATCGATTGAGCCGACATAAGCATAATTGGGGTCAAATGGATTAACCTGCATATAAAAATCATACCATGCCTGGGAGCCACTAAAGTTTGTTCCGACAGCAACCTGTGAGAAATTTGCACCTGAGTTTGTTGATTTCCACGTTGTAATTGAACTGCCCGAATACACGGCGATGTATAATACACTTGGAACATTTCTGCAGATTGCAATATGGTTTCTCGTTCCCATGGATACCGAACCGTTCGGATTAAATGTTAGACCGCCGTCTGTCGATATCCTGTACCCGGTTCCGCTTCCGGTAATGTATGCATTTGCCCCATTTGGCGAGAAAACAATGTCATCACATCTTCCTGAAACGACCTGTGTCCAAGTAACTCCCGCATCAGTGCTTTTATAGAGTCCGCCGTTTCCCATGGCGGCAAAAAGCTGATTTGGGAAACCGGGTCTTATAACTAATCTTGAGCAGTATGTCAGTGACGGCAGTCCCGATGTATAATTTGTCCATGTTGAGCCGCCGTTGGTTGATTTTAAAATTCCCCTGCCATAGTAAGATGCGCCGCTGTAAGTTGCCTCTCCGGTTCCGTAGTAGATTATATTGGGATTGGTCGGGTCGATTGCAATTGAGCCCGAGGACATCGAAACCTCGAAATCCGACATCGGAACCCAGTTACTGCCTCCGTTGGTTGAACGCCATACTCCGCCGAACGCCGCTCCTATGTATATAATACTCGGATTGGTTGGATGGTATCTGACCGTAGTAGTTCTGCCTGAAATATTTGAGTAGCCCGGGTATGTTCCCGGTGATGGTCCGATATTTGACCAAGTTACTGCATTATCGAATGCAAAGCCGAGTGTTTGTCTCATTGCATTTCTCTGCTCAACAGCTTTGCCGTAAGCATCTTCAGGAATGTAATTAAAGGGATACATTCTCTGCTCGTAAAACCAGCGCTCTCGGTTGAAGGATTTTTTCGATTTAGTGAGCTCATCGGCATTATCGTATGGATTATTTGGTATATACAAATCCTGAGTGAATAATGCGGAAGTAAAAGAGAGCATTAAAAAAAGTAAAATATTTTTCATAGTTTATTTTGTAAAACTTTAATAATTAGTATGAAATTTAAGCGAACTTTCTTGAAATTCCAATGCAAAGAAAGGGCAAATAGTTAACTGATTTTAAGTAGATTATTCAGCACATTAAGAAGCCTTGCTTTGCGGTTTTGGAGTGAGAAGTTGTTAATGATATGATTTCTGGCTTTTAATCCAAGTTCCTCAGGAGAATTTAATGCTTTATACAACGTTTCAATTACGTCTTTTACATTCCTTTTATTGATTAAAAAACCGTACTCATCAATAATCTTGGGAATTCCATTCACATTTGAACCCACGGGAATACATTCGCATAACATCGCTTCACAGATTGTGCTTGGCAGCCCTTCAAACATTGAAATTTGCGCAAAAACTTTTGCTTTACTGTATTCTTCAATTAGTTTTTCGTAATTCAATATTTTTAATAATCTAACGTTACGTAACTCAAGTTTAGATAACTTTTCGGCGTATTCATCATTTAACCCGATTAAAACAAATTTCACGTCTTTCATATATTTAGCGGACTCAATTAGCAAATCAAACCCTTTTCTTTTGTATTCGTCATCGTTAATTATTAAACCAGCGCTTAAGACTGAGTATTCTTTCGGATTGTTGTTTATTTTTCTAAAAGCTTCGGAATCATAACCAAGGTAAATTGTTTCAATTTTTGTTTTAAGTGCGGGAAGAAATTTTTTCATGCCATCCTTAAGGGGTGTTTTATTGGGTAAATCAGAATATATATAAGTGTTCACGTTTTCAATCAGAGATTCATCAACCGGTAATATAATGCCGCAATTTCTTAGACTGTAACTTGCGCAAAAGGAACGGACTTTTTTTGAAAACGTTTCACCTGTAAAAACCCCCATATTTATTTCCGGAATGTATGTGCATTCGTATCCTCCTGCGCAAATAACGCATTTCTTTCCGAAAATTTTCGCAAAGGAAACCGGAAGAAAAGAATGATAATCGGCAAACCAGATAAAAATAATCCTAAATCTCCAAGTGTTAAATAACAGGTAAAAAAATTCTTTAATAAGAGTTATTATAATGAAAATACTATTTTTTGTTTTGACATTATTAACCTTTACATCAAATTTTCCCTTCAATATTTCAATATCGTTTAAAATAAATTTAGGATTTGCATCGTATTTCTTTATAAATAGGATCTTAAATTTTTTCATTAATGATAATCATTTTTTTCTAGCTATCATTAAAAATATTGCTGAATCTCGTTCTTTAACTCTCTTCGGAGTTATCAAATCTTCAAGCATCATTTTAAGCTGGTAAAACAGAGAAACTGGAGCTAACAGAACTTTACCAAGAGTGCCTGTCATATTTGCAAATGAATGGTAGAAACTCAATCTAAGCTGTGATGTTATTGCAAGCTGCCCTAAGATTGGGGTACACTTTTCAACTATAAAGCCATGGCTTTCAAGTAAGTAGTTCAGGCCTATGCGAGTCCACCTGTAATAATCATACGGCGATGCGTGATACTGCCATGTGCCGTGGGTAGAAAGAAGCAGGTGACCCCCTCCCCTCAGAACACGCCTGCATTCATTCATATATTGTTCAACGTTTTCAACATGCTCCAGAACTTGTGAGGATAAAATAATATCAAATTCATTGTCGTTAAAAGGAAGTTTTTCCCCGGGGACAATATTTATCTCAGCCTTGGGGTTTTCTCCGACATCTACACCAACATATTTGTTAATATAACCTTCAAATAAATATTCATAAGGTTTTGCACCGCACCCAAAGTCTAAAATATTATATTTTGTATTGCTCTTTAATAACACAGGAACAGTTTTTTCATAAGCTTTTCTTGTAAGGGAGCTGACGTAATAATATGCATCCCATATCGGAGGTCTGATTACGGAAAGAACATCTTTTGGTAATTTATTATAGTTCATCAGACTTTAATTTTAAACAGATGTTTGTTTATAAATCCCTTCATACTCTTAATCTCGATGGGCTCATAAAACTTCAATATATACAAAAGAAACGGAAAAACCGCAAGAGCAATAACTTTTAGTATTATTTCTATTAAGCGGTCTTCAAAATTAAAATAGAAGAAAGGAAATACTATTAAAGCATATGCAAAAATCATTTCCAAAATTTTTAGCCATTCGTATGCAAAAAAGTAATTTTTTTTAGAAAATATATAAATTAACCAGCTAAGTAAAAAGAAACTTAATATATTTACGATTGCCGCTCCATATACAGAAAAACTTGGTATGAAAACCAGGTTCAGCAAAATCTTAATTAAAAGAGCTGCTAAATAACTGTAGAGAACATATTTTGTTTTTTTGGTTACGTAAAAACTAAATACTCCTATGAAGTGAATGCCGTAGAACGGCATTGCGAGAATAACAAGGGGAACATACTGGCTTGCAATCCAGTAATCGGTTTTAAGTGTAAATACTTTTATTAAATGAGGTGTAAACAGTGAAATCGCTGCTGAAATAAATATAACAGCGAGAAATAAATATGTTGTTGTTTTTGTGAAAAACCTTTTTGCATTTTCATCGTTAAGTTTCTTCCATGATAAGACAGTGAATGCTAAGGAAAAGGGGGAGATTATAAGAAAACTTATCAATCCGGCAATGTTATTTGCAAGTCCGAATATTCCAACATCGGTTAAGTTTGTGAAGTATCCTAAAATATAACGGTCAATCTGGTTCAACAGGGCTATAACAAGACTTGCTGCCATTATAGGAAATGAATATTTAAGCAAGTCTTTTAGCAATTTTTTTTCGAAGCCAAAACGGATATGTTTTAAGAAATATGGAAACAATGTGAGAATTATTAAAAGCGGAGCAATAATTTTTGATATAAAAACACCTTCAAGCTTGATATTTGTATACTGCAGAAAATAAACTTGAAGCAATAAGCTTATTAACGTTATAAGTATAGCAAAAATTGAATATGTCTTTGCCTTTTCCTCTATCCTTAAAAGCAGAAAGATTATAAACGAAAAAGCCTCAACTGCTGCAATCAGTGACGAATAAACTACAAGTCTTGCATATGAAATATTTCCATAAATTAAAAGCGAGAACTGGGGCGAGAATCCGTAAATAATTAATATTAAAATAAGATTGAAGACAAATAAAAAAACAGAGACCGAGAAAAGGAATCTTTTCCGTTTGAGTTCATCTTGTAATTCTAAATACCATCTAACTATTCCTGACTCAAATCCGAACAAAAAAACCGCCCATAAAATCTGCCATAGACTCTCTGTTAAAACATAAATCCCATACTCTGCGACAGTGAAATTCAAGGTTAATAAAGGTAATAGTATAAAAGCCACCAGTTTTGTTGAAATCCTGCTTAGACCATAAATTGCGGATTGCTTTATTGTATTTTTAATGTCGTGAAGCAATCTGCAAAAATATTAATTTCCACATACTTATAAAATGAAAAAGGCAGGATATTATCCTGCCTTAATTTGCGATAAATAGTTCGTCTATTTAACCAGAATCATTTTCTTTGTATCGGTAAACCCTTCCGTTTGAAGTTTATAGAAATATACACCACTTGCAAGGTTAGACGCGTTATACTTAACAGAATATGTTCCGTAACTCTGCAATTCATCGACCAGTACGCTAATCTCACTTCCAGAAATATCATACACCTTTAATTTAACATGTGAATTTTTAACCAAGTCATAATTAATTGTCGTGGAAGGATTAAATGGATTCGGGTAGTTTTGATAAAGGGAATACTTTGACGGAACCTCACTGCTGGTTTGCTGGACAGAAATAATTCCATGGAACTCAATCACTTGGTTAATAGAAACATTTGTCAATACTTCCCTGTTTCCATCATGCCAGTCCACTATCAATGAATCTATTGTTGCTGTGGGATTATCGCCTAAAAATCCCAGACCGAAGTGGACCCACGGCATATCCTGCGAGCTGCAGCTGTTGCCGCCTGATACCTCGCGAATAGCAATATAATTTCCGATTCTGATTTTAATCCTTGTTCCTATGCCACCTCCAAATAGTTTGATTATAATATAGAACGGATGGGCATTAACGTTTTTATAGAGAAAATCATTCTCAGCGGAGGTTCCGTAACCCTGATTCACGACAAACAAATCCAGCTTACCGTCATTATTATAGTCGCCCCACGATGCACTAGAGCTTACTTCATTTACAACTATGTCGTTTGTAATTTTTACAAAATTATCGCCGCCTTCATTCCTGTAAAGAGAATTTTTTTGAAGTTCATTGTTTGCAACGAATATATCCAAATCCCCGTCATTATCATAGTCTCCCCAACTACAGCCGAAACTGTTGTTAGCATCTGTTGCTATTGAACCCGTGGCTATCTTTGTAAAAGTTCCGTTTCTGTTATTCTTGTATAAAAAATTCGGTCCGCTGTTTGCAACAAATAAATCAAGCCATCCGTCATTATTGTAATCTCCCCATGAACATCCTGAACCATAACCGGGGGAATTTACAATAGCGCCTGTTGTAATTTTTGTAAATGTACCGTTTCTGTTGTTAAGATATAAATTATCATTTTGAAAATCACCGTTTGCAACAAACAGGTCGGGATATTTGTCGTTGTTATAGTCCCCCCATGTACCTCTTCTATGAATCCCAACATCAGTAACAATCGGTCCTGTTGTAATTTGTTGGAATTGACCATTTGGCAGTCCTTTGTATAATAAGTTAGTTCCATGCTGAGGAACAAATATATCCAAATAACCGTCCCTGTTGTAATCAGCCCATGCTATACCTCCGCTGTGTCCTGGAGCTGTTACTGGAGAGCAATCAGTTACTCTAATGAAATTTCCACCGCCAATATTTTTATATAACAAATCAGGCTGGTTAAAACCTGTTGAAATAAATAAGTCAAGTTTCCCGTCATAGTTATAATCTCCCCAAGCACACGCCAATGTTTGGTATAGACTGTTTGTCATAACAGAGCTGTTTGTAACAAGCTGGAAGTTTCCGTTACCAACGTTTTTATACAAACGGGGATAAATGCTTGGGCCAAAATCATTGTAAGATGTCACTATTAAATCAAGTTTTCCATCATTATTATAATCGCCCCACGCGCACCCTGAACCGTATGCGTTATCCTGAACTAATGGCTGGTTAGTAATCTTTTGGAAAAGTGTTTGACTTAAAAGTAAATTGGATGATAGGAATATAATTGTAACAATTATCTTTTTCATGGCTAAGGAATTTTAATTATTTTAACCCTGCCTGCCCGTCCGCAGGGTTAATTTTCTGCAAAGACAGGAATTTATAAACATAAAATAACCGAACTTCTTTGGAAAATCAATTGGTTAATTTCTTACAAATTATGGATTTTGAGGAGTTTTTCGCCGTTTCATCACTATTCCGCCAATAGCTGCAGCAAAAATCAGGATTAAAACTATGTTGGTCCCCATCGAAATGCTTTTGCCCGTGTAATACGTTTCGGGCTCAAATTTGAAATCAATTTTGTGCTTTCCCTTCGGCACGATAACGCTTCGGAATGTATAATTTGTTTTGTAGATTTCTGTCTCATTGCCGTCTATGTATGCCTTCCATCCTGCGGGGTAATATACTTCACTCAAAAAGAGCAGGTTGTTCCCCGATGCCTCCGCTTCAAGCGTAATGTTATGGATGTCATAGTTTGTGATTTGTACCTTTGCAGTTGAATCAGGAGGTTCGATTGTAATGCCCGGATCTTTTTCCAAATAAGAAAGCTTTTTGGGTTCAAATTCATTATTTTTAATGTTGTTTAGGATTTCAAGTCCGCCTGCGACCTTGTATGAGTTGACAAAAAATGCTTTAGAATGAAAATCCCTGTTCAGCAAAACAAACTTGCTGCCCTTGTAGACCTGCGTAAACATAGTATCATTATATGGCTGGTCGGTAATAATATATTTGGTATTCATTATCTTCCAGGCGTTTGGATTTGTTAGTCCCGCCACATCATCCAAATCCTGAAATACCCTTAGCTTTGCCCCCTGATATCCGTAATTGTTCTGTATGCGCCAGTAAGCAAGGGTGTTTTCCCTCACGGGCTTTCCCTTTTGCAGGTTGAGAACCCTGAATTCGTAAGTATTTTTTTCATTCTTCAATATCCAGTCGATGTAATCCGGTGTTTTAAAATAGCTTTCGATATCAGTTTTGTTATCCCAGTGCAGTGTTTTAAAATCAATGTGCCATAAGTCAAACATCATTATAAAAATCAGAGCAAATCCAAACATAGCGTATTTGATTTTTCCTTTAATGAAGTAGTAACATACACCATATGCGACGAGTAATAAAACTCCCACAATCAGCATTTCGGATTTTACGTTGTCATAAGCAGTCGGAACGATGTATTGCGATACATACTGCTGAATTTGCTGTGAATTTGCTCCCTGCATCTGAAGCTTTTGGATTAGTGGACTTGATTCGACCTGCGATTTGTAGTAACTTTCAAATCCAATAATTGAAATTATCACAGGCAGCGCAAGAATAGGGAATATATATTTTGCGTTAGTAATAAATCCTGTTGACCGGGTTTTATCCTTTGCTGTATCAATTACAGATTTAATTCCATACCCTGCAAGAAGAGTAAATGAAACGTTGATTAGAATATGAATCATCACGGGCGCGCGGAAGCTTGAGAAATAGGGGAGATTGTAAAAAAGAATGTCGTATAGAACCGGAAAAGTTCTCCCGAAAGAAAGAATTAACGAAATAAACGAAATTACAACCAGTGCCTGAACAAGCACACTCTTTTTAAAATTGTAGTATATGCCAACAAAAGCAAGAAGTATCGTTATAATTCCAAAATACATAGGTGATGTTGTAAACGGCATCTGCCCCCAGTAGGTGTTTGCTCTCTGACCTTTAATTTCAACGTCACCAAATCCTACCCAATAGGGGACGAAGAATGTCATAACCTCAATTGGAGAAAATGACCAGTTTGTAGAATACTCATAATCCGCCGCACCGGAAGTTTTAAACTCTCCCTGCTGGGTTATAGGCGGCACTCCGCGGATTGAATATTTGTTATACTCCCTGCTTGAGAGATACGAATCAGCGTACATCATTGCAGAAAGTCCTACGCCAATAATAAAAATCACAAGTGCTGCAATGGCCGGTTTAACATTAATTTTCTTAAGTATGTTGTATATTAAGCGGTAGACCAGGTAAATACCAATTCCGCTGAAGAAGTAAAACAGCATTTGCACATGGTTTGAGCTCATCTGCACGTGAAGGAAAAAAACAAGTATTCCAAAATACAACAATAGCTTAAAGATATTTTCCTTCACTTTTCCCTCAGCAATCATATCATAGATTTTCTCAAGCATTAAAAACACTGCGGGAAACATCATAACTGCAATCATCTTGCTGTTGTGGCCTACAATTATCATTTGAATAATGGGAGTGATGAAAACTGCAGCAAGTGCACAATAAAGGGCAATCAGCTTGTTTTTAAACTTATATTCAGCAAGGAAGTAAAACGAGAATGCAAAAATGATGTAAAACAAAACTATTGCCCACACATTGTTGCCTGAAAATAGCATATATAGCAAATCACGAACTGTTACCCAAACGGCGTGCGAGAAGTCATACATTCTTTCCAGATGTGGAACCAGCGCCGCAAAGCTGGGCATCCCGTTGAAAATATAGGGAACCCAGAGCGGAAACTCACCCTTTGCTTTTGCATCGTTTAGAAATGTTTTAAAGCTTTCCGAAGCTACGTTATCCGCTGAGGAAAACACCTTTCCACCGAATAATCCAGCATTAAAGAATATTAATATTAAAACCAAAATTAAGGCCAGAAAAACAGGGGTTTGCCATTTTTCCGGTATAAAATCAATAGTAAAGCTTTGTTCTTTTCTTAATTGTGACGGTTTGTTTTGCGAGGATTCCTTCTTTACTTGTTTTGCCATTTACTGTTTTAAACGGGGTTTAATTTACTAAAGATTCATTAAATACCCTTGCCAGCTTCTCTGTTAAATGCTTCCTGTCGTATTTTTTTATTGCCTCTGAATCAAGTAAAAATGTATTTTTATTTTCAAAAAAACCATTATATAATTTCAGGTATTCAATTGCAAGTATTTCGGGTTTATGATGAGGGATAACAACCCCTGATTTTGTTTCCTCAATCAAGTCTTTTGCCTCGCCCTCACCTGTGATGGCAAAAATCGGTTTTTTTGTTATGAGCGCCGTCCCCAAATATTCAAACACCTTGCCAGATAAAATCATTTTTGAATATTTATCCTCATCAATTAATAACAGCATTGCATCGGCTTTTATTAAGTAATTTATACTTTCCGAATGGGGAACGTACGAAATTAATTCAATCGTACTCTTTAACGGGGAGTTATTTATATATTTCTGAATATCCCGTCCCATTCTGCCGACAAAAATAAATTTAATCTTATTATTATCAACTTTACCGTTTTCGACAAGTTCTGCAATTGAGTCTAAAAAGTAATATGGATTCCTTTTGCCGTACATTGAGCCGGTGTAAACAACAGTGAATTTTTCATTTTTTTTGTTTTCAAAATTTACACTTATGTAATCTTCGGAATCGAACCCGTTTCTTATTAATACGTATTTAGTCTTTTTTGAGATTTCGGGGTATTTTCTGTCAAAATCGTCTTTCATTCCGCTGGCTACAATAGTTAATACATCTGCCTCGTTGAGAGTGGTTTTTTCATAATGCTTATCGATTTTCTTCGGCAAAAACCACCTATTAGGAGTGGTCAGATAGTCCGTCCACGCGTCGCGGAAATCTGAAACCCATACCATTTTTTTACCGTACTTTTTCTCTACGTATCTTTTCAATTCCATTGCAATCAGCGCGCAGGTGTAGGGTGGAGATGACGAAAAAATCAAATCCGGTTTTTCCGTGTCGATGATTTTTTTCCCTTCTTTTACAGCAAACTTTTTCCATCCTTTCCTTGCATCCGGAATAAAAAATGTTGCACGTATGAATTCAGCAATCTTATCAGAAAATTGTTTCTTACTTGCTTTTTCGATGTTATCAACATCAATTGCCTGCCCTTTTTTCCTTCCGGTTAATTTGCGGTAGAAATCATAAGGTTCAAAAATTTCTGTGCGGTAGACTCTGATATTTTTAGGTATTTCGGTTAATAATGATTCATCCCTCGCCGGAAAGTCGCCATCTTTAACGGTCAAAACGACCGGTTCCCAGCCGAACTCAGGCAAGTATTTAACGAACTTCAGAACTCTCTGAACTCCAGGCCCGCCGGAAGGAGGGAAGTAATATGATATGATAAGAACCTTCTTCATGAATGCCAAATGCTAAAGACCAAATGCCAAATTTGACATTTGACATTTGACATTTGACATTTTATTGTGCCTGAGTGACTTTGTGGCAAGCTAGGCTTTCCTTCCTATAACTAAAACCCCTGTTCCTGCGGATTTATTTTTCTCATTAACATCTAACAGCATAAATAATAAAGTTAACCAGATTGTAAGCAGGTAGTAAAAAGGGAGAATAATAAAAAAAAATTGTGACTTATTCAGCATAAGCATCGGATATTTTATTCCAAGCTTCCAATACCTGTTTCCCCACTTGCCGTAAGTATATTCGAAGCTCTCAATTTCAAATCCTGCTTCCATAAGCTTTGAGCAAATATCCTCCTTTGAATAGCCGAGCCGAACATGCTCACCGATGAAGCTTTCATCTTGCTCAGACTCAGCATCGCTTCCGCCGAGATTCGAAGGAGTATTGATTAAAACTCTCCCGCCGCTCCGCAGAGCTTTGTGAAACTTTCTAAACACTCCGATATCGTCTTCAATATGCTCCATTACGTCTACCGATAAAATGAAATCGAAACGATTTTCAAAATTAATTTTTGTTAGGTCTGCAAATTCAAATTCAGTGTTTTTAATCCCCGAGCGGTTAAAAAAATACCTGCAGTCGTCAAGGTAATCGATTTTAACATCCACTGCCAGTATATTTGCTTCCGGAAATCGCCTCGCCGTGAAGTATGAGTACTGTCCGAAGCCGCATCCGGCATCGAGTATTTCATTTGGCGGGTTTCCTTTGTAAAGCTCCTTTATTCTGCGTTTTACATACCACTCACGCAGAAACATCAATCCAAGCAAATTGTAGAAAATCTTCCTGAGAAAGGGTGATTTTTTAACAATTCTGCCAAGCCGGTCTTTTATCGGGTCGTATTGCAAATTGTGTTTTAAAATTCAAACAATCGTGCAAAATATCTATTAATGAACTGAGTTGAAATGGTTATTTTTAGTAACTTTAAATAGATTTTTAATTTAAGTATTTTCGTTTTTTATTTCTTAATATTAAGGCGGTTTTGAATGAAAAATGATTTAATGGCTCAAATTGTGTCGCTTTCCAAAAGGCGGGGATTTATTTTCCAGTCATCGGAAATTTACGGCGGCTTAAACGGGTGCTGGGATTACGGTCCCTTAGGTGTTGAGCTTTTGAACAACATTAAGCAGGCGTGGTGGCAAAGTATGACCTTCCGCGATGATATCGAAGGGCTCGACGCATCCATCTTAATGCACCCGAAGGTTTGGGAAGCATCGGGGCACGTTGAAAATTTCACCGACCCGATGGTTGACTGCAAAGAGTGCAAGGCACGCTTCAGGGCTGACCAGATTGACGAATCCAAATGCGGCAGCAATGCTTACAAAGGCAGGAAAGCGTCAAAATGCAGGGATGAAGGCAAGTTTACCGAAGCGCGACAGTTTAATTTAATGTTTAAGACGTTCATAGGCGCGGTGGAATCAGAAGATGCTGTTGTTTACCTTAGACCGGAAACTGCTCAGGGAATTTTTGTAAATTTTAATAATGTAAAAGACTCAACCCGCCAAAAACTGCCGTTCGGTATTGCGCAAATCGGCAAGGCTTTCCGCAATGAAATCAACACAAAGAACTTTTTATACCGCACGCGTGAGTTTGAGCAGATGGAAATGCAGTATTTTGTTAAGCAGGGGATTGACACGGAGAAATATGAGTATTGGAAACAAAACCGGCTCAACTGGTGGATAAATTACGGTATAAGAAAGGAGCGCCTTCAATTTGTGCCTCATCCTCAGAGCAAGCTGGCTCACTATGCAAAAGATGCGGTTGATATTGAATTTGATTTTCCCTTCGGTTGGGGTGAAATCGAAGGCATTCACAACCGCAGCGATTTTGACCTCTCACAGCACGTAAAGTTTTCCGGCAAAAAACTTGAGTACTATGATGACGAAACGAAGGAAAGGTATATCCCATACGTAATCGAAACATCCGCCGGCGCTTCTCGCGGGTTTATGGCTTTTTTATGCAATGCTTATGATGAAGACGAAGCTCCAACGGCTCTTGGCAAGGTCGAAAAACGAACCGTTTTACGTTTTCACCCGAAGCTTGCCCCGATTAAATGCGCAGTGTTCCCGCTTGTCAATAAAGACGGCTTGCAGGAGGTTTCACACGGAATTAAGGATGATTTGCAAAGCTCATTTAACGTGTTTTATGATGAATCAGGCGCGGTTGGAAGGCGCTACCGCAGGCAGGACGAGTGCGGGACTCCCTACTGCGTTACAGTCGATTACGATACTCTGAAGGATAACACGGTTACAATCCGTGACAGGGACTCAATGAAGCAGGAAAGAATTCATAAGGATTTAATTAAAAAGTATATTTTAGAGAAGCTGTTCTAATTAGTCTAAAGGATTTTTTTTCATCTTTTATTTAATCAATACCATTTTCTTGGTCTCAATAAACTCATCTGCATTTATTGTATAATAATAAATTCCACTTGCAATATTTGAACCGTTGAAATTTACTGAATAATTCCCCGGCTGTAAAAATTGATTAACTAATATTGATACCTCGCGGCCAAGCAAGTCATAGACTTTCAAAAATATCCTGGATGTCTTAGGAACTGAAAATCTTATTGTGGTTTTTGGGTTAAATGGGTTTGGGTAATTTTGCTTAAGTTCATAGCGGTTTAGAATTTCATTTGAAATTTGATTTATTGCAACTAATATGTCTTTTTTTACAACCCCTCCGTCTGTTTTACATGCCCACCCACTATTTCCATTTCTTGAAGCGGTAATATGAGAAAGTTGACCTGATTGAGGTGTATATTCAACTACCCAGTTAATACCATTATTAGTCGTCATATAAATTTGTGATGGTGAATTAAATACACATGCCCAAAACTGCGAGCCCTTTCCCATGAGAACAGGAGTGCCGTTAGAACTCGGATTTGTTCTAGCAAACCAGCTCATACCAGAGTTTGTAGAGTAACGTAAATCTAAGTTACCGCTTGAAAGTCCAGTCGTAAGATTATTAAACCATACCGACCCGTTTGACCCGGCGTCGGGTCCAAATTGTTGAACCCAATTATTGCCATAGTTACTGGAATAATATATTGTAAAACCGTTAGTGTTAAACCAAATGCTATTACCAACCATATGCATTGCGTTAACCCATCCAGCCATGTTTGGAAACTGATTAAGGTATAAACCTGTTGAATCCCAGCTACTTCCCCCATTAAATGTTTTCCAAAGGGACCACCTTCCTCCAACAGGGTCTCCCATCATAAAACCGTTTGTTGCGGACGTCATCCAAATTGCATTAATAAAACCTCCGTTCTGTGAAAATACCTGAGTCCACGTATTACCCCCGTTTGATGTTCTGTACACATTGGTTGAATTAGATGGGGTGGTAGTGCATAAAGCAGTGTTTGAGTCGACTGCAAATATATTATAGATAATTGCACTGCCGATTGCCCCTCCGCCAACGGAAATCCAGTTAGTGCCTCCATTAATCGTTCTGATGACTACTCCGTTTTCACCGGCTGACCAGCAAACAAAATCATTTGCCGCTGATATTGAATTCAAACGTATATTGTTACCTGTGTTTAATTCAAGCCATTGGCTGTTGCAAAGCTTTGTTGAAAAAAACAATAAAGCGAATAAAGCTAATTTGTATTTCATAAATATGGGCTTAATTAGGTTGATAAAATATATACAAATATAATTATCTTTTTTATCTATTCATAAACAGTTTCTATGGTCTTTTTGAGACGACTCTGCAATGAAACTCTTTCATCCTACGAATCATGGTCCAAAGATTTTCAATTTTCTTCCTATTATCCTCATAAACGCGCCAATCCTTAACCTTGCCCCCTTCAACCTTTGCTGACCGTAAATTATGTAGGGAACGCACCTCCGCGTAAAAATTTAAATTAGATTTATTCTTTCATAGAAGAAGAACTGTCTGTAAAAAAATATAGTTCAGACGCGTTCCCTACGGATCGTATTTTAGCGATTTTGCCCAGCTTACGTAATCCTTGTCCAGCTCGCTTATTGTTTTGCCCGTAATTTTTTCAAGCTGAGTTTTGCCTGTGTTATCCTGCGAGTAAGTATCTCGAAACAGCTTGTAGTATTTTTTCAACAGCCCGTTTTCCTGTAAATACAGGCATAAATATCTTGCCTGCGCGTAGTTCACATCGCTTCTTGAGCCGTAAAATTCATTTGAGTTCATATTAACAAGTTTATCAAGCGTGGTATACGATTTATCATTTATCGCATCCTGCAAAGCAGGCAGCCGCCAGTTAACGTAGCCGAGAATCTGCTTGTTGTTCAGCGAACACCTTTCATAAAGCGAGCCGAGCCCCTCGTTAAACCAGCTCGGTATATCTTCAAAATCATACCTAACCAAAGCGTGCGTCATCTCGTGAACCAGAGTGCCTGTCCCTGTTGATATATTCATCAGCATTGTCTTTTCCGAGGGCTTGTAATAGCCATAGCGTGATAAATCATCGTCGTCATAAAGTTTCTTTGCCCAGTATTTATAGGTTTCGTCATTTTTTAAAAGGAATATAACAGTAATATCGTTCGGCTTAATTTCAAAGTAATCATTGTAGAAACATTCCACAGCGCGGTCGATTGTATTTGAAGTAATTTTTTCCGTTTCATCATCGCTTAGATTGCTTGCAATTACAAAATATGAATGACCCGTTACTGTAAAGTCTTCCGAGAGCTTGCTTTTGAGTTCCGTAATTTTCTGCTCGTAATTTAAAGTTGCTGAGTCCTTAACATCGGAGTCTTTAACTTCTGAGTCTTTAACTTCGTATGTTCTTTCGACCCTCTCAGCCGGGGGATTGAGATTTGAGCGGCAGTTGGAAATCAGGAAAATTGATAGAATTATTGGTATTATGTTTTTCATGGTTATTTAACTCTGAAACAAAACTTTTGTTCTGCCTGAAATGTTTTTTAAGCAGAACTAACAATTGTTAGCTTCAAAGGAGGCTTTTGGAATCATTTACAATATTTTACACTAATTTAAGGAAAATTTTGTCATATTAAATGCTAACCAAAATCGGTAATTTACTTTGATTCAGGTTCTTGATTTAGATTAATATTTTGGTTAATTTAAAATATATATAAAATTGTGAAAATTTCACAAAAAAGGGGAATACAATAATCAAAAACAACAACAAAAATATCAATCAGCCCGAAAATATAGCTGAAACTGATGATTTTTATGAGTCCGATGAGAGTATTGAGACCGGATTGGATGGTTTAAGTCCCGCAGAGCTTGAAGCGAGGAAAAAGGACTTCGAAAAAGAGGCAATTCCTCACATGAAGCTCCTTTATAATTATGCACTTAGAATGACCGGCGACCAGCTTGAGGCAGATGACCTGCTGCAGGATACATATATGCGCGCTTTCAGGTTCTTCCACAAGTTTGAAAAAGGAACTAACTGCAAAGCGTGGCTGTTCCGAATAATGAAGAATTGCTACATAAATAAGTACCGTAAGAACAAGAAGGAGCCCTCAAAAGTTGACTATGAAGATGTGCAGAATTTTTATGATTCGATAAGAGACGATGTCATAGACCCCAATGATTTGGAGCACAAGGTATTCAGCAATTTGCTGGATGACGATTTGATGGGAGCACTGAACTCGCTACAGGATGATTATAAGACGGTTGTGATACTTTGCGATTTGGAAGGCTTAAGCTATGAAGAGATTGCCGAGTTCTTAAATGTCCCTATAGGTACAGTAAGAAGCAGGCTTCACAGAGGAAGAAAAATTTTGCAGAGAAAGCTTCGGGACTACGCTAAGTCCAGAGGTTACAGCGTTGAAACCGAGGTTTAGAAGTATTTTTTAACGCCTGCCTGCCCTCCAAAGGCGGGCAAAACAGCAGGCAGGCTGTAGGGAAAATATAATTTTAAATTGGAGAATGTTATTTTACTTAAACCATCAAAAAATTTACAATGCCTATGGGTCAAAATATTACAACTTTTAACGTTGACGAATTAATCACATCATACATTGATAACCAGATTTCCGATCCCGAGCTGAGAAAGCAGATAGAGGAAGCCCTTAACAAGGATGAAAAACTGTTTAAGAAGTATCAGGCCGAGATTTTTACCAAAAACATTTATGCCTCGCGCCTTGATTCGGCGGAAGTTCCGGAAGTGACCTATGCGAAGGTAATGGATTCAATCGATGCGTTAATTTCACGTTCTAAGCAAATATTTAGCACACAATCTTTGGCTTACCCTTCATTCACTCAATCGCTGAAAAATACAGTTAATTTAAAATTCCTTGGCGTTCCGAGATACGCTTACGCTGCGGTCTTGGTATTTGCTATTATAGCTGCTGCGGTGGTGCTTAACAGCAGCACCCATGCGACTAAAAATCCGTATATATTAGCCGGCACTGAAAAAAGCATTATGGTCCAGGCGGTAAACGTCTTCCACAAGGTGCTTTCCGGAGATGTTAAGTGCCAGCTTAAATCGGGTAATGCTACGGAAGTTGAAAAATATGTGAGCGATAACGCTAATTTCAAAGCGTATATACCTGTGATTGAAAATTATAAGCTTGAAGGATGTCTTTGTGACGAATATAACGGGCAGAAGCTTGCCCATTTGATTTATATGAACGGCGAAGAGATAATTTATATCTACCAGACCCCTGTTGCGGCAGTTCAGAAAAACAGCCTGGAGCTCCCCGGCGCTGTTCACGATGAAATTGTTAAAGCTAAATATTATATGTGCGATGAGATTGACGAAAACGACTGCACTATGACTTTGTGGTACATAGATAATATTATCTGTGCATCTGTAACAACACTGCCAAAGCAGAAAATGCATGCAGCATTTACGAGCTTCAATAAATAATTTTAAAAATTTCTTGATTAATGTATAAATCCGTTTTAGTTTTATTTATCGCTGTCATTATCCCTTTTGGCTGCGGCAAAAAAGACAGTGCCCAGATGAAAGATATCAAGCCTAAGGATAATGCCCAGACGAAACAGAACCAGACTCAGAAAAACACCGCTCAAAATGAAATGGTTGATTTTTCATGGACGGAAAACGGAAAGAAGGTAAAGCTTTCCGACCATAAGGGCAAGGTGATATTTGTGAATTTCTGGGCAACGTGGTGCCCGCCATGCAGAAAAGAGCTTCCTGCTTTATCGCAGATTTCAAGTGAGCTGAAAGGTAAGGACTTTGTAATAGTGGGCGTTTCGGTTGATGATAACCAGCAGGTGCTGGACAGGTTTTTGAACTCCAATAATCTCCCATACCCAGTTGTGCTTGATATTGACGGGTTGGTTGCAAAGTATATGGATGCTTCGGGGCAGAACCAGAATGTCGTCCCGCAGTCATATATTATAAATAAGGACGGCAAAATTGTCGAAGCAATTATCGGCTCGCGCAGCAAAGAGGATTTCTTAAGTCTAATAAATAAGCATTTGTAAAATGTTTTGGGGTTTGAAGTAAAGGGGCGGTGTTTTAAACTGCCCTTTTTTGTTTGTACTACTTTATCAGCACCATTTTCTTTGATTCTATATAATCTCCAGCTTCAATTCTATAAAAATACGCGACGCTCGGATAGTTCGTTCCGTCCCATTGTATTTCATATGTGCCTGGTTTTAGCTGTTCGTTTACGAGGATTGCAATTTCACGACCAAGTACATCATACAAAGTTAATTTTGCAAACGATTCATTTGGAATTCGGAATTTGACATTTGTAATTGGGTTAAACGGGTTAGGGTAGTTTTGAAATAATTTGAACTCTTTAGGAACTTCACCGCCCAAATTAATAACCCCTACAGGCGGTTGTGAATATTTTATGGTTGAAATCGCTCCTCCGCTTAGCCCAGTTATGTATATGTTGATAGCGGTATCAAGCCCAATAAAATAAGCTTTATCATCAATAAATGAACTTCCGAAGCCATATCTTGCTTTCCATAAAAAATTGCCGTCATTATCATACTTTATTGTAAGGTAGTCATAAGCAATTCTGCCTGAATCCATATACCCTGCGGCATAAACGTTTCCGTATTTGTCTATAGCTACATCTCTGCCGGCGTCATCGCTTAAAAATAAACTCCCTGCATATTTCTGCTGCCATAATAAAGTGCCTGTGCTGTTATATTTAATTGTAATGCAATCGGTTCTTATGTTCATACCGGGAACTGTGCTCGCTATATAAAAATTGTGAGTTGAGTCCAGACAAAAGGACATGCTTTGAATACTATCCGATACTCCGAATATTAATAGGCTATCTCCGCTTGAATTGTATTTTATTATTCTGCTGCCGTTGCAATAAAAATATATATTACTTGAATCATCGGTTAGCAAATTATTTGGTCCGCCAGCCCCTTGATTGTTAACACCTGAATACATTTTGTTCCAGATGGAATCCCCTGATGAATTGTACTTTATTGTTACAACATCGTTAATGCTGCCCGATCTTTGAGAATTACCTGATATTATAACATCATTGTTTTTATCTAAAGTAATTTGTCTCGCAAAATCATTTCGGTCGCTAAGCCCATTGTAAAACACAATCCACAACTGGTTGCCTAATGAGTCATATTTTATGGTTGTAAAATCTGGAAAAGTAGATTGATAAGAGTGGCCTGTAACATAAATATTTCCTTGATAATCTATAGCTATATCTCTGGCTTGATTGGGTCCATTTGAACTATTATATGTTCTAACCCAAACCGAATCTCCATTTATATTGTATTTTATAATTAAATAACCTGATAAGACTGAAAATCCAGCGATATAGCAATTTCCTTTCTTGTCAACGCAAAGCGCATTGGATTCATCCGCTAAATTAGGAAGACCATTATATGTTCGTGACCAAACTAATTCACCTGAAGAATTAAACTTAAGTGTGATGCAATCGCGAGTATCAAATTGGTCATGTATCCATATATACCCTGTAATATATGTATTACCAAATGAGTCGGTAACGGCATCATTAATTACCGGCACATACCCGGCGGGCACATTGTGTCTTGCAACCCACTCAAGCACCGGCTGCTGAGCAAAGCAGTTAACAAGTTAGTAATGCGAAGTTAACAGTTAAAAAGTAAATTATTTTTTTCATATGCTTAACTTGAGGATAGTTTTTTCCCTTTCAGGTTGAGGGCAGGGAATTATTTTTTGATTCATAAAAAAAGCTTTATTTTTCTGGGGGGGGGGATAAATATAAAGCCCAGTTAAGACAAATTAATCAATTTTTTTCGGTTTGTCAACAATAATATCTAATAAAATTAATCCTTTGTATTGTAAAACTGTATTAGCGTGTTATTTTAAATAATACGTACTTATTATTAAATTGAGATTATAGAAAAAAATTGGTAATTTATGTAGTTATAAAGATAGACTACCATCAGCACTTGAGAAAAATAAGCAATTTGTATCTCACTGTGCAAGCCCGGATGGTGAAATTTGGTATACACGCTGCGTTCAGGGCGCAGTTCCGGTTACGGAGTGCGAGTTCGAGTCTCGCTCCGGGCACTATGAATAATAAAATAAATAGAACAATTAATGTCCAACCCGTTAAAGAAGAAGTGGACTATATCAAACGATACAGATGAAAATAAAGTCATACAGCTTGCAGAAGAAATAAACGTTCCCAAATCCTTAGCCAGAATCCTGGTTAGGCGTAATATTTCCGCACGGGCTGATGCCAAGAATTTTTTTGTCCATGATTTAAAGAATCTTTACGACCCGTTCCTGATGAAGGGAATGGATAAAGCGTCCTCAAGAATTGTAGAAGTCATTAAAAATAAGGAAAAAATCCTTGTTTTCGGCGATTATGACGTAGACGGTACATCCGGTGTTTCGATGTTTTACACCTTTTTAAACTCACTCGGGGTCCCGACCGAGGTATTTATCCCCGACAGGTTTACCGACGGCTACGGCTTATCCAGTTCCGGAATCGATTTTGCAAATCAAAACGGCATTAAGCTCATTGTAGCAATTGACTGCGGCATCACAGCAGTGTCACAGGTAAGCTACGCGAAATCACTCGGCATAGACATAATCATTTGCGACCACCACCAGCCGCCTGAAACACTTCCCGATGCGCTTGCTGTTTTGGATGCAATGCAGTCAGATTGCACTTATCCTTTTAAAAATCTTTGCGGAACAGGAGTTGCCTTTAAGCTTGTTCAGGCAGTGTGCAATAAGCTTAATTTAGATTTGTGGCATAATCTTTTGGATTTTGTTGCCGTTGCAACCGCTGCCGATATGGTTCCCGTTATAGACGAAAACAGAACGCTGATACATTTCGGCTTTCAGCAGATTAAGACAAGCCCCCGGCCCAGCTTTGGAACAATCATTAAAAACTCCGGCTTACGGCTTGAGCATTTATCGACCTCCAATGTTGTTTTTACAATAGGTCCAAGAATAAATGCCGTCGGCAGGCTTGGTGATGCAACAAGAGCTGTTAAGTTCTTAACCTGCAAAAATATTACCGAAGCAGAGGAACTGATGAACGTTCTTGAGCAGGAAAACTCAAACAGGAAAAAAATTGACAGCGAAATCTACGGGCAGGCACAGGATTCATATGAGAGCTATGTAAACGGTGTGGTCGGTAATATTGAAAAGGATGTTGCAATTGTCCTTCATAACCCTGACTGGCATCCGGGGGTGCTTGGAATCATTGCTTCCAGGATGGTTGAAAAATACTACCGCCCGTCTATTATACTTACTACCTTTAACGGTTACGCCAAAGGCTCTGCCAGAAGCATAAATAATTTCAATATTTATGATGCAATAAAAAGAACTTCCGAACAGTGCGATGCGGTGGTTCAGTTCGGCGGGCACTATCACGCAGCTGGGGTTGAAATCGAGCTTGAGAAAGTAGATGAGTTCCGCAGTACCTTTAACCGGATTGCAAAAAACATAATTGATTCAAGCGAGCTTGGGCAGGATTTGCTCGTTCCTGAAATCCGGATTGAAACCGAACTTGATGTTAATGAAGTAAATCACAGGTTTGTAAAAATACTTAATCATTTCGAGCCGTTCGGCCCCGGGAATATGACGCCGATTTTTTTGACAAGAAACCTGCAAATTGTAGGAGAGCCGAAAACCTATAACAATTCAACCACGGTGTTTAAGGTGCGAAAAGCGGTATCTGAGGGAAACAAGTTTGACAGCTATGTATTTGAATGTGTTTATTACCAGTCACCGGAAACCGACAGCGAAGAGCGTATTAACCTTAAAACGGGCAACAAAATTGATTTGGTATATTCTGTGGAAGAAAACCACTGGAACGGGAATACAAAAACCCAATTCAGGGTTAGGGATTTAAGAATTAATTAATCTATCATATGTCCGGACACTCAAAATGGGCGCAGATTAAGAGAAAAAAAGGTGCAAATGACGCCGCACGCGGGAAAATGTTCACTAAAATTATTAAGGAAATTACCGTATCGGCCAAGCTTGGCGGGGGCGACCCAAACGGCAATCCAAGATTGCGGCTCGCAATTCAAAATGCAAAGGCAAGCAATATGCCTGCTGATAATATCACCCGTGCTGTTAAAAAAGGGACAGGAGAGCTCGAAGGGGTTAATTACGAAGAAATCACCTACGAAGCTTACGGACCAGGCGGGGTTGCGCTCATTATCGAATCCCTTACCGATAACAGGAACAGGACGGTAGCGGATTTGCGGCACCTGTTTACTAAAAACGGCGGCACCCTTGCCGAAGCGGGTGCAGTAAGCTGGAACTTTGAAAGAAAGGGCGTTATAAATGCTTCCAAAGGAAGCTATTCGGAGGAAGATTTAATGAATGTTATTCTTGATGCTGGTGCCGAAGACCTGAGGGATGAAGGAGATTATTTCGAAGTCATAACCTCTGTCGATAGCTTTGAATCGGTAAGGAAAGCAGTTGAAACTTCGAATTTAGCGGGATTGAAAGTCGAAAGTGCTTCGCTGCAGTATGTTCCCAAAACTACAACTAAAGTGGAAGGCAGGGAAGCCGAGCAGATTGTCAGGCTCATTAGTGCAGTTGAGGATAATGACGACGTGCAAAATGTTTACACAAACGCCGATATAGATGAGAAAGTAATGGAAACCGTTGGGAGCTCTTAAAATACTTTTCTTAAGAGTGCTTTTTTTAATTCACTTTTACATATTATTTTTGTAAATGATAATCTTGGGAGTTGACCCGGGTACGCTTTTTACGGGTTATGCCGTGCTTAGCGGGGTAAACGAGAAGCTCGAAATACTAAGCTCAGGTGTTATTAAAATCCCTTCCAAAAAAAAATTTCCAATGAGACTAAAGCAAATCTATGATAACCTTGTCGAAGTAATTGATATTTACAAGCCCGATGAATTTGCAATCGAAACCGCTTTTTACAGCAAAAATGTACAGTCAACACTTAAGCTCGGACACGCAAGGGGAGTATCCATTCTTGCCGCGGTTAATAAGCAAATTCCAACTACCGAATACTCGCCAAGAGAAGTAAAAAAATCAGTAGTGGGACTCGGAAATGCTTCAAAAGAACAGGTACGGTATATGGTGTGCCAATTGCTAAAGATTAAGTCTCTTCCCAAACAATTGGACATTTCCGATGCCATTGCTGTTGCACTATGCCATCATAACAGGCTTTTAAATGGCGTTAGCAGAAAAAAAAATCATAAATGGGAAGACTATGTTGCTAAGAATCCATCAAAAGTAAAACGTCAAATGTGAGATGATAGACTACATCAAAGGCATATTAATCACAAAAAAACCAACAAGCGCCGTTGTTGAATCAAACGGCATCGGGTATTTTGTTAATATTACAATACCCGCTTTTGAATCCTGTGGCAAACCCGGCGACGAAGTTAAGTTCGTAACTCATTTGCATGTAAAAGATAATCCTTTTTCGGTTACACTTTACGGTTTTTCCGATGAAGGTGAGCGTGAGTGCTTCAGGCAGATTATTTCGGTCTCAGGTATCGGACCAAAGACGGCTTTAAGTATACTTTCTGCAATAAATTACAGGGAGCTTGTTGATTTGATTTTAAAAGGCAATTATATGCCGCTGACGTCGGTTTCGGGTGTCGGCAGAAAAACTGCAGAGCGCCTTGCCCTTGAGCTGAAGGATAAGCTTTACAAAACCAGTGCTGGGAATTCAAGCTCTGCTTTTGACGCTGGGAAATTCGGTGAGTTAAGCAAAGAAGGGGAGATTGTTTCGGCACTTTTAACATTAGGTTATAACAGAATTGAAGCCGATAAAATGCTTAAGGCAGTTTCAGGTAAAAATGGATTTACGGATATGTCACCCGAGGATATAATTAAAGAAATTTTAAGAGGAAAGTAAATTCAAATTAATGAATTATTAATTAAGAACTTTAACAGTTTTTTTAATTTGTTAACGAATGTCCTTCATAACTGCGCTCAAGTTTCTTCATTTTTCTCCGTTATCTCTTTGTATTCTTGAACTAGACAATTTGTTTTTAAGTAAGTCGATTTTTCTTTTTTTTAGATTTATTAGAATTTATAGACATTAATATTTTCGTTTATCAGTCTTTACTCCTCAAACTCCGTTTTTTCGATTTCCTCGATTGGAATAGGGTAATTCCTGCTGAAACAAGCATCGCAGTAGCCGATTTTCTCACCGCTGGAATTTACACCCTGCGGGGCGGATTCATGAAGCTTCTCAAGCGATAAATACTCCACTGAATCAACACCAAGATACTCTCTCAGTTTTTCAAGGTCATTATTGATTTGGTTTGCAATAAGCTCTTCTTTTGAAGGGAAGTCCATACCGTAATAGCAGGGTGAGACAATCGGGGGCGATGTAATACGCAAATGTATTTCCTTTGGCTTCGCTTCCTTTACAAGCTTAACAAGGAGCATTGCAGTAGTTCCTCTTACAATCGAATCGTCAACAATAACAACAATCCTGTCCTTTAAAACGGATTTAACGGTGTTGAACTTTGCTTTAACTCTGATTTCCCGGTTATCCTGTCCCGGCTGAATGAATGTTCTGCCTATGTAGTGGCTTCTGATTAAGCCAAGTTCCAGCTTAACATAAGGATTTGATTTTATTGTCTCCGTTAAAAACCCAAGTGTCGCAGTGTTGCTTGAATCCGGCACGCTTATGACTACAACTTTCTTATCCTCCACATTTGCTTTTGGTGCGGGTTTTTCGATTGCAAGATTTTTTCCAAGCTGGCGGCGTACTTTATCGACTGTGTTTTCAAATATTGTCGAATCCGGCCGTGAGAAATAAACATATTCAAAAATACAATGCTTTGTTTCGCCCTTTTTGTCGATAAAATATGATTTCTCTTTACCGGTTTTCACCGTTTCTTCGTCAATCTGAACTATTTCACCGGGCTTTATATCTCTGATATACTCAGCGTTTATTATATCGAACGCGCACGTTTCTGATGCAAAAACAAAGCTCTCCTCCAGCCTGCCCATCGAAAGCGGTCTTACAGCGTAGGGGTCTTTAATTGCAAAAAGCTTATCGTCCGTAAGCAGAACTATGGAATAAGCGCCGCGTATTTGCTTGCACGCTTCAAGGATTTTATCAATCAGCTCCTTTTGCTTTGAGCGGGCGATTAAATGAAGAAGAATTTCGCTGTCCGTTGAGGTCTGGAATATCGTTCCTTCATTTTGAAGCTTTTCCCTCAGCTCTTTTGTATTGGTGAAATTCCCGTTATGAGAAAGCGCCAGGTGCCCGCCTTTAAAATTTACTTTAAACGGCTGTATATTGCTCCTGCTGTCGGATGCTCCAGTTGTAGAATACCTGTTATGCCCGATTGCAGAGGTTCCCTTTAAAACTCTTGTTAAAATATTTCTGTCTGAAAAAACGTTCAGCGCAATCCCGTGCCCTTTGTGAATGTTAAACCTGTATTTATTTTCGCCGGGTAAAAATTCCGATGTGCATATGCCCGATGCCTCCTGTCCCCTGTGCTGCTGGGAGTGGAGACCGTAATATGTCATCACGGCTGCCTGCGGGTGGTTGTAGATACCGAATACCGCGCAGTTGCTTTTCGGTTTATCGTCAATATCATCCCACTTGCTTTGCGTTTTTACAGATTTATCCGAAAAACTAAAATTCAGCTCTTTAATATGTTTCACTTCTTCAATTAATTATTCTTATATGATTTGAAAAAATCCACCCTTTATCCTCAATCCAGCATTCAGCCCTGTAAATTCCGCTTTGGCTAACATCCCACGCTGTGTTCATTCCGTATTTTTCATCAATAACTTTGCCGTTATGAACAAGCTTAATTTTACAATCCTTTGGTACAAGAGTCCGCAGGATAATTTTTTCACCTTTGTAAATAATCGTGTCGCCTGTATTGTAAGTACTGCCTTTGTAATCGGCTATAAAGCGGAATCCTTTTGCATTTCCGTGATAATAATTTGAAACAAAGCATCTTCCGTTTTTTAATGCTGTTAGAATCTGCTTTTTATCTTCTTCGAATTTTGAATTATCCTTCCTGCTCAATGGTTTCTCTGTTAAGAAGTGAGTTCTGATGGACTTGAATAAGACCTTGTACGGAAATATTTCGACCTCAAAAAAACCGAGGACATTTTGCTTTAATGCGTGTGCATCTACTCCTGCTATTGCTGTAACATTCCGTTTAAATGAAGCTTCATCCCAGCGTTTAAGCGTTTTTGGGGATGGAGCCACTATTGATTTCAATGGATGCAGAAACCTGTCGAATTTATTGCCGTCGTTCATACCCTCAATCCATTCGCTCATGTGGTTCCATATTTCAATCCCTGTATAGTCATCGGTTTCTTCTGTCCATGGATAGGAGGGATGTTCCGGCAGGTGGTTTCGTTCTTCGTCCGGGTGAGCTAAAAATCCAATACCGCCTTTTTCCTTAATCCGTTTTACGTATTCCCTTGCGGGCAGCTTGCATCCAATCTCCCCGTTATTCAGCACCTGATAAGTGCCAATCACCTCATCCATTCCGAAAGTAAGGTAGTGGTTTTTATTCTGCATATCGTTCACTTCGTATCCGATTATTACCATTACATTATTAAGCCATTTTTCGTAACCGTCTTGCTTCGGCTTCAGTGTATTGTGGTCGGTCATCATAATAAATTCGAGGCCTGAATCATACGCCGCCTTGGCAATATCCTCGATTTTGCCGGTGCCGTCGGAATAAACAGAATGGATATGTATTGCTCCTGTGTATTCGTACATTAAATTACAATAAAACTGCTGAGAAATACAAAAATAACTTTAAAAGTTGTTAATATAAATGTATAATTGCGTAACCAATCCCTAACTCGTGTTCTCAAGGGGAAAGGTTTAGATTTTTTAACCTCACTCCGTCCTACGGACACCCCTCTCCCAATAGGAGAGGGGATAGGGGTGAGGTTTTCCAGGTTATTTTGAACAAAATTGTATATAATTACGTCCATTAAAAGTGTCAACTGCTAAATTGAATAAATACATTATTATATTATTGCTGTTATTATCAAAGCACTCAGCCTCCCAGCTCAAATCTGCTAATGAAGTTTGGAAATGGACTACCTGGACCCTTTTGCAGGCAATTCCCTCACCGACTTATTTTGACGACAGGGGTGAAGATAACTCAAAACTGAAGTTTGGGCTTGAATGGCAGGTAATTCCCTTTTCATACTCTTTTAATACCAACAAATACGTTTCAAAACTTAATTTTTTTTATATTATTCCCGCAAAAAGATTTTCCGGTTCGGCTGAGCTGTTTTTTGAACCGTCTTACATTCCCGGCGGATTCAAGTATTCCGAATTAAAAAAATTTATGTATAAAGCGGGGGCGAGAATTGTTTTCCCGGTTTCTCATAAAGGGGAGTATTTTGCTTTTTCATTTGGGGCGGGGTATTATTCGCAAAAAACGGTTTCAGGTGAATTAGTTGACGGTCCAACTTATGAAGCTTGCGCATATACGCTTTTCGGAATGCTCGGCTTGAAATTTAATTATAATCAAAAAAGCAGCAGCAGGTATAATTTCGGGATTTACTTCAAGTATTTCTAAAAGTATTTCTAAGAAAGCTTAACCAAGCCGTTTTTACACGCAAAAGCATTCCTTTTTTGAACCGAAGCGAAATAATCGTAATTTTGTTTTACCTCGGCAGTTGAGTTGTGATATAAATGAAATAAAACAGCAAGATTTCTTATTGATTTAAATTGCACTCCTGCAAGTCGTAATCTGAATTCAATATCTGAATCCTCTCCGATTCCTGCGCCGATATAGTTTTCATCGAATCCATTAATTTTTTCGAGCATTTTTTTATTTAATGAAAAATTACAGCCGATTATATGCGGATTGCCCTTGAAAGGAATTTTCTGAGTGATTTATTTTTGAAAACCAATCCCTCTTCTATAAAAGTAGAGCGAACTCTTTTATCGCGCCATGAATCGAAAAAGTGAGTAAATTTGATTTTCTCATACTCCTTGGTTAAAATAATTTCCTTATTTATTTTCTCCGAAAGTCGTTTGCTTAAATTCACTCTTCTTCCGCACAAAACTGTATTTGGTTTTTTATTTGTTATATGTTCATTTACAAAACTGCTGTGGGGAATACAATCTCCGTCAATAAAAATAATGTAATCGGTTTTTGACTGCAGAATTGCCGAGTTTAAAATTTTGTTCTTCCTGAAACCAATATCGTCCTGATACACGTGTTTCATGACTAAATTGGAGGTTTTTTGGAAAGCTTTAATATATTCTTTCATATTATCACCTGAGCCGTCATCAGCAATTAATACCTCAAAATCCTTATTCGATTGAATTGTAAGAGCGCTTAGGATAAGCTCAAGCTCATGTATTTTTTTATAAACTGAAATGATAAGTGATGCCTTCAGCATAATGTTTGGTTAGTTTCAGGCAACTGCACAACAAATTTAATTATTGCATATTACAGTTGTAATTGAAAAATAATTCTTTTTTACGTAGGTTTTGGAATGAGAAGGAGATTTTTAGCTTTTATTGTATTTGTGTCGTTAATCGGTCTTTCATGCAATATGTTTTTGGTTGCTGTTCGCAATGTTCCCACTTTCTTCTCTGAACCCGAAAAAATTCCTCGCAAAATTAAAAAACCCGTAAAACCAAACGTTAGACTTTCTGCTTTGTGGATTGGTCATGCTACAATGCTTTTGCAAATGGATGATAAAGTCATAATAACCGACCCGTTTCTGACCGAAACCGTTGGTGAGCTTGCAAGACGCGTTATTGAACCGGGGATTGATATCGAAAATATTCCCATATGCGATTTAATTTTAATTTCACACTCGCATTTTGACCACCTGAGCTACGGAAGTCTGCAGATACTTGAAGAGAAAAACAGTAAAACTCCGCTTTTTTTTCCCGAAGGGCTTGAGGATTTTCTGCCTAATTTTAATTTTCCGCTTGTGAGGATGAAAAATTCAAACGGGTATGAAAAAGACTTTATCGGTGAAACAAAAATTGTTAACGGAATAAAAGTCACTAGTGTTATTGCCCGGCACTGGGGCGGCAGGTACGGACTAGACGGCTATATGTGGGGCTATAATGCTTATACAGGGTTCATAGTTGAGTATAACGGGATGACCGTTTACTTTGCGGGCGATACAGGCTATGAGCCGGAGCGATTTAAAAAGCTCGGCGGTAAATTTAATATCGATTTGGCTTTGATTCCGATCGGTCCCTGCGCGGACTGCAACCAGTGCGGAACAAGAAATCACGTTTTCCCGATTGACGCCGTTTATTTGTTTAATGATATAAACGCCAAATGGTTCCTGCCTATTCATTATGGAACGCTTCAGTTTGCACAGGCAGACCCTATGGAGCCGGGATATATTCTAAAAAATATAATAGAAGAACAAAGGCTTGGGGATAAAATTTTCCCCTTAAAAATAGGGGAGCAGAAGATATTTATCGAGAAATGAAAAAAGAAGAAAGCCCGCTTAAATTAACGGACTTTCCGGAGGTAACCCAGAGGACTTTGTGAGATTTTATGCAGATATTTGAATTGATTTTAAACTCTTTTCCAGTGTCCCGGTACCCAGACCAATTTACCGTATTTATTGATTTTGTAATGCCCTTCAACCCATACATAATTTGGTCCCGGTTTGTGGATTTTTGGCGTTCCAACATAAATTCTTACCCTCGGACCTGCATTTGTTTCACTTGTATTTATTCCTATAAGCCCCATAATCATTATAAATGCCAGTAAAACAGATTTTATGCTTTTCATTTGTTTTTTTCTCCTTTCTAACTTTATTAATTAGACAGGGCAGGTATAAAAAGGTTTAATTGAAATATTAATTTTTTAAGGGTTAAAATGCCTTTTCAGCTTAAAAGCCAGATTGACCAATATAAGGGTTAACTGGACGTTTTGTGCAATTAGCTTTTCGGCTTCTTCAAGCTCAATAATAATTTTAAAAATATCTGAATTGGGATAGTTGCTGTTAAGCTTGGTAAGTCTTTCCAATAAATCAACATTTGATATTGGTTCCTCACCCGGGTTTTGCGAGTATTTTACGAGCATTAAATCCCTGAACCATGTATTAAGAAAAAACAAAAAATATCTTGTCTTATCCTTATCGTTTTTTGCAGTTACGTTTCTGCTGATAAGAACGGTTTCGGCGTAATCATCTTTTAATAAAGATAGCAGGTATTTTATGGCAGTGTCCCTGATTTCCTCAACTCCCATTTCAAGAAGCTGTGCGGCTCTCGTATAGCTCCCTAGACTCAGATTTGAGGCAAGTGAAATTTCCTTTTTCGAAAACATAAGCGTTTCCTCAAGCTTTGCCTGAATTTGTTCATTTGTCAGCGGTTCAAAATGGATTTTCTGGCACCTGCCAATAATCGTCCGCGGCAGTGCATTGATTTTTGATGTTGTCAGAATAATCACGCTGTTTTTAGGCGGCTCTTCCAGAATCTTTAATAGTGCGTTTGCCGCTTCCTGCCGCATCTTTTCCGCTTCCGAAATTAAAAAAACTTTTATGTTGCCGGCTGAAGTTGATAAGTAAATCTTACTAACTAAATCCCTTATACTGCCTATTCTGATATTGTTGGCATTAGGCAGGCTGATTTTGTAGTATGGATTTTGGGATTTGGCTTCAAGCTCCTCCATATAGGCGTCAAAATCCGCTGCCGAAAGCTTTTCAATCGTGTCTGAATCTCCTTCATCGGTTTTTCCAGCAGGCAGTGCGCAAATAAGCTGCATAAGCTCAGACCTGAGCGAGGTGATTTTTTTGCAGTTCTCGCACTCATTACATGCTTCAT
>JAKEEM010000031.1 GCA_022616535.1 Chlorobiota bacterium | reverse complement strand
CAAGTCCCTGTCGTTATCGCCGTCGATATCGACAAAGGTTATTGAGCTTGCCCCGTGGCGCGGGTCATTTAATGCTCCGCCAATAATTTCAATCCCTTTGTAGAAATCGGTAACAAACTTGAAGTTGAAGTTGTTTTGATTGCCGATGTTTTCGTAGAAAGTTATTTTACCTGAGGATGAGCCGGTGAAGAAATCGAAATCTCCGTCGGCGTCAATATCAACAAATGTGGGAACACTGGCGGCTTCACTTATTACGATTTCATTAAGATTGGTTCTTAAAGCGTAAGTTTGAAGCGAGAAGTTTGGATTGGAGACTGTTCCAAGATTTTTGTAATACCTGACGTGCTGTGAATCACCGCCACAGAAAAGGTCTTTATCATTGTCGGAGTCAATATCAACAAAGAAAAACCAGTTCCTTATGTTCAGATTTTGGTATCTTAGCGTGTTGAGGCGGAAAATTCCATTTGAAACCGAGCCCTCGTTTCTGTAAAAGTTAAGGTTTGTGTCTTTATCGTAAATAAAAAGGTCCAAGTCATTATCGCTATCTATATTAACAAACTGGTAGCGGGGGATTTCAATACCGCCGTTGAAAGGATTGACGGAAGATATTCCATTTATTGTAAAAGGTATCCCCTCGAACCTTTGGTGCAGATTTTGTCCGAATAAACAAAATGGCAGTATTATAATAATAAATGACAGTTTAGCCATATAATCAAACTTATATCATTTTTTGAAATGTAGCAATATCATAAGGGTTAACCAAAATTGTGGGGTTAAAAATCCTGTTAGTTAGCGGATTTTTACTATCTTCTAAAACCCTTTCTTTTTTGAATTTTCCTTTTCTTTAAGATTTTCTTGACTTTTTCTGAACGCTTAAACTTTTTGGGCTTATCGATAATCTTTCTATTGTTTGAAGCGTCATACTTTTTGAAGCTTTCCCTGTTTAAAGTAATATCGCCTTCCCCGATTAAAGCATTTCCGTGTCCCTTGCGGAAGCGAAGCTTTTTGCGGTAAAGCTTCTTGCCGGTTCTTTTTTCTATATCTCCAGCATCGGGTCCTTTGTTTACAATAGCGTCATTTTCAGCTTTGATGTGAGTAACACTGTTTGAGTTTTTGATTAAAGAAGCATTTTTCTCTGAATTAACAATATTTGTTTTATTTATTTCATTTACAAAGCTTTGTTTTTCGACAAATACCCAGTCGGCATCATTATCTTTGAACCTGTAGTTCGTTTCAGTTATTCCGTCTTCGATTTTCCATTTTGCTTTTGGAGTGAGCGCGACCCAGCCGACGAAATCGTTGGAGATTCTCCATCTTACCCAGGCGGGAGCCCATGTGTACCCCGGCAGCCATACCCATCCGTATTTAGGCGAACGCCACCATCTGCCATAATGGTAGGTTGAATTCCCCCAAGCGTCATCAGAAACCCATAACCAGCCATGTTCGGTGTATTCCCACCTGCCGTTAAGATATGGTTTCCAGTCTTCGTTAACTTTTGGTTTCCATATAAATAAAAGTTCGTCATCGTCGTTGTAAAAGGAAGAAAAGCTTTGTCCCTCACCTTCGTTTAAATCTTCGTCGATTTCTTCCTTCGTTATTTGAATCCATTCACCCATTGGCGAGAGCAAGTCATAAAAAGACTGGAAAGAAACAGTGTTTAAATAAAGGTTTTCTTCGCTCTCAATTGGTGAGTCCAGAGACACCTCAATTTCGCTTATTTGCTTAAGAAGGCTGTCTTCAGACTGGGTGAATAAGACAGCATTTATAAGCAGAATTGGTATTAAATGAGATATTATTTTCAGCATAATATTCCCTCTGGACAGCTCAAATTCGGTTGATTTTAGCCATTTTCTAAAAATTAGACAATAAAAACAATAAAAGGTTTAATTTAATCTTTTTCTTTTATTTAAGTACTCAAGCAAAGCTATATCAAACGGAGTATCAGTTGATAAAAGAGCGTAATCAATATTATTCGATAAGCATTCTTTTTTATACTTATCAATAAACTCCTTAACCGCCTCGCGATAAGAATTCATTATTGAAATCGGCTGGGAAAGCATTTCTTTGTTTGTTTCGAGGTCCTTAAAAATAGTAGGGGAGTCTATTGCGAAGCTCATCTCAATCGGGTCAAGTATCTGGAAGACGATTACTTCGTTTCTCTTATACCTGAAATGCTTCAGTGCGTTTATCACAGACTGCTGTTCATCAAACAAATCGCCGAATATTATAACAAGTCCTCTGCGTTTTATTCTCTCTGCTACAGAATTTAAAGATGATGCCGTATTGGTTTTTCCGGAAGGTTTTATGTTTGCTAAACTTTCCAAAATTAGCTTCAGGTTCTGGCTGGTTGCCTTTGGCGGAATAAAGGTTTTAATTTCTTCATCGTAAACTGTCAGCCCTGCCGCATCTTTTTGAAAGTGCATTAAAACAGATAGAGACGCTGCCAAGTATGTTGCGTATTCTAGTTTAGATACATTGCTTTTTGCAGAACTCAATTCTTTTTTCTTAAATAATTTTTTCAGAGAGGAAACTGCAGTTAAAGGCGACTCAGAAGACCTGAATGACATTGATTTGCTTGCATCTACAATAAGGTAAGATTTAAGGTTAGTTTCTTCTTCAAATTGTTTTATGTAGTAACGGTCAGTTCTGCCGAGAACTTTCCAGTCGAGGTATTTTAAGTCATCGCCGGGCATATACTGGCGGTGTTCTGCAAATTCAACGCTGAACCCGTGGTAAGGGCTTTTGTGCAAGCCTGCTATAAACCCTTCAACAACGAATTTAGCTTTAAGCTCAAGGTTTGCGAGTCTTGATATAACAGACGGCTCAAGATATTTTCTGTAATCAGTCTGCAATAATCAGGCATTAACTTGCCCTTTAATTTAACTCAAGTTTATTGTTTATTGTTTTTGTTTATTGTTTCGTATCCTCAGGTATTGTGCCATCATCTTTTTCCTGTGAGTCTTTTTGCTGTGAATCTTTTTGCGGTGAATCTTTTTCCGGAGACTCTTTTTTTTCAGGTCTTCTATCTTCAAGGTGAACGGTGTCAATATTTGGTTTTTTATCGCCGCTTTGGGTTTTTATGGTATCTCTTGGAATATTTTTAATTATATCTTCTATCGAACGGTTTTCATCCAGCATTTGGAGCATCATTCTTGCTGATTCACTCATTTTTTCGTTTGGACCCTCATCATTAGGATACTTGTCCAGAAATTTACGATAGTTTTCTTTTGCCTTTTCCTTATCCTTCATCATCTCATCATATATGAAAGCAACCATAAACATTCCGTATTTCGATTCCTTGCTGTTTGGGTGTTTTTGCGTGAGCTCCTCGTAATATTTTACAGCATTCGCATAGTCACGCAAATTATCAACGTAGATTTTTGCAATGTTCTTGTAAACTTCAGGTGCCCTTTGTGATGCAGGATATTCTTCAAGGAAACTTTTGTAAATTTCGATAGCTTCTCCGTATGCTTTCTTTGCATCTTCGGCTTTATTTTCCCCTTCAAGTTTCTTTGCTTCTTCCATTTTTGCTTTTGCATTCATTAGCATTGTTTCTTCCGTTTCTTTTGAACAGGAAACAAGCAAAAAGGCTGGTAAAATTAATGCTAAGAGAAATTTTGACTTATACATGATTATTCTTGAGTTATATTTATTTTATAATTATTACAAAATTATGAATTATAGCTAAAATTATCAATGTAATCGGAATTTTTATTTAAATCTTGATAATTATTAATATTTTGAATAAACTATCTTTCTAAATTGATAAAACTACAAAAAATCATTAATTTTGAACTTCAAATTGAATCCTTCATCCTAAATAAGCTTTTACAATAAATGTTTCATGAAGAAAATTTTAAACAGAATTATTTTTTAATTTTAATGCCGAGGACATTATAAATATGACAACTAATCAAAAGCTTAAGGATTGGGTTAAGGAAGCAGCCCAAATTTGCCAGCCCGATTCAGTTCACTGGTGCGACGGTTCCGAAGAAGAGAACCGGATGCTGCTCCAAAAGTGTGTTACAAGCGGCCAATTTGTGCCGCTGAAAAAAAGAGCAAACAGCTAATGGGTTGTATCTGACCCCGGTGATGTTGCGAGAGTTGAAGACAAAACCTTTATTTGTTCCAAAAATAAAATTGACGCCGGACCGACTAACAACTGGATGGACCCGGATGAAATGAAAAACATTTTAAAAGGACTTTTCAAGGACTCCATGAGAGGCAGAACAATGTATGTTATTCCCTACAGCATGGGTCCGCTCGGCTCAAAAATTTCGCATATCGGAATTGAGATAACCGATTCACCCTACGTTGTTATAAATATGCGCATAATGACACGCATAGGCAAAATGGTTCTCGATGTTCTTGGTAACGGCGAATTTGTTCCCTGCCTGCATTCAGTCGGTTACCCGTTAACTGACGGAAAAGCCGATATTTCCTGGCCCTGCAGCACAACAAAATACATAGTTCATTTTCCCGAGGAAAAAAGCATCTGGTCATACGGAAGCGGATACGGGGGCAATGCGCTTTTGGGCAAGAAATGTTTTGCCCTTAGAATTGCGTCTGTTCTTGCGCGTGAAGAAGGATGGCTTGCAGAGCATATGCTTATTCTCGGAGTTACTCCTCCAAACGGTGAAAAGAAATACATTGCTGCAGCGTTCCCGTCTGCGTGCGGGAAGACTAACCTTGCAATGCTTACACCAAGTCTGCCCGGGTGGAAGGTTGAAACAGTCGGTGATGACATTGCATGGATGAAATTCGGCGATGACGGAAGGTTATACGCAATAAATCCCGAAGCGGGATTTTTCGGTGTTGCGCCCGGTACATCTATGAAAACCAATGCCAATGCAATGCTTTCGATGACAAAGAACACTGTTTTCACTAACGTTGCGTATACAGATGACGCCGATGTTTGGTGGGAAGGAATGACAGATGAAAAGCCCGACCACTTAATTGACTGGAACAAAGAGGACTGGACGCCTGATTTAGGCAAGCTCGCAGCTCACCCGAACTCACGCTTTACGGCACCGGCTTCGCAGTGTCCGGTAATCGACCCTGATTGGGAAAATCCAAAGGGAGTTCCCATTTCCGCATTTTTGTTCGGCGGAAGGCGCGCAAGCTTTGTCCCCCTTGTTACCGAAGCATACAGCTGGAACCACGGAGTATATATGGGCTCATCCTGCTCATCTGAAATGACTGCCGCTGCGGTTGGTAAAATCGGCGCATTAAGGCATGACCCCTTTGCAATGCTTCCGTTCTGCGGGTATAATATGGGTGATTATTTTAAGCACTGGATTGATATCGGCAAAAAGCATGACAACAAAAAACTGCCGAAAATATTTTACGTAAACTGGTTTCGCAAGGATGAAAATGGAAAATTCCTCTGGCCCGGCTACGGTGATAACATCCGCGCGATAAAATGGGTGCTTGAGCGCGTTGCAGGAACGGGCAAATATGCAGATACTCCCATAGGAAGACTCCCAGATACGGACTCGTTCGATATTTCTGGTCTGGGTATAACAAAGGATACCCTCAGAAAGCTCTTTCAAATCGATAAAGAGAAGGGTCTTGCAGAGATTTCGGAGATGAGGGAATATTACAAAATGTTCGGCGATAAGCTGCCCCGGGAATTAAACGCGGAGCTTGACGATGCCGAACACAGGTTTAATAAAGCCGATTGAAAAACAACGCCCCAAGAGCAGGGATTGAGGATTTGAGCTGAGGGAGTTAGAGAATACATTTTTTTTAATTTAATTTGAGATTTAAAATCATGTGCGTCATAAACGTACCTATTTTAATACAAACTAATAATACAACAAACATTAGTACTTATTACACATGTTTGCCACAACACAGGACCTCAGGTTATGGCAACCGATCAATCTGGATAATTTCATTGGTTGACGAAGTAGAGTGTTTTAGATTATGTTTTAGAAGAAATTGGCATAATGGTATTGTTGGATGGGGGTTAAAGCCAAATGGCTCTAGTTTTGATGTTGTAGGTCGAAATGCTTTAAATGACGAATTAAAATTAGCTAAATTTGTAAATAATGTTGTTACGAATAATCATAATTGGCATGGTTATCCTGCTGACTATAGAAATAACCCTCAAGACAGACCAATGACTTGGATTTTGTTATTGTGGCGAAACAATAATATTATTACTAAAACGCATATGCGTAGAATCAAAAAAGGTCAAGAATGTCGCCTTTGAAAATAGTTATATTGGGAGATTATTGGGACGTTCAAATTTATAGGGGGAGGCTTTATTTATGGACAATGGATGGCAGCATAAGAATTATAGAGTGGGAAAAGTTTATAGATAGTTTATGCGAAAGGTACCCAAGTGAAGCTTTAGCTTTGACATGTGCATTTAGTAGAGGGGATTATCTATATGATTACGATTTTTCATTATTTTTTAATGATAATGAAATAAGAAACATTTTAACACAAAAGTTTCAAAAAGTCAACACTTATAATCTTCATTTTAAAGCAACCGATTTGGAACCATACATTTACGGTGAACAGGATAACCCATTTAAAGAACTGCAGACAGATACTGAAATATATTATAACAAGATATATGCTATTACGGATAATGCTTTATTTAAAACTACCGCACATCGTAACATAAGAAAATATCCAGTGTCCACAAGACCACAAAAATTATGGGATTGCAGTATACTATCATTGAAGGCTTCAAAATATGGCAACATTGCCCTATCTGGCGGTAGAGACGGTTTATTCGAATACGAAGCAAATAATTTTTCACAAAACGGAAATTTAAGAAGGGTGGACTCAAAAGTATATCAAATAAGTGAGGAACATTCATCTTTTAGTGATTGGTCTTATTCGAGTGTATATAGCTCATCTCAAATAAGTAAATGTTTTATTGCAGTGTTCAATTGGATAGATAATTTAAGTTCAGATGATTTTTTTTCCCGAGATAGAGCTTTCCGTTCAAGTAGAAAAGGCAGGAAGTTTGAAGGTTTTTTTTATGATAATCAAATATTCCATTCAGAAGATAGAGGTGCATTAAGTTGGGGGTGTGGAGATAAAATATACCGAGCAAAAGGAAATTATATTGAAATTGCCAAGTTTAATCAATATAAAACAAGAGAAACAACTGAATTTGAAAAGTTATTTAACTATGTTGACAAAATTCATCTCCAGGCTTGGAAAGGGAATATTATTTCTGCAGGCATTTCTTTTTTTGGAAGCATTATAGAATGTGAAAATGCATTAGTTGTTCTCAAAAGTGATGGTGAATTTGTTAATATACCTGGCCAATCAACTCGTTGGAGAGTGTACCCAAGGTCTAAAAGATATGAGAATCATCTTCACGTTATTTTTGATGATAGATTGGTAATTTATTCTTTTAACCAAGATTATTTCGTTGATCAACTAACCAAAAAATATGGTATGTATTATAATAGAAAAAGAAATTAGAAAATGCTTTCAGAATTAATAGCATCATTAAAAGACAATATTAAAAGAAGAGCTACCAATCCATTTTTAGGAACATTCACTATTGTCTATATTATTAAGAATTGGGAATTGTTTTACAGTCTATTTAATTTTGATTCAAATTTAGATTTAGAGATGAGATTAAACTTTGTGAGGAAATATTTTGAACTCCATCCTTTTGGTTGGAATTTATTAGCATGCATAGGATTTACTTTTTTAATTTTGGCTTCAACATATGTTTTGCTTGGAATTGGACGCTATATTTCGAATATTTACTCCAAAACAGTAGAACCCTGGATTTACAAGATTAGTGATAAAGGTAATGTAGTTCTTAAAGAAGATTATCAGAGATTATTAGAAGAAAAGATTAGATATGAAGCAAAATATGAAAATGAAAGATTGGAAAAATCTAAAATTGCTCAGGATAGAGAAAATATGGAGCAACAATACTTAAAAATGTTATCTGCCGAGTCTCAAAATGAGGCTGTGAATAATTTAAAAGCTGAGATTGAATCATTAAAAGCACAAGTTAATGCTAAAAATGATGAAACAGATTCATTTAAAAAATTGATATCAGAGAAGGACAGGATAATTACTGAATTATCTTAATTCTTCAGAGCCAGATTATAATATTAGAGAATTAGCCCGAATTTTGTATAAAAAAATAAAAGAGAATGAAGAGCTAACTGTAAATTTTGATAGATTTTCATCAAAAGCAATTAGTGGTGATTACGTTTGGGGTAAACCTAATGGTTTAGATTATTTTCTCGAAAATAATATTTTTCGTTTAGCTAAACGTTCATCTTCTTCCAATGAAAGTCAGATTCAATTCACGAATATTGGTGAAGTGATTAAGTATCTTCGAATGATGGATATTCAAAAAAAAAATGATTCATAGTTAATCCTACCTCCTCCCTCCATTTCATTCCCAAACAAATTTGGCTGTGTTACCCTCACCCCCGGCCCCTCTCCTTAAGGAGAAGGGTGTCCCGATTTCAATCGGGCGGGGAGAGGGGTGCGTCAGGCGGGGTGAGGTTAAAATCTTTTGCGAGTTCCAAAACCCCCATCGCAAATTTTTTATGCCTTAGCCACGACCTTTAGGCCTGTGCCCTTGAAAAAAGGTATCGTGGATAGGATTCCCCAGAAAATTTGGACTTAGTCCTGATTAAAATTTTAATCATCGGGGCTAAAGCCCATTTTTTTCTTATTCCGTCAATCCACGACTTGAAAGTCGTGGCTAATAAAATTTTATAACCATGGTCAAGGTCGCATCTACAACAGGCAGGCGACCGTTCCCTGCAATGTTTTTTGGGGCGAGGGACCCTGCGCCCATACCAATTTTTGTTAACTGTAATTCTTATTTACCTCATTAGGCATATATGAGGTGAATTATCTTGCCCGGAGTGTTTTGTTGTGTTAAATTATGTGTGTTTCTAAAGGGGCGACCCGGCGGGTCGCGCCCTACATTATGGAATTGCAAAATGAAAAAAATGTTTAATATTCATCAAATATTTCACACCGCAATTTTAAAAATGCTGATTACATTGAAATTTAATCATATTTCTCACCCAACTTTACATAATGTGGGATTTACGACACGCAAAATTTTTTCCAGGTGAGAAAAGCGGTGAAAATGAGCCGGAATTGCAACGCATGCCTTGGGGCATGGAGAGGTGGCAAAATGAGGCCCCTTCTTAATCTCCCCCTTAGTAAGGGGGAGACGAAAGCTCCACAATTCAAACATCCCCTCCTTAGTATGGAGGGGGCTGGGGGAGGTCTGCGGCTTTCATCAGTCACAATAATTCACTATTTTTGCATAAATACACGATCACATTGCTGTTGGTGGAGGTTCGCCTTCGCTCACCACAGGCAACACCAACAGCGGGGTTGAAAAAGTGAGCCCCGTTGTTGGTCTTGTGACCAACAACTCAACATTCAAACAAGACTATGCTTGAAACCTACATACCGATATTGATGATGATGGCAGGGGCGGTGGCATTCGGCGCCGTAAGCGTAATTGCCTCAAAAGTCATCGGTCCCCGCAACCCAAACCCCGAAAAGCTATCCACCTACGAAAGCGGGGTTGAGCCGTTCGGAACCGCGCATACCCGTTATTCCGTTAAGTATTATATGGCGGCAATGCTCTTTATCATATTCGATATCGAGATTGTGTTCCTGTATCCCTGGGCTGTAACGTTCATTAAGTTCGAGGGCTCTATGCAGACCTACGCACTTATTGAAATGCTCGTATTCATATTCCTGCTCTTAATCGGATATTTCTATATGCTGAGAAAGGGCTCTTTGAAATGGAACTAACAGGATTTCGGATTGCGGACTTTGGATTGCGGATTGAAAAGCTTTTGAATCTAATTTGACATTTGGCATTTGAAATTTGACATTAAATCAATATGAGTCTCAACACCACACTTCAGAATGACGGTTTCATCACGACAACTATCGAAACGATGATTGACTGGTCGCGTAAAAACTCGGTATGGCCGATGCCAATGGGAATTTCCTGCTGCGCAATCGAGATGATGGCATTTGCCGCTGCAAGATTCGACGCAGCGCGCTTTGGCTCGGAAGTTTTCCGCTTCTCCCCGCGCCAGAGTGACTTAATGATTGTTGCCGGAACCGTTACCTACAAAATGGCATGGGTTGTCCGCAAAATATGGGACCAGATGCCCGACCCCAAATGGTGTATGGCGATGGGCGCCTGCACTTCATCCGGCGGTATGTACAGAAGCTACTCCGT
>JAKEEM010000030.1 GCA_022616535.1 Chlorobiota bacterium | reverse complement strand
GGAACACTCGCCTTTTTGCGAGCGTGATTTCCGTGTTCCGCAGGAATTAATCACCATGGACCAGAAGGGTGAGTTTTTGCTAAAGATTAAAAAGTTCAACAAACTTCATAATTATTATTATAATTTCCACCCGCTTGATGTAGTTGGGTGGGATGGATATTTTTATCCGTGGATATTTAATATTAATGACTTTATGCCGATTACAGGCAAAATCCACCAGCCGCCGCCCGTTCACCAGACGTTTGAAGGCACCAACTTTGTCGTATGTTCATTCTGTCCAAGGCTATTTGATTACCACCCTGAAGCAATTCCGGCTCCTTACAACCACAGTAACATTGATAGCGATGAGGTTCTTTATTATGTTGAAGGTAACTTTATGTCACGCAAGGGAGTTGATATTGCGTCATTTACACTGCACCCGGGGGGAATACCGCACGGTCCGCATCCCGGAACTGCAGAAGCGTCAATCGGCAAAAAGGAAACGCTTGAACTTGCCGTTATGCTCGATACCTTCCACGCGCTTAAGCTGACGACCTATGCGAAGGATTATGATGCTGCCAACTATCCCTATACATGGAACGAAGAAGGGCATGAAGCGGAAATAGAGTAAAAACATTTCGGATTTCAGATTGCCGAATTGGGAGTGAAAAGCAAAACACGGTTTATAATTATGTGACCCCGACGGGGTCATTATTTTTGTCGTCCGCTTTTCTATAAATATTTGACCCTGCCAGCTGGCGGGTCATTTTTTTATCTGGCGAGTGACCATGCCAGTGGGCAGGCAAGCTCTTGCCCCTACAATTATTTATTTATTTTTTACTTTTTGCTTTTATTTTACTCTTTACTTTTTACTATTTGATTTTTAAAAAATACCACCCAGGTGGATTTAAATTCCGTCCGAAGACGGTTTGAAAGTGGGATTGTGACTCCTGCCTGCCTCCTGCCAATATACCGAATATGTTTTCCCTTTCCCAAAACTATCCAAATCCCTTTCAACCCAACAACTAAAATCAGATTTGATATACCTGCAAGCGTGAAAGGTCAAACGTCAAACGTGAAATTAATTGTATATAATATGCGGGGTGAGGAAGTGATGATACTTGTTAATGAGCAGCTAAAACCCGGCACGTATGAAGCGGATTTTGACGGCTCAAACCTGACGAGCGGTGTATATTTTTACAGACTTCAATCGGGAGATTACCAACAAACTAAGAAAATGGTTTTAATTAAATAATTTTTTTATCTTGCATCATTAAATGGCTGTTTATAACAGCCTTTTTTGTTTTATGACATTATTATATATTTAACATTAATAAAAATGTCAAATTTAAGTGATATAATATCAAAAATAAAGAAAGCGAAACCTTCGCTTGCCACTAAATATAAAGTTAGCAAGATAGGAGTGTTTGGTTCATATGTTAAAAATGAGCAAAGACCCGAAAGCGATGTTGATATTATGGTTGAGTTTTCTGAACCAATTGGATTGGATTTTGTAATGCTTGCTGAGGAATTAGAAAATATTTTGAATGAAAAAGTCGATTTGGTATCACGCAAAGCAATTAAACCGAAATATTTGACATATGTAGAAAAAGAACTTCATTATGTCTGAAAGAGAATTTGAAAAATTATTATTAAGGGCTGTTTTAAATAGCCCTTTTTTGTTTTTGTGGATAATTTTATTTTTGTTGCTTAATGTGTAAATTTACTGGATTCCCGCTTTGACTTCGTCGCTACTTCGTGGTCGCGGGAATGACAAGAAAGTGGAATTATCCGACCAGACAAAACAAAAAATTTACGATGCTCATTTTGTAAGGGGTATTCCGCCAAATAGTTACCTTGTTAAATACAGGAATATATTTGAGCTTTTGCAGTACAGGGCTCATGCACAGCCGGATGACGTTTATGTTGTGTTTTATCCTGATAGCGGTGAGAAAATCCATTTGACATATGCGAAATTTGCGGATAAGGTTTACCGCACTGCAAATTTGCTGAAATCAAATGGCATTGGAGTTGAAGACAGAATTGCAACCGTTTCGCATAACCATATTAATACTGTTATTCAGTATTTTGCGGCGTGGTGTTTGGGTGCAACTGTTGTGCCGATCAATATAAACGAGGAGCCGGAACGAATAAAATACATACTCGAAAGCTCAGGCACAAAGCTTGCATTTGTAAAGCATGAGTATCTTGACAAAATTATCTCATATAAAAATGATTTGCCCGCTTTAAAAAAATTATTTGTTCACGGATTGAATGATAAAAATACTCCCAAGGATATCGATGTCTACGAAAATGCAATTGAAAAACAGTCACCCAATTTTGAGCCGGATGAGAAAGTTTATCAGGAAACCGAGGCATTGATTGTCTACACTTCCGGTACTACAGGACTGCCCAAAGGGGTTGTGCTGACTCAGTACAACCTAATGGTCGACGCCGACGGAATTGCCAAATGGCATAAAATCGATAAAGGGGAGGTAATGATGTGCGTTTTACCAATCCATCACGTTAACGGAACCATTGTTACGATTGTTATCCCGATGTATGCCGGTGGTAGACTCGTCTTAGCACAGAGATTCCACACACACAAGTTTTTCAATCTGCTATTAAATGAAAATGTGCAGATAGTAAGTGTCGTGCCTACTCTACTGCAGTTTTTGTGCCACGATTTTGATGGCAGACAAAGTAATGTTCCAACTCTGACGCGTTTCAGGCATATCATTTGTGGTGCAGGTCCTTTGACGTGCGAGCTTGTTTCGAAGTTTGAAAATATGTTCGGATTGAAAATCGTTCACGGGTACGGACTCTCGGAAACGACCTGCTACTCATGTTACATTCCGATTGATTTACCCGAGGCGGAACATAAAAAGTGGCTTAATGATTATGGCTTCCCTTCAATCGGGATTGCAATTGAGCCCAATGAGATGGATATACAAAGCGATAAAGGAGAATCACTGTCCGAAAACGCAAGAGGCGAAATTGTAATACGCGGACACAACGTGATGAAGTATTACGACCAAAATCCCGAAGCAAACGATAAAACATTTGAGTTCGGCTGGTTCAGAAGCGGGGACGAGGGCTTTTATATTAACGATGAGAAAGGGAATAAGTATTTCTTTATTACAGGCAGGATTAAAGAGCTTATCATAAGGGGCGGGGTAAATATCGCACCGCTTGAAATAGATGAGGTTTTGATGAGCCTGCCCGAGGTTAAAGCAGGTATAGCAGTTGGATTTGATAACGACTGGTACGGTGAGGAGGTCGGCGCTTTGGTTTTGCTTAAAGACGGACAAAACCCAACCGATGAACTGAAATCTGTAATTATAAAAAAATGCCGAGAAAAGCTTCCATTTTACAAGGCTCCCAAAGCCGTGGTATTTTCCGACTCAATTCCCGTAACCTCAACCGGCAAATACCAGCGAAATAAGGTTAAGCATTTGTTTGCGGAGTTTAAAGCCGTTCAGTTTAAGTCAGAAAAATAGTAAAAATTCCCCCATTTCAGCCCTTTTATCATATTTTTAAAATCCCTATATTTGTAATCTTGTGGATTTTTTTACATTCTGATGTGTTTTAAATAATAAATTATCATTTTCACTTAAAGAAGGATTTTATCAAAATGGCGGAGAAAACTGCAGCCGAAAAAAAGACTAAATCAACAAACGGAATTTCGAAGGACGGTGTAAAATACGATTTTTTAAAGGAAACCGAAAAAAATCACGGCTTAGGCAATGAGCAGATGGTTCATGCATATAAATCAATGCTCCTTTCGAGATTTACCGATGATAGAATAGATACATTAATAAAACAGGGGAAAGCCACATTTTTAATTTCAGGCTCAGGCCATGAAGCTGTTCAGGTTGCCTGCGCTATGGCAATGGAAGGCGGAAAAGACTGGTTCTTTACTTATTACAGGGATAATGCAATTGGAACTGCGCTTGGAATAACTCCTAAGGACATCTTCAGGCATATTATGGGCCGCGCATCTGATTCATTTACTGGCGGACGCCAGATGCCGATGCACCTGGGAAGCAAAGAGCTGAGAATGCCGACCGCATCTTCTCCGACAGGTTCACAGTATCTGCAGGCGGTTGGAGCTGCAATGAGCTGCGTTTACAGGGGAACCGATGAGGTCTCTTACGTTGGCGGCGGGGAGGGTTCTACCTCCGAAGGCGAGTTTTTTGAATCCATCAATTGGGCAGCAAGGGCTAAGCTGCCAACAATTTTCTGTATTCAGAATAACAAGTTTGCTATATCCGTTCCGATTGAGCAGCAGACAGCCGGCGGTTCTGTTTATAAAGTTGTCGCCGGTTTTGAAGGACTGCACAGGTTCCATATAGACGGCACTGATTTCCTTGAAAGCTATGCAACTGCCAAGGAAGCGGTTAGACTTGCAAGAAGCGGAGAGGGTCCTTCGTTCATATATGCTGATGTGGTGAGACTTCGTTCACACTCGGCATCTGACGCACATGAAAAATACAGAACGAAGGAAGAAATTGCCAAAGACAAGGAGAATGACCCTATTACGAAATTTGAAGGAGAACTCCTTACCAGGGGTATTCTCACAAAAGAGAAAATTGAAAATATAAGAAAAGACATAAACGAGCTTGTAGTAAAAAGTGCAGATGAAGCTTATGCAGAACCGGGCCCGGATGCATCAACGGTTGAGGAAAACTTATTCTGCCCTACAGACGAACAAACGAAGATAAATTATGAAGCAACTACTCCAAGCGGGGTACCTATAGTAATGGTAGATGCAATAAACCACGCTTTGCATGAGGAGATGGAAAAAAATCCGAATATGATTGTTTACGGCGAAGATGTTCAGGATAACAAAGGCGGAGTGTTTACTGCTACAAAGGGGCTTTCAAATAAGTTTGGCATAAAAAGATGCTTTAACTCACCTTTAGCAGAAGCCTCAATAGTTGGAACTGCTGTTGGTGCTGCATTAAGCGGATTGAAACCTGTGGTTGAAATCCAATTTGCTGATTATATTTGGCCCGCAATGATGCAAATCAGAGATGAGCTTGTAATGTACCGTTACCGTTCAAACGGCGCTTTTGAGTGTCCTGTTACAATCAGGGTTGCAGTGGGGGGTTACATTGGCGGCGGACACTATCACTCGCAAAACATTGAAGCGATTTTTGCAAAATGTCCCGGTTTATATATTGCTTTGCCCTCAAATGCAGCCGATGCAAAAGGTCTGTTAAAAACAGCTTGCCAGCTTAATGACCCTGTAATGTTTATGGAGCATAAATTCTTATACAGACAGGGGTACGCTAAATCACCTGAGCCGGATGCGGATTACTACCTGCCATTTGGCAAAGCGGCGGTTAAGAAAGAAGGCGATGATTTAACTATTGTTACTTACGGTGCAATGGTTGAAAAAGCTCTCAAAGCATCACGGGAAATGGAGAAAAAAGGATACGGAGTGGAGGTTATTGATATTAGAACAATTGTTCCATTAGATACTGAAACAATTCTTAATTCAGTTAAGAAGACCGGGAAAGTTATTGTATTTTATGAGGATACAAAATTTATGGGCTTTGGAGCTGAAATAGCTGCCGAGATTGCTGAAAAAGCTTTTGAATATCTTGATGCACCTGTAAAAAGAGTTGCAGGTTTACATGTCCATATTCCATTCCATCTTGAGAGCACTGCGCTTCCGCAGGACAGCTGGATACTTAAAGCTGCTGAGGAAATGCTTGCTTTTTAATAGCAATACAGCGAAATAGTGAAATAGTAAATTGAAAAGAGGTGTGAAGTTAAAACTTTGCACCTTTTTTATTGAGTATAGATTATGAAAGAACCAATAATATCGATATCAGGAATAAGAGGAATCTTCGGTGAATCACTTACCCCTGAGCATATTGTAAAGTTCACAACTGCATTTGCTAGCTATATCGGCAGAAAAAGGGTTGTCATTGGCAGAGACGGGCGCTTAAATGGGGATTTAATTGAAAAGATAGTTGAATCAACATTGTTATTTAACGGCTGTGAGGTAATCAATATCGGAATTGCTCCTACTCCCGCAATAACTTTTGCCGTTGAATCGTTAAAAGCTCAGGGCGGAATTTCCATTACAGCTTCCCATAATCCGCAGCAGTGGAACGGAATGAAGTTTATTAACAGCAAAGGGATTTTCTTTGATGCCGAGGAAAACAGTTCGTTTTTAAGTTTTTTGGGCACTGAAAACAGCTATATCCCGGTTGAAAAAGTAAAACAGGTTGAATACTATCCTTCTTTTTCTGATCACCATATTAAGAAGATTTTAAGCAGTAAATACGTCAACCTGAAAAAAATCAGAAAAAGGAAATTCAAAGTTGTTGCTGATTGTGTTAATTCATCCGGTTCTAATATTGTTCCTGAGATGCTTAAGGAACTCGGCTGTAAGGTTCACAAAATTGACTGTAACTCGAGCGGAGTATTCACACGCGACCCGGAGCCGGTTCCTGAAAATCTAAAAAAAACCTGCAAAGAGGTTAAGAAAAAAAGGGCTGATTTGGGAATTGTAGTCGACCCTGACGGTGACCGTCTTGTTATTATTACAGAAAAAGGCGAGCCGTTTGGAGAAGAGAACACTGTTACCACAGCCATAAAGCGTGTTCTCTCATTAACCAAACCAAAAAAAAGGTTAGCAGTGGTTAATTTTTCCACTTCACGCTCAGTTGATGATGTTGTTAGCTCATTAGATGGAAAACTGTATAAATCACCTGTGGGGGAGATTAATGTGATTAAGAAAATGCTCGAAGTTAATGCTGTAATAGGCGGTGAGGGAAGCGGTGGAGTGATTGTTCCCGAAATTCATTACAGCAGAGACGCACTTGCCGGGATTGCGCTCTTATTAAGCGAATTTGCAGAATTTAAGGGCAGGGTATCGGATTATAAAAAATCTTTGCCCCAGTATTACATCAAAAAAAGTAAAATCGGGCTTTCAAGTGCAAATCCCGATACAATTATAGGCTTTTTAAAAAGCAGGTATATGAATTTTCTACAGAATACCGAAGACGGGCTTAGAATCGATTTTGAATCAAGCTGGGTGAATTTCCGTAAATCCAACACCGAGCCAATAATAAGGATAATTACTGAAGCAAAGACTTTAAAAGAAGCAGAATCATTGCAGGATAAGTTTTTAGAGGAGATTAAGGGGTTTTTTAAATAATTTTTTTAAATCCCTTTATTTTATTAATTATTTTTCACTAATTTGCTGGAAACCTGTGGGATAAATATGCTTTATTAAAGGTATTTAAACAAGAACTTAAATCACACAAGGATAATATAATCGTAACATTATGGCAAAGCTATTAGAAGTTAAAAATATCAAGACTTTCTTTTATACTGATGACGGTATCGCCAAAGCTGTCGATGATGTTTCATATGACCTTGACAAGGGCGAGACGCTCGGACTGGTCGGCGAGTCCGGTTGCGGAAAGAGTGTTTCAGCGCTTTCAATTATGCGTTTGATTCCCGATCCTCCGGGTAAAATTGTAGGGGGCGAAATCTTATTTAAAGGAGAAAATTTGGTTAAAAATACCGAAAGACAGATGCAGGATATTCGCGGTAACGATATAGCGATGATTTTCCAGGAGCCGATGACATCACTTAACCCCGTTTTTACTTGCGGAGAACAGATTGATGAGGCAGTAATTCTTCACCAAAAAGTATCAAAGGAAGAAGCAAAAAACAGGGCAATTGAAATGCTTAGGCTTGTCGGCATCCCATCGCCTGAGCAGAGATACAGGGACTATCCCCATCAGCTTTCCGGCGGGTTGAGGCAAAGAGTTATGATTGCAATGGCGCTTTCGTGCAACCCTGAGATTCTGATAGCAGATGAGCCGACAACGGCTCTTGATGTTACTGTTCAGGCACAGATACTTGAGCTGATTAAAAAGCTTCAGGATACACTTGGAATGGGTATGATTATAATTACTCATGATTTGGGTGTAATTGCGGAAGTTTCTAAAAGAGTTTCTGTCATGTATGCTTCCAAAGTTGTGGAGTATTCAATATCTGATGAAATATTTTATAACCCAAAACACCCGTATACATTGGGGCTGTTAAACTCAATTCCCAAGCTTAATAAGGGAAAGGACAGACTGGCGACCATAGAGGGCAATGTTCCTGCTGCAACAAATTATCCTGTGGGATGCCATTTCTGTACAAGGTGCTCATATGTTGATAGTAAAATATATACTGCCGATAGCAAGTGCTGGAATGTTGAGCCTCCCCTTGAGCAGGTGGGCGGCACAAACCAAATGCACACGGTTGCATGCCACTACTGGAAAGATATCCAAGTGAGGAGGGAAAGAGAAGGGGAAAAGGTTCCGCACGAAGCAGCGTAGTTTTAATTATAAAAATATTATTTTGCAAAAGCCCTCTATATTTAGCGGGCTTTTAAATTTTCGGAGTAATATTATGAATAACCTAAAAATTTTTTTTATTGTTTTATTATTGCTGCAATTAACCGGCTGCACTAAAAATCAAAATGAAAATACTATGAGCGGGAAAAGTGATTCATTATTTATTAAGCTTTCAGACGAGTTTATCAAGGGCTATCTTGCTTGGAGACCACAGTATGGAACAAGTCTGGGGCTGCATGAGTATGACGGCAAGCTCACCGATTACAGCCTGGAATCAGTTAACGGTGAGATTAACAGGCTCAAAAAATTCGAAAAAGAACTGCTCGCAATAGATACTTTATCGTTGAGTCCCAAAGTTCATTATGATTATAAAATACTGCTTAATTCAATCAAAGGGGATATATTTGATTTTGAGGTCAGGGACGGATACAGAAAAAATCCCATGTCATATGCCGGAGTAATCGGTGTGGATATTTATATTAAAAGGAATTTTGCACCTCTTGAGGATAGGCTGAAATCAATCATTTCTATTGAAAAAGAAGCCGTAAAAGTTTATGAAAATGCAAGAAAGAATTTGAATGATTCTCTGCCAAAATCATATGTAGAAACGGCAATATTAATGGCAAAGGGGACTTCGGATTTTTTGGGAAAGGATTTGCTTTTGGCATTTATGGATGTTAAAGATGGGAAGCTTATGTCTGAGTTTAAGGGAACAAATGAAAAAAGCCATCAGTGAGATAAATGCTTATGCGGACTGGCTTGAAAAAGAAAAACTCCCCAAAGCGAATATGAACTTTACACTTGGCAGAGAAAATTACCGGAAAATGCTCGAGGGTGAAATGATATACATTGAGCCTGAAAAAATACTTGAAATCGGTATGAAGCAGCTTCGTGAAGAACAAAAACTTTTCGATGAAACTGCCAAGAAAATTAATCCGAACAAAAAGCCTGTTGAAGTCTATGAAGATATTAAGAAAGACCATCCATCTGCACCGAGCTTAATCCCCGATGCAAGAAAAAATCTTGAGGCAATAAGGCAATTTCTGATTGATAAAAAAATCGTAACAGTGCCCTACGATGTAAGGGTAAAAGTTGAAGAAACGCCTCAGTTTGCTAGAGCAACGAGCTTCGCTTCTATGGATACGCCTGGTCCATACGAAACGAAGGCTACGGAGGCGTATTATTACATAACTCCCGTAGAGGATAACTGGACCGCAAAACAAAAGGATGAATGGCTGACTGCGTTTAATTATTACACTACCGATATTGTTTCGATTCACGAAGCTTACCCGGGACATTACCTGCAATTTCTGCACTTAAACTCATCCGATGCAAGCAAGGTTAAAAAGATTTTTGGAAGCTATGTTTTTACTGAAGGGTGGGCGCATTACACCGAGAAAATGATAATCGATGAAGGCTACGGCTCAGACAAGGATTCAATAATTGCTGCTAAATACCGCCTAGCACAGCTGGATGAGTCACTTCTAAGACTGTGCCGGTTATGTGTATCGGTTAAAATGCATTGCCTGGGGATGAGCGTTGATGATGCGACAAAATTTTTCATGGAAAACTGCTATTATGAAGAAAAACCCGCACGGCAGGAAGCAATTAGAGGAACTTATGACCCGGGTTACTTATATTATACGCTCGGCAAGTTAATGATTTTGAAGCTGAGGGAGGATTATAAAAAACAGGAAGGTTCAAGCTACACACTAAAGAAATTCAATGATAATTTTATAAATAACGGTATGCCGCCTGTTCCATTGATGAGGGAGATATTATTGGAGGATAAAAATATCTGGAAGGAAGTTTTGTAAAAGGAAGCTCCGCTAAGACGTCTTAATTCCGTTTAATTTCAGTATCCCATTAGATTTGTCCAATATGCATCGGCTAATTTTTCAAGTCTAACCTCACAACATTTTCAATATGGAAAGTATGGGGAAACATATCAACCGGCTGAATTTTTGTGATTTCATATTTTTCAGAAAGCAGCTTAATATCCCTCGCCTGTGTGGTCGGGTTGCATGAAACATAAATAATTTTTTTAGGTTCATATCTTAATAAATACTCTGCTGATTTGGGATGGATTCCGCTTCTCGGCGGGTCTAAAATGATTGTATCGTATTTCTCTTCATTTTTATTTATTAAATTTTTTAAAAATTCTTTAACATCATAAGATGTAAACTCGCAATTATTAATATTATTTAAGCTTGAATTTTCTTTGGCGATTTTAATTGACTCTTCACTCAGCTCAACTCCAAAAACTTTATTAACGTATCCAGATATGTAAAGAGAAATCGCTCCGCATCCGCAGTATAGGTCTAGAACATTTTCATTTTTTGAGAAATCAGCAAATTCAACCACAGTATTAAAAAGCTTTTCACATTGCTTTGTATTGGTTTGAAAAAATGAGCTTGGTGTAATTTTAAATTTATACTTTCCAATTGTTTCTTCGATATACCCCTTGCCGAAAATTATGATTGAATATTCTGATTTTGCCACCTGAGCTTTTGAAGTTGATATTGAATTTACAAGAGTTGTAATCTCTGGAATTTCATTTTTAATCTTTTGTGCATACTTATTTATAATTTCTTTTTTCTCCTGCAGAGTAATAAGATTAACCATCGCGTCATTTATATTTGCCGATTGCCTAATTATTACGTATCTTAAATAACCTGAGCTGGTTTTGGTGGAATAGATGCTTTCTTTTTTTGTTTTAAAGAAATCCCTTGTAAGGTTTAGAATTCTATTTGATATCTCAGATTGCAGGTGGCATTTTTCAATGTCCAGAACTTTATCGATAAATCCCGGCATATGATAACCGAGCGCAAAGGAATTACCGGTATTTTTGCCAAAGTCTTCTTCACTAAGCCATTTGTTATTAGAGAATGAAAACTCAAGTTTGTTTCTATAATAGTAAATATTATCCGAGCCGATTACATCTGGTATCGTTAATCCCTGAAAGACCCCGATTTTTTCGAAAGAGCTTGTAACGTTTCTTTTTTTAATGTTAAGCTGGTGGTAATAATCGATATTCTGTAATTTGCAGCCGTTGCAGCTTCCGAAATGGCTGCATTCGGGCTTAGTTCTTACCGGCGAATTTACAAGAATTTCCTCTGTTTTTGCTAAAGCAAATTTTTTCTTTACTTTACGTATTTTTGCTTTTATAATATCGCCGGGAACTGTATTGGGTATAAATAGCACAAAATCGCTGTTTATTCTCCCTATTCCATTGCCCTCAAAGCCAATATCCTCGATTTGAACTTCAACAATATCACCCGACTGGGGTTTATCCATCTAAATAACTTTAATTAAAAATCTAATTTCATTATAATGTACAAATATAATTATCTCCAGGCAAATAAATAAATTTCATTATTCCTGTGAAAAATAAGGTAATTTCCGATGCGAAAAGGGTTATACAGCTGGAAAGAAAGGCATTAAGCAGCTTAGAAAAAAGGCTGGACGGGAATTTTTCAGAAGCAATTGATATAATATACAGATGCAAAGGCAGGGTAATAGTTACGGGTCTGGGCAAGTCCGGTATAATAGCGCAGAAAATAGTAGCAACCTTAAACTCGACAGGAACCCCTGCAATTTTTATGCATTCGGCTGATTCTTTCCACGGGGATATGGGAATGATTCGTAAAGGTGATGTTGTTATATGCATATCAAAATCAGGTGATACTGACGAGCTTATCCAGCTTCTGCTTGCAATTAACCAGTTTGACGTAAAAGTAATTTCAATTGTGGGTGACGTAGATTCAAAGCTCAAATCCCTTTCGGATGTTATTATCGATGCATCAGTTGAACAGGAAGCCTGCCCATTTAATTTAGCTCCGACAACATCGACAACTGCAGCACTTGTAATTGGTGATGCACTTGCAATAGCCCTTTTGAAAAAGAAAGATTTTACAAAGGAAGAATTTGCAATGCTTCACCCGGGGGGAGTGCTTGGCAAAAAGCTTTTTTTAAGAGTTAATGATTTAATGGTTGGACGAGAGGGAGTTCCAAAAGTCAAGGAAAATGCGTTGTTCAAAGATATTGTTTTTGAGATTTCATCAAAGCGGCTTGGATGCACCTGTGTGGTCGATAAAAGCGGCAAGCTTAAAGGTATTATTACAGACGGCGATATCAGAAGAACGCTTCAGAAGTATGAAAATGTTTCAGATATAAACGCAGGCGACATTATGAATAAAAACCCTAAGACAATAAATGAAAACATGCTTGGCGAAACGGCACTTGAGCTTATGGAAAAATATGCAATTACACAGCTTATTATTGTTGATAAAAAGAAAATTCCCAAAGGCGTTGTTCATATGCACGACTTGGTGAAAGCAGGACTGGGTTAACAATAGACAATCTGCCAGTTAACAATAAAAACAATAAACGATAAGAGAATAAACAATAAGTCAATAAGCGTAAGTTATAATTATTATAAAGGTTATAAAGTCACAGCTGGCTTTTTCTATTGCCTATTGCTTATTGTTAATTGTTTATTGTTCACCGCCTGCTCCAGCGATAAATTCGAGCCCCCTAAAACTGAAATTGGCTCAACCGACAGCATACCCTCACAGGAAAGCTTCAACACAACTGTAACATTTTCCGATTCAGGCATAGTCAAAGCGGTTTTAACTGCAGGAAGGATTCGCGTTTTTTCAAAATTCAATTATACTCTTATCGATGGCAGCGCCAAGGTTGATTTTTACAAAAACGGCGTATTCAGCTCAACATTAACCGGCAAACGAGGCAAAATATTTGATAATACGAAGGATGTTGAGGTTTACGACAGTGTCAGGATGGTATCGGAAGACGGTTCGGTTTTAATAACCGAGAGACTGTACTGGGTAAACAAAACTCAGAGAATAAAATCAGATGATTTTGTTCACATTACAACTAAAACCGATGATATCAAAGGCTACGGCTTTGAAGCCGACCAAAGCCTCAAGAATTACATTATTTACAAGGTAAGCGGAGAGGTTCAGAAATAAGGCTCGAATGTCAAAGCTCAAATACCAAATAATTTTAGTATCGCTAATAATTCTAAGTTTAAAAATTTATTCTCAGGATAAGATTACGTTAAACTACGCAGATAGTCTCATAGGCAAAACAATAAACGGAGAGCAGGTCAGGGAAGCAATAGGCAATGTGTCATTAACTCATAACAATGTTAAAATTACATGCGGAAGGGTTATTCAGTATTTTAACCAGAACAAAGCCGAGCTTTACAGTAGTGTGAAGGTCGTGAAAGATACGCTGACTATCTACGCTCCGAACGGTATATATTACGGAAGCGAGGCAAGGGTGGTTTGTCCCAACGGGGCGACTTTAACCGACCCAAGAACAACAATTAAAGCCAATTTCGGAATTTACCAGTTTAACCATGATTTAGCCAATTTTAAAGGGAATGTCAGCGTTACGGATAACAAAACATACACAATAACTTCCGATGTGCTTGACTATTACCGCGCAGTTCAAAAATCATACGCCAGGGGCGATGTTAAGGTCGTAAGCGATTCATCGGTTATTTACTGTGATAGTCTTGTTTATGAAAAATTAATCGGGATTTCAACCGCAAACGGAAATGTAAAAATCGAAAGCGATTCAACAGTCATCACCTCCGATAAAGCTACTTATTATGAGCTTGAAAAAAAATCAATCGGTGAAGATAATGTTAAAATAAATTTTTTGAATAAAAATGCGATTGTGTACGGCGACTATGCTGAAAATTACGAAAAGACTAATTATTCATTTGTAAAAGGAAATGCAAGACTTGTACAAATTGAGACCAAAGACGGAAAAACCGATACTACTTTTATTTTCAGCCGGAAAATGGAATCATTCAGGAACGAACCCGAACACTACATTGCTCATGACAGTGTTAAAACCATAAGGAATGATTTTCTTTCATCTTCTCAGATTGGTTATTATTTCAGGGATAAATCTGGCAAGGGAGGGGTAATTTCACTTTCGAAAGAGCCCGTTGTGTGGAAGGAGGACATGCAGGTTACGGGAGATACAATTTACGCCTTTTTTAAGGAAGATATTGACGATATATACGTAAGCAAAAGCGCCTTTGCAATTCAGCCAAATGAAAATTATAATGAGCGTTTCGACCAAATTTCGGGTGTCTTTATGCATATGAAGTTTTTGAATAATGAAATTAATTTTATCCAGGTCGATACTAATGCTGCAAGCATTTATTATGTGTATGATGGTGCAAGTCCAAACGGGGCAAACCGCTCTGACGGCGAAGTGATTATACTTTATTTTACTGATAAGAAAGTTGATAAGGTAAAAGTATTTGGCAAGCCCAAAGGCACATATTTCCCGGAGAACCTTATTAATACATCTGAGCTTCGGCTTTTAGGATTCAGGTTGAGGACAAACAAGCCTGTAAGATTAAACTACCAGGATTGAAATCATTTTATTAATCTTGTCATTTTTATTTAAAAACGCTTAAAATTTTGGACTTTCAAAAATAAATCGCTATATTAGTGCAATTATGCAATTTATTTTAAAGTAAAGGTTTATAATCTTTCATAATGCTGGTTCTAAAAGTCATATCTAGAACTATTGCTTAATTTGTTCAAAAGGGCTATTTTAATAAGCTATAGTTATATTTTAACAAGTGATATTTAATGAATACTGTCGATTTAATTAACAAGCTTGCGGTGAATCACGATATTACAACCGGCAGGGCCGAGATGATTATAAGCATTCTTGTCGAGCGGCTTACTGAAAAGCTTAAAAAAGACGGAACAGCTAAGGTTGAAAATTTTGGTGAATTTATGGTTCAGCAAAAAGAAAACCAGAGTGATTCATACATGAAATTCGGAGAAATTTTTCCATCAAGCCGAAATCAAATAATGTTTATTCCGGATAAGAAGTTTCTTGAGAACATTAATAAAGATTCCGGGTAGTTTAAAGATATGTTAAAGGCAGAAGTTGTAGATAAAATAATAAAGTATTTCAAGCTAACGGATTTTGAAGCTGAAAATCTTTATAATGATATTTTCGAAAGCATAATTCAGGGCGTGGCTGACGATAACATTGCAGATATTACAAATTTAGGGGAGTTCATTGTTAAATACAGTAACGGCAAAAATATAAGCGAAGATGTGAGCAGCTACAAAAAAACAGTTGAATTTATTCCGGTATCGACTTTGCAGGAAGATGTTGACGAAGTCAAATTTGAAGCTTTCAGAACCGTTGAGCCGGAAACTGTCTTAAGCCAGAGCACAATTGAAGCGGAAACTCTAAAGAAAGAAGATCCGCAGATTGAATCATCAGCCGGGGAAAGGCTTAATGTTGAAGAAGAATTGAACCGGAAAAGAGATGAAATGCTGCAAAAAATAATTGCTCCCGTAGAGGAATATAAACCAGCAGAGGTATATAGACCTGCAGAGGAAAATAAACCTGCAGAGGAAAATAAACCTGCAGAGGAATATAAATCTGATGAAACACCGGAAGAAGAAAACCAAACCGGTCATCCTTTTGATAAATCCCAAGGCAGTGAAGCCGAAGTAATTGAAAACGAGGAAATTGAACAGCCCTCTCAAAAATCTTTTTCGGATTATTTCACTGTTAAGGATGAGAAAAAAGAAGAAACACCATTCGTTCCACCTCCCGCTGAAACGGTGATTCCGCCCGCTGCAATTGAACTGCATAAGGAACTAACCCAGGATAATGGTAAAGAAGCGGGTTATAAGAGTCCTTTAGAAACCACGAGTCTTACAAACGGCAGCGGAAAAGTGGATGGCTTTGAAAAAAGAGCCGGTGATAATTCATATTATATATGGTATAAGGACAGCGAACCTAATATTGCCGATACGCAGACAATGTCTTACGAGTACGAGCTGCTTTATCAGGCGACAAAGGAAGCTGAGTATAAATCAAAATTAAAGATTTATGTTACTACATTTATACTTTTCTTCTCAATCGTTTTGCTCCTTTTGATTTTCTCGCCTGTTTTTTATAAGATATTCTTCACACCGAGGGAAACAGATAACACAGAGCAGATTGAAGAGGAATCAGGCACAATAACTAATGAGGAACCGAGCCCGGAAAACAAAGCATCTCTTAACACTTTGAATGACGGAAACAATGCCGTATCCGAAACTAATTCGCCTCATACAACAACAAATACGGAGGACAACACCCAGCAAACACAACAGATTCAGCAGGAACATTCGAAGCAGGAAGAACCAAAACAGGTTGAGCAGAATGTCCAGAAAATGAGCAACCAGATTCAGTCTCAGCCGCCCCAGCAGCAGGCGCCGGCAACACAGCCGAATACCCAGTCAAATATGCAGGGACTGGTCAAAAACGGACTGGGCTGGTTTGATGAGAAAAATAAAGTCGTTTACATTCAGCTTGAAAACGGCAAATTTACGATTCAGGAATCGGCATGGGATTCCGAAGCAAAGGCAAGCAAAAGGGTAGGTACATTGGAATCATTAATTCCCGGAGTAAAAGGAAGCATTGTCAGAGTCGATTTGGGTGAAAAAGGCGTATGGTACAGAGTAAGATTCGGCGAGTTTTCATCAATCGATGAAGCAAGAGCCAAAGCTGTGGAATTAAAAAAGAAGGGTTAATCATCTGAAAGGAAGTTAAGCTTTTTTTTGTTTATTCTCTTATAAATATAAAATCCGATACAGAACACTAGACTAATTATCCCTCCATAGTGACTTATAATTCCAATTATATCTCCATTTGATGAATAAAACGTTTTCTCATCATTTGCTATGATGTTTCTGTCTATGATTCCTTCCGTTCCGTAGGGGATTTCGTCATATGCATTTCCGAGCGGGTCAATAAAGCATGAAATTCCTGTTTGAGCGCACCGAACAATCCATTTCCTGTTTTCAATTGCTCTTAGAACTGCATATTTTTCATGCTGAACTGGTCCCGATGTATGCCCAAACCAACCGTCATTTGTTACTATAACCAAAAACCCCGCCCTGTTGTTTACGGATTTGCTGACATACTCGCTGAAAACAGATTCAAAACAAATTAGTGATGCAAACTTTGTATTAAGGTTTGAGTCTTTGATTGTGAAAATTGTTTCATCTTTTCCTATTTGCCAGCTGCTTATTCCCACACCCCATTTAATCCAGTCCCTTAAAAAAGTCAACGTTTCCTGGTATGGCACCCTTTCGCTGAAAGGAACAAGCTTAGATTTCTTGTGAATGGTCAAATCCTTTCTGTTTTTTCCAGGCTCTATCATTATTACAGAATTATATGTATCGTAAAATCTTCCGGAGATACTCATTTTCTTAGCATCCTTTGGCACAAATGCGGAGTCTTTATAATATTCAATATGCGGAATTCCCATAACGAGATATTTTCTGCTGGAATCGACAAAATCAAAAAATCGTTTTGATTTCAGAAAATTATAGTCCTCCAAAAAATAGTATGGAGCAGCTGTTTCATGAAGAACCATCATATCGGGATTGTATTTCATACCAACGTTGAGCTTTGCAATGTATGAGTCAATCAGCTGGTCATGATTCCCGCTCCATTTTTTGAACGGGTCTGTATTGGTTTGAACTACGCACGCATTTATAATTTTGGAGGAATCCATAGTTTGAAAGTATTTCGAGTTATCCTGTTTTAACCTGTGGTATGAATAAAAATTCGGGAATAAAATTAAAATCATTAACACAAAATAATAGAGTATAGCCTGTTTTGAAGTAATACGCCACTTTTTATTGTAAATTCTTTCAATTAAAAAATACATCAAGCTGCTAATGATGCAGATTAAAAAAGATATTCCATGGACACCGGTGAACTCAATATACTGGATTCGGTTTAGGTTGTAAGTTTCCGTATTGCCGAGCTCAAGCCAGGGGAAAGAAAGCTGCCAAACGTTGTGATAATACTCAAACCCAACCCAGATAAATGAGAAAAGAATAAGCGCGAGTTCTTTTTTATATCGCGAAATGCCGTATATTGTCAAAACAGGTATCATAAAAAGCAAAGGGTGGACAAGCACCGTAGCAACTCCCCCTATTTTCAGGAAAATGTCATCGCTGTGCCATCCGGAAATCCAATACAGCGTTATCTCGTTAAATACAAGTAATGCAAAATATGCCCTTAGAAATGCTTGCCTCAATCTGCTTGAACTGAATATAAGATAGAGCAGAAGCAATACACCAAAATACACAAAAAACCACTTGTTAAACGGCGGAAAGGATAAGCCGAGAAGCACACCGCACAGCAGACAAATTAAAAAAATTCTTAACTTTTTATTTTTTACGAAAATATTCAAGCAGGATTATTTTAGCAGGCAGATTGTGTATGACGAGCATCCTTTTTTGCTTCCAACAAAACCAAGCCCCTCTGAGGTTGTTGATTTGATAGAAACTTGCGAGGGCTTAATCTTTAATGTTTTGGAAATGTTTGATTTCATTTTGTTTACGGAGGGACTAATCTTCGGCTCCTCAAGCAGAATTGTCGAATCGATATTTACAATCTTTAACCCGTTTTTTTTAAGAAATCCGCCGCATTTTTCAAGCAGGATTAAGCTTGATATGTTTTTCCACTTTGGGTCTTTGTTCGGAAAGTAATGCCCTATATCTCTCAATCCCGCCGCACCCAAAAGCGCATCGCAAATTGAGTGGAGCAAAACATCGGCGTCCGAATGTCCCGTGAGCCCTTTAGAATAAGGGATGTTTACTCCCCCTAAAATAAGTTTTCTCCCTTTTGCAAATTTATGTACATCATAGCCAAATCCGATTCTCATATTCCAAATATATCATTATAAATCCAATGATTTTAGAGCTGATTTTATCTCTAAGTTTAAATATAGGGGATTATTAAATGTTAGTAATTATTGGAGGAATTAATTAATTTTGTTTTTCAATGCCTAAACCAGTTACAAAATACGTTTGCCAGAACTGCGGCTATTCTTCCCTGAGGTGGCTCGGAAAATGCCCCGAGTGCAGTTCATGGAATTCATTTGTTGAGGAAATAGTCAACACCGATAAGCGGAGAATCTCCGGCAGGTCAAAGGATTTAGCTGATTTTAAACTTACAAATCTTTCGAAAGTATCGGAAATAGATGTTAAAGAAGATAAACGGACGAAGACAGCAATCACTGAGCTTGACAGGGTGCTGGGCGGAGGCATCGTTGCAGGTTCTGTAATTTTGGTGGGCGGCGACCCTGGTATTGGAAAATCTACCCTTATGATGCAATTGGCTGATAAAATTAAAACCAAGTCGATACTGTACGTAAGCGGTGAGGAGTCTCCAAAACAAATTAAGCTCCGCTGCGAACGGCTCGGCTTTGCCCATGATGATTTTTACATCCTCGCCGAAACAAGCCTTGAAATAATTGCCGTAGTTATTGATAAACTTAATCCCGATATTGTCATAATAGATTCGATTCAAACCGTATACAGAAGCGAGCTTGAATCAAGTCCGGGCAGCATTTCACAGCTAAGGGAATCAACCGCCGCGGTAATACAAATTGCGAAGGCAAAAAATATTTCATTTTTCTTAATCGGGCATATAACAAAAGAAGGCGTTATCGCAGGTCCCAAAGTCCTTGAGCATATGGTTGATACCGTTCTGCAGTTCGAGGGCGAAAGGACGCATGCTTACAGAGTGCTCAGGGCGATTAAAAACCGTTTCGGCTCGACAAACGAAATCGGAATTTTCGAGATGACCGGCGCGGGACTTGTTGAAGTGAAAAACCCATCGGAGGTATTTCTCTCCGAGCGCAGCAAAGGAATTGCAGGAAGCTCCGTCTCAGCAAGCATGGAGGGAACGCGGCCGATTTTAATCGAAGTCCAGGCGCTTGTTTCATCGTCGGGTTATTCGGTTCCCCAAAGAACTGCCACTGGTTTCGATTATAAACGGCTTGCAATATTAATTGCGGTTTTGGAAAAGAAAATAGGCATTCACCTTTCCAAGTTCGATGTGTTTTTGAACATTGCAGGGGGAATTAAAATCGAGGAACCCTCGATTGACCTCGCCGCGGCGATGAGCATTTGCTCAAGCTTTAAGGACAGCCCAATAGAATCAGATATGCTTCTGCTTGGTGAAATCGGCTTAGGCGGAGAAATCAGAACCATCAGCTTTGCAGATAGAAGAATACAGGAAGCCGCAAAACTCGGCTTTAAGAAAATCGTTCTGCCGAAAAGCAACTTAAAAAACTTTAAGCAAAACGGTGTGCTTGAGTATATTCCCGTTGAAACAATCCACGATGCAGTGAAAATGATATTGTGATATGAATAAAAAATTTGTAACATTATACAGGCATATTATTGAACAGGAGCGGAAGTTCCCCGAGGCGACCGGGCAGCTTTCCGACCTGCTTGCAGATATCGCGCTTGCCTGCAAGCTGATTTCGCTTGAAGTAAACCGAGCGGGGCTCATCGACATTCTTGGTTTCACCGGTAATGAAAACATTCACGGCGAGGATGTTAAAAAGCTTGATGAATTTGCTCATGATACATTGGTAAGAGCAATGGAAGTTAGCGGACACTTGTGCGCAATTGCATCGGAGGAGAGCGAGAATTTTATCCCGGTTGACGAAAAATATATGGGCTCCAGACCTATGAGCAAATATATTTGCCACTTCGACCCGCTTGACGGATCATCGAATATAGATGCAAACATCAGTATCGGAACTATTTTTTCCATTTATAAACGGATTTCCAAATCCGGTCCCGGTACGCTTGAGGACTGCCTGCAGAAAGGTTCTAATCAGGTTGCCGCAGGCTACATAATTTACGGCTCAAGCACTATTATGGTTTATTCAACTGGACAGGGCGTTCACGGTTTTACTTTAGACCCGACAGTGGGTGAGTTTCTTTTGTTTTACGAAAATATTAAGATTCCGAAAAAATCCAAAACATACAGCGTGAATGAAGGGAATTATACAAAATGGGATAAAAATCTGCAAAAATATGTTGACAGCTTAAAGTGTGAAGACAAGGAAAAAGGCAGACCTTATTCGGCAAGATATGTTGGCTCGCTTGTGGCGGATTTCCACAGAAACTTACTGTATGGTGGAATATTTATGTACCCCCGAGATAAGAAAAATACGCGCGGCAAGCTTAGATTATTATACGAGGCAAATCCCTTGGCTTATATTGTTGAGCAGGGTGGAGGCAGAGCTTCTGATGGTAAAGAGAGAATTCTTGATATACCGCCTCTGGATTTGCATCAGAAGACACCGTTATTCATAGGAAGCGAGCTGGATGTTTTGGAAGCGGAGAAATTTCTCGCTAGCACCGATTAAGCAGGATTAAATGACACCGCAGAAAATTACCGTTAAGGATAAAAGGTACCTGCACATTATTTGGGAGGATAACAGCGAGAGTCTGCTCTTGCTTGCGAACTTGAGGAAAAACTGTCCCTGTGCCGTGTGCACTGATGAAAGAAACAGCAGAAGCTCCGGCTATCTCCCTTTGGTTTCAGCGGCGCAGACTACTCTAACGGATATAAAGCCGGTCGGAACGTATGCAATCCAGCTATATTGGCGGGACGGCCATAACACGGGAATTTACACTTATGAGAAGCTGAAGGAGGGGAAATATTAAACTGACTTTGCCACAATCATAGTTAAATCGTCATGCAATGGATTGCCCTCGCAAAACTCAATAACCCTGGTATTAACACTTTTGATTATTTCTCTTGGACCTAGATGCTTGCTGCTCATCAGGCATTGGATAATTCTTTCCTGTGAGAAAAGTTCGTTTCTGCGGTTCAAAGCTTCCTCAAGACCGTCCGTAAAGATTGCAAGCAGGGAGCCGTCTTCAATCATTACCGAAGCTCTTTCGTATTTTTGGTCAGGCAGGATGCCGAGAATTAATCCCGTTGCACTTAGTGCTTTAATATTGTTTTCCCTGTTGATTAAGATTGCGGGGTTATGTCCCGCATTAATGTAGTGCAGAGTTTTTGATTTCGGCTCCCAGATTCCCATAAAAAACGTAATGAACTCAGAAGGCGATGTGCTTCTGTAAATATGGTTGTTGATTCTGTAAATGAAATCGGTAAAGTCTTCGCTTATTTCAATTCCCACTCTAATCGATGCCTGAAGATTAGCCATAATCATAGCCGCACCCGCCCCTTTGCCGCTAACGTCCGCTATAACCATTATGGTATAGCCGTCTTCGGTATTTATAATATCGTAATAATCTCCTGCAACTTCTTTGCAGGGACGTGATTCGCCGTAAATTTCAAGTCCCCTTACAACAGGTATTTCCTGCGGCATCAGTCTTCTCTGAATATTTCGAGCCATTTCAAGCTCTTTATCCATACGTTTTTTTTCAATATAAGCTGACTGCAGCTTCAGGTTTTGCAGGGCTAAAGCCGCCTGATTCGATGCCTGTGAGAGAATATCCAAATCCTCGGCGGTGAAATCCTCATCGTTCAGCTTTTTGCCCAGATTCAGCACGCCAACCAGCTCACCCTGTGAAATCATCGGAATTGTAACAGAAATTTCGTTTTCACGCACCCATTCGATTTCGTTTTCATCAACGGTGATTCTTGAACGCTCGGAGATTTCGTCCCAGAAAAATTTACTGCCGCTTCTTATCCTATGAATAACGCTGTCCGATTCATCATGCCTGAAGGGGATCTGCAGAGCGAGCTCATTTCCTAATGCAAATGGGATAACGGGAACAATTCCCGTTGTTTTCTGAACCCATCTGCTTAGCTCACTGAGCAATTCCCCTGATTCAATCTGTCCGGAAATTCTGTGCATAAATTCCTTGAAGGAATTCGCGTATTTGGTTTTTTCAGGGTAAAAAGTTTCGTCAATCCATTTCAACAACCGTTTATTTATAGGTGTAAATGTAAGCGAAAGCAGAAGCACCATTACTATTATGACCGTCGGGTCTTTAATTTCAAAGATGCTTATGGAAAGTCTGCCAAGCAGGAAAATCGCAAACAAATATACTCCTAGTAGCCCGATTGTAACCCCCACATACCTGACCCGTCTTTTAAGCGCACTTTCGGTTTCAAGAAGCTTGTTTTGGAAAAATGAATTGAGGAATGTGAAAGGAATTATTAGGCCGCCGATTTCGCAAATTAAAAATATTATAAAGCTTATTATAACAACATTATCGCTTATTTGTTCGGAGAAAATAAACTGTGTAAATAACACAATCAGCCAGCCGATGCCAATTGAAATTGCTCCGTACTTTATCCCGAAGAGCATCAGGCGGATTTGTCTTTTTTCCAAAGCAGTTGTCGCAATTCTTGAATTTCTGGTCAGCAGTATAATGCCTACTGACATATTGATAAACATAAGCGTTATTACTAAAATGTTTAGGGTATTGTTATCCACACTCATAAGCGACATCATTATTACAATGATTGGAAGCAAAAATATAAACAGTAATGATATTATCTTGTGGTTCTCATAAAACCTTATTTTTTTCGGGAAAACCGCAAACAGCAGCATCCAGAAGCTCGAGCCGAGCCACATTATGTAGGAGACAAACTCGCGAAGTGAATCGAAATAGAGATATTTCCTGACGAAGTTTTCCGGGTCGGTTCCCGTTTGAACTGTCGCATACATAAATGAGCCGAAGCAAAAACAAAACATTGCAATTAAAATTGTTTCGTTAGCATATGGACTTTTAAATATTCCCCATAATCCCACAATCAAGTAAGCAAAAAGCAGTGTGACTGGGATAGTTCTGAATAAGAAGACAATTAATTTTTCAAGCTGTGCTAATGAGACATACTGCATTGGATAATCTTTTATAAAATCACCGCGCTTAATGGTGTAAACAGCTCTGCTTCCAATATCTTTTTTAGCAATTTCCCTTTTAATTGCTTCCTTATCACTTACCGGAATACCGTTTATTTTAATTATTGTATCTCCATTCATTAATCCTGAATTATACGCGGGATAGTCTTCGGTTATATTCGAAATAATCAGGTAAATAGGGTCTTCGGCTGATGTAATTCTCATTCCTGTTGTTCCTTCCCTGTTAATGTTGATAACAGAGCTGAAACCAAGATATGCAGCCATAAGAGTGAATATGACGAGGAAGATTCCGAGAAATCTGACAAAATATGAAACTATTAATTTGGGAGTAGATATATCCGTCATTTTTTGGAATATTGAATCATAAATATATTAAATTTTGATGTTAAATTTTATTTAAATGCCTGTCCTGACTATAATTGAAAGAGTATGCTGGATTTATTAAATTGATTTTTGGCAGAAATTTGGGCATCTTTGTGTTTTAGTGTTTACGGGATGTAGTCCCGCTGTATAGCGGGATAAACTCCGCCTGTTTTCGGGATGTAGCGTAGCCCGGTTTATCGCGCCTGCTTTGGGAGCAGGAGACCGCAGGTTCGAATCCTGCCATCCCGACGAAATTTTCAGCTACCCTTTTAAGACTCTCAACCGCAAATTCCAGTTTGATTTTGTTGAAAACACTCCGAAAATCTTGATTTTACTGGCGTGCCCCAAGCAGGAGATAAATGCATCATTTTTCTCAATTCTGAGTTAATTTAATCGTTTTTCAACCCTTGAAATATATTTGGTGACCTCTTTAGTGACTTAAATTTCATTCCTCGATTCTTAAAGTTGAATTATCACTTGAGCCGTTTACCTCCGGATAATACATAAGCATCCCCCTGGAGGGCATTATGTTATAAATCCCGGGAATCTGAGCCCTTAAAAGATATGAAAACTCATATTCACCAGAGCCAAGATATGGCGCAAAGAAAACAATCCTGTTATCACGTAGCTCCTTATCTGCATACCACCAATTCCATAAGCCGGTTGATTTTCCGTTGTAGCTGTTTTCACCATCAATAGCATATGCCCAGTCCTCTTTGATATATTCGCATCCGGCGGGTATGGGCTCCTCAAGCATAAAATATGCGCCAGAGTTTTCATTCGGGTAAACCTTAATCTTTACAAGAAGCTCCTCTCCTGATTTTATGACACCTTTATATTCTCTTTTTTTGTAAGTATAGATTCCCTTCTTTTTGCTGTAAACTTTTTTGAGTGTGAAATACTTACGCTCAATATCGAAACCATTTACCGTTTCTTCGATGGTTTTTCTGGTGTCATATTCATAGTAAGTTAAAGCCGTTGTTAGGTAAGTCTTGCCGGCACCGGATTTTTCAATTGTAATTTTATTTTCACCTGATTTCAGCATATCCCCGGTTACGAAAAAGCGTTCTTCTTTTCTGAATACATCATCTTTTGTTATATGCTTTTCAGCAGCAGGCTTATTGTTAACGTAGATTTTAAGCGTATAATCCGGTTCGAGCTCATTATATTTTTTGATATAATCGCTCAAGCAATAAACAATAAACGCATTCTGTAAAGTATTGCCCCAGGAGTTTCCCCGTTTCTGAGTCAACAACCAATTAACCGCCTTTTCAATGTAGTCCTTGTTTTCTGATGCACTCTGGGCATCGGCCAGCAGGCCCTTGATTACCATGGATGTAGTAATAATGTAATCATCCTGCCATTTGTAGCGCTTGATTTTCCCGCCCCAGTATGCGCCCCCCTCATCGGTAAAATTAACTTCACGCATAACATCGGATATGTACTTTCTTTGTGTTTCCTCTCTGCCGAGTTTACCAGCCGCCATCGAAAGCCACGCTTTTACAAGTGAAGAAGTTTCCTTCCTTTCGAATTTTTTAAATTGTTTGGCTGCTACCAGTGCCAACGCAGTATCGCTTACTGAGATATTTGATATAACATAGGTAATGAACGCTCGTGTTGCTAAGTCAAGTTTTTTATTCTTAAGTGATTTTACAGCGAAATTCACCGCATTTTTGTAATCTTTTTCTTTGATATTATAATCCTTAAAATTATAACCGTTTTCTTTAGCAAGTGTCAGACTGTATAATACATAAGCGCTCATATACGGGTCTGAGCCGTCATTGGTCCACCAGCCCCAGCCGCCGTCGTTTTTCTGCATTGAAAAGATTTTTTGGAAGCCGTTTTTAACCATTTTAGGAATCTGCTGTTTAAAATACGGGTCCTCGGGAGCGTTAATTTCTTTAAGTGTATTTGCAGCGATAACTGTAGGCATAAACCGGCTCATTGTTTGCTCAATACAGCCGTAAGGATAGCCGATTAAGTACTCAAGACTTCCAAGAAGACTTGATGCTAGAGACGGTGAAACACCAAGCTTTAAGCTTGCGCTTCTTGTATCCGTGTGTTCGGGGATTTCGATTGTTTTGGTGATAATCCCTGATGTTTTGGAGAAATCATATGCATTGTATTTATTAACCTTTAAGCCGAATGGCTGAATAGGAATGAACTGCTCCATAGCATCTGATTCTTCATTTGTGAGAGCTGATGCATAAACATTACCTACACCTACTGGATTTAATACCTTAACTTTCCAGTCGATTCTTCTTTCTTCGTTTTTTCCAAGAAGTATCTCCTTCTCGTAGGGAGATGATGCCGCAAGCATTAGATTATCGAGTCTAAGCGAGACTTTGGTTTTTTTATCCTCGTTTAAGTAGTTGTGAATAATGGTTGATACTGTAACCTCATCATTTTGCTGGAAGAATCTCGGAACCTCTACCCGGATTATTAAATCCTTACGTTCAATTACTGAATAGGTGTTCTGTCCTACCTCGGTATTTTTTGTTATAACCCTGGCAGTAACTCGCCAGGTTGTGAGATTATCAGGGAATTTGACCTTAACCTGCGCATTTCCATTTTCATCCGTATAAACTGCCGGCAGCCACAAAATTGCATCACGGAAATCGGTTCGGGGTATTGCTTCAATATAATCTTCTTTTTCAGTTCTCTCTTCAATAGCCGTTTCATATGTTCTGCCCCCACGAATGTTTATGATATTACCTTCCTCATCTGTAATAATTCCGCTGGTTTTTGCTGTAATATTTTCAATTCCGCGGATGCCTGTGTTATCAATGACCAGGAATTCAGTTCCTATAATTTTCCCGGACTGGTCAGGGGAGAGTACACTTCTTTTTTCAACGACCTCAATGGTATCAGTTACAGGTTTAATATTGACAAAATCTCTATCCTTAACTTCTATATCTTCATAGTTATAAATTGCAGAAAATATTCCGCTTAACCCGCATTTTATCTCAATAAAGTTTGACTTATACCGTTCTGTTTTAATATCGATATGTCCTTCGATTTGTTCCCACCCAAACACAACTGAAATCTTGTAGTTTCCTTCTGGTATTATGAATTCAAACTCACCGTTTTTATTTGATACGGATGCATAGTATGCGTCATTTACTAAAATAATCCCATATTCAATAGGTGCTCCTCTTGAATTATAAAGCTTTCCTGTGACTTTGCAGAGCTTTTCCGTAGGGAAAGTTTTAAAATCATACATTTCAAACAAACTCAGATATGTTGAGCCGATGTTGTATCTGTACACATTATTGTGGTTAAATGTTACAGCTGTATTATCTCCTGCCGGAGAATAAAATGCGGAGCGTATATCGGGAATGTTTTCCGGCTTTATTGCATAAATACTCTCATCAATCATCCCTAGAGTAACCTCAGAGTTTTTTACCGGATTGCCGAATTTATCCCTAACCGTGATGCTGATGGTTCCCTCATCACGCGGCTTATAAACCGGCTTATCGGATGAAAGCTCAACATTTAAAAATTTTACTACGGGTATAACTGCAATTGAGCGGGAATTGGAATAGTAGTTCCCGTTTTTAACATAGGATATATTGAAATAAAAATTTGGCGCTGAGTTTTCAGTAACAGGAATCTCAATAAATGCAGTATTGCCGCTTACTTTTTCCACACGGTATGATACAATGTTCTTGTTATAATTCGTTATTAGTATACTTACGTCATTATGCGCCAAGGCAGTGAAAATTCTTGCAGTTTCGCCTGGTTTATACGAATCTTTTTCCGGGATAATTTCAATTGTTCCCGCTTGCCTGTTCCACCAGCTGAAGTCCCCTGAAAATACATATGTTCCCTTTTTGTCGGTTATCTTAGTATTTTTTGAGTCAAATGATGTTACTTCAATTTCATAATATCCCTCAGGTTCAGTATCAAGAAATAGAGCTGCATCACCTGTCAAGGAGGTCTTTCCATAAGCAGTGCCTATAAAGTTTGTAACCTTAACCTTTTTTTCGTAACTTATACGATTAATCGAAACGGTAAAACCGGCTTCTACCGGCTTATCGGAAAAATCCCTTGCTCTTACGGTTAAGCCGATTTTCTCACCCGGCCTGCAGACGTATCTATCGGTTTGAGCGTTAATAAAATAATCTGATCGCGTAACATTAACTGATTTTGTCGAAAGTATATTACGTCTCGACTTGTCTTTTACATAAACGTTAATAATATAAGTGTAATCGGTTTCGTAAGAGTAATTACCGCTTTCCTCTTTAAAATCCTCATTAATCTTATATGATGCTTTAAAATACCCGTTTTCATCAAGCTTGCCATTGCCCTGATAAATGTTTACCGAATTGTAATAATTCGGCTGGTTGCCAAGGGTTGAATAATAGGATTCATAGAACCATCTATATTCGCTGTAGTACCACCAGGGGCGGTAGAGCGGCTTTTTAAAGATATTATAATGTACTTCCGCATCCTGCACAGGGCTGCCAAAGTAATAATCAGACTGAACCTCTATTTCAATTTTTTCTTTATTTGAGTACTGCTCTTTATCGGTTTTTATTTCCACTTTGTATTCAGGTTTTTTGTATTCTTCAACCCCAAAGACCTGCTCAAAGCTCTGGTAAATCATTTTATCGGAATCGGTGCTGTCGGTTTGTTCGATAATTTCTGCAATTATTTTGTAATCGCCAAGTGCTGCATCACCTTCAATATTGATGCTGTCTGAAAAGCTTCCGAATTCATCTGTATTGGCAAGCTTTCGGTAAATCGAACTCTTTTTTGAATCTTTAACATGAACAATAATGTCTTTATTAGCATATACCGTGTAACCGCTTGAAGCAAGCTCTCTGACCGATATTTTAAAATCAATCTTAGCGGGTGGTCTGTAAACAGGCTGGCTTGTTACAATATAAGCAGTAAAACGGGTTTGATTGCCTCCGTAAAAATAAAAATAAGGGTCTGAAACAGCTACTTCATTATTTTTTATCGCAATTATAAGAGGATGGATATTCCCAAGCTTGAATATTGTTTCCTTATCTATTGAGCTTAATAAATAGTTGTTAGATGCTCCGGAAGTTAATGCATTTCCAATTTTTTGATTATTCAGGTAAAGACTAAGACTTACACTGTCGACCGGCTCGCTTGTAATCCTGTTTGCAGTATAATTTAAAACCGAACTTTGGGCAAACCGTGTTATTAGAGCAAGCTCTGTTACAAAAAAGCCGCAAGTGGCTACTTTATTTCTAAGGTAAATTCTAACAAGATAAGCACCCTTTTGTTTAGGAATATGCTTAATTACATCAAAAGTATTTTTTTTCTTTTTAGGATGAATCTTCTTTGTAAATGTGTCTTTTTCTTCGAGTAGACTTAAGAGATTGCTGCTATCCTTACCAACCACCGAAAAAGTATTTCTGTTGGGTTGACTGATTATAAACTGCTCGGGATTTAAAATTCGATAAACTTTTACTGTGAACACTGAAGTAGTTTTTATGCCCGGTGTGTAGAGGTTAATTTTAACAGTATCGCCTGGCAGGTAGTAGAATGCCGGTGAGGTTATCGTGAAATCGGGGAAATAATTTTTATAGGTTTCTTTATAATCCTCACTATCCTGTGAATGAAGATTTATGCAGAAGAAATTCAGAGCTACAGTTGTGAGAAGAAGGGCATTGGGTAAAAAGGACCTTTTCATGGCTCAAGTATTTTTTAGAACCGCTTAGCCAAATGTAATAATAAATTTAGAAAAAGTATAGTGCTAAATTAAATTTTTTTTATGGGTTTACAGGAACTAAAATCACATCGAAATGATTTTAATTAATATGTACCTTAAAAACTAAATAAATTATGTTCGTAAACCTTGAACTCATTATGACTGAAAACTTTCCATGCAATGTTACCACCCATATATTTTGATGTAAAAGTTAACGTTTACGCAGCCTCTTCCTCCTCCACCAACTTATAAACCTTTAGCTCCCTTTCCTCCATTTCACGCAGTACCGGAGCAATTATTTCAGGGTGGTGTTTGTTAATCCATTTGTACAGGTCGATTACAAGACTTGTTATACTTTTGGATTTTAATCTCCTTGCAAGCGATGAGATTATTGCATAATCAATCAGACCAAATTCAGCAGGGTTATTTTTAAAATCATCTATTAATTTTTTAAATTTATGCTCATATTTACTCAGCATGTATTTTTCATCATCGGAGTGTTCGAGCATTTTAAATCCAAGCTTTAAAAGCTCAAAAGTGTTCAAGTTTGACACTTTCTTTTTATATCTTTTAAGATGAGCTATTTTATTAATAACGAGAAAAGCACTGTCATAATCAAATTTGTTTTCGCTGAAAAACAAAGCCAGGAGCTGAAGCATATAAACATCCCATATAAAAGCTTCATCATTTAATTGTTTTTGATAACATAAAGTATTGACACAAGTTCTTTCAATATTATCAAGTATGTTTTCATCAATTTTGCTCAATTCAAGATATCCATATGAACAATGTTTTAAAAAAGAAAAGATATTATTATTATAAATTTGCAAACTGAGTACAAATTTCCAGTATACTGCGACCGAGAAATCTCCACGTAAAATATTAGAGTTAATCTGCTCGCGATACACAGCCAGAATTTCCTTTCTTTTTTCGGGGTAATAAGGAAGTATTATTGAATTTTCAAGATAAAGCGTCCATGGGTTTAAAGGCATTGTTTTTTTTATTTGATGATAATAGACTAATATGTTCTTATCATAAAGTTTAACATTTGCAGGATTTATTCTAATATTAATGAAATGAAGTAATGAAGCAAACGAATAATATGCAGTTTTCTGTTTTAATCGTTTTGCTAATGACTTGCCTTCCAAGCATAGTTTGATTGCCTTATCAAATTTTCCTAAGGTTGTTTCTAGGCCAGCCTTTTTATAAATAATATTAAGTAAGTATGAATAATTAGTTGATATCTTGCAGAGCATGTAAGTTTTTTTCATAAGTGTTGAAATCCCTATGTTTTTAACTTTTTTATACCATTCCAGCATACTGCAATTAAGTCTACCAAAGTATATCCTAATTGAAAATAAAGCTTCATCCTTCTCTGAAAGGTTTAAATTAAGTGCTTTAACAACTTTGAATATATCATTCAATCTGGAAGTATAGTGAAGAATTTTTTTCTTTTTTTTCCTATAGTAATAATAAAAAGTCATATATTCATATATTTCAGATAATAACAAATATTTTCCGGCGGGATTTTCAAATGAAATTTGTCTTAATTCTTTTTCCAGTATTACATAAGTTATTTTTGCCTCACGCAGCATACCAAGCTCTTTCATTTTCCGTGCTTTTTCAAGCATCAGTTCAATCGAGTCTTTTTCTTTGTCGAATTTTTCTTCAATTTCCTTTTCAACTTCCTTCCAGTTAAAAAATAACTCCCTGAGGCCTTTTAAAAGACGGGATTTATGTTTGTACAGAGTTGCTTCAGTTATACCAAGTGTCCGGGAAATTTGTGCAGAGTCCCACTTAGAAATTTTATCCTGTTCTACGTAGCCGTAAATTATTCTCAGAAGGCGAACATTTTTTTGACTCTCGGAATTCTCCCTTCTTAACAGCTTGCTTAGGTAACCACTTCTAATTTCAGCAGGAAATGCAGATATTTCATTAAGGTAGTTTATTGAGGCAATTGTAGTATGTTTTTGATTTTTAGCCACTTATCTTTAAAATAATATGGGATAAAGTTAAGAAATTTAGTTTGTAAAGATAACATTAACAATACTAATTTGCAATAAAGATAGATAACTTATCTATGAAAATACCGGTGAAATTATAAAAATGAAAAACAAATTATCCTTGCTCTTTACGCTCCTGTTATTTACGGCGGATTCACAGTCGCAGTGGCAGCCGGATGTACGCTTAACCAACGACCCTGCTGAATCTTATACATCTTTTAATAGTGCGTGGTGTATAGCGGCAAGAGATTCGGTTGTACATCTTGTATGGTTTGACAATCGTGACGGGAACTTTGAGATATACTACAGACGCTCAACAGACGGAGGCATAAGCTGGGGTGCAGATACACGACTGACTAATAATTCTGCTTCTTCAGGTAACCCTTCAATCTCAGTAACCGGATTAGTTGTTCATATTGCATGGCATGACTTTCGAAACGGGACCTCCGAGATATACTACAAACGCTCAACAGACGGAGGCATAAGCTGGGGTGCAGACGTACGGCTAACGAATAACTTTGATGCATCAGAATTTTCTTCCGTTTCAGTATCAGGCTCATTTGTGCATGTTGTGTGGCAAGATTTTAGTGACGGGGACTGGGAGGTATTCTACAAACGTTCGACAGACGCGGGTGTAAGTTGGAGTGTAGATACGAGGCTAACAAATGACTCCATTAATTCATTCGAGCCTTCCGTTTCGGTATCCGGTTCAGTTGTTCATGTGGTTTGGTATGATTTTCGTCACGGGCAATCCGAGATATATTACAAACGGTCCACAGACGACGGCATAAGCTGGGGAGTAGATGCACGGTTGACGAATGACCCTGCTGCTTCAGGTCTCCCTTCCATTTCAGTATCTGGTTCAGTTGTGCATGTAGTTTGGTTTGACAATCGTGACGGGAACTATGAGATATACTACAAACATTCGACAGATGGCGGTTTAAGCTGGGAAACGGATACACGTTTGACGAATGCTCCTAATAATTCATGGTTTTCTTCCGTTTCGGTATCCGGTTCAGTTGTTCATGTGGTTTGGGTTGACTTTCGTGACGGGAACTATGAGATATACTACAAACATTCGACAGATGGCGGTTTAAGCTGGGAAACGGATACACGTTTAACGAATAACTCTGCTGCATCAAACTACCCTTCCGTTTCAGTATCCGGGTCGGTTGTTCATGTGATTTGGACTGATTTGCGTGACGGGAACCGAGAGATATATTACAAACGCAATCCGACCGGTAATCCTGTTGGAATAATAAATATTAATTCTGAGATACCGAAGGAATTTTCTCTTTCACAAAATTATCCGAATCCCTTTAACCCAAGCACAATTATCCATTTTCAATTATCAATTAACAGTTTTACGAGTCTAAAAATTTACGATGTTCTTGGAAGAGAAGTCGCAGCGCTTGTCAACGAGCAGTTAAACGCAGGGACATATGAAGTTGATTGGTCGGCAGATAATTTTCCGGGCGGAGTTTATTTTTACTCATTATATGTTAACGGAAGCTTAATCAAAAGCAGAAAAATGATGCTGCTGAAATAAAAGTTTATTTTAATTTTTTTCATTTTCAATTTTTTGAGAAGTCATTCAAATTAAAAAAAATATTAAATAACAATTAATTATTAAGGAGTAATAAAATGAAAAAGATAGCAGGAGCTATAGGTCTGGTTTTAGCGGTATTTTCACTATTCTTTTTTTCGGATACGGTGATTGCCGATAAAGCCGATTATGGTTTTAGTATACCATGCCAGTATTGTTTCAGTTTTACCAGCATGGATGGCGCAGGTAGTGTACGTATTGAAGTTAAGCCTATTTCAGGGAGTACATATGAAACAATAAACGGCTTAGATGATATAACTTCGCCAGGCAATTATCACAGAACCACACAAGAAATGTATAACCAGTTTGGCTGTTGTCCGGGTGAATATGTAGCCAGAGTCAATGATAACGGGCAATTTAATCATTTTAGTAAGGATATACAATTTACAATGTCATTTAAGTGAGTCATTATCTCTTTACAATTAAGTGACTTTGCAAAACATGAATGGGACATATGCAGCGAAATACATCGATGAGTTAAATTAAACTTTACACAAAACCCTCTCTCTTGAAACAGGTTAATGAATCGGGGACATATCATTAACAGATTTAATTTAATTGAGAAGGGTTTTTTTAAAAAGAATATAACATTTCTTTTTCGAAAAAGAATTTGTATTTTCGCTAAATTTTTTGTTAATCATTAACTACAAATTAATCGTAAAGCCATGTATAAAAATACAATTAAGCTTTGCTTTTACCAAACATTTATCCTTACATTTTTATGCAATTTTAGTATAAGTTACTCACAAGTTTTAAACTCAAACTGGCAGTGGCTGCACCTACTACCTGAATGGCAGACTGATGTACGCCTAACGAACGACCCCGCTATTTCTTTCACTTCGAATAATAATGCACGGAATATTGGTACAAGTGGAAACTTTGTGCATGTTGTATGGTGGGACTTTCGTCAAGGGAACCCGGAAATCTATTACAAACGTTCAACTGACGAGGGAACCAGCTGGGGAACCGATACACGGTTGACAAATGATACTGCTTTTTCCAGTCTTCCATCTTTATCAGTATCAGGTCTGCAATTGCACGTTGTTTGGGAGGACAGACGCGACGCAAACAGAGAGATCTATTACAAACGTTCAACTGATGGAGGCTCAAGTTGGGGAGCAGATTTAAGGCTTACAAATAATTTTTTTAATTCAGAGAGTCCCTGTGTAGCTGTTTCAGGTTCAGCCGTACACGTAGTATGGCATGATGATCGTAACGTTAACTATGAAATATATTATAAACGCTCTGCAGACGGAGGAACCAACTGGGGTTCTGAATTAAGATTAACAAACGCTTCAGGTAACTCAATTTATCCTTCTGTTGCAGTTATCGGTCAGGTCGTGCATGTAGTATGGTGGGATAGCCGTTCTGGACCTAATAAGACTTATTATAAACGCTCTACGGACAGCGGGATAAACTGGAGTGCGGATATAATGTTAAGCAGTGATTCTTCCGATTCTTGGGACCCTTGCATATCAGTGTCGGGTCAGAATATTTGTGTTGCTTGGGTAGACCATCGTCACGGCAATGGGGAGATATACTATAAACGCTCCACAGACGGAGGTATAAGCTGGGGTGCGGACACACGGCTTACAAATGACCCTGCGGGTTCAGAGCACCCCTCTGTATCGGTTTACAGTCAGAACGTACATATAGTATGGTGGGAAACCCGTGACGGGAATAAGGAGATATATTACAAGCGTTCATCTGATGGGGGTTTAAGCTGGGAAGAAGATACGAGACTGACGAATAATCCGGCTGTTTCAAGTGGCAATAATTTAGCTGTTGCCGGTTCAAATGTGCATGTTGTTTGGTACGATTATCGTGACGGGAACCCTGAAATATATTACAAGCGCAACCCGAACGGTAACCCTGTTGGAATATCAAACAATAACACCGGGATTCCAAAAGAATTTTCATTATCTCAAAACTACCCAAACCCATTTAATCCTATCACGATTATAAGATTTTCGGTTCCGAAACAAAGCAGAGTAACTTTAAAAGTGTTCGATACTGCAGGTGAAGAAGTCAGCACACCACTAACTGATTTTGTCCTTAACCCGGGCATGTTTGAATACAAATTTGATGGAAATGGTCTTGCCTCGGGGGTATATTTTTATTCGTTGTATGTTGATGGGAATTTAGTGAATACAAGAAAGATGGTTTTGATTAAATAAGATGTAAGTTTATAAAGTTATATGGTTCATTTTTGAAAAAGAATTTGTATTTTTGCTAAATTTTTGTT
>JAKEEM010000029.1 GCA_022616535.1 Chlorobiota bacterium | reverse complement strand
TACTTTATGGAAATAGGATTATTCACCGCTTACGGAATGTATAAAGAATACGGCAGTGCCCCGTCAAGCGGAACGATTTTCGGAATTGGGAAAATTCACGGGCGTGACTGTGTAATAGTAGCAAACGATGCGACAGTCAAAGCGGGTGCCTGGTTTCCCATTACGTGCAAGAAAAATCTGCGAGCGCAGGAAATATCTATCGAAAACCGCCTGCCGATAATTTATCTTGTTGATTCAGCCGGAGTATTTCTTCCGCTGCAGGATGAAATTTTTCCCGATAAGGAGCACTTCGGCAGAATTTTCCGAAACAATGCTATAATGAGCTCTATGGGCATACCGCAGATTGCTGCAATTATGGGTCCATGTGTTGCCGGCGGCGCTTACCTTCCCATTATGAGCGATGAAGCTTTGATAGTAGAAGGAACGGGAAGCGTTTTTCTTGCCGGCTCGCATCTGGTGAAAGCTGCAATCGGCGAGGACATAGATAACGAATCGCTCGGCGGAGCTGTTGTGCATTCGGAAATCTCAGGTGTTACTGACTATAAAATGAAAAATGATGAAGAATGCCTTGAAACAATCCGCAGTCTTGTAAGCAAGTTCGGTAAAACGGAAAAAGCAGGATTTGACAGGATTGAATCAGCAGAGCCGAAACATCCTCAAAATGAAATTTACGGAATTATCCCGCAGGACAGGGCAAAGCCGTACGATATGTATGAAGTGATTGCAAGAATTACCGATAACAGCGAAATTGACGAATACAAAGCGGGCTACGGAAAGACTCTGATTACCGCTTATGCGCGAATTGACGGGTGGGCGGTTGGAATTGTTGCCAACCAGAGAACTATTGCCAAAACATCAAAGGGTGAGATGCAGGTTGGCGGGGTGATTTACTCCGACTCTGCTGATAAAGGGACACGCTTTATTATGAACTGCAACCAGAAGAAAATTCCGCTGCTTTTTTTGCAGGATGTAACAGGTTTTATGGTTGGCTCGCGCGCTGAGCACGGTGGTATTATTAAAGATGGCGCTAAAATGGTGAACGCTGTTGCAAACTCCGTTGTGCCTAAGATTACTGTAATAATTGGCAACAGCAACGGAGCGGGCAACTATGCAATGTGCGGCAAAGCGTATGACCCGCGTTTTATATTTGCCTATCCGTCGGCGTCGATTGCCGTAATGGGCGGTGCGCAGGCAAGTAATGTTCTGCTAAGCATTAAAATCGGGCAGCTGAAGAAACAGGGGAAAGAGAAGCTTACAAAAGAAGAGGAGACGGCAATACTTAAGGAAATACAGGACAGGTATGACAGCCAGACCGACCCGCTTTATGCAGCGGCGCGGCTGTGGATTGACGGCATCATTGACCCCGCTGTAACGCGAAATGTTGTTTCATACTGCATTGAGCTTGCCAATAACAATCCCTATATGCCCAAGTTTAACCCGGGAGTGATTCAGGTTTGAATAATTAGTTATTAATAATGAATAGTGAGAAGTTAGATTTTTAATAGTTCCAAAATCTACTTGATATTCAATTCACATTCATCCTCGCCATTTAAAACCAAATCATATTTATATTTTCCGGATTCAAGCTCTTTTGTAATTCTTGGTAGGGAACGGTCGCGACCGTTCCCTACTGTGTAAGCTTATACTCCCCCACAAAAACCGGTTGTGCAATGGCTTCTTTGTAGAATCTAAGGGCGTCAGGTGAGGAATCGATTTGTATGGCTGACATTGTCCCGTCTGCGTTCCACCATGTTGAGTGCCACCAGCCTACGGCTTTGATTCTGCTGAACTCCGGCTGCTGCACAGTGTATAACGCGCTTTGAATCCACAGTGCCTTGTTGACATTCGGCAGGTAATCAGCTACGCCGAACTCAAGCACTGCAATCGGCTTGTTTGGTGTAAGCTCGGCTAATTCATTGTAACCCGATTGCATTATATCAACAAATCTTTGGTAGCTTTCGCCCCAGCGCTGGGGACCGTATGCGCTGAAGCCAATCCAGTCAATATACTCGTCACCGGGGTAATAGTTTTTGATTCGGTTCCAATCTTCCTGCGGGGCCCCGACAGCGTTAACGTGAAAAACCCATGTTACATTTGTTACATCTTCATCCCGGAACAGATTTATAATGTGTATGTAAGCGTCTCTGTATAGCTCGGGCCCGTCGGCAAGTGATTTATCGCCGTATTTATCATTAATTCCTCCGCCGTTATAAACACCGCTCCATGGAAACCAGTCACCGTTGGGCTCACCCGCAAAGTCGATTAATACCGGAATATTGGCAGACTTTAAATCCTTAACCCACTGCCTTAGCTCTTTATCAAATTTTCCGCTTGAAATTTTTTTTAATGAGTAAGTCAAATCGTTTTTATCATACCTGCTCCAAGGCAGCATGCGAATGGAAGGGATTACTCCGTGCTTATAAATGTTTTTAACTGATTCAGCCGGGAATTTTATTCCGCCGAACCAGTCATTTGCAAAGTTAAGCCAAACAATATTTTTATTAACAAGCTTTGTAAAATATGGTACTTCATTTTCAGAAACATTGTTTGATGAAGAATACATTGTTGAAAAAGCCGTGTGGTAAATCCCGTTTTCAGGTGGAAGGAGCTTAAGTTCTTTGGGCATGGAAAATAAATTTACAGGTGCAATGGTTAATATGAAGAAACTTAAAACGGTAGCACAGACATTCCTGTCTGTGAAAAATGAAAATTTTGCTTTGTGGTGGCCAGACAAGAATGCCACCCCGTTCCGCAGATGGGTCTGTTCTACCCGATTCAATAAAAGTAAGACTGATTTCATTGGATTTTCACATAATTTGGTCTGTGATACATTAAACGAAATCCGTGTCTCAGAACGTTCCAGTATGAGGGGTTTGGATGTTCTTCGCTCGTTTCTGCGGTATCGACAACAATCCATTTTGCTCTGAGCTCTCTTGCAGTATCGATTAATTTTCTCCCCAGCTCGCCTTGCACACCGCGTCTCCTGTATTCAGGTATCACGTTTGCAAATGAGAGGTAAGCAGTTTCTCGAATTATACAAACAGATGCTGAACCAACCGCCTTGCTGCCGTCTAAAGCCATATATGTCACCCACTCTTTTTGTCCAACAACTGACCCAGCAATTCCGTCAAACTCATGCGGGAATGCAAACACATCATTTAAAATCCGCGCAAATTCATTTGCATGTTCTTTGCCGATTTCTTTGATTTCCAAATCGGTGCTTCGCGATTCAACAGGCGATGAATCTTTATAAAACGTAACCCATGAATTTGAATAAGTAAATCCGCGTGAGTTTAAAAGCCTTACTTTTTCTTCGTCAAGCTCATTTGGGGGAATCTGCAGTGCAAATTTACCTTCCTTGCCCTTATAAAACTCATCCATTTTATCAAGCAGGTCATTATTTACGTTTGTTACTCCCAATGCCCTGTTAAGCGAAAAGCCGGGGAAAATGTCTGTTCTGATTGCTGTTAGGCTGCCTTCTCGAAGCATTTTAAATTTAGCTTTGCTTCCTGCTGCATCATCAGCATAAGCGTGCATAAGGTAAGTTGCCTCAGATTCGGTTTCTTCGTATTGTTTTGTGAAATACTCAAGTGCTACTTTTTTGATTTTCAAGCAAAATCCGGTTTTTGCTTTTGCATAGCTTTCTTTTTCGGTCCACTGTTTTTTAGCGAGTTCGATTTTTAGTGCTTCGTATTCTTTCTTTGCTTTTTTATTAATGCTTAGGTAATCTCTGAACTTCAAATCATCTCGTCGAAAAGGATGCGATGCAGGTGTTGCATGCACGTGAAAAGCACGCCTGCCCTCAACATCTTTTCTGAAATATCTTCTGAACGGAAGCTCATCTTCATATTTCTTTATATATTCGTAGCCAAGCCCTGTCATTCCATTAATCATATCATTTGCATCTCTAAGTGTTTTTGTCCCCACATAAATGTCAATAATTGGCTTGGCAGCAAGCCCTTCAACTGACGTGCTGCCGGCGTGTTCAATTGTTAGAATTTTACTCCCGCAAGCTTTTTTGATAAGCTCCGCTTCAAATAGATATTTTTGCTTCCAATCGGGATTATACGGAACGATTTCGACTTTCATACAAGAAATTGAGGCTAAAGCCCCATTAAAATCCTTACAAAGTTAACCTAATTTTGTTTTTGTCAAAATCTAAAAGAATGAGATGTTTTCCAGTGAAGGGTTCAATAAGGAGATTTTGTTCACTTGCGGATTGTTCTAGTTTTATCAAATAATCTTTATCAGGAATTTTAATTGTATAAGAGATTAAGCCAACTGAATTTTCGGGCGGGGGAAAACCATTCTTGCTTTGCCATATGTTTGTTCCGACGTGGTGATGATATTTGTCCGCAGCAAAGAATATTGCGCCGTTGTATGTTGAGCTTGTGATATTTAATCCAAGCAAGTGAAAATAAAACTCCTCAGCTTTTTGAAGATTGGATACTCTGAGATGGATGTGACCAATATCTGTTTCGGGATGGATTCCGTTCCATACATTTCTGTCGTCAAGCTCACTAGTTATTACGTTGAGATTCAGCGGAAGCGTATCCATTTGTATCTGTCCCATATGCCAAACCCACTCACTTCGCGGTTTATCGGCATAAAGCTCAATTCCGTTTTCATCCGGGTCAGTTAAATAAATTGCCTCGCTTACAAGATGGTCGGAAAATCCCTGGAATTTAATTTTGTGGTCAAACAATCTGAGAAAAACCCTTGCAAGCTCCTTGCGGTTTGGAAATCTAATAGCAATATGAAATAGCCCCGTAGTTCCCCGCGGTTTTGGGATTGAATTTTGAGCTTCTGTTAGGCTGATAAGATAAGGATGATTTCCGTTTGCAGAAAGTAAAGAAGTGTAATCTCTTCTCTCAATTTCTTTAAAGCCGAGCAAGGTAGAGTAAAAATTTACAGAGATTTCTAAATCTTTTATTTTTAAATCGACACTTTGTATTTTGGTATCGTCTGGGATTTTCATTATTTCAAAATTGCGAGCCACGATAAAATCGGGGCGAAGCAACCTCAAAAAAAAAGAGATTGCTTCGCCTGCCTGCGGGCAGGCAGGTCATTTCCTTCCTCTCAATTAAAAAATTAAGCTGCGGGAGTTTTTTTGCTTTCTTTATCAAAAATACCGGCAAGCAATAACGCTCCGCCCATAAGACCAAGGTCTTTATAAGTGCTTACGGTTCCTGCCATTTTCATCATTGCGTCAGAGCTGACCATTGCCGGAATCTGGACTGAAACGACAAAAATAAACAGCATTAACGCCAGAAGCAGCATTGCGTTTCTGCCCTGGAATTTAGTGATAGCGGCAATGCCGGCAAGAACCATAGCGATACCCGTGATGTAAACCCAAATAGCTCCGCCTGGGATTGGAACCATACCGCCCATTTGCCCTGCATACATAAGATGCCTTACACCGAATGCAAGAAACGGCATTGAAAATAATATTCTTGCAACAACTCCTGTTAAAAGTTCCATTATTTTCCTCCTTTAGTTTGGTTTAATTTATTGTAAAAAATAAAAACAAAACTATTATTAATTTAGTTTACTAATTTTAAGATTAAAATGCTCTGCAAAAACGCTCAACCAGGCAAATCAAGAACAGCTATTCCGCTCAGATTTAAAACTTTTTCTGCGTCAAGCATTTCCTTATAACGGACTTCACCCTTCTCTTCAACGCTGTATCCGAATTTATGCCGCTGCTTTGTTGTCCCTCCTTTTGTGAGTGTAAGCAGGTAAACATCATGCACGTTGCTTTGCTGACTGGATATAGCGTGAGCGGAACCGGATGATTCGTCATCAGGATGAGGAAATATATACAAGAATTTTCATTTTTTCCTTTTAAATTCTATTACTGTTAGATGTGAAATTACATCACGGACTCATTGGAACTTCAATTAGAAGGATTTCTGAATTTTCTACAGCTTTAATTTCAATGCTCTGGATATCTTCAATTCCGAGGGCATCTCTTTTGCCGAGATTTTCTTCAGCAACATCTATTGAACCTTCGATTAAAAAAAGATACAATCCGTTGCCTTTACGTTTTATTTCATATTTGTTCTGGGTTCCTGCTTCAAAGCTTCCTAAAGAAAAATATGCATCCTGGTTTATCCACAATGTTCCGTTATTCAGCTCGGGAGACACTGTGGTCTGCAATTTTTTTTTTCTTTCCGAGAAATTAAATGTCTTCTGGTCATACCTTGGCTTTATGTTGCGGAGCTTAGGGAAGACCCAAATCTGCAGGAAATTAACCGGCTCATTTTTTGAAGCATTGTATTCAGAATGGTATAACCCGCTTCCGGCGGACATAATCTGCACATCACCGGTTTTAATAATATGCTCGTTTCCCTCACTGTCTTTATGAGCCAGCGAGCCGCTCAGCGGAATGGAAACAATTTCCATATTATCGTGAGGGTGCGTGCCAAATCCTTTTCCGGGCTGGACAATATCATCATTCAGCACTCTAAGCAGACCAAAACGCATTCTTTCCGGGTTGTGATAGCCGGCAAAGCTGAAAGTATGGCTGCTTTTCAGCCAGCCGTGGTCTGCGAATCCTCTTGTGTTTGCTCTGTGAATGGTAGTTTTCATCTGTCAGCTAAAGTTTTTATAAATGATTATAAAATAACATGCTTGCTTATAATCCTTACAGTTTCTCCGTAAGTAAAAAAAATCTTTCCAATTATTTAACAAAAGCCATTTTTCTCGACTCGGTGTAATTGCCGGCAGCCAGCATGTAAAAATATATTCCGCTTGGGAGATTTGACGCATCGAAGTTTACAATCATTGTTCCCTTTGACATGAACCCGTCCAACAGCGTAAGAACTTGTTTGCCTGCAGCATCATAGAGCTTTAGAGTAATGTATTGGTTGTAAGGCAAATCGATTTCAATTTTTGTTGAGGAATTAAACGGATTCGGATAGTTTTGCTTTAATGAAAAGTTTCCAGGATTGGATGGCGGAAAATTTGATAACGGGAAATTTGTCTTGAAAACATATAACCCGGTTTCCCTGTCGGATGCTATGATTTTTTCAGAAGCAAATATATATGCACCCCAGCATCCGTTGAATGTAAAGCCGTTATCTTGAGGATAAGTATCATACCATGCGGCTTCAACAGGGGCGTAGGGATTGCTCACGTCAATCACCCTTAAGCCTGCCGTATAGTGAGCTGCAAAAAGGTAATTTTTATAAAGCTCAACATTATGAATAATTGATGTTGTAATTCCAGTCGGCTGCCACTCAGCTATTTTAACAGTATTGTTTATATCTGTAATGTTCCAGATTTTCAAAAGACGAGGATTCCCGCCGATTTCATCTGAAACAAAAGCAAATCTTCTGTCCTCGGTTAAAGCTATGTTGTGAGGGCCCGGCTGAGGTAAGTTTTCCCAGCTTGCAATTGTAAGTAAATTATTCTTGTCGGTTCCGTCGATAACTGAGATTGTGCCGGGAGGATTGTAAATATTGCACGCAAATATTGTATCGTTTATTACTCTGCAGTCATGGACTACCCAAGTTTCCCATTCACCTCTCTTAATCGGGTTAATGGGGTCAATGCTTAAATCAAGTATAAAAAGTCCGCCGATATTGTAATCACCCGCACAAATATATAAATAAGGTTTACCTTGTTCTACCTGTATGGTATGTCCCCGTGTGAATCCCTGGAAGAAAAAAGTATTAACAAGCCTAACCGAATCAGGCAGGTACTGCAAATCTATAATCTGAAGCCCGCTTGGTATTCCGTCAGCCACAACGTAGCAGTAATGGCTGTATGTTTTCATCTCCCTGCAGCAGGAAAACAGGTTCAGACCCGGCAGATATTCGACTTCATGAATATTGTTTGTATCGGTTATATCTACGAATGAGGTTCCCATCCCGCACCCTAAAATGGCATACTCTCTTCCATTTGATGCAGTATACCCCCAGCACGCGGAGTACTGCCCATCGGCTGAATGTTCATTAAGGTTTGCAAGCAGCCGCATATTGTTTGACTGCTGGGCAAAGTGATAGTATGAAAGCAAAAATATTGATGAAACCAACAGTATTTTTTTCATTAGCGCCGGCTATAAGATAATCTTTATTATATGATTTCAAAATATAAAATTAAAGTTGATTCAGTGAAATTTTGTTGAATTTATAAAAAAACTTTTCTGAAAAAACAATGTTTTGAAGAAAAAATACCCAAACTACTGTTTTTTAAGGTCTTATTTGTTAAATTTTGAATTTAAACCTCTGTTTTACTATAACAAACTGCTATATTTTAAAATTATACAAAACTATTTTGGTTTAAATCCTATTTTATGATTAGTAGGTACAGTGTCAAAATCAGGTATTTCAGCTATTTATTTATACACTTGAATTATTGTATATTTTGTTTAATGATTCAAATTTTCTGAGGTATAACTAAAAACGTTTTAGGAATTTCAGAAATAGGTTAATCAATATATAAACAGAAGGGGGAGTTTTAAAAATGAAAAACCTGTTTGCATCTCTTGTTGTTTTATTAATAATATCCGGTGCAGCTTTTTCACAGTTAAAAGAAGGAGACAACCTGCTCGGCGGTTCGCTTGGCTTTTGGCCTAAGGGAGAGGTTCCGATGTTTGGTGTAAATTTTGAGTCAAACGTTACTCAGGCAGGAATAGGAACAGTCGGACTCGGCGGGATTTTCAGATACTATTCATATTCATTTCATTACGGCAACGGCGATTCAAGAAGATATTCATTTTCATCTCTGGGTTTTCAGGCTAATTATAATTTCAATCAAATAAGTGACGGTAAATTTGTTCCGTATTTCGGGCTGGTAATTGGCTATAATTACGTAAGCAGTACATATACAGACGTTTCGAGAAATGCCGTTTATATAACAGATATTTCATACTCAAGCGGAGCGTGGCTGTGGGGGCAGGCAGGAATGAGGTATTTCTTCAGTCCAAGGGTTGCAGGCACGGTAAGAATCGGATTCGGCAACCATGATTTTAACACACTTGAGCTTGGAGTTGATTTTAAATTATAAATAAAAAGGAGTATTCAGCTATGCTTAGTGTAACTAAAGCTAAATTAGCTTCATTTTTTATTGCTTTGATTTTTGTTCTTGCGCTTGTTTCCTGTACAAAAAAATCAGATGAGACCGGTGAGGTTGAAGATGAAAAAAGTACTGACATGGAAACAGTTAGCGCGGATAACTTTACCGAAAGCGATGAAGATTTGCTGACGGTCGATTATAAGGAATTTTACGATGAACTGGCACCACACGGTGAGTGGGTTGAGGTAACCGATAAAGACATTGGAGTTGATTTAAAGAAAGGCTCTGCTTCGGGCGAAAGCTCCGGACACAGAAAAATCAGTTTTGCCGAGTTGTTCGGAATAAAAGACGCACATGCTTACGATGATGTCAGCTTCGGTGCATTTTTTGTTTGGAGGCCTTCGACGAATCTCGCTGTTTCCGTAGTTGCAGGCGAGCCGCCCGTATACGTTCCATATTCAAACGGGCAGTGGGTTAATACCGATGCAGGCTGGTATTTCAAAGCCCCAACACCGCATGAAGAGATATGCCATCATCACGGAAGGTGGGTTTACTCCCCTGCGCTCGGGTGGATTTGGGTGCCGAGCAGAGTCTGGGCGCCTGCGTGGGTTGAGTGGAGGGAACACGATACATACATAGCGTGGACTCCCATACCGCCAAGCGTTTATATAGTTAATGGCGTTGTAGTCGTTCCTCCGATTTTTCCCGTTTATACAGAAAGGTTTGTGATTGTCGAAAGAAGGCATTTCCTGGAACCGGGTGTTTACAAATATCACTACAAAGAGCATAAGAATAAAATTATGATTAAGGAATGGCGGAAAATTGACGGCGTAACGGTAATGAACAAAACTGTGATTAATAAAGGACCCGATGTCGGGTATTTCGAAAAAACCAAAGGCGGAAAAATTGAAACCGTTAAAATTAATAAAGTTAAAAGCAAAGATAATGTAAAGTATTCTTCGAACGAATTTGGAGTATATTCACCTGAATTCAAAAAATCAAAGACCAAAGGAATTGTTGATAAAACCGTATCAAAGCCGAACAACTCAGTGAAGTTTGAAAATGCAAGCGTAAAAGGCGATGAGAAGAAAGTTGAGGATAAGGGTGTTGACAAGAAATCTGAAACCACTGGCGATAAGGGTTCAGGTAAAGATAAGGATAAAGTATCCGGCAAAGAGGATAAAGGCAAAGAAGATAAAGGCAGGGGGAATGAAAAAATAAAAGGTGAAGATAAGGGCAAAGGAAAAGATAAAGGGGCTGATGATAAGGGAAAATATAAGGAAGATAAATCAAAGGGGAATAAAAAATCCGATAACGGAAATATGAAAGACGGCGGCAAGAATAAGGATAGTGATAATAAGCCAAAGGGCAATGATAAAGGCAAAGGGAAAAAATAAATAAGTTTTGTATCGATAAGTTAATCAGGAGAAAAAAAATTTAATCTCACCTTGTCAGGCAATTGCCTGGCTCCCCTCTCCGAAGGGGAGGGGATTAAGGGTGAGGGTAAGACACAGCCCGCATATTTAATCCGGGGTAAAAATTAAAATATTGGTAAAAACAGAAAACAGAGAACCTTATTAAAAAACAATTGGTTATATTTGAATATACGGTTAAATATTTTTTTTATTCTTTCCAAATTGTATAAACAAATTAAAAAAAGGGTAGGGGTATGAAAAGTCTTAAATGTGCACTCTGTATTTTCTTCATTGCAGCTGTTTCACACCTTTCTTTTTCACAGGTTAAAATAAGCTTAGGTCCTTCGATAGGATTAACGGTGCCGACCGGAGATTACTCAGGCACTACAATTGATTATTACAATGGCACTAAATACGGATTAAGCAGCGGAGTGAATTTCGGCGCGGTCTTTAAGGTAAAGCTGCCGGTTGTTAGGATACGTGCAGCGCTGAATTATTCTTCATTAAGCAACACTGGTAATTCAGAAGTTGACAAACCTAATAGTTTTGTTGAAGTTAAACATAGTCTGTTCATGATTTCCGCCGGTCCTGAATTCAGCTTTAATGTTCCTTCGAGTCCAGTAGCGCCTTATGCGGGAATTGACTTATTATTTACATCGATAAGCGGAGAAACCAGGTTTCAGGGTGTTTCCAGAGTCGAAACCGGTACATACAACATGGCTGGCGCTTCAAGACTTGGTGTTGGAATAGGTGCGGGGGTTGAATTTGGTTTTGGCGGTAAGTATGCTGTTGATTTGAGCTTAAGATACAATTTCATTAATCTTATAGGAAAGAAATTTGAAGAGCTTTCAACTGACAGACGAGAAGATTCATACGTTAATCTTAATGATGAGCAGGACCCCAATTATGCAATTGACCCGGATAAGCACCCGATAAATAACAGCAGGTCAATTTCTACTTTCCAGTTTAATTTAGCATTTCTATTTGGGTTATAGTTTTTTTGAATCATAATACACTTGAATCTCAATAGACTTGAATCTTAATAGACAATATCATGAGAAAAATATCCATTCTTTTTTTGTTTTTTGCAATACTTTTCACTCAAAGCACATATTCGCAAATAGGGATTAAGATAGGCCCAATGCTGGGACTAACAAATCCAACATCAGATTTCAGCGGCGAGACTACTGATTTTTACGCCGGAACTAAGTACGGTATGAAATCAGGTTTTCATTTTGGAGCGCTCGGTAAAGTAGTTTTTGGTCCTTTAAACGGAAGGGCGTCGCTCAGCTACATTTCAATGAGCAATGACGGCACGTCTGACCCGACAACTCCTAACAGCACCGTTGATATCAGTAACAAACTTTTTATGATTACGCTTGGCACTGAGTTTGGTTTTGCAATACCGTTTAGTCCCGTAAGGCCGTACGCCGGGCTTGATTTATTAATTACAACAATAAGCGGCACGGTCAACTTCCAGGGAACACCGGAGGTTAGCGCAAGCGAAAGAGATATAGCTTCAGCAACCAGAACAGTGCTTGGATTTGCAATAGGCTCTGAAATAGGATTTGGAAAATCCTTTGTTTTGGATTTAAGTTTGAGATATAATTTACACAACCTGTTTGGTAAAGAATACGAAGGAGTTACTAATTCAAGCGACAGGAATTTTGCATATTTATTTTTAAATGATGCAAAGGACCCAAACTACAGCGCGATTGACAGTAAGCATCCAATAGGCAGCGACAGAACAATAGCAACCATACAATTTAACGTCGGCCTGCTTTTCGGTTTTTAAAGATTTTTTAGTATATTGGCTAAAATTTTAAGCTATAATTTGTGATGAAAAAACTAAACCGGATTGTTTTATTTTCTGTTCTGTTTTCGCTTTTTTTTATTAATCTCGGCTGTTCTGGAGTTTACGATGCAATTGTTAACATTCAACGGCTTCAGTTTAAGCTGGATAAGGTAACAGCTATGAAGCTTGCCAATGTTCCGCTTTCTAATATAACTTCAATCAGCAACTTCAGCGTAATGGACGCTGCAAGCATACTAAGCGCGTTCACTTCGGGCAAATTTCCTGTTGCATTTACGCTGAATGTTCTTGCCAAGAACCCGAATGACGGCACGGGAGGAACAAAAAAATCATCAGCAGTAATAAAAAGTCTTGCGTGGAGATTATTTTTAGATAACAACGAAACAATAAACGGAAATGTAGGTAATATAACGGTACCGGGTATCGGGCAGGCGACCAATATTCCGATTGATATGAGTTTCGACTTATTGAAATTCTTCAAGGATGCCGGCTATGATAACTTGTTAAATCTGGCGCTTGCTCTCGGAGGCAAAAACGGTTCTGCTTCAAGAATTACGCTTAAAGTTAAACCGACTGTTGAAACCGTGCTCGGTCCCATAACATATCCCGGTGAATTTGACGTAATAGATAAGGAATTCAGAGGAGGAAATTAGTTTTATTTGCTTTTCGTTTTCGCCCTGCCTGTAGCATATCTGCGGGGTTTTTTATTTCTCCGGAACCACATTCCAAATAATTGTATTTATAATTATATAAACCTGCCTTAAAAATTTTTTTAATTGGAATTACGTCAATGAGCCGAAGTTTTAATCAACTTTGATTTTGAAAGGAGAAAGCTAATGAAAAAATGGAAGCCAAACAGAACCGAATTCTACGAAACTGCCGTTGCGATGGGATTCTACGGAAGGGACGACGGCGGATTATCAGGGAAAAAAGATAATGTCAGAAAATTCTGGGAAGATGTTTTTGTTAAGCTCCTTTGCAGGAATTTTATGGAGAACCAGGCTCCGGGTGATAGAAAGCTCCGCATTCTTGATTTAGGATGCGGAAGCGGTGAAGGTTTTGAGCTGCTCACTCACATTCCGTCATCTCCTTATGCAAAAGGAAACCCAAGAGATTTTGTTTTAAAACCGGGTGATATCGAGTCATACACGGGAATCGATATCAGTCCTTCGATGATTTCACAGGGGAGGGCAAATTACAAGGATTTAGGGAACGTTAAATTTGAATACGGAAATCTTGAAGACGGATTGCCGCAAGCTGTTTTAAGAGATACGCCTTTTGATATTTATTTTTCCACTTACGGCTCCCTATCGCATCTTCATCCAGAGGCTTTACAGCTGCTACTTGAGCAGTTGTTTAAACACTCGGCAAACGGCTCTGTTTTGCTTTTTGATACTCATGGGAAATACTCACCCTCCTGGCCAAAGTACTGGGCGGAAACTAAAACAATGCTGCCTTATACTATGGCTTATCTGGTTCCCGGCGATAAGCGGAAAGAGGAAAATGTCGAGTGGTTTAACCTTTGCTACTGGGATGTGGAGGAGCTTAAAGCTCTTTTGACAAAGTCAGCTAAAAATGCGGGGGTTGAACTGAACCTGCTCTATATGCTCGATAGGAGCATCTATGTTGGCAGGCATATGGATACAGGACTCTTAAGCGGCAAGGCAATGCCCCTGCGCTATCAGGTTAACAGGCTGCTTGACCACGGATACAGGGGTGAGGTTGAGCATTTAAGAGTTGATTTGAGCCATCTTGAGACGTATAAAAAAGGTATTGATAAAAAAATATGGGAAAGGCTTGTTGATTACCAGCGCAAATGGAATAAATTAATCTACCTCCTTGAGGCGCTGATGAACAGCGAGGATGCAAAAGTTAAGAATTTTATAGAAAACACCGATATTGAGCTTATGAGCGATGATTTAAAATTCATAACCTGGCTTTACCGCAATAACGACCGGTTTCCCGTAGTGGATTTCTGGGCAAGTATAATTGGACCGCAGATTGCTGTTATTCTAAGAAATATGGAGATGTCATATCCCGAGGGTGTTGGCTGCGGGCACGGATTATTGTGCGCAATTGAGATTATAAAGTAATTTCAAATTAATTAACAAAAAAGCCCGTCTTAAAAAAAGACGGGCTTAGATTTTGAATGTTTGTTAGATTACTTTTGGTTTCTTTCAACTTCGACCTTTACTTGCACTTTATCGCCGTTTCTTTCAATCTTTATATCCTTGTCCTGAAGTTCCGGGTGTTCTTGCTTTACCATTTTTCTTATCTCCTCATCTGTTTTTCCTTTAAGCTGTTCGGGGTCAGCTTTCTTTGTGAAAATTTTAATTTTTTCCTTGCCGTTGTTATCATCAATGTTTAGCTCAAAATTTCTTGCTTCCTTCAGTTTATCATCCTCAGTTTTTTCAATAAAGATATCGCGTTTGCCGTCAGGACCGGTTTTGAAGTGAAACTTCATATCGATGCCGTGCTTTTTAAGATGCTTTTGAACTAACTGTTCGACTTCCTGGTCGCTCATTCCGGTTGCGTCAATCTTTATGCTGAAGAAGTGGTCAAGTGCTGCTGAGTATAACGGGCGTTTTACATCGTAATCTAATGGAGTAATTTTTATTGTAGTTATTCCGCCAAGTGACTCCAGTTCCTTGCCGTAATTTACCGCTTGCTCCTGGGTTGCATCGGGCAGTATTATTGTGTAAAGCGTTTGATTTAGCCCCTCTTCAGTGTTTCCGTTTGAGCTTACCTGCGCGTTTTTTATCCAGGGTAAAGCGCTCATTTTAGCAGCAAAATCAGTATTGTTAGTGGGGACAGTTAATGTAATCACTTGCCCGGCTGTTTCGGTTTGTGTTACAGGCATATTGCACGTTGCAATTATTACGGCGAGAGTTACGATTGAATAAGCAAGTCTGAGTTTGTTTGCAAATAAAAAGTTTTTCATCTTTTGGAGCTTCCTTTCATTTTGTTTGTTTTCATTTTGTTTGTTTTTAAGCTGAATGTTTGTTTTGTAAATCCAGTTTTCAACAGCGGGAAAACTTTCAGAGTAGTCTTCCAGCTTAACTTCATTAAAATGATTCTCCAAAATTTTATCTTTGTTCATCTGTTCTGATTTCTGAGATAAGTTTGATTGTTTCATTTTCCAAATCTCCTTTGAATTCCCCGTTTGAGCCGTTTTGTGACTCATTGCGGGGTAAAAAATTTTCCTGTTCGGTAATATATTTCCTCAATTTCGCTCTTGCCCTGCTTAAGCGTGACTTAACAGCCGATGTGCTTTTTTCTTTCTGAATTCGAGTAATTTCCTCAATTGAAAATCCTGCTATTTCAAAAAGCAGTATTGCGGAGCGCTCTTTTGCACTAAGTTTCGATAATGCTTGATTCAAAATTATTCTGCTTTCCGTCTGCTCAGCACAGTTGAAAACCTGAGGCATTTTAGGAATGTTCACCCCACTATCCATTGGCAGAAATTTCTTCCAGAAATGCTTTCTTACGGCTGAATAGAAAGTTGTCGTTATTATTTTAAAGAACCATGAGCGGAATTTTGAAATATCATTTAAGTTTTCAAAGTTTTCCAGAGCAATGAGAAACGACTGTTGCAGGACGTCTTCGGCCTCATCCGGCGACCAGCCTGCGCAAAGCGCTCTGGAATACCTCATAGCATCATTGTAATGAGGTTTTAAAAGCTCGGTAAATTTACCTGTATCCTTTGCCATTAAGTCTGTTTAGTAATTACTGTTAATAAGATGCTTTGTGAGTGTTAAAAGTCGCAAATTAAATTTCACTGATTAAAATTTTACGGTTTGAAAAGTTTTCTAAATTAAGGTAATTTTGAAATATAGCAAATGTAGAAATTAATTGTGCGGAGCCGCTACAAACAAATACTGTTTAACATAGCTGCTTGGATGGTTGCCGGGAATTTGTTTATAATTTTCCGATATTTCGGCATTTACGATTTCACGGAATATTTTATCAAAGTAAAGCCTGTTGAAATGGATTTAAAGTTCCTCGAAGGGAATATAATTTCAGTTTATATGGGTGTTTTACTTTCATTTGTTGACTTTGCTTTGGAAACGGAAAAATTTAAGAGGAAATCCTTCCAGTATATAATTCTTGCAAAAAGCGTTACATATTCCATTACAATGTATATTGGAATTAATTTAATATTTATAATGCACGGTTTATTTGTAAACAGGGCTGATAATATTGCTTACTCAATTAAATTTACATTATCGAGCCCTTATTCAATCGCTTTGTTTATTTACGGAGTATTAATAAGTGTGTTAATTAGTTTTATTAAAGAAGTCAATAAGAAATTCGGACCGGGGATTTTGTTTAAGCTGTTTTCCGGAAAGTATTATGAACCGAGGGTTGAGGAAAGGATTTTCATGTTTCTTGACTTGAAATCATCGACAACGATTGCCGAAAAGCTGGGCCACTTGAAATACAGCAGGCTTATTCAGGATTGTTTTTACGATGTAACTGATGTGGTAGCAATGTTTAAGGCGGAAATTTATCAATATGTAGGCGATGAAATTGTTTTAACATGGGAGCTGGACAAAGGAATCGAAAACGACAACTGCTTCAGGTTCTTTTTTGAATTTCAAAATAAGCTTGAACGGAAATCTAATTATTACAATAAAAAATACGGAGTTGTTCCGTATTTTAAAGCAGGTATGAACTGCGGTTTTGTAACTGTTGCTGAAGTCGGAGAAATCAAGAAGGAAATTGCTTATCACGGGGATGTTTTAAATACAGCGGCAAGAATACAGGACCAGTGCAATGTTTATGATAAATCAATTCTAATATCTCATAATTTGAACAAAAAAATGCCCCGGAGCAATAAATACAAAAGAAGCTTAATCGGAGAAATAATACTGAAGGGCAAGGAAACACCTGTAGGAATTTACAGTCTTGAATTAGTGTGAATTTGGAGGTAACGAAATGAAAGTAGAAATCAAAAAGCTGAGTGTAGAAATTATTAACGATTTCTATAAAATACACTCAGGTGATACCGACGGCTGGTGCTGCTGCGTCTCCTGGTGGGTTGAGTCGTGGAAAGAGTGGGGTGAGAGGACTGAAGAGCAAAACAGGAAGCTTCGTGATATGCTTTTTGCAAAGGGAGAGTATGACGGGTATATTTTGTACTGTGATAATGAACCGGCGGGCTGGTGCCAGTGCGGAAAAAGAGACCGTTTGATAAAGCTCACAAACCAGTTTAAGCTACAACCTTCAGCCGATACCTGGGCTGTTACCTGCTTTTTAATAAAACCCGAGTTCAGAAAAAAAGGTCTATCAAGAAAGTTTCTTGAACTTGTTTTAGAAGACCTTAAAGCTTCCGGAGTTAAACATGTTCAGGCTTTTCCCAGAAGTCAGCCAGCAGGCAAAGAGCTTGATGACGGCGAAGTTTGGACAGGACCTGAAAACATTTACATTAATTCAGGATTCGTTAAAGAGTCTGGAATCGAAAGCGCACCTGTTTATAGTCTTTATTTAAACAATTAGGAGATTTTCCCTGAATAGTTAATCCCCTGAAAAAGCTAACCTTACGCATATTGATTTACAAAAATTAAGAAATTAAATTGCATAGCCCACTTTAGTATTTCACTTCAATATTTCACAGCAATATGAACAAAAAAATATTTTTTTCTCTGGGAGCGGGATTATTCACCGGACTTCTGTTAATTGTGATTTTTTTGCAAATACTTGGGTTAACCTGGAAGCAGTCGGTTATTTTTGAATCCTGCCAGGGCGATTACATTAAATACGGTTCTTACGACCCATATTGCTTATCGATTATAAAACAAAATCAGCCCCTTAACAGCAATTATGTGATACTTGTTTCCAGAAAAGATGATAAAAATTACGGGCATATTTTAAATTACATTGACCCTGACCCCCTTAGTGAAGATGAAATAAAGAACTCAAGGGTTATATGGTCAGTTGAAGGAATAGAAGTTACATTTCCTGCCGGGCATAAGCTTTATATTCCGAAGGAAAGCTTTACAGGCGGAAGGTAGGTATAAGCAAAATGTCCTGCCTGCTGCAGGCAGGCAAATGTCAAAACTCAAATTTCAAGAAAGTTAAAAAGCAAATAACAGAAAGTAAATAGTGAAAAGCAGAACAAAAAAAAATAGTGGGGTATTTTCATCCCTCCACTTCTGTCATTCCGTATTTGATACGGAATCTTTTAAAAATCGAGGCAAGATTCTTGCTTTCGCGGGAATGACAGATAGGACTAACGAAAATACCCCACTATCAAAAAAACGACGTCGTAAGTGACAAAATATTATGGAAAAATGAAAAAAATTAACCTTGATGCCGTTGGTATCAAATAAATTTTATTAGTATTAATAATTTAATCTTTATATATTTATGATAATCTAAAAAAGAATTTTTATGAAAACCTCAAAAATCCTTTCTGTTTTCTTGTCTATCCTTATCATTACCTTTTTTTATTCCTGCGATGATGCTGGTGTTAAGCCTAATGAGCCGGTTGACCCCGCTGCTATTAATGTGAACGGAAAAGTTTTGGATAATTCCGGTGTGCCTGTTAACGGAGCAAAAGTTTCAATCGGAACTAAGATAGATACAACGGATGTAAACGGCTTTTTTTTATTCGAGACTATCTCTACTCCTTATGATATTAAAGTTGCGACTCAGAATGAAAATTACGGTTATCTTTTTCAGGGATTATCATCGGCGAACCCTCTGTTAAGCACCGGTCCTTTTTCTGTAACCCAATACAGTTGTAATCTGACAACAAACATTGTTCTGCTTACCGGAAATGAGAGAGCATTTGTCATAGTTACCAACCAAAATGAAGTTCAGCAGTCAGCTTTAATAATTCAGCCCAATCAATCGGTTAACATGACTGTCAGATGGCGGGGAACACCTTCCTTATCAGGAAAGCTCATAGTGTTTGTTGTTAATTTCCTTAACGGTGAAGTTTTAAGCTATGAAAAATACGGCCAGCGGACGGTTCAATTGAGTAACGGAGTCAATATAACTCAAACATTTCAGGAAAGTGACTTAACTTTAAACCCTGTTGAGGAAACAATTCAGGGAACTTTAAATGTTCCCGGGGGATATATACAGCCGGAGATAAATTTCCAGATTAACTATAAACAGGGCAAGGCATTGATTTATCCATTCAGCTCGGGGACAACACTAAGCACAAAAGACAGCTTAAGCTACATGTTCGTAGTTCCGACGGGACTCCCGACACCATTTCGCTACATCCTTTCCGGCAGCGCCGCAGGTTCCAATTCGTTTGAATTTACCTCGAAAAGTATTGTTACAACTGCACCTTCTTCGGGCAATTTCGTCAGTCTTGAGGCGTTTTCAACGCTACTAAGTCCACCGAATAATCAATCAAACGTCAGTTTAAATGATTCATTTGTAGTCAACTCAGGCAGTGGCAGCGGTGTCTTGGTCTATACATTTGACGGGACAGACAGAACTTTTCAGGTAATTACAGCACAAAGCACAGCTAAGCTGCCCGATTTAACATCACTTGGGCTGGGGATTGGACCGAACCATCAGTATGACTGGTCAGTTACTAAATACGGGAATCTTTCTTCAATTAACCAGTTTACAGAAGCGAGCTTGTATACCAATCAAAACATTTTTTACTTCACTAGCTCAACAGAGAGGCATTTTACAACGGCGGGTTCTCCATAGCATGGGGTTTAGCGGTTGATAAAAAAACCAAACAGGATTTAATCTTTTTGCTGGTATTTTTGTCTCAGCATTTGTACTGAAATAAGTACTGCTGAGCTTATTAAGCTAACTGTAATAACAATCCCCCAGTAATCGGATTTCAGGTATGTTATTTCATAAAACAGCTTGAGCCACCTTATGATGACAAAATCAATATTTGTTAAAGCAAGAAAACCGTATAATAAAACAAGCCCCGCAGCGTAAAGAATGTAAAGCTTTATATTTTTCTCGCCTTTATGAATGGTTACTGCCAAAAAATTGGATGCCGTAATTGCAATCATTATCGAGAGCATCGACATTTGAATATCCTCAAAAGAAGCTTGAGGAAAGCTTTTTGCAATAAAAAGCTCGCCTGTATAAGATGCACCCACAATAATTGCCGCTGATATAGTTACGAAGCTAAACAGCTCTTTTGAAAACCCTTTAAACCTGCCTGTATTTGCGTTTTTTAGCGCTATTATGAATGAGGGCAGTCCGATTGAGAAGATATTTATTAGTGTAACCCTTCTCGGAGTAAGGGGAAATTCGAACATAAAAGCTAGACTCAAAAGACTAAAATAAATCACCATAAAATTCTTTGTTAAAAACAGCTTTGAAATAGAGGCAACTGTATTGACAATTTTATTGCCTTCTTCAAAAATACTAGGGAGCAGAGTAAATTTGTTCTTTAAGAGAACAATGTCGGCTACTTCTTTTGTAATCTGGCTTCCTTCCTCCATTGCAATTCCCATATCGGATTCCTTAATCGCAGGAAGGTCATTAACTCCGTCCCCTATCATAGCAGTGTATATTTTTTCTTTTCTAAGCGTCTTAATAATTCGAAGCTTATGTTCGGGCTTTAACCTCGCAAAGATTTTTTTCCTTTGAATCGTGTTATAAAAATCTGCATCATCAACTTTGTCAATTTCGGTTCCTGATATAAGCTCGTCGTCGTTAATATCCCAGCCGATTTCCTTAGCCACTGCCTGAACAGCAAGGGCGTTGTCGCCCGAGAGAATCTTTATTTCAATATCATTTTTATGAAATAGGTTTATTGCTTCCATAACGTCATCTCTCACCTGGTCGGAAATCGAAACGATACAAATAGGTTCAATAGATATCGCACTCAAATTATTTTCAAGCTCGCCTAAATTTTTTCTGGAAGTTTCGATTCCAAACAAAAGATTTCTGTAAACCTTCAAGCCCTCATTCTCAAACAGCTTGTTTGCTTCACCTTTATTTTTGGATTTTTCAATTAATATATCAAATCCTCCAAGAATCAGAGTAATTTTTTCACCGTTTAGAGCTAACTGTAAAAGACTCATCTTATTTTCGGAGCTGAAGGGTATTTCTTTAAGTGCATTAATATTGCTTTCAGCATGATAGATTTCAAGTGTTCTCAAAGTAGCGTTTTTGTCCGATGAATACTTTGCATAAGTGCCAAGCAGAGTTTCTATTTCGCTCAATGGGTATTTATCTGTAAGGGGAGTAATTTTTTGCACAGTGAGCTTGTTTTGAGTCAGTGTCCCGGTTTTATCGGTGCAAACTATTTTAACATTTGAAAATGATTCAATTGCATTGAGCTTTTGTACTATTGCACCGATTTTACTTATTCTGTAAATGCCCAGTGCAAAGCTTACCGATGACATTAAGATTAATCCCTGCGGAACAAGGGAAATCATTATGGTCGAGAGCTTCCTGACGAAATCATTATCGGTAAATCCGCTTGGAGTTTTTATAATTTCAAGGGCGACGAGAAAAACTGCACTTGAAAATAAGACTTTAATTATGAAATTCAATTTAACCTGCAATGGCGAAAGGTTCAGCTTGAATTTTTTTGCCGTCTGGGTAACCCGGTTTGCATAGCTCTCGTCACCGACTTTCTCTGCGATGTAAAGCCCGTTTCCTGAAACACAAAAGCTCCCCGATAAAACTTCGTCATTTATTTTCTTGTCTATAGGAACTGACTCGCCGGTGAGCAGAGATTCATCGATTTCGAGCTTGTTAGATTCGATGACTTTACCGTCCACAACAACCTGGTCGCCGCGTTCTAAAACAATTAAATCATCCGCAACAACCTCGTTTTGATTGATTATCTGCTCTGAGCTGTCACGAATAACTTTCACCTCTTTTTTTAAGAGCAGGCTGACTTTATCAAGAGCCCTTTTTGCTCTTATTTCCTGGATGAGTGCAATCAGAGTATTTAAAACGAGTACGGTCGAAACCCCAAGTGTATCATAAAACAGGCGGTTATCGCCCGTTTTAAAATAGAATATCAATAGGAAAACAATTATTGCACTTATAACAAGATTGAAAACAGAAAATACGTTCTCAACAAGTATTTGGGGAATCGTTCGGGTTTTTGTAAGCGTTGATTTGTTTACAAGTCCTTTGTTTAAGCGTTCGCTTACTTCCTGATGTGATAGGCCTTTTCGCCCCATTGCTTCTACATTGCTCCCTCATACTCGGCTTCGGGCTTAATTTCACCAAGTTCGCCTTCACTGTTGGCAATTACTACGCAGGCAAGTGAATCGGCAATAACATTGGGAACAGTCCTGCACATATCGAGTATTCTGTCTACCCCGATAATTAAAGCAATTCCTTCTTCAGGTACGCCTATTGATTTCAATACAATTATCAGCATAATTAATCCAATGCCCGGAACCGGCGCAGTTCCGATTGCAGCGAGCGCAGCAGTGAGGACAATTGTCAATTGCTGGGTTAAGGTTAAATCAAATCCGTAAACCTGTGCTATAAACACAGCCGCAACGGCCTGGTATAAAGCGGTCCCATCCATATTGACAGTAGTTCCGAGCGGAAGAACGAAACTTGCAATTTTGTTCGGCACTCCGAGACGTTTTTCGCATACATCCATTGTAACAGGCAGTGTTGCCGCTGACGAGCTTGTTGAAAATGCAACCGCAAGAACCTGCTTTTGCGCACGGAAGAAATCAATAACACTTATTTTTGTGAAAATTTTAAGCAGGGCAGGATACTCAACAAATGTTAATATCGAAAGCCCCAAAACAACTGTGAGAGAGTACCATATAAGAGTCTGTAATATCCCAAATCCAAATTCCGCCACGGTTGCCGCAATCAGAGTAAAAACCGCATAGGGAGCAACAATCATAATTTTTTCCACAAGCACAATCATCGTTTCGCTTAAGCCTGCAAAAAAGTTTATTACATGCTGGGCCTTTTCTTTGGATATTTGCACTAAGAAAACCCCGGTTAATATTGCAAAAAAAACAATTTGAAGAAAATCACCATCAGCGATTGCTTTAAACGGATTTTTGGGAACAATGTTTACTAGAAAACTTACCAAATCCAAGTCTACATTTTGTTCAATCTTTGCCTGCGCATCTTCCTGGTAAGTCTCCATGAGCCGTTCCTTTGCGTCGGGGCTTATCATATTTCCGGGTTGAATGATGTTGGCGCAAGCAAGTCCGATTGTAATTGCAACAACTGCTGTGAGCGCATAAAAACCAAGAGTCTTACCACCGATTTTTGCAATGTGCTTTAAATCAGTCAGGGAAGCCGCGCCAACTATAAGCGAAGCAAGCACAAGGGGGACGGCAATCATATTCAGCAGGCGGACAAATATATCGCCGACGGGCCTTAATAAAACTCCGATGGTTTTAACTTTCTCTACCGAGACAGTGTTCTCAAATATTTTTTCCGTGCCGTCAGAAAGTTTTACTTTTAAAATTAAGTCTTTTTTATCTTTTGTAGACTTAAAATACTTAATAATTCCGAGTTGGTCATTGTGACCGAAAGATTTTAGGACAGTATCCTTTTTTATGAATGAAACCTCAGACCAGTTTTCAATTGCTTCACTTTGTGTTTTTGCTGATATTTCCAATTTGTGTGGATTAATGCCGAAAATAACACCAAAAACTGCCCCTAAAATAAGTCCAATTATTATCCTGGTATGAAGCGGAAGTCTGTGCAAAATTTTGATTTTAAAATTAAATAATTCTGCAATTTATGAAAGATTTTGTTAAATGGAAACAAAGTTAATTAGTTGAATAATATGACGTAAATCATTTGTTTTGTTTTTGTGTTTTTATTATTTTTGAAGCGTGTTTTTGATTATTTTTTTGATAATATAATTAAGTTATTGTGCCAATTATAGGGATTCTTAAAGAGTCGGAAGGTGAAAACAGAGTAGCGGCGCTTCCTGAGATTACAGCACAGCTGGTTAAAATGGGTTTCGATGTGATGGTTGAAAACGGGGCCGGTGAGAGTGCCTTTGCAAGCGATGAAGATTACAAATCACAGGGTGCAAAAACAGCAGATAAAGACGCAGTTTTAAGCTCTTCCGATGTTGTGCTTAAAATCAATTCCTTTACCAAAGACCAAATCAGTAAACTAAAATCAGGTACTGTTGTTCTTGCAATTTTACAGCCCTTTTTTAATACTGAAATAGTCTATCATCTGCTGGATAGAAATATCACTGGCTTTAGTCTTGAAACAATACCCCGAACAACGCGGGCGCAGTCGATGGACGTGCTTTCATCTCAGGCAACTGTCGCAGGCTACAAGGCAGTTTTGCTCGCCGCGTCTAATCTGCCGAAATTTTTCCCGATGTTTATGACAGCAGCCGGAAGCATTACTCCCGCAAAGGTTTTAATACTCGGTGCGGGAGTAGCAGGCTTGCAGGCGATTTCCACCGCACGCAGGCTGGGCGGCGTTGTCGAAGCCTTTGATACAAGAAGCGCTGTTAAGGAAGAAGTTCAGTCGCTCGGCGCAAAATTTGTTGAGGTCGAAGGCGCAAAAGATGAGGCTTCAGCTGGCGGCTATGCTGTGGAACAGGCGGAGGAATTTAAGCAGAAGCAAAGACAGGTAATACACGACCATGCGGTTAAATCGAATGTAATTATTACTACGGCTCAGATTCCCGGAAGAAAAGCCCCGGTTTTGATTACAAAAGAAACCGTAGCTGCAATGAAAAACGGCTCTGTTATCGTTGACCTTGCCGCATCAACCGGCGGAAACTGCGAGCTTACTAAAAACAATGAAACGGTTATTTCAGGCGGTGTGAAGATTATAGGAAATTCAAACCTGCCATCGACAGTTCCATTTGATGCAAGTAAAATGTTCGGAAAAAATGTATTGAATTTCCTTAAGCTGTTCTTAAACGAAGGCAAAATCAACCTTAACTTTGAAGATGATTTGGTTAAGGGAACCTGCATTACACATAATAAAGAGATAGTAAATCAAAAATTAAAGGAACTAATCAGCGGGAATCAAAAATAATTATACCTGTTCCCTCTCCTTTTGAGAGAGGGCAAGGGTGAGGGCTTATGGAACAAAT
>JAKEEM010000028.1 GCA_022616535.1 Chlorobiota bacterium | reverse complement strand
TCAGATAGAGGCCGTTTTGCAAGTGGCAGCGGATAAACTACAATGAACTTAATCTGCGTTAGTTGTGCCAAACCCCGTAGGTTTGAAAGTCATATATGTAATAAAAATTGAAATTCATTTATTACTTGATTATTAATTTTAAATTCTTCATATTCGCATAAGATTCTTAATTGCCCCATAGGAGGGGGCTCAAAATGTTTAAACAAAATTTTAAAAATAATATGGAAGGAATGGACATATCTTCTATATTAGTTGAAGCAGAAAACTCGGTCCAACTTGTTAAGGATGAAAAGTTAAGAGAAATAGCTTATGAGAAAATCCTTGACTTAAGATTTTTTGGGCCGTTCTCTAAATATGCTGAGTCTTTTAGCAAGAAACCAAAAACAAAAAGTTCCTCAACTTCTACAAAGAATAATTCCGAAGGACCAAAAAAATGGCTTAGTGACTTGTGTGATGAAAAATTTTTTTTAGAACCTAAAAATATGAATGATATTTTGGCCGAGTTAACGCAACGGAGCCATGTGCTTAAGCCTTCGGATCTCACAAAACCTCTCAGTACCTTGTGTCATGAAAAACGTCTAAGAAGAGTGAAGCAAAAAGACGGTAAAGGCAAGGTGCTTTGGCATTGGGTCGCATGGTAAAACTTACTTTTAAAGGAGATATTAAAAAATGAACTTTCAGAACATTAAACAGCAGATAGAAGACCATGAAACAAGATTGTCAAAACTCGAAAAATTACTGAGTGGAAACACCACACCTGAAAAAATAAATAAAAAAATATCTTTAAGGGAGTTCCTAAATTCAGTTAATGCAAATAAAGAAATCCAAAAGGCTTTATCAATTTGCTACTATCTTGAAAAATATCAAGAATTAGAGTCCTTTAATTTAAGAGATTTAGAGATTGGATATAGGGAAGCGAAGGAACCTATACCTCAAGGTAACCTGCCCTATAAGCTCTTTATGCTTGTAAAAAAAGGTTGGATCATGGAAGCGAAAGACAAAAAAGACGGAATGAAGGCTTATGTTTCGACAAATAGTGCGGCTCTTCTGGTTGAAAACGGATTTAAGAAAAATAGCTAGTTAGTGAATAATCCTGAAGAAATTATTGTTTTCAATATTTCTTCAGGATTATAATGTATTATTTTATCAGAATCATTTTCTTTGTATCAACGAAGTCTCCGGCTTCAAGCTTGTAGAAATAAACTCCGCTAGGATAGTTGGACGCGTTCCAATCAACTTTATAGCTTCCTGTACTTAGCTGCTGGTTAACCAAAACCTCAATTTCTTGTCCAAGAATATTTAAAACCGTAAGCTTGGTATAAGATGCCACTGGAATATCAAACTTAATATCCGTAACCGGGTTGAAGGGATTGGGGTAATTTTGGTTTAATTTAAAGCTTTTGGGAACCTCACCAGCAATCGGAGTAATACCAATTGGGCTTGCAGTAAATGAACCTACCATAAACGGATGGGGGACACAAAAATAATCATAGCTTCCCGCAACGGTAACAACATATATATAAGTTGTATTTGAGCCATTAAGAATCTCGTTCCAACTTGTCGCCCCGTTCGGAATTGTCGATGATGTTGTGGTATGTTCGGTTGGGCCTGTCCAGTTCCACTTTATTGAATCACCAATATGAACATTGGGAAGGTTGGCCGGATTGAATCCAAAATCAAATACCTGAACAGTCCAAGTTGCAGCATTTAATTTGATGCTAAATAATAACAAAAAGAGGGCTGAAGCAAAAAGCGGAATAATTTTTTTCATAATTTTATAATTAATTTTCTCCTTTTTTAGATAAATAGGTATAATTTGTTAATAGTTCCAGTAAAAATAATTATTTATTGTATAAATTAATTATTTAATCAAAATCATCTTTTTTGTTTGAATAAAATCCTTCGCTTCAAGCCTGTAGAAATAAACCCCGCTGGAATATTTAGATGCATCCCATGTTGCTTCATATACGGCAGGGGGAAGCACTTCGGATAAAAGATTTTCTATTTCATTGCCAAGTGAATTATAAACCATTAGTTTAACCAATGATTTCTTTGGAACAGAAAACCTGAATTTTGTAACAGGATTGAAAGGGTTTGGATAATTTTGTGAAAGTGTAAAACTAACTGGTATTTCATTTGAAATAATGTTTATCCCTCCGCCTATATCTACAAGTCCCCTTGAAATGCCGCCATTATTTCTGACAGCCCAGATGTAAAAAGAAGATGCTCTGTTATTATTAATATGTCTATAAGTGCCAGAAGGAGCTGTATAATCACTTATCCATGTGTTTCCTTCGTTACTAGAGAAAAATATTCGATTATCGCTTCTCACATACCATGTCCTGAGGAAAAAATTATTGCCCGAAATTAAATTGTTCCATGTAATCCCGCCAAAATTTCCGGTTCCCATCGAACTTATTACGGCCCAGTTATTCCCGCTGTTTGTTGTTTTAAGAAGGCTTACGCCGCCAGCAAAAGCATTTGAGAAATTATCGGAAGTTATAGCATAGGAATTCACCTCAGGTGAAGTTGATTGAATAATCCAGTTGTTTCCGTAATTCGAAGAATAATAAATTCTTGAGTTGTTGGTGCCAAACCAAATTCTATTCGGAGGGCTTGATATATACAGCGAATTATTCCATCCGGCTTCTGAGCCTGCCTGCGGCAAATATAATCCTGTTGAATCCCAGTTTAAACCTGAGTTAGCAGTCTTCCATAATGACCATCTGCCTCCAACAGGGTCTCCCTGCATAAAACCATTGTTGCTGCTAACCATCCAGACAGCATTAATAAATCCGTTTGCCTGAAAAAAAACCTGATTCCAGTTTATTCCGCTATTTGTAGTTCGATAAACAAAAGTATTTGATCCCAGATAGCCTGCAGTTAAAGCATTATTTGCATCTATACCAAAAATGTTGATTAAAAGAACTGTGCTTGATATTCCATTGCCGCTTACGTTTATCCAATTAGTTCCAGCATTTGTAGTTTTTAAAACTGTTCCGTTATAACCGCAAATCCATGCTATATTAAAGCCTGCAACCGAAACAGAGGTAAGCTGAACCGTAACGCCTGAATTTTGTTCTGTCCAGGTTGTGCCGGACTGTGCATAAATTAAGATACGAGAAAAGAAAAGAAGGAGTATTATTTTTTTCATAAACCTCCTCTAAATTTAAAATAATATAAATAATTATTATTTAAAAAAAAACGGCGAGAGCTATTCGGGCAGAATTTCTTGTAGTTCATTGCATGAACTAATGAATTTAACGTTTCTTTCGATTAATTCAGCAAGCCTTTTGGAATCCTGCTTTAATATTTCCATCAGGTTTTTCCAAAAATCTCCATAAAAAATAAGCGGTTTTTCACCCATTGCTTTTTTATTCATAAGCTCAAGGGTTACTGAAATCTCAACAAGTGTCCCCGTCCCGCCCTTAAAAATAACATATGCATCGGCAAGCCCGACAAGCTCAACAATCCTTTCCATAAGATTACGCATTTTTACTTCTTCATCTATGAATTTATTAACTTCGGAAGTCCATTGCTTAACGGTTACTCCGATTGTTTTACCGCCGGCAGCTTTTGCGCCCTTTGAAATTGCCTCCATAGTGCCTGAATAACCTCCGGAGCAAACAGTCCACCCTTTTTGCGCCGCGAGCTTTCCCGCGAGCTCAATTTCAGAATACAATGGCTCATCAGGATTGATGAAGGCAGACCCGAAAGCTGTTATGATTTTATTAGACATTGTTTACTGTAAATGGTTGGAATTCAAAGTCAAATGAAGGTGTTTTCTTCATTTAAAAATACAATATAGATAGCTGAATTGATATAAAATACATATTTAATTATCATTGTTGGGCTAAGAATGCGAAGAAGAAAGATTTTCAGATTTTTTGACAGATATTTGGGGATTCCGCTGGTTATTTTTTTGGCTTTATTTACGCGGCGTAAAAGACGTCTCCCGATAGAAGATATTCAGAATATTTTATTTATTAAGCTTGCGGCAATTGGCGATGCAATTTTGCTTATCCCGACCCTAAGAAAGATTAAAAACTCTTTGCCAAGCGCAAAAATAACTTTTATTTGCTCTGATATAAATCGTTCGGTTATTGAAAAAATCCCCTTTGTTGATAATATAATCAATTGTCATGTTTACGATTTTCTCAAAAACCCGGTGAACTTTTACCGATTCATAAAAGAGCTGAGAAGAATAAAATATGAGGTTGTGATCGATGCCGGACAGTGGGAGAGAATAAATTCACTGATTACAATTTTTACGAGGAGGGATTATTCAATCGGATTCAGAACAAAAGGACAATGGAAGCATATTGTAAATGATTCAGTAATTGAGCACAGCAGAACAAAGCATGAGCTTGAAAATTTTATGGACTTGCTCATTCCGCTCGGTATTGTTCCGATTAGCGGAATGCGGGATTACGATGAGCTTCAGCTTGAGTTTTTCTTAAAACCTGAACACAGGGATTTCAGGGACAGGTTTTGGGTTGAAAACAATCTTTTGGATAAGACCGTAATTTGCTTTCATCCCGGATGCGGTGAAAACGGCAAACCCAGGGAATGGGCTTTGGAAAATTATGTAACTCTGGGTAAAAGGCTTCGTGAATTTAATAAAAATATAATTATTTTAATAACCGGCACAAACTATGAAAGATATCTATGCGACCCATTGAATGATGCATTGCCCGAGTTTTCAATTAACACAGCGGGAAAATATACACTTGAACAAACTGCTGCATTAATCGAACGGGCGCAGCTCATGGTTTGCAGCAATACGGGTATACTGCATGTTTCAGCGTGCGTTGGAACAAGAACAATCGGACTCCATGGCCCGACAAACAGGGCTAAATGGGGAGCATACAATAAAAATGCTGTTGCCATACAAAGTGATAAGTTTTGCAGTCCCTGCTTGTATTTAGGCCACGATTACGGATGCAACAAACCAACGTGTATGAACCATATTTCTGCCGATGACGTTTATATAGCGGTAAGAAAAGTTTTGCAGCCGGAAATGTTTCTAAATGTAGTAAATTAAATTAAAATTATATGAAAGTAGGAATTTTGACCGGAGGCGGCGATTGCCCCGGATTAAACGCAGTTATAAGAGCAATTGTAAGGAAATCCATAAGGTATGGCTGGGAAAACATTGGAATTGAAAACGGATGGAAAGGGCTTATGGAAATCGATACCCGGCCGCTTGATTTAAATGCAGTTTCAGGAATCCTGCAAAAAGGGGGGACCATTCTCGGAACTTCAAGGACTAATCCTTACAAATTTAAAAACGGCGAGAAAACCGTTATCGAGAATTCCCAAAAAATCGGTCTGGATGCTCTAGTAGCAATTGGCGGTGAAGATACGCTTGGCGTGGCAAATAAGCTCTCCAAAGCTGGGTATAAAGTCGTGGGAGTGCCTAAGACAATAGATAATGACTTAAACGGAACGGACTATACATTCGGTTTCGATACTGCGGTTAATATTGCAATGGATGCAATTGACAGGATTCACACTACTGCAGAGTCACATCACAGAGCAATGATTATCGAGGTTATGGGCCGCCATGCGGGGTGGATTGCTATGCACGCTGGTATAGCGGGCGGGGCGGATTTGATTTTAATCCCCGAAAAAGAAATTAAGCTTGATGATGTAATTAACATTATGAACGAACGCGCTAAAAGAGGTAGGACATTTTCAATTATCGTGGTTGCTGAGGGAGCAAAGATAAGCGAATCTGACCAGAAGAACTCAAAGCTTGTAACACAGGATAAAAAGCTCGATGCATTCGGACACGTGAGACTGGGGGGAATTGCAAGCGTGCTGGCGGAGATAATCGAGAAGAAAACGGGGATTGAGTCAAGGGCAACGATACTCGGGCATATACAGCGGGGCGGCTCACCAACAGCTTTTGACAGGGTTTTGGGCTCGCGTTTCGGCGTTTACGCCGTTGAGATGATTAAAGCGGGCAAGTTCGGCAGAATGGCGGCGCTCAAAGGGGCGGAAATCGTTGATATACCGATTGATGAGGCAGTCAGCAAAACAAAAACAGTAGGGGAGAAGTTTTATGATACAGCTAAGGTTTTTTTCGGGTAAAAGTAACTAAATTTTAGTAGTAATTGTCCTTGACTTCTCGGAATTGATTTTGTAACTTGTACAAAAAACAAATGCCCCTCGTGTGAAAAAACTGCTATACATATTAATTATTCACTGCACACTGCTAACTGTTAACTGCTTTTGCCAAAGCATTACTTGGCAAAGGGTATATGACTTAGCTGACAGAGATGATGCAGCAATTGACATATGCCAATCATCTGAAGGATATTTTTATACAGTTGGCTATGCTAATGGAACAACCAATTCGGAGGGATTTGTACTAAAATTAAATGATTATGGAGACACACTTTTGAAAAGATTAATTAATGATATTGGTGTAAGAGCAGTAGTACCAACTAGCGACGGTGGTTGTGTTCTTACTGGTAATGCAGATTCTGCATTTACAATTAAATTAAGTTCTTCAGGCAACATTGTGTGGCAAAAATTTTATGCAGGGCAAGATATAGTGTGCAATGATATTATTTATACAATTGACAAATATTACTTGATTTCTGGATATGATAGAAACGTACCTTATGATGAGGGATATGTTTTGAAAATTGACTCGATTGGAAATTTAATTTGGCAGAGAAATTACTCAACTAACGGTGATAAATATTTCGGATCAATCCTTGAAGCAATTGAAGGCAATGGATACGTAATCTCGGGCTCTGTAAATGAACAAAGTGTTTGGCAAGCTTACCTCCTAAAAATAGATACTTCAGGTAATGTAGTTTGGGAAAAAAGGTTTCGGTTAAACAGTGAGTATACAAGCGGGGGACATTTAAATCGAGCAACCAATGGTTATCTTATAGGGGGCAATACAGGTAGTTTCAGAAAACCTTATTTTGTAAAAACGGATACGAACGGAGATACAGTTTTTTCAAGAACATTTCAATTCAACGACAATGAATATTTAGACGATTTGAAGATAGCAAATGCTAATAGGTATATTCTTGCGATTCTTACAACTTTACAGAAAGACTCAACCGCAAGAGTTTTAGTCACGGATTCTACAGGTAATATTTTAATACAAAAAATATTTACTTATGGTGAATATGCCAGCTTTCAAGCAATACAGACCTTAATTAACGGCGATATTATTTTTGTGGGAAGTGCTGAGCCACCTTTAGGGCAATGGTATGATACTTACATTATCAGAACAGACAGTAATTTAAACGCGCCTCCAATCGGTATTCAACCGACTGCAAATGAAATACCAAGCTCTTTTTACTTGGAACAAAACTATCCCAATCCTTTTAATAGCAGCACTACGATTACTTTTGGAGTTCCTTTTAAAAGTTTTGTCAGGCTTATAGTTTTTGATGTGCTTGGAAGGATAGTTAATGTTATGGAACAAGGATATAGACCCCTCAAATGGAGTAATTATTGTAGATAATACGATTAATAACGTTACAACGGGAATAAGCGTGATTCAGTCCTCACCATACATAGCCCGTAATACAATTACCGGACAGACCAGCACAGGCAAAGGCATATATCTTGATAACTCAAACGGAACAATTGAGTATAACATAATAAATAATTTCGACATATCCATCCAGTTTCTTTATTCATCGCCCTACCTGCTTAAAAACACATTATCGGATGCGGATGAGATTAATGTTGGCATTAAAACCAGTTCAATACCTGTAATGAGACCAGTCATATCAGGTTCAACACTGCTCTGGCTCGGAGGCAACAACTACTTAAATGGTGAGCCTACTGAGGCTGCAATGACGCTTGAAACAAGCGCTTATCCTTTAATTGACTCAGGTTATAATGTAATAAACATTGATAACACGTTCAGTATAAGCGGCGAGCTGGACAATGATTTATATGCAAGAGTGAACCATTGGGAAGACCCTTCGTTTGATGTAACAGGCGGAACGGTTTATTACCAGCCGACCTTTGACGGCTATTCACTGCCCCAAACGAGTTATTACAACCTTAATTCACTTGGCTTTGGGCTTTATGATACAGTCTATGTTAAGGATTTAGGCGATAATCCGACAGCAGAATTATTATTTTTACAGGGATATAACAAGGAAATGGCAATTGAATATGAAGACGCTATTGAGTTATATAAACAGGTTGTATCGGAATACAAAAGCTCATCATTTGCGCCTGTATCGCTTTCGAGAATCTTCAACTGCCTTGAGAAAAATAACAGCAGTTATTCGGATTACCAGACAATCTATAGCTATTACACAAATATTAAAAACAGCTCTGAATATCCTAATGAAACCAGAGACCTTGCGGAGGATTTTGCAATTAAATCAAAAGTAAAACGTAGTTTATTTGAAGAAGCAATTGCAGATTACCACACAATATACCAGAATAACCAAAACAACTCAAAAGGTCAGCATGCGCTTGTAAATGAATTGTGTTTGCTGAATATGTCATCAGGCGGCGATAATCCTAATAATAACTCTGTTGAAGAGCATAAATATGACATTTTGTCATTAATCATAGGCGAAGATATCAGAAATAATAAGCTTACAAATACAAGCATACCGTTTGCTTACAAGCTGTATCAAAACTACCCAAACCCTTTCAATCCAGTAACAACTATAAAATATGATATTCCTAAAGACAACTTTGTAACAGTTAAAATCTACGATTTACTCGGAAGGGAAGTCTTTAATGTAAGTGAGTTCAAGAAAGCGGGAAACTACGAGGTTAAATTCGACGGCTCTGGTTTTGCATCGGGGCTGTATTTTTATAAAATCGAAGCTAGTAACTTTGTCGAAACAAAAAAGATGGTGCTGATCAAATAAAGGTGCTAATAATTATAATTCAAAAGGGGCTAACGCCCCTTTTCTTTTGCCTCAAATCTGCTATTTGGGCTTAATTTTATTTATCTTATTAATAACAAAATTTAACTTTGCAAGTGTGTTTGAAAGGAACAAATGCAGGCTCTCCCGAAAAGTAAATTTGCTATTTAGGAAAATTGTCTTATTAGCAGGTGTTTTTATTTTCTTTGAATTTTTTGCAAAAAATGAGTATATTTGATGTTTGTAAAAATCAAAAGGAATTAAATGTCATTAAAAGCACGCAGGAAAATTAAGCATAAGGAACTGAAGCAGGATAAGCTGGTTACCTCCTATTTTGAAGCCAGAAACTGGCTCGATAAACCCGAAAATAAGAAGAAAGTCTACACCGGAGCCGCAATACTTATCGGACTCATTGCCGTGGTTTTCCTTTACTCAAGCAGCAGAAAAACAAAAAACGAGGAGGCGGAGGTAAAGCTCTCTGCAGTAATTACACTTTATGAACAGGGCAAATATAATGAAGCAATAAACGGAGACCCAGCCGCAGGAATAACAGGTCTAAATGAGATTGTTAACAGTTACGGCAGCACTGAAAGCGGTGAAACCGCCAAGCTTTACCTTGGGAATTGTTATTTCAACCTCAAGGATTATGACAACGCTTTAAAGCAGTTTGAGGATTACTCAGGCGATAACGATATAATCAAGGCATCGTGCTTATCCGGCGCAGGCGCGGTATATGAAGCAAGAGGGGATTTAAAAAAAGCAGGCGAATATTTCGAAAAATCTGCCAAGGTGAATAAAGAGGTTGTTATCAACCAGGAAAATCTTTTTTATGCCATACGCGCATACACGCAGGCAGGCGATAAGGAAAGCGCAAGCAGGGTCTACTCACAGCTTAAGGAGGAATACCCCAAATCGAAATATATAAATGAATCCAAAAGGTTCGAATCGGAATTCAAAAATTAACTTCTCAAAATTATTCTGCTCAAAATTATTCTGCTTAAAAATTAATTATCTTTTTTTGACACAAAGCAAAACAGAGAGCTTTGTGTTTTTTTATTTTAATACGCATATTGAACTGGCTTGATATTGCAATAGCAGTGATGGTAACTCTGCCTACATATTTTGGCTACAGAAAGGGCTTTTTGAGGAAACTGCTCCCAATAGCCGGAATTATTGCAGGATTTATCCTTGCAGTCAAGTTTTATGATACTGTATCAGATTTGTTATCAAAATTCATTCATGAAAGCCCTGCAGTTGTGAATGTAATCAGCTTCCTCCTGATAATCGGGATTTTATACGGCACTTCTATTTGGCTTGCACGGTTTATGGCAAATATCAACTCGGGAACAACCATTGTTGATAAAGTATTAGGTTTCATATTCGGATTTGCTCAGGGTTTATTGGTTTCAAGCGTACTGCTTTACAATTTAAATTTCGCTGAATTTCCATCACAAAAGACAAGAGAAACTTCGCTGTTATATTCCAATGTTATAACTATTGCACCGGCTGTATTCGATAAAGTAATCGAATATTTCCCCGGGCTGCAGAAATTGTATCAGGATTATAAAAATTCCCCAAAAGAACAAGCCGCTTCTCTCAAACAATGAGTAAAATTTTAATTATAGAAGATGACAAGGCAATTGTCGATATTCTGAAAATGATTTTGGAAGAAGACGGTTTTAAAATCGAACACGCTTTCAACGGTCCTACTGGACTTGGTAAATTCAGCCTAACCAAGCCTGATGTTGTACTGCTTGATATAAGGATGCCGAAGATGGACGGTATCGAAGTGCTGCAGGAAATCAGGAAGCGGGACAAAAACTCAATTGTGATTATGATATCGGGTCACGGAAATATTGAAACAGCGGTTCAAACCACAAAGCTTGGTGCTTATGATTTCATTTCAAAGCCTTTTGATGTTGAGCGTCTTAAGCTGACTATACAAAACGGCCTGAACTACAGAAATCTCCTTGCTGAAAATGAAAGCATGAAGAAAATCATGGGTCCGGGGGAAAAGTTATACGGCGAAAGCGAGGAAATGCTCAAGCTCAAAGAAACTATATTGAAAGTTGCAGGCACGCCAATCAGGGTTTTGATAACAGGCGAGAACGGAGCCGGCAAGGAGCTTGTTGCAAAGGAAATTCACCGCTTAAGCGAGAGGGCGGATAAGCCGTTTGTTCATGTAAATTGTTCAACGATACCTAAGGATTTAATCGAAGTGGAATTATTCGGCTGTGTTGAAGGTTATCTTTCTTACTCGCCGCAAAAAAGAACAGGTGAATTTGAATCAGCAGACGGCGGAACAATATTTCTGGATGAAATTGCCGACTTAAGTCTTGATTCCCAATCTAAGCTCCTGACAGTCCTAAGTGAAAGCAGAATAGAGCCTATCGGCGGCTCCGAAGCAATACCGGTTAATGTTAGGGTTATATCATCAACTAATAAAAACCTGCAGAATTTAATAGCTGAGGGAAAATTCAGAGAGGATTTATTTCACAGAGTAAACGTGCTGACAATTAATGTTCCTCCTTTAAGAAACAGGAAGGAAGATATCCCCGAGCTTATCAGAATTTTTTCTGAAGAAATCTGTAAAAGAAGTAACCTGACTGTTAAGAAATTTACTCAAAAGGCAGTTGATTATCTTTGTTCATTGAAATGGCCGGGTAATGTGAGGGAATTAAAAAACACAGTCGAAAGACTGATAATACTATCTGACTCTGAAACAATTGACAAAAAAAATATTGAATCCGATTCCGAGCAGTATTCCTCTGAACTTGAAAAGGTAGTAAATTCGGAGGTAACGTTGAGAGATTTTCAGGATATATCCGAGAAGCTTTTTATCGAAAGGAAACTTGCCGAAAATAACTGGAATATTTCAAAAACAGCAGAGGCTCTGGATATTCAAAGAAGCCATTTATACACTAAAATCAAGCAATTCAACATAGAAAATCCCGAAAAAGAATCCAAAGAGCAGTAGTGATTTCCGTTAGATTTTGTAAAATCAAGACAATTGTAATTTAACGGAATTTTTTATATAATCGCTGGTTTTAATTAATAACTAATAAAATTCCAATTTATAGAAAATGTTTAAATACTTCTTTGTTTTTCTTTCCTTAATTTGTCTCTTTATATCAACAGAAGATAATGTTTATGCCCAGCTTGGACATAACAATATTGTTCTAATCGCCAACAAAAATGACCATCCTCCTTCCGGCGGAAGCTTAATACTCTGCTCTTTGGGGATACAGGGCACCCAATGGAAAGGAGTACGCAATTCTCGGATGCAGAAACGGAACCGCATTTTATGATGTAACCGATTCCGCAAACATTTTTGAATGTGACTTCATTCCCGGTTCAAACAATAACTGGAGAGAAATGAAAGTATTTTCTCATTACGCATATATTGTTTCTGAATTAACGGGCAGCGGCTTGCTTATTGTAGACCTTAATTATCTTCCCGATTCAGTGCATGTAATTAGAACGTTTACTTATTCCGGCTATAACCGTACACATTCTATTCAGCAGGACGGTCCGTACCTGTATTTAAACGGCGGCAACGTAACATCAGGAATGAGTGACCCTGGTGGAGTAAGAATTATAGATTTAACCTCAAACCCTGAAAATCCCACCGTAAGAGGAGGATGGGGGAATGAGTACGTACATGACAGCAGAGTGAGAAATGACACGATGTATGCGTGTAATATTTATGACCCCCCGGGAACAGTTTCTGTTATAAATGTTGCAAACAAAGATAATCCAACTACAATAACTTCTTGGGTAAATAATCCCAATCCTTTTCCCCATAACTGTGCGCTTATGCCCGGAAGAACATTTATATTAACTACAGACGAAACCTCAAGTCCTAACGGCAAGCTTAAAGTCTGGAATATCTCGAATCTTTCTAATGTAACTTTAGTTACCACCTGGATGCCTACAAACATAACAACTGCAATTGTCCATAATGTAGAAATATACGGCAATTATGCATTGATTGCCCATTACAGCGCAGGCGTGAGAGTTGTTAATATTTCCAATCCGGCTTCACCGACTGAAGTTGCATGGTATGACACTTATCCTACAAACAACAGTGCAAATTACAGCGGATGCTGGGGCGTATTCATGCTTCCATCAGGAAAAATAATTGCTTCAGACAGGCAGACAGGCTTGTATGTGCTTCGTTCTACAGTTCCTTTGGTTGGAATTGAAGACCCAAACAGCGTGCCTAAAGATTTTATATTAAAACAAAATTATCCAAACCCATTCAATCCAAGCACTACTATTGAATTCAGTATTCCTAAATCATCATATGTTACACTAAAGATTTTTGATGCGCTTGGAAGGCAAGTTGCCCAGCTAATAGATGAATACAAGCAGGCGGGGAGCTACAGCAGAACATTTGATGCTTCAAGGCTTGCAAGCGGTGTATACTATTACCGCCTGTCCACTGATAATGGTTTTTCCGAAACAAAGAAAATGATTTTAACGAAATAAAATTTCATTCAAGGAGGTATCTTGAAAAAAATATTTTTTACAGGGTTATTTTTATTAGTGGTCAGCTCTCAGGTTATCAGCCAGCTTCAAAACCAGGGTACAGTGCTCCTTTCGCAAAAGGATGAGCATGGAAGCGGATATTCTGCCTGCTGGGGGTACGTTGCTCCAAATGGAAGGGAGTATGCGATACTTGGCTGCAATACGGGAACCGCATTTATTGATATAACCGTCACGAACAATATTCAGGAGGTAGCATTTATCTCGGGAGTTACATCCGGCTGGAGAGAAATGAAGGTATTTTCCAATTATGCCTACGTTGTTTCCGAGGGCACTAACAGCCGCTTGCAAATAATGAATTTACAAAATCTGCCTGCATCAGTAACTCTGGCTAACACTTATTCTTATACAGGATATACAAGAACTCATTCCATTTCCCAATCAGGTCAGTATCTATACCTTAACGGCGGCAATAATACCTCGGGAGGAAGTAACGCAGGCGGAGTTACTATTATAGATCTTACAGGCAGCCCGGTTAATCCCACGAAAAGAGGTTCGTGGTCATCACAATATGTCCATGATTGCCGCATAGTAAACGATACAATATATGCCGCTAACATATATAATCCACCGGGAACAATCTCTGTAATTAATGCAATTAACAAAGATGCTCTGTCTACTGTTGCTTCATGGCAGAATAATCCCAACCCGTTTCCTCACAACTGTGATTTACCGCCAGACAGAAGGTATATTTATACTACCGATGAGACTTCAAGTCCGAACGGTAAGTTGAAAGTCTGGAACAAGTCGAATTTAAGCAATGTAACTCTTGTTACTACATGGCAACCGACAGGTATTACAACTGCGATTGTCCATAACGTTGAAATTAACGGGAACATTGCTGTTGTTGCACATTATACCGCGGGAATCAGAGTTCTTGATATATCTAATCCAACCTCACCTCAGGAAATTGGCTGGTACGATACATATCCATCCAGCAACTCCAGCAGCTTTTCAGGATGCTGGGGGGTGTTTATGTTTCCGTCCGGCAAAATAATCGGCTCAGATATGTCAGGCGGGTTGTTTGTAATAAAGCTTACCAATCCTCCGGTTGGAATTAATAATAATCAGAATACACCTTCGGCGTTTTCGTTAAAGCAAAATTATCCGAACCCGTTTAACCCAAGCACAACAATTGAATACTCAATTCCAAGGAACAGCTTTGTAACGATTAGAGTGTTCGATGCTCTTGGAAAACAGGTAGGCTTGATTGCTGATGAGTTTAAATATGCCGGGAATTATAAAATAAATTACGATGCCGGAAAGCTTGCGAGTGGTATTTATTATTATTCAATAATAGCTGATGGATATAAAGAGACGAGAAAGATGATTTTGATAAAATAGTGTTAAACAATTATTAATTTTCAAATTACTCAAAAAGCCCCAAAAAAGAGGGGCTTTTTATATAAAATTTATATTGCTTTAAGCATATATATTAGCTAATTTTAGAAAAATTTTTTAACAGTTATGAAAAAACTTTCAATATTCATTCTCCTGCTTGTTTCAGTTTCAAGCTACAGCCAGCTGCCGAATTCAAATATGTCACTTTTAGCTAACAAGAATGACCATTTTACCTCAACGCTTTATTCAGCGGTTTGGGGTTACACGGCAGATGACGGAAGAGAATACGCCATACTCGGCTGTCCCAACGGCACTGCGTTTTATGATATAACCGATACCACAAATATAGTTGAAGTGGATTTTCTTCCGGGTTTAACTTCCTCGTGGCGAGAGATGAAAACATTCGGTAAGTTTGCTTACATAGTTTCAGAAGCAGGCGGAAGCGGTTTGCAGATTGTAAACTTAAAATATATGCCCGATTCGGTTAGCCTTGTCGGCACATTTACATTTTCAGGTTATACAAGGACGCATACGATTTCACAATCAGGCCCTTATTTGTATATGAACGGAGGTGACTATCAAAATGGGGGAATATTCGTTTTGGATTTAACACAAGACCCAAGGGTGCCTGTAAAAAGAGGGGAGTGGGAAGTTGAATATATTCATGACTGCAGAGTGGTTAACGATACAATATGGGGAGCGGGAATATTTGACGGAAATATTTACGTTATCGACGCAACAAATAAAGACAATCTAGTCAGTGTAACCAACTGGCTTAATGTTCCGCAGCCCGGTCCGCATAATACAGCATTAACTACTGATAGACGGTTTCTTTTTGTAACAGATGAAATAGGGGGGAGCCCGAGGCTTTTGAAAATCTGGAATGTTGAAAATGTTATGAATCCTGTTCAGGCTGCAACATGGCAGCCGACAGGAATAACAACATCAATTGTCCATAACGTAGAGATTAACGGAAATCTTGCTGTTGTAGCACATTACTCGGCGGGAGTCAGGTTATTAGATATAACCAATCCAACAGCTCCTGTTGAAATTGCATGGTATGATACCTATCCTGCAAATAACAGCTCAAACTTCAACGGATGCTGGGGAGTTTATATGTTTCCATCCGGAAAGATAATTGCTTCTGACAGGCAAACGGGATTATATGTCCTTAATCCAAGCTCAGTTTTAGTTAATAATAACAATAATAATCAAAATCTGCCTAAAAGCTTCGCTTTGAAGCAAAATTATCCAAATCCTTTTAACCCTTCAACCAAGATTGAATATTCGCTTCCGAAAAATATTTATGTAACCTTGAAAGTTTATAATGTTTTGGGTAAGGAAGTCGCGACCCTTGTAGATAAGTTTGAAACAGCCGGAAATCATAAAGTAAGCTATGATGCATCGAACCTGCCAAGTGGAGCGTATTTTTACCAAATTAAAACAAATGATTTTTCTCAAACAAAGAAAATGACTTTGGTGAAATAAATGAAAGAAGAAACGATCGAGGGCTGGGTAAAGGTCTTTGAAACTTTTGATTATATGCTCGGCAATTTAATAGAAGCACGGCTGAAAGACGAAAATATTGAATACCAACTTATGAACAGAGCAGATATTGGCTACACGATGGAAGTTGGCAACAATACAATGGGGAGGCAGGCAACAGGTCTGCCTTTAAAGTTTTTTGTAAAACCGAAGGACATTGAGAAAGCAAAGGCAATTGTTAGCGAAGACCGCTCAAAGATTTTGGACGACCCCGATTTGGATTTTGAAAATATTGAAAATCAGTAATTTCTCTGCCTCAGAATTTCGTAAAAAATCACCCCTGCAGTAACGGATACATTTAACGATTCAATTTTCCCTGCCAATGGGATTTTTATTAAGTAATCACACAGCTTTATAAGATTTTTCCTCAAACCTTCACCCTCATTGCCAAAGATAATTACACATTTGCCCGGGAATGAAAATTCATAAAGGTTTTTATCAGCATTAAGTACTGTTCCTATGATTTTAAATCCTTTTTCTTTAAGATATTCAACTGCTGTATAAATATTGGATTCTTTTGATATTTTAATGTAGTTTGTTGCCCCTGAAGAAGTTTTAATTACAGTATGGTTAACTTTAACTGTGTTTTTATCGGATATAATTATGCCGACAATACCACTTGCTGCCGCTGAACGAATGATTGCGCCGAAATTATGCGGGTCCTGAATTTCATCTAGTACCGCAAGTGTAATTTGTTCATTCCCTTCAACAGATTTCAATATTTCACTCGTTTTGGAGTACTTAAATTCCTCAACTTCAGCGATAATTCCCTGAGAAATGCCTTCTGATTTATCTTTTCTATCCAAAAGCTTCTCAAACCTTATTTTTGGAAATTTTTCAATAATAATATTTTTTTGTTGAGCGATTTTAATTATCTCTTTTAATTTATTATTACTTACAGATTCAAGTAAAACCAATTTCTTTATTGATTTTGGATTAAACTTAAGGGCTTCAATTACGGGATTTCTTCCGATTACAAGCATTAACTTTATTTACGATTTAGTTATATTTGAAAATTCAATTGATACAGAATTTAATAATACCACTCGAAAACATATAACTCAATCACAAAATAAGCAGCCATAAAATAAGTTCCAAGGAAATGTTGAAGGGTTATAAGTTTATCATGGATTGAATGTGTAGACCCTTCGCTTTCGCTCAGGGTTTTATCATCTTAAAATTATATACAGAAGTATGGCAAGTATACCTGCGATTGAAAAAATTGCATAATCCTGTACAATGCCTGTTTGAAGTTTCCGCCAGTCAATTGCTAGATTGTTAAAGAATTTTGCCGTCCCGTTTACCGCACCGTCGATTACCTTAACGTCAAATATTTTGTATGACTGCTCAGTCAGCCAGAGCAGGGGCTTTACAATAATTGCCTCGTAAAGCTCATCGACTCTGTATTTATCTTTAAGAAAATTATAATAACCGCCTGAAAATGCGTCAAGCTTTTCACCTGATTTAAATGTTCTTACAGAAAGCCATATACTTATAGCTGCCGCTAAGACAGAAGCTATTATCAATCCTATTTCAGTTGAAGCTACAATATGATGCTCGGGAATAATGCTGAGAGCAGGAGTAAATACCGGATTCAGGAAATGCTCGATAAGATTAGTTCCAACGATGTGAGGGAGACCAATAAATCCACCTACCACCGATAGCACTGCAAGAATTATCAGCGGGATTGTCATAATAGCAGGGGATTCATGCGGATGAACATGTGTCTCATCGTATCTCGGTTTGCCGTAGAATGTTAAGCTTATTAAACGAAATACATAAAAAGCAGTCAGAAAAGCCGTGATAAGTGCAATTCCAAATACAATATAATTGCCACTGAAGAACAGCTTTGATAAAATTTCATCCTTGCTGAAGAAACCCGAAAACGGGGGAATTCCCGATATTACAATTGCGCCCATTAAAAAGGTCAAAAATGTTGTTTTCATATTATCTTTAAGTCCGCCCATTTTAGCAACATCCTGCTCGTTATGCATTCCGTGAATAACCGAGCCTGCTGCAAGAAACATCAGCGCTTTAAAAAAAGCGTGAGTTGTTACGTGGAATATCCCTGTTGAAAAAGCTCCAACTCCCATTGCCATAAACATGAATCCAAGCTGGCTTACGGTTGAGTATGCAAGAATCTTTTTAATATCGTTTTGAGCTATCGCAATCGTAGCAGCAACAAAAGCAGTAAGACAGCCTACAGCAAGAACCACATTCATAGCGATGGGGGAGAGGGCAAATAAAACCGAAGTCCTTGCAATCATATATACCCCCGCTGTTACCATCGTAGCGGCATGGATTAAAGCTGATACCGGAGTGGGACCTGCCATAGCATCGGGAAGCCAGACAAACAAAGGAATTTGTGCCGATTTTCCGGTGGCTCCAAGAAATAATAATAGCGTTATAACCGTAAATGTGGATGTAGCAATAGTTGTACTCTGCAGTGTACTGAATATCTGCTGGAAATTCAGGGTGCCGAAAGTCATAAATATAAAAAACATTGCAAGCATGAAGCCGAAATCACCTATTCTGTTCATCCAGAAAGCTTTATTGGCAGCATCGCCGGTAAATTTTTTATCGTAGAAAAATCCGATTAACAGGTACGAGCACAGCCCGACACCTTCCCAGCCAAGAAACATTAAAAGCAGATTATCCCCAAGCACAAGGTTGAGCATTGCAAATATAAACAGGTTCATGAATGCGAAAAACCTTGCAAATCCTTTGTCTCCGTGCATATAACCGATTGCGTAAACATGAATCAAAAACCCAACGCCCGTCACAATCAGGCACATTGTTACTGAAAGCGGGTCAACAAGGTAAGCTGCAGCAATGTTTAATGAACCTGAGCTGAGCCAGTTAAACAGCGGAACTATAATTGTTCGTGAATCCTCCGGCAGAGATGTAATATGGAGGTATGCTAATACTGTTATAACAAATGAGCCAAAAACGGTTAATGAGCCGATTGTACCTGTTATTTTTTCGTTTTTAAACTTAGCCCCAAATAAACCATTGAATAAGAATCCTGCAAGAGGCAAAACTGTGATTAAATAAAAATACTCTACCATTTCAATATGTTAATTTCATCCAGATTTATAGTGCTTTTGTTTCTATATAAGGCAATTATAATAGCAAGCCCTATTGCAGCTTCGGCTGCAGCTACCGTCATAATGAAAAAGACAAATATTTGACCGTTTAAATTGCCAAGGAACGATGAAAATGTAACGAAAATAAGGTTTACGGAATTCAGCATTAGCTCAATGCTCATAAACACAACAATTGCGTTTCTGCGTATTAAAACGCCTATAACACCAATTGAAAATAAAAGAAGTGCTAAAACGAGGTAAAAGTTTATATCCATTTACAAAAATAAAAGAATTAACCAACTATATCAATTTAAAAGTTAATATCAATGATGGCTATCGATTTCGACATTAAATTTCACTTCGGTCATTTACGAACAGGGGCAGGAAGGAAATCTATTAAAAATGATTATTAAAAAACTAAAAACTTACCAACAATCAACTTTACATAATATATATTATTTCTCATTTTATTAACAATATTGTTAATTTTTAAATATTTATTGATATTTATCATTGAAGGCAAAAAAGCAAATAGATATATTTGTATATGTTACTAATAAAAGCCTGCCAGTATGAATAAAATTAACGTAATAATTATGGGTGCTGCCGGAAGGGACTTCCACAACTTTAATGTTGTTTACAGGGACAACCCTTTATATAATATTATAGCCTTTACAGCAACGCAAATACCAAACATTGAGGGCCGTAAATACCCGTCTTTGTTGTCTGGAAATGCCTATCCGAGTGGAATCCCTATATATCCAGAAACTGAATTAAAAGGGCTTATTAAAAAGCATGGAGTTAAACAGGTTGTCTTTTCATATTCTGACGTATCTTTTACCTACATAATGTCCAAAGCAGCAGAATTAAACTCAGCCGGGGCCGATTTTGTGACACTTGGAACAAACCAAACAATGCTTAAATCATCAAAACCTATGATTTCAGTTGTTGCAAGCAGAACAGGAGCCGGTAAAAGCCAGACATCGAGGAAAGTAGTGGAAATACTGCAAAAACTTGGTAAGAAGACCGTATCTATACGTCACCCAATGCCTTACGGGGATTTAGTAAGGCAGAAAGTTCAGCGTTTCGCAAAGCTTAGTGACTTAAAAAAATACGACTGCACCATAGAGGAGATGGAAGAATATGAGCCGCACATAGCCAGAGGCAATGTAATCTACGCAGGCGTTGATTATGAGGCAATTTTGTGCGAAGCCGAAAAAGAAAGCCGATATCATCATCTGGGATGGCGGTAATAACGATATGTCCTTCTATAAATCCAATTTAACTATCACAGTTGTTGACCCTCACAGAGCCGGACATGAGCTAAATTACTATCCTGGACGGACAAATGTTCTATTAGCAGATATACTATTAATTAATAAAGTTGATTCAGCTAACCTTACTGATATAAATGCAGTTAGAGAGAATGTTTCAAAGTTAAATCCAAGCGCAGCATTAATCGAAGCTGCCTCCCCTATTTCGCTTGAGGATGAAGACAAATCAAAGCTTATTAGAGGCAAACGTGTTTTGGTTGTTGAAGACGGACCAACCCTAACCCACGGTGAAATGAAATACGGAGCCGGTGTCATTGCAGCTCAGAAATTCGGAGCTCTTGAGATTGTTGACCCGAGAAAATACGCTGTAAAAACTATTAAAGAGACTTATGATAAATACCCGGGAATCGGCAATCTTCTTCCGGCAATGGGATACGGTGAAAAACAAATGAAGGACTTGGAAGCTACAATCAACAAAGTTCCATGTGACTCGGTTATAATTGCTGCTCCAATTGATCTGAGAAGAGTCATTAAAATAAAAAAGCCAACTATTAGGGTTTTATATGAGTTACAGGAAATAGGTAAACCTGATCTAACTGATATTTTAACTCAGTTCGTAAATAAACGCAGTAAATAAACGCAGTAAATATAATCATAATTTAATTTTAAAATAGGCAAAACAAAACAAAATAGAAGTTGGGATGATTTACTCCATCTGCCGATTGAGGAAAGACTGAGTGAAATTACCGAAAACTACGTTTTCCATGTACTTTCGTCTCTTCAATTTAATCAAAAATCCCTCAAAAAACTTTTTAAATTAACCGATAAAATAAGGAAAATAGCCAAGACAAAAAAAGGGCATGATTGGCTTGCCTCCCTATTATCCCATAAAAGAGCCGTTTTATTCTTCGCACAGCCCTCTACCAGAACGTATCTATCGTTTAACAATGCTTGCCAGATACTTGGCATAAAAACAAGCGATATACGCTCTGCAGCACTTTCATCTGAAACAAAAGGCGAATCACTTGAGGACACGCTTGAAACCTTCCATTCGTATGCCGATTTGGTAATAATCAGGCATTCAAACGAACATATAGCAGAAAAAGCAGCCTGGATGTTTAACAACTCTCACAAGCCAATACCCGTAATAAATGCCGGTTCAGGTCCATACGAGCACCCTACGCAAGCATTACTTGATGTATATACAATGCATAAAGCATTAAAGGGTGAAGTTGACGGAAAAACGATATTTATGGTTGGAGATTTAAAGCGCGGCAGAACAATAAGGTCACTGACTTATCTAATGAGTAACTTCAAAAATATTAAATTTATTTATGGAGCACCCCAAGAGCTGTCCTTAGCCGATGATATTAAAGAATTCTTGAGGGAAAATAAGCTAAAATTTGAGGAAACAAATAATTTTACGGAATCTTTAAAAAAAGCCGATGTTATTTACTCAACCCGAATTCAGGATGAATATGATGAACACGGTGAATCTAAAACAATCGATTATACAAAATTTTACATTACAAAAGAGCATTTAAGCATAATAAAGGAAGATTCAATAATTTTACACCCCCTCCCCCGTCGCAAAGAAGTGGACACAGAGATTGACCTAGACCCAAGGGCATGGTACTGGAGGCAGGAAATTAATGGAATGTGGACAAGAGCAGCACTGATTGCTTACATATTTAAACTAGATAAGAAAATCCTTGCTAAATAAGGTTAATTGTTTTTAAAATAAATAAAAAAGCCCCTATAAATCAGGAGCTTTCTAGTATATTCATTTCATTTTTAAAACGGTAAATCATCATCACTTGCCTTAGATTCCGTTGAGGACTTTTCGGTTTTAGCAGTATTGCTTCCGCCGCCTGTATTATCACTTTTGGAATCAAGCATTATCATATCGTCGATTATAACTTCTGTTTTATAGTGCTTTTTCTTATTCTCATCCTCCCAGTTTGAGGTTTCAAGTCTGCCTTCAACATAAACACGGCTTCCTTTTTTCAGATAATTTGAGCACGTTTCGGCAAGTCCCCGCCATGCTTTTACATTATGCCATTCTGTTCTTTCCTGCCAGTTGCCCTCCTGGTCTTTCCATTTCATACCGGTTGCAAGTGAAAAATTAGCAACTGCAACGCCGGATTGAGTGTATTTCAGTTCAGGGTCCTGTCCAAGCCGCCCGATTAATAAAACTTTGTTTAAATCCTTCGCCATTATTGTTCCTCCTTATGTATTTTATATTTATAAACTTTTACTTTGCTTAAAATGAGGACTGTATTTTTGTCAAGCATTGCAAAATCTGAAATATTCTTTAAATAAGGGTAACCGTAGTATTTTGAGTACTGTCCCCTCTTTAAATCGTAAATAATTAATGCCTGATTAAATAAAATATATAAATTATCATTATAATATGCTATGCTTATCAGAGGACTATCCAAAGGTGCTTTTAGCTTTTTAATATAGACACCGAAATTATTAAAATTAAGGACTTCATTTGCTGCTTTATCCAAAATCCATATATCGAGCGAATTACCGCTGACTGCTTTAAAGGGTTTATTGAGCCTGTCAAGACCAAATGAGCTTGAGCCGAAAAGAACGCCTACTTCAGTGAAGTCATTTATCTTTGCCGCTTTATAGTTTCCGGCATCACAGATTACAAAAATCTCCCCTGTGCTTATAGTTACAACAGAACTTGGATTGTAAATTTTCCTTTGTGTTTCAGCAGTTTGATTATAACTGTTAAAATTAAATTCAGTAATAAAGTTAAGTTTTAAATCAAGTCTTTTTATTCTGTTATTCTGATAGTCTGCAACGAGTACATCCAGTCCGTTAGTTGCATCTATCGAATATGGCTGGTTAAATTCATTTGCACCCAGGCCTGTTCCTCCGAAATTTGCAAGCTCCTTGCCCTCTTTGGAATATTTATAAATTTTGTTTGAACCTAAATCTGATACAAATATAAATTCTTCTCTCGCCGCCGAAATTGAAACCGCCTGCTGAAACCCTCCAAAGCTTTCAAGCAGCATTAATGAATCATTTTGGGATTTTGCGGGTGTCGAACAAAACAGATATAAAAATAATATGAGGGTTGAAATTCTTTGCAATTTTAATCTTCGAACTTATTTTTGCTTCGTATGTAATCCACGAATATATGCTCCCCGAGCTCATTTAAAGCTGAATAATATGCTTTTCCGCTGTTTGCTTTTGTGAAATCCTGGACGAACCTTATTAAATAAGGGTCCTGTGCAATCATAAAGGTTGTGATTTTTATTTTTTCCCTTCTGCATGCAACGGCTTCGTCAAGAGTTTTATTGATAATTTTAGGGTCTAGCCCCCATGAGTTCTTGTATATTCTTTTGTTAGTGGATGACTCATATATTGCCGATGGCTTGCCGTCGGTTATCATAAAAATCTGCTTATTCGTATTTTTTTTTCTTCTAAGCAGGTGTCTTGCAAGCTCAAGACCAGCTTTAGTGTTAGTATGGTAAGGTCCAACTGTAACATAAGGAAGCTCTGCGAGGGAAACTTCTCTTGCTTCATCGCCGAAGAGGACTATGTTCAAAGAATCCTTGCGGTATTTTGACATTATAAGCTCCGATAAGGCAAGAGCTACCTGTTTTGCAGGCGTAATTCTGTCTTCACCGTATAAAATCATGCTGTGGCTGATATCAACAAGCAGCACGGTTGAAACGGTAGTTTGAAGTTCCGTATCATAAATTTCGATATCGTCTTCATTTAAATTAAAATCATCGATGCCTTCGCGCTTAAATGCGTTTGAGAGAGTCTGGGTTGTATCGATATTCTGGGGCTGGTCGCCGAACTGGTATTTTTTGGTGGTATTGTTCCGCTCAACACCCTTTCCGCTTATGGGTGTCTCATGAAATCCTTCGGTTGATTTTTTAAGGTTTCCGAAAATTTCCTTGAAAGAATCCTGCCTGACCCGCATCTCCCCTTTTGACTTAAGGATATACATTCCGTCATTTTCATCAATATAACCCTTATCCTTAAGCTCCTGAATAAAATCGCTCAATGACATCTCCGCATCGAACATGCCGTATTGTTCATCAAGCTGGCTGAGCCAGTCAAGAGCTTCGTTTACATCGCCGTTGGTTTGAAGCAAAATGTAGCTGAAAAGAGAAAACAGCTTTTCAAGCCGCTGTTCATCGGTTAAAGACTGGTCTGTCCACTTGGAGTAAATTAATTTCACTTATAAACCCTTTTAAGCAACCGTCCTGATATACCTTAAAATCAATTCCGGATAAATTCCGAATGCAAAAAGTCCGAGTGTTGAAATAATAGCAGCAGTGAATGAAAAATCGGACTTAATTTCTTTAGCAGATTCTGCAACTGGCTCATAAAACCACATGTATAAAATTACCTTGATGTAATAGTAAACTCCCACCAAGCTTAATAAAATTCCTACTATTGCCACCCATACATAATTATTTTGTATGGCAGAAAGAAAGATATAGTATTTTCCCCAAAAGCCTGCAAAAGGCGGTATTCCTGCCAGCGAGAATAAAAAAATTGTAAGCAGGGATGACAGCCAGGGGTTGGATTTACCAAGACCTTTATAACCCTCTAGTGAATTTTTGAGTTCCCCATCGGTAATTCTTTCCTCAAAAATACCGACGACAATGAATGCTCCCAGCTGCATCAATATATACGATAGTAAATAAAATAATACCGCCTGAATTGAACCCGGGCTTATTATGATAAATCCAATCATTATATAACCTGCATGCGCGATACTTGAATATGCCAGAAGGCGTTTAATATTTGATTGAACAAGAGCCACAACGTTGCCGTAAAGCATTGTCAGAATGGCAACAATAGCTATTATTAATGGAATGGATTTCATGTTGAAGACGGAAAAGAATGAAATCATTGCTCCGAATGTGGCTGTTTTGCCCACTGAGGACATCATTCCGGTTACGATTGTAGGAGCACCCTGATAAACGTCTGGTATCCACATCTGGAGCGGGAATGAGCCGGTTTTAAAAATGAATGCTATAAAAACAAGCACGAGACCCAAAAGGTAGAATTGCGCCTGCACCGGATTTTGAGACGCAATAACCGAATAATTTGTTGAACCCGTATAACCGTAAATGAACGCTATTCCAAGAAGCAAAAAGCCGGTTAGAAATGCTCCAAGCAGAAAATATTTTATTGCGCTTTCATTTGATTCAAGTTTTTTACGCATAAAACCCGCAAGGACATAAAAGCAAACCGACATTAATTCCAGTCCGACAAATAATATAATCAGGTCATTAGCCTGGTTCATTAACATCATTCCGGTAAGCGAGAAAAATAAAAGCGAATAATACTCCCCGTAGTTTATATCTTCCTGCTCAAGGTAATTTCTGGATGAAAGAACTGTAAAAAACATTCCGGCAAGCAAAATTATATTAATTACCGATGTTAGAACGTTTAGCCTGATAAAATTATTGTATAAGAAAAGGTTTTTATCTAACTGCAGAAAGGAATATGTAATAGCCGCCGCTAAAGCTGCAATTGAAAAATAAAATATTGCTGTTTCGCTTATATGCTTTCTGTCTTTCGGGAAAATTGTTTCCAGCAGCATAATAACAAGCGCGGATGAAGCTGCAATCATTAACGGAATGGAGTTTGTAAAATCGGAAATTGTAATCAAGTTATCTTATATGTAATAATTATAAATATTTTTTTAACCAGTTTAAAATCAAAGTGCTTACTTCCGGAAATTCATCAATTAACCCTTTTCCGTGCGCGCCCGAATCAAATACTTTCATCTCTTTCGGGTCTTCGAGGAAATTGTCATAAATCCACTTTTGTCCCAGTTCGTGGTCACCGTCTTTACTTCCGCAAATAAGCAGAACGTTTTTCATTCTTGGAAAATACGGCCTGCGCATCATCCTTTCATCATAGCCGGTGAACGCTTCGAATGTTTTCTTTCCGTTTGAAATCGAAACAGCGGCTTTAGTTCCAAGGTTAAGCTGGGCGTAAAGGGCAAGATTGCCGCCTATTGAAGTCCCGATTAATCCTATCCTTGAAGTATCAATTCCCTTTTCACTTCTTGACCAGCGGGCAACAGCTTTAATATCTTTCGGCGCCTGCTCGGGGTCGCTTAAAAGACCTGACAGCTCGCCCTCTATTTTGCTTGACTCTCCATGCCCCCTTATATCATAAGCAAGGACTTTGAATCCATTTGTGAGAAGAGAATCGATAAATTCCTTTCTCCACTGTTCTTTGCTCTGCCTGAACTGGTGAATTAATATTACAACAGGCTGGGGGGTTTCCTTTTTTTCTTTGTCGTAAAAGTAATTCGCAGATATAGCCAAGCCGTCATCAGTCTTTATCGTTATTTCATCCGCAGTGATTCGGACATCATTAACATTACCTCCGGAAGTCATATCCGGCTGTGTATTTTCGGTTTTGTTTTTAGTGCTGTCGGTAACAGTGGTATCGACCTTATTTTTTGAACAGCTAAGGAAAGCGAATGCAAATATTAAAACCGAATGCAGGATAAATTTATTCAAAATTTCCAACCTTATTGACCAAAAATAGCAAAATATAGATTCAAAGGAAATGAAGAATGTCACGATTATTAAACCTGACAGGTCTTCAAAACCTGTCAGGTTTTAAAAGCTTCAATTATTACTTAACCAAAAGCATCTTCTTAGTTGCTGAAAAATTAGGTGTTACCAGCTTGTAGAAGTAAACTCCCGATGAGAAGTTAGTAGCATCAAAGCTAACTTCATAACTGCCTGAAGCTCTGAACTCATTGACAAGCACTTTAACCTCCTTCCCAAGCATATCATATATTACCAATTTTACTTTTTCCCCCCTTGGCAAGCCGAATTTAATCTTTGTAACCGGATTAAACGGATTGGGATAGTTTTGGCTTAGCCTGTAATGATTGGGAATTTCTACTGTTTGTATGCCACCAACGGGGCAAAGGTAAGAAACTGCAACGCACCAGGCTCTCAGGAAACCGCTGTCACCCGCAACTGTATCGGTTATATGCAGTCTCCAGTAACCGTCAGTGGGCTGCCCGTCAAACGGAGTAAGCGGGAAAGAGGGTCTGAACCTCCCGGTAAATGGTGGCGGCGGCGGGGGAGTTATTACAAAGGCTTCGTCATCAAAAATTGTACCTATGAAATTATCGCCGGAACCGCCTATCTGGTTCGCTATTAAAACTCCGACAGGTCCTTTTCTTATATAAATTTTTAAATCAGAAAGCCATGTGTGAATCAATGTATCAATTACAACATCAACATCTGCTACCGTGCATCCGCCAAGAGCTACCTGAACCGAATCAGGATTAGCGCTTCCTAATTGCGGAATTATAATATTCAATCCGTTTCTGCATTTAATTGTTGCGGGAATTATATCAAGCCCGTTTTGCAGAATTCTGGTATCCTGAGACGAATATGTGAATACGCATGAAGTTGTTCCGGGAATATTATTCCTTCTGAAAATACCGGTTGTGCCTGCCGACTGCCAGATATTCATTCCCGTTCCGGTAAAACCGCAGTGCGAAACCTGTATTATCAAACTCTGGGCAGGATTATAGAAAAATGTTTTATCAAGCGTAAAGCTCATCCATGTGTTAATTGTTGATGAAAGCTGTATGGTAGGCCTGAAAAAAACTGTGTCAAGGGGTCCGGTATACTCCCCCGTAAATGATGTTGCTGAAACCTGCCACAATTTAATGGCAAGATTGGTGTAGGTAGCCGGACCCCCCGATGTTGACATATATATGTAAAACTTGGTTATACTTCCAATTGGGGCAGGAGAAGGCTGAGTATATTCCCCGGGACCGATTAGCCACTGCGTCTTATAACCGTTAATTGCGAGCGAGCCAAAAGGGAGCAAGTTTCCAATGCCTCCGGAATTTGCATTGTAATACTGAGGTGTTTGAGCTAAGGATGATGATAGAAATATTGAGACGAGCAAGAGTCCGGCAAAAAAGAGTAAAGTCTGTTTCATAGATGAAACCTCCTTTTCATTGCAGATTTGATAAATGAACTAAAAATGATGGACTGAAATAAAAAGCCCCGCAAACAATTATGCGGGGCTGAAAATAAAACTATGAATTACTTAACCAGCATCATTTTCTTTGTATCTTTGAAATCGCCTGCTTCAATCTTATACAGGTAAACACCGCTTGAGAGAGCCGATGCGTCGAAATCAACGCTGTGAATGCCAGCAGTTTTAAATCCGTTTGCAAGAACTGCAACTTCCCTGCCGAGCATATCGTAAACAATAAGCTTTACGTTGCCTGCTTTCGGAATTGAGAAGGCAATGTTTGTAACAGGGTTAAACGGATTGGGATAGTTCTGCTCAAGTCTGTATGCATTAGGTATCTCGTTATTGTTATTGTTTATACCCGTAGGATAAATAACGCTGACCCCGAAATTCATTATCTGCCCGTCCTGTCCTGCATAATTAATCGGGCAGGTTCCAGGGGTTCCGTAATTTCTTTGTCCCGTAGCACCTGAGCCTTGGCGAACATACAGACCCGGCGCAGGGGTTCTTCCGCATTGGTTAACATCTATAATCAGAGCCTGGCTAACATTATATACAAAGGGCGTAGTAAGAGGGATAACCATCCACGCATTATTTGTGGATGATAACGTTACCGATGGTTTATAATAAACCGTATCTAAAGCGGCAGGTGCGTACCAGCTTGGAGGCAGTGCTGTAATACTTTCATCGCCTAACCTAATGGTCATGTCTGTAAATGTTGCTGACGAAGTATTCCCCATCCAGAAATATATTGCAGTGATAGTAGCACCCTGCTGAAGCGGTGTCGGCTGGGTAAGCGACCCGGCGGTTATCAGCCAGTGGACACGCTGACCCGGCTGTCCCCACGGGTAAGTATTAACACCTGTACCGGTGTTCATATTATAATGCTGAGGAACAGCAGGCACAACACTTATTCCGGCATTCATTATTTGAAGACCTTGTCCTGCATACGAAAAAGGACATCCTCCAACGCTCCACACTCTTCTGTTAGCTCCTACCGTTGTATTGCACACACTGAAACCTGTTCCCTGCGTCGAGCCGCATTGTCCTATTTCTACAACCAGACTCATGGTCGGGTCATACGAAAATGGGTTGTCTAATGTGAACGTATGCCAAGTACTCCCTGCAGCGTTTATTGTATAGCCGGCTACCCTCTTAAATACAGTGTCCAGAGTTCCGGCATAAAATGCGCCGGAAAATGACGTTAAGGCTGTCTGCCCCATCCTTATGTAAATGTTTGTATAAGTGCTGTTAAGCGGATATGTATCACCAATCCTGAATGAAAATTTGGTAATAAGTCCTGCCGGAGCTGGACCCGGAGTATTGAAATCATTGGCTAAGTAGAGATACTGAACCATTTTCCCCGCTGCCTGGTTAAACGGGAACGAATTATTTGTTCCGTTCGTGTTGTAATTGTAATACTGAGGAAGCTGTGCAAATGTATTTGCAGCGAAAAATAATGTAACTAAAGTTACAGCAAAAAACAGTAAATACCGTTTCATTGAAAACCCCCTTTGTTTTTAGTTACTGAATTATTGATTGATTAACATATCAATATGAATATTTAAAAATAAAAAGTCAAGTAAATTAAGATTAAATGCAAGGAAAATACTTCTCGCTAAATCAGTTATGTTAAGTAGCAAATTACGTTAACCGATTTGTTGATAAACCCGAATTCAATTTCAGAATTGAGATTTGAGATTTAAGATTGAAAAGCAAAATGGAGGTAATCCCATAATCCGAGAATCAGGGTTCAAAATTAATATTTGACCGCGCCAGCTGGCGGGTCGTTTTTATTTAATTATTTGATATTTAATTTTTGATATTAATTTGTCATTTGAGCTTTGAAATTTGCCTGCCTGCTGCAGGCAGGTCATTTTAAAAAAATACCACCATGGTGGATTTAATTTTCGTCCGAAGACGATTTGAAAGTGGGATTTTGACTCCTGCCTGCCTTGTGGGCTTACCTTGTGAGTTGGCAGCTATACTCGACTGTTGGAGACTCGCCCCGGTTGCCCGGGGGACAATAAAGCATAAGCTTTGGAGGCCATGTCCGGGTAAAAATCACCGAACAACGGTCCTTTCAAAAATCTCACGTTAGCTTAGCGTGAGTGAAGCACAGTCTTATACTTTAGAGTCGTCGCCTT
>JAKEEM010000027.1 GCA_022616535.1 Chlorobiota bacterium | reverse complement strand
TTAATGTAGAATAAATCTACTAAATTGGTATTAAAAGTATATCGCAGTCCCCAGTTCATTCCTCCGTTAGTTGTTATATACAATTTACCATTTGCTTCATTACTTAACGCCCAGCCCGTATCTTTGTTGATAAAGAAAAGCTTTTTAGGAAAATTGCTTCCGCTCATCTGCTGAAACCAGTTTAACCCGCCGTTCATGGTTTTAAATAATCCACCGAAAACTCCAGCGTCATCACACACCCACCCTGTATCTTTGTTTACAAAAAATAAATCAGTAAACTGTGTCACAAAGGAGATAATATTAACCCAATTTGTACCCCCATTTGTGGTTTTAAAAATTCTTCCAGTTCCTGAACCACTCCCTCCACCTGCATAACCAGTACTATTGTCCAAAAATTGAATAACGTTTAATTTCATCGGCTGGTTATATTGAATTACCCAGTTATTACCCCCATCTGTTGTTTTCATTATATAGCCTGTATCGTTAGTGCTGGTTCTGCCATCCGTTACAACCCACCCCGTTAGGCTGTCAAGAAAGAAAATATCATTAATTATATCGCTAACAGGAATGCTCTGCTGAAACCACCCCGGCGGTGAGTCGCTCTCAAATGTGGTGGCGAGAAATAATACAAGCAGTTCAAAGAGTATGAGGCGTTTCATTGTTTGATTGGATTTTAAGAAATGAGTGGAATTTGAAGAAAAATGAAGCGCTAATTTATGCAATAGGTGTTTCATAATTATAAATAATATAATTTTAACCTGCTTTCCCCCAACAAGCAGGTAATAGAAACCTAGCCTTGAAAAAATTCGCGCTCCCTGCGTAAAATATAATGAATGCCAATTCGCAATACAATAGCAAAATTGGCTTGGTTTATTTCTCTACAATCTTAAACCTTAACTCCACTTCAGTTCCTTTGTTTTCTTCGCTTTTGATATAAATCCTTGCTTTCATATCATCAAGGATTTTTTTAGTTATAACAAGTCCCAGACCCATGCCATTTGATTTAGTTGAAAAGTAAGGTTCAAATAATTGCTTACGTGTTTCATCGTCCATTCCAACGCCGTTATCAATAATTTTAACAAGATAATAGCCGTTGCTTCTTCCGCTCTCAATGTTAATCAGCCCTTTTTCACCGCTATCTTTTTCTTCAATTGCTTGCATGGAGTTTTTAACAATATTAATCAATGCACGTTTCAATTCATCCTTATCACCCATCACAAGTCGGGTTGATTTACCGCCTTCAAGCTTAATTTTTATCCTACCCTCCGAGTCCATAAGCTTGACAACATCCTTTAATACTTCATTAATATCAAGGGGTTCATAGTTTCTGCTAGGCAGCTTTGCAAAGTTTGAAAACTCTGTTGCAATTTTGTTAAGAGTCTCAATTTGGTCAACTATAAGCTTATTTGTGGTTTGTATAACAGTTTTAAAATCCCTGCCTCCTCTTGTATAGACACGATAAAGATGCTGCATAGCAAGTTTCATAGGTGTCAAAGGGTTTTTAATTTCGTGAGCAACCTGTCTTGCTATATCTCTCCACGCTCCTTCACGTTCGGCCTTTTTTAGTTCCACTCTCGAGCGCTTCAGTTCTTTAATCATTCTGTTAAAAGATTTAACCAGCTCTCCGATTTCATCTTTACTGTCGGACTGCACCTGAACATCAATATTGCCTTTTGAAAGTTGTTCAGTTGCTTTCTGCAGCTTAAGTATTGGATTTGATATCCGATATGATAAAATATTAACTATAAATATCAGTATAATTACAGCCGTAAAATACGGTCCAAGTATGTAAACAAGGCTTTCTGTCAATTCTTGATTAATTTCGTTCTGCTTAAATACAGTTTGAGAAGATATAATACCGATTAAGTTATTAAAGCTGTCATAGATTGGTTTATATCCGACTATAAAAGTAAAATTTCCAATTTGCCTGTTTTCAGAGAAATAATCTCTTTTCATTAAAACAATATTATAAAATGCTGTTCCGCTAATTCTTGTATCAAGTAAATCCGATTTGTAAAGCTGCTCATTTGTTGTAGAAACAAGCTTCGTCTTTGCGTAAAAATTAAAATTTTTATCTGAGCCGGAAAATCCCTTCCCAAACAAATCAGAAAAACCTTCAGAACTTTCCTGCTTTAAAGTCTTATAGGGATTAACGGGGACGGCAATTAAAAACTTATTTTTAACATATTGTTCGACTATTTTTAAATCTGAAATCAGCTGGTTTTTATAAAATTCTTCGTTTTTATCTTTAACATATTCCCTTGTATAAAAGGCTAAAATAATAATTGGAATAACAGAAGCAAGCAAAAATGAAATAAAAATTTTTTCTCTGAACCCAAACTTTATCAATCTAACACCTTCGGAATCGGTTAAATATGCAATTGAGCGGTAAATAAAATATACAGTAAGAATTATCAAATATATAAATACAACAAAAAGTAAATAGCTGAAGAAAAAAAATGTACTTAAGCCAAAATCGTTTATTTTTACACTCACAATGTATATTTTTTCCGCAGTCGACGAAGCATCCCCCTTCCTATCAACCAAGACATAATAAGACTTATAAATTTCATTCTCAAACTCATCATACCGCAGTGCTGATTTATCAATTTTATCTTTAACGCTCTCTCTGAACGGCTCTAAAGATTTAACAAAAGATTTAGAAATATCTTTATTTGAGGAACCAGCAAACTCACCATTGGAAAATTCCGTAATAACAGGCACTGAAGTAAGCTTGTTTAGGATATTATCCCTTGTAAAATTTTTGAATATGCTGAGATTAGACTGAGTAAGGAAATTCTTCGAATCATATCCCGCTGCAACTATTACGTAACCCAATATGTTTTTAAAAAGGCTGTTTTTCAACCCCGATTTTTCAATTTGAACGATTCCAGAGTAAAATTTAAGCTCTCTATTTTGATAAACATCATCGCTTTCAAAATCCAAGTTAATATTTGATACAGTTTCCAAACTACTTCGTCCCTCATCTTCTTCTTCGCTCAGTGCAGCCATGTCATCGGACTTCTTTTTTTTGTTTAAATTCCTTAGGGAAAAAACTACAACGCTGTCTGAATTAAGGTCGTTTGAATTAATGTTAAAATCACTTATGAGTTTTTTGGCGGTATCCAGAACAAAAACAGAAGAATTTAAATCCTCATCATAAAATTTACTTTTGGACCAGATATTAAAAGCCAGTTTGCTAAATTTATTCTTATCCTTTATATCGCTCTGAAGCTGACCATCTTCATTAATATCCTCCAATGTTGCAGAAATTAAAAAGCTTATTCTATCCGGGGACTGTTGTGAAATTTCCTTTGCTGCTTTTTCAAGATATCGGTTTTCTTGTGTTGTAATTTTATTCAAAAGAACAGCTGGAATAAAAATAACGCATGCAAGAAGAATTAGTGAAAAATTAACTGCGTTTATGAATCTATATTCCTTTAAAACTGCAAGCTGCCTCTGAATAAACAAAGTCAGAAATCCTGCCAGAGCCAAAATCAGAATCCTGAGGTTTAATTTTAAAGAAATCTCCGTTAAGGAATCTGGGAAAAGAGAAGCCATCAGGTTTATAATTGCAAACCCCGCAAAAATAAACAGTGATGAATTTTTCCTTATGAATTTATTCAAGTATTTATATCGATTTATAAATTTCGCGCCTAATAATCCGCAGGAAACCAAAATTAGCAGCAATGATATTGAAAGAAATAATATCAAAAGTCTTGCAACAACCATTTCGGGCTGGTTTGCGGAAAATAAGCCGGATTTATCTGTAAATTTGATAGTTGAATCATAAACCAAGCTTTGCATTATAACTCCAAAAAAATGAATAGCAATTATGGCCACAATAGCGGAACTCAAAAGGAAAACAAAGCTTAGCCATTTAGGAATAATCTGCTTTTGTTCACTTTTGTAGAATTGTATTATATTTATAATAACATATAATGACAGAGCCATCATAACAAGGGAGGTGATTACCAGTTCTCCTATCGATTTAGCCATGCCAAATCCAATTCCTGAGGCGAAATGGACTGGTGAGAAAATATCAAAACCGGAATCACCAGTTAATTTAGCTGGAAAATCAATTATCAACCAAATATACCTTGAAAATATCAATGCAGCTGCCGCTATAAAAATCTTAGTTATAATAAAGCCCGCCCTTAAAGAAACAACTATTGCCCAGTAAAGCAATAGAAGATTCAACACAAAGGCCATGAAACCTATAATTCCGTCAAATTTCTTGGTTACGCTCAGCAAATACGAGGACTGATCTAAATTTGGAAAGAATATTTTACCGATGTTGTTTGAATTAATGTCTTTAAGATTAAACGATGAAAGTTCCTCGGAAGCAGTATCTATTAAATTCGAACCGGCATTTTTTTTGAAATCAAATCTAACTTCAATATGATGTTTGTTAAAAATCTCCTTTGTAATACCCTCATTTACAAAAAATCTGTTTTGAATTTCATTATTAACATCCAGTAATCTGGAAACAACAGAAACCCCGTCAGAATTACCCGTTTCGGATTTAACTGGATCGAAAACGACAATATAAGTGTATAATCCGATTTCTTTTACTACCGAAAACCTGTCGCCCTCAAGTGCCTTCTTCAGCTCAGTCACTTCGGGATTAATCTGCCTACCCGAAAATAAGAAAAGCTCCAGTCTCGAGTTGTAAATTTCTACGTTATAATCGTCAATATTTTCTGCTTCATAAAGGGATTCGTATGCTTTTTTGGTATTTTGATTTCCGAAAGCAGTGATTAGCTTCTTATTTCTGATAAGAGAATATGAAAACTGTGCAGTCTGGTTTTGGTAATTATAAAAAATATTCAGGCATTCAGCCTGCACCTGTTTTTTCTTTTCAGCAGATATGCTTTCCCAATCCGATAAAATTGCCTTGGAGAAGTAATATTTTACCCCGAAGGTGAACAGTATTGTGAACAAAAGCAAAAGGGAAAGATAACTAAGTATCTTGAACTTTAAAACATCTTTTGAGGTAAAATCAAACATCGATATTAAGGCTAATTTACAATAATTTGATCAATCAGCCATAAATCATTTATATATTTCAAAGATACTGATATTAAAAAATTATTAATGAACCCGTTTTTCTTATATTTATACTTTCCCACTGCAAATGCGTAATTTTCAGAGCGGCTTGAATTTCTCCACTTAAATGAAGAGACCGGATTATTGCTAATAAAACTTTCCAATATATATGAACATTGCTCCCTGTTATAATATCCCTTTTCTGTATTTTGAATATTTAAATATACCTCATTTTGAAAATAAGGACTTATATAGCTTACATTTCCATAGACCAAACCGTCGGAAATACTTAAAAACACAAGTTTGCAATTATTAAATTTTTTCTGTTTTTCCTCGGATTTATATTTTTTCTCTTTCCACCAGTTGTCCTGTGCAAATAATTCATCCGCCAAAGAGAAATAAACCAAGATAAACTGCAGTATGAACCATATCGGCTTTCTCAACAATATTCCCTTAAATTTAATACAAAAATAATCAAAAATGATTTCATTATCATTGATTTTTTTATTTTTTAAAAAAATCTGCAAAAAATATTATTATAATTATTAAAATAGTCTTCAAAATTAAGAATTATTAAATGCAGTAATTACAAATATATAAGTAATTGGAAATTTATCATTTTATATAGAATATAGTGAAAAAAATATTAGAAACATTATAAAACATTCATGGTCACACACCGGTTTAATTGATTGTTTCTTTAAAGAATTATGGGTATATTTATTAAATTCCTTTGTCAGGAATTCTGAATTTTTTGAATTTCGAGGGCATTATTAAGTGGTTAAAATACGCAAAGTTGAAAATGAACAGGACAGAATGCGGTTTATCAGATTGCCCTGGAAGTTATACAAGGGCGATACCAATTGGGTTCCTCCTTTGATTTTTGATGTTAGAAAGAATTTAAACCCGGCTCGAAATCCGTTCTTTAAACATGCTGAAATAGACCTGTTTCTTGCTGAAAAAAACGGCGAAATCGTAGGAAGGATAGCAGCGATTAAAAATGATAATCACAATAATTTCCATAAAGACAAAGCTGGATTTTTCGGGTTCTTTGAAACAGCAGATGATGGGGAGATATCAGATTTGCTCCTTGATACAGCATGCGAATGTGTAAAAAACAAGGGTTTAGATGAAATTCTGGGGCCGGTAAACCCGTCAACAAATGATGAGTGCGGCTTGCTCGTTGATGGTTTTAATTCATCCCCTGTTTTTTTAATGACTTATAATCCAAAGCATTACATCAATAAAATTGAAGACTTTGGGTTTGAAAAAGCTAAAGATTTATACGCTTATTACATACCGGCAGTAGTGATACAGAATGAGAAAGTAATGGCTAAGCTAGAAAAAATGGCTGATTTAATTAAAAAGCGTTCGGATATAACTACGAGAAAAATTAATATGAAGGATTTGATGAATGAAGTTAGAAGAATTGAAGAAATTTACAACAGCGCTTGGGAAAATAACTGGGGTTTTGTTCCTTTAACAACTGAAGAGTTCGATTACATGGCTGACTCTCTTAAGGCAGTAGTTGACCCCGACTTGGTGATGTTTGCCGAAGTCAACGGGAAGCCCGCGGGTTTTACACTTTCACTGCCCGATTTCAACCAAGTCTTAAAGAAAATGAACGGAAGACTCCTTCCTTTCGGAATCTTTAAGATGTTAGCGGGCAAAAAGAAAATTGATCTGGTACGGGTTATAATTATGGGGGTTAAGCCGGAATACCAAAGAAAAGGAATTGATTCAGTATTTTATCTTGAAACTATAAAAAACGGAAACAAAAACGGTTATAAAGGGGGAGAAATTTCATGGGTGTTGGAAGATAATATGGCTATGAAACAGACAGCCGAAAAATTAGGTGCCAGCATATACAAAACGTACCGGATTTACAAAAAAAATCTAATTTAAAACTAAAACTGTTATCACAATGGCTGTAAAAAAAGTTGAGAAAATATGGATGAACGGCAAATTCGTCAGCTGGGACGAAGCCAAAATCCACGTTTTATCGCATGTTATCCACTACGGTTCATCGTTCTTTGAAGGGATAAGATGCTATAAAACCAAAAACGGCTCCGCCATCTTCAGACTTGACGAACATGTTAAAAGATTTATTTTTTCTGCTAAAGTATTCAGGGCGGATTTGCATTATACAAATGATGAAATCTGCGATGCAATAATTGAAACGATAAAAGTTAATGACCTCGAAGCTTGTTATATAAGACCTATTGCCTATAGAGCATATGATGACCTTAATGTTAACCCCTTAAATAATCCCGTTGAGCTGACTATCGCAGCTTATGAATGGGGTTCCTATTTAGGTAAAGGTGCCGTTGAAGGCGGAATAGATGTATGTGTTTCATCGTGGAGAAGAAGTGCACCCGATACAACACCGACTATGACTAAAATAGGCGGAGCTTATATGAACAGCCAATTGATTAAAATGGAGGCACTTGTAAACGGTTATTCGGAAGGTATTGCTCTCGACGTAAACGGTCACGTCGGAGAAGGAAGCGGTGAAAATATATTTCTTGTTCAAGATAACACAGTTTATACACCCGGAGTTTATAACGCTGTACTTGCGGGCATTACTAGAAAATCGGTTATTCAGCTTGCAAAAGATTTAGGATATGAGGTTATTGAAACAAACATAATGCGAGAGATGCTATATCTTGCCGATGAAGTATTCTTTACGGGCACGGCTGCAGAGATTACCCCCATACGCTCTATTGACAAACTATTGGTAGGAAAAGTCACTCCAGGCAAGGTTACGAAAGAGCTCCAATTAGCGTTTTTTGATATTGTAAAAGAGGGCAACGATAAACACGGATGGCTGAGGTATATTGACGGTGATAAGAAGATTTTATCTTTGGAAAATATTAAAGCGAGATAATTAGGTTTTATTGGGCTTAATAAGTTTCTGTTCTTTGAAATAGAGTATGGCGCAAAGTGCGCCATTATAAAAAAAGATGACGCTCCAAGAAGTATTGTTTAAAACAGTACAGAGAGCAAAACTGTCCGTTGGTATTCTGTATTATGCTATGTAGAGAAAGGACAGGTTTTTAATAACTAATAAGAAAGGAGATGTATTTGTTAAAAACAACGATCTTGTCGTTAATCTTTTTTTTAACTGTACAACTTGTGCTTACAATAAACGGTACTGATAATGCTTACTCGGAAGGAGATCCTACCGGTTCAAGTTTTGTAGAAATTGGTGAGGCTTCGTGGTACGGTCCTGGATTCCACGGTAGAAAGACCGCTAATGGAGAGCGGTTCGATACCTACGATATGACCGCTGCACACAAAACCTTACCTTTCGGAACCCTGCTGAAGGTTACAAATCTTGAAAATAATCTCTATACCGTCGTAAGGATTAACGACAGAGGACCTTACATCAGAGGCCGGATAATTGACCTCTCCCGCGCTGCCAAAGATGCTATCGGGATGGGCGGAACCGCACAGGTTAAAATCGAGCAAATCACAGAGGAGGAAGCCGAGTTGCTCCGCCAGGGAATAGACCCCATGGAAAGAATAGATGAGACCCTGATAGATACCAATGAATTTAAGACAACCGAATTGCTTGACCAAAACGTAGAGGCTGAATCGAAGGTGTTTGTTGAGTTCCAGTCAGAAGACGGAACAACAGATGATTTTGAACTTAATAAAAACCTGAAAACAAACGGTAATCTAAAAATCAAAATCATCACACCTAAGACCGAGGAGGACAAACAAAAGGAATCAAACCTCTACCAGCAGATATCAGATATAGACTCTCTGATAAGGTTCTATGATTTATCAAACCAACTGGCTGTTGTTAAAGGTTACTCAATAGAAGTAGGGACATATACTGACAAATCAATGGCTGACAGAAGAATCGGCAGGCTTGAAAGGGACGGCTATACGAAGATATACATTGAAGAGATAATCGTAAACGACCCGCAAACGCAGACAAAAACTACTACATATAAAATACTTGTCGGGTTATATGAAAAGACTAAATCAGCGAAGAATGACATAAAAAGCTTAACCAAGCTTAAATACCAGCCGAAACTTGTCAAAATAGGCGAATAACAAAAAAGCATAATGTACAGTTAGCAGAAACCCCGTTGTAAAAAACGGGGTTTTTGTTTATAAAGACGTTAGTTTTATCTCCCCAAAATAGCAAGAATAAGAAGAACAATTACTAATACAAGAATTATTGTTATCAAGGTTCCAGTATCAAGGTTAAGGGAGTTTTCAGCATATCCTATATTATATTCATACTTGAGCGATGCTTTATCAAATTCCTTATCTCTAACCACAAACATATCTACATCGCCGTCGCCGTCCTTATCTGCAAAAAACATCGGGTAAGGCATTTTTGAAGCAACGAAAAACGCTTCATCGTATTTATCATAATGCTTATTTTCCAAAATAAAAACTGGACTCTCCAGGCTTCCAGAGTTTTTGTAATATTCAATATTACCTTTTTTAAAATTTAATGCATCAAAGTCCCCGTCATTATCAACATCAACAAATACTGGATTTTCAAAGGTAATTTGACTCAAATAACCGCCCGCAAGAATCTTAACTTCATCTATAGAAAAAGTTCTATTACTCGTAATTGCCTTTAAGTTAAAATTTGCAAGGAATACTAATAAAAATAACGCAAATAATTTTTTCATATATTTTTATTTAATATTTTGAAATTTACATACTTAATATATTTATTTCTTATTTATTAAACAAGTATGCATTTTCTAAAGTTCTATTTGATTGAAAATTTAAAATATAATGGCTAACTTAAATTCAATGAAGCGCTTATTTTATCTTGCAGCTGCAATATCGGTTATCTTTATTTCCTGCGACGACGTTACATTCTCGCCAAACGACCCGCAGAATTCGTCAAACTGGAGTCTGCAGTCTAGCGGTATTGCTAACAATCTAAAAGGAGTTTTCTTCGTCGATTCTTTTACAGGCTATGCAGTTGGAAACTCCTTTCCAAATGATTCTGCAAAAATTATTAAAACCGTGGACGGTGGCTATAGCTGGTTTAAAAAGCCGGTAACTAATTCTAACGCAAGCTTCAACGCTGTTTTCTTTTTTAACTCAATGCAAGGATTCGTTATTGGAACAAGCGGTACAATCCTCAGGACATTTGACGGAGGAAATTCTTGGGAAAATTTATTAAATCCGTCAAATACAATGCTCACTTCAATTACCTTTTTAAATACTGCAACTGGACTCATAAGCGGTTATAACGGAACAATGTTAAGAACAACAAACTCCGGCACAAGCTGGCAGACGGTTACTGTGCCTGCTTCACAGGATTTATTTAGCGTCGACAGGTCGTCCATCAATGAAGCTTTTGCCTGCGGGGAGGGCGGAACTATATTGTATTCAAATGACGGGGGTTCTTTTTGGTTCTTGCAAACAAGCCCGACACAGTATAACCTTAACTCTATATATTTCTTTGACCAACTTACCGGATATGCCTGCGGCCAGAATTCCACGATTTTGAAAACAACCAATAAAGGCACCAGCTGGATTATCCAGTCAACTCCGTCTACTTTCTGGCTTAGCTCCGTTAAATTCACATCTTACAGCAGTGGAGTTGCTGTTGGAGAAGGCGGAACAATACTAAAAACAACCGATGCAGGTTCTAACTGGATTGCTGAGTTTAGTGTTACATCAAACTATCTTAGACATTTATTCTTTATAAACAGCAGCAATGGCTGGGCTGTGGGTGAAAACGGGACAATAATATACACATATAACGGCGGAGATTAGTGGTTTCTCAGAACTTTTTCAATGCATGTTTTCAAATTTTCATCATCAAATGGTTTCACTAGATAACCATCTGAGCTAAGAGCACCGATTCTGCCAAGAGTTGCATCATCTTCGAAAGCGGTTAAAAAAATTATCGGTATACCGTAATTTTCCATTACAACCCTTGCAGTTTCAAGACCGTTGATTTTACCTTTCAGTTCTATATCCATAAGTATTAGGTCAGGCTTTGCCGCTTGTGATTCGAGCTGCCTTAATGTTTTCTCTCCGGAATCGGAAACGAATAGCACATCATAGCCCATTGCAGAAAGGGACTTGCTTATATCCATAGCTACTATACCTTCATCTTCAACAACAAAAATTTTGTTTTTCAGCATAAAGATTAGATTTATTACTCTATAATACTAAAAAATGAAAAAAAAACAACCACTTAAACTTCGGTACCGTGATATATTTATAATCCATTATCAATGTATGTTTTAATGTGTTTTACAGAATTAAATTGAAAACACCTTATAAAATTAGTATTTTTGTCTAATTGCGGGAGTAATTCAGCGGTAGAATGCCAGCTTCCCAAGCTGGACGTCGCGGGTTCGATCCCCGTCTCCCGCTCCAAAACAAATGCTGAAAGTCAAAATCTACTCCTTTAGCTACAAAAAATCCGGAATTCCATTCGATGAAACCTCCAACGGGGGAGGCTTTGTTTTTGACTGCCGGTATATCTATAATCCCGGAAGAGAAATTAAATTTATTCCGCTTAACGGAAAAGATACAGAAGTAATTCACTTTATGGATAAAGATGAAAAAATGCAGAAGTTTCTGCAAAATGTTTATTCTATAATCGATGAAGCGGTTGATAATTATATCTCACGTGATTTCAGCAATTTAATGGTTAGTTTCGGATGCACTGGAGGGCAGCACCGCTCAGTCTACGCAGCAGAAAAGCTTAAAGAATATTTACAAAAGAAGTACGATGAAACCATTATCATTAGAATAAATCATTCAGAAATTCCCGAATTATCCACTAACTGATATTTGGATATCAATCTTACCGACAACACTTCAGCCCTTGAAAAAAAGACATTTATACTCCACATAATTTCCCAGTTCTTCAACGGAATTTCATTAGCGGTAGTAATATTACAAGACATTATCCTAAAAAAATCCCTTGGCGGAAGCGATTTCCAAGTTATGATTCTTGTTTTTTTGGCAAGCTCGGCATTTCTTGTTTCAATTTACGGAAGCGAAATTGTAAACCGCTCGGCAAGCAGATTCAGGACAATTATAATGATTGGATTTTCTGCGAAATCTTTTCTTATAATGCTGCCATTCATTGACAGTCCGGTATTTTACATCTTTTGTATCGCCGGAGGTGCATATATGGATTCAATGCTTCTTTCAATTTGGAATATTGCCTTCAAACATAATTATACCGAGCAAAACAGAAGCAGGCTTTTTTCCTATGCCTCAACTGTTCAGACAATCCTTTTACTGGTCACCTCAACAATTATCGGCTATTTTCTCGATATAAACAATGAGCTATACAAAAACTTATTCCCATTTGCAGGGATTTGCGGAATGGTAATGTATTATAATCTGGCTAAAATGATTTCACTCAGCATGGATGATTACAAAGGAAAAAATAAAATTAAAAAATCGACTGTTTCTTTAAAGCTTATTAAGGATATAATAATACTGCCAGTTAGAAGTTTATTGAGAATTTTCGCTGACAACAAACCTTTTTTACGCTTTGAAATATTTTTTTTCCTGTACGGAATGGCTTTTATGGTGCTGACACCTGTCGTTCCCGTTTTTCTGGTTGATGACCTTAGGCTATCATACTCCCCTATTTCCATAGCAAAGGGATTTGTTTTCCATTCAGCGCTAATCATTTTCATTCCCTTAATGGGAAGATTTCACGGCAGAGGAAATCCAACGAAGTTTTGTGGCTTTGTCTTCTTAACACTTGCTTTATACCCGCTAATCCTGGTTTCGGCAAAGCATTCCATACTGCTTGATTTTCCTATAAATAAGCAATACGTTGTATTTATTTCACACTTTATTTTTGGTGTTGCAATGAGTGGAGTTTCGATCGCATGGGCGTTAAGCTCAATTTATTATGCACCTGTAAATGAAGTATCAAACTACCAGGCTGCGCATATAACTCTAACGGGAGTACGCGGAATCTTTAGTCCGGCACTTGGATACATTGTTATGAAGATTTTTGCAATTCAATATACTTTTTATTTATCAGCTTTCCTATTTATTCTTTCAGGAATATTTATGTTTTTGGAAAGTAAAAAACTACATAAAAACTGACTTGAGAAAATGGTAAAAATCTCTAAATTTGCAATAACTTAGTAGAATTTGGGCGGTTAGCTCAGCTGGTTCAGAGCGCCTGCCTTACAAGCAGGATGTCGGGGGTTCGAATCCCTCACTGCCCACAAAATTTTCAACTTTTTTTCTTGTTGAAATGGACTCTGGTGACTTATTTAGTGACTAAGGTAGTTCGCTTCTAATGAGATAACAACATTAGAATAGGAAAATCTAATGTTTATTTCAAAAGGCTACAAAGGCATTTATAACCTTTACTTTAAGAATCCAAAAACAGGCAAAAGAACCAAAATTTCTACTGGAACAAGGAACCAGCAGGAGGCTTATCAATTTTTACGGAAATTTGAAAAAAATGAGGTCATGGCAATAAATAAATCTGCTCCAAGACATTTAACATTAACTGACCTTAAAAATGAAATATTGGATTATGTGAAGGTAAATTACGAAGCAAAGACATTTGAAGTTTACTCAAATACCTTTAAAAATATTTTAGAATATTTTGGCGATAAAGAAATTGAACTATTATCATTAAGAGACTATGAAGGATATAAAGCACACAGAGCTAATTTGGTAAGCCGGACTACTGTTAATATTGAGCTGAGAACTTTGACGGCTGCCTTTAATATTGCGGTGAGGTTCGGACTGATTAGAAAAAACCCGATTTCAGGGGTTAAGCAGTTTTCAATCCCTCAAAAAGAAAGACTAAGCCTGAATAACGAGGAGTTGAAAATAATGATAGAAAATATAGACAATGATTTGATAAAAAATATTGTTTTGTTTGCATTATACACAGGGTGCAGAATTACTGAAATTATAAATGTTCAACATTGTGATATTGACTTCAAAAATAGAACACTCACAATACGGAACAAACCTAATTTTAAAACGAAAAGTGGTAAAGTTAGACAAATCCCTATTTGTGAAGGATTAAACAGTTTACTGGAAAATATTTGCAGCGGAAAAAGCGGAGATAATTACTTGTTTTCTTTAAAAAACAATATGAAACTAAGAAAAGATTACGTTTCTTGGAAGTTTAAAAAATACTTACGAAAAGCTGGTTTATCAGAGAGGTTTCATTTTCATTGCTTGAGGCATACTTTTATAACAAATCTCATAAAAAAGGATATAAATATTAATTTCGTAAAGGAATTGGCAGGTCATACCCAAATTCAAACCACGATGAGTTATATCCATATTGGAATAAATGACCTAAGAACTGCTGTAAATTCAATTAAGATAGCGGTTTAGTTTTCTTTTGTCTTTGTTGCTAAAAGCTAACACCTCTAATGTTAATTCTTTAAACAGTTATTTTTTTATGCAAATGAATTTTGCGGCTGTCCGAATAGGCTTTGTCCCGTGCCGATCTAAAGCTTTATTCAGGCGAGGCAATGAGTTTCGCAAAAGAAAAAGCATAAACAAATAATTTGCTTAAAAAAAATTGCTCTAATAGGATTTTATACCGTAATGCTTTTATTAAAGGGGGTGCAAATGCAGTTGCCCCGCACATAATTATGAGTTATGCGGGGCGACTAAAATCTATATTGGTAAATGAGACTTGGCTGGGTTCGCAAGGGCGGGAATAAATAAAAGGGCGTATGGCTTTTGGTGAAGATAAAATGAGGTGAGGTAGGTTCAAAGCCCACAATTAGCGTGTTAGGACTTGTCTAAGCATTTAAGGTGAGGAAATCCTAATGAATGTGTTATAAACTTAATAATCCAAGCCAATTTTGCTCTTGCTTTGGCGATTGGCGTTTATTATATTTTAATCAGGGAGCGCGCAATTTTTTGCTAAGGTTTGTTTTTATAATCTGCTTTTGGGGAAGCAGGTTAAAATTAGTGTTATATTTAACTATGGAACACCTATTGCATAAATTAGCGCTTCATTTCTCCATTTCCTCTCCGCTAAAATCCAATCTAACTATGAAACGCCTCATCCTCTTTGAACTGCTCGTATTATTTCTCGCTACCACATTTGAGTCTGACTCGCCGCCTGGGTGGTATCAGCAGAGTATACCGATTGGAAATAAACTAATCACCGACATACAATTCCTTGATTCTTTAAATGGCTGGGTAGTTACAGATTGGGGGCCTGCATTTGATACCGGGTATGTATTTAAAACCAGCGATGGGGGTAATAATTGGAACTTTCAGTATCGTTTTCATGGAAGCTTTACTGCAATACAAATGACGAGTAATGATACAGGTTACATTACAGGCTCAACAGGTTCCGGTAAAGTATGGAAAACCACAAATGGCGGAACTAACTGGAACATACAATTTAATTTTGGAGCAAACCCCATTTGGGATTTAGCCTTTGTAAGCAGCAATACAGGTTGGGTATGCAGCGATGACCCAATTTCAGGCGGCATATTTAAAACCACCAACGGGGGGCTGAATTGGCAGACACAGCTTGGAGCAAGTTTCTCGATTAAAAAAATATTTTTTATTAATAATGATACGGGGTGGGCGGGTAGCAATGAAGCAAATGGAAAAATATATATAACGACGAACGGTGGAACAAATTGGTCACAGCGATTTAATTTTTTTACCCCAATAAGTAATTTATTCTTTATTAATTATAACACAGGGTTTGTTTCAGGGAACTTTGTTCCTAATTCTATTAGAATAACAACTAATGGAGGTTTTAATTGGGACTCTACTTCAAACAGTCAGGGGGGAATTGATATTTATTTTGTTAATAGTTTAATAGGTTACAATTGTGCAAATTTTTCTATTGTCCAAAAAACTACTAATGGGGGAATCAGTTGGTTCAGACAAACTGTGCCAAATGGTTTTTACAGTTCAATTCATTTTCCTGATACATCGAACGGTTGGTCAGGTGGCACTATATTGATTCACACTACTGATGGTGGCGGACCCCCAGTCGGTATAACCAAAATTAGCAGTGAAATCCCCATCAATTATAAATTATTCCAGAATTTCCCTAATCCTTTTAACCCCGAAACAAATATTAAATATCAAATAGTAAAGGGTAAATATGTAAAGTTAATTGTATTTGATGTTACGGGCAAAGAGATAGCAGTCCTTGTAAACGAAGAACAAAGAGCTGGAACATACCAGGCAGCCTGGAATGCTGAAGGGGTTTCATCAGGGATTTATTTTTATTCATTAATTATTGACGGTAAATTAATTGATACAAAAAAGATGATTCTAATTAAATAGTGAGATAGTGGAATATGGAATAGTGAGATAAAAACAGTATCTTGCTATAATCTTCGTCTCGCAATTTAACATTTTTAACTCAATACACTCAATAAACTTAATTAACTCATAAACTTAACCTTTTAAAGTTATGAAAGAAAAAAAGCTTTACAAAACAGTGCTTTACAAATTAGCCATTATTTTGGCAATACCGCTTCTGTATTTCCTGATTCTTTCGGGATTTAAAGGTACGGAGAACACAAACACAACTCCAATACTCTCAGTAGACACCCGTCTCACTCCTGTTCCCAACACAAAAAGCTTTGTAAACTGTATATTTAACGGCGGACTATACTATTGGGAAGGTGACTGGATTGAAAATGAGCTTAGTGCAAACAGGTATAACGATCTAAATTTTAACACGATTCATTTATATGACAACATAAACGGAGATAATAACGGAACCGATTATTACGGCAGGTTTGAAAACCCTCTTGATACAACTCAAATATCTCATGTTAACGGCTTGCTTAACTTGACCGACAACAAGGAGCTTGAGATTCTGTTTGAGAGAAGCAAAATCTCGAAATTGTGCTATGCACAGCGTCTGGTATATGAGGCGGAAGGCGGAAACAACGGCTTTTCCTACACGACGAGAATCAATACCCCAATCACTGATAGCGGAAGAACAGTAGTGAAGGCATGTACAACCTGCCCACCGCCGAATTCGAGCGCGCCCAGCTGGCTTGTTAAGGATATTTATGAGAACCTACAGCACTCGGACTTATACGATTTCAATCTTCAGTATGCTGATTCAGGAACTTGGTATATGAAACCGATGATGAGGATACCTGTCAACACGCCCGATGATAAAAAAATAGTAAGAATTGTTGTAAATAATTTTCAGGGCGATACCATTTATAGTGTTATTCTAAGGGCAATGAACTTTAAGGTCGGCGGTTCATATAATGGTCAATATACCGATAAATATACTTTTCAAATTGGCGATTCGATGCAGATTTCCGGCTCAAAGGTAAATTCTGATGGTCTTGGCTACGGGATAGAACCCTACTGGTGGCTTGAGTGGGAGGCTAACTGCAAAATAGATTTCAAAGTTTATTGGTTCGGTGAGGTTGATGTCTGGTTCGATAAAATGACTGTGGATGACTTTTATGCTAATAAATTATTTGACCCAAACCCTTTAGTTAACTTTGACAGCAAAATCGAAGAAGAAGTAACAAACTTTGCAGACCATGACGGCTTATATTCATTTTTCGCCGACGAATGTGCTTATTCAACCATACCCTGCATAAAGTATGTAAAAAGCAAAATGACTGAGTATAACCCCAATGCAAGACTTCATATAGCCGTTACCAACTATCACAGTATTCTTGGGCTTAAAGAGCCATCGGTTTATGCTAAGATGTTTGAGGAAAATCCGGACTTCTACAGTGTTAATCCTGATATGCATACGGTTCAGGACTTGATGCCTTATGAGTTCATTAATCTTGACACAAGATTTGCAGACCAGTGGAAATCTACAAGCAATGACGATTATAACAATTATCTTCAGTACAAGGCATTTGGAGATAGATATGCCGTAACGGATAAATACAGCTGGACATTCGGACGCTATGAACCGACACCCGTAGGTTCTTTGGTTTACCAGCTATGGTTGACAAAGCAACAGTTAAACCAATATGCACCAAATATAAAGATGATAGCCCAGCCGATGATACATATGTGGGCATATTACAGCTCATCACAGCAGAAATTCTTATGGGGGCAAAGGGAACCTACCAATGAAGAAATACAGGCGCAGGCGATGATTTCCATAGCTCACGGTGCCGATGGTATCTGCTGGTTTATATACAACAGCAGAACCTGGCCGACTGGTACGCATAGTATTACAAGACCTTCAAGCAATCTTTACGGTGATGAAATTGACAATAATGCAAATCCCTCTGATTCATTTTATATGGTCGGGCTTTTGAATAGACCTCAGGAAAATTATACCAAGCGTGAACAAAACTTCTATGGACAGGATAAGTGGAATTATGTCAAAAATATGAATATTAAAATTGAAAACTGGAAATCCACACTTGACAACATCACTTGGCAAAGCGGGTGGAGCGTGCACTCCGAATACGAAACAGGAGCTTTCAACGGTTATATAGAAGACATACAAAGCATAAGACCTGGTGGCTCTGGTGTAAATCCATGTGAACTGGATGGAGGAATATATGCCGATTGTCCTGGTGAGCAATACTGGGAACTTGGATTTTTCACTAACTCTTCAGGAGAAAGGTATTTTATGTTCGTTAATCGCAGGTGTGTGCCTCAAACTCAGAGCAATGCAGGAGATAACCGAGTATTAAAGATAAAGTTTGATGCAAACGATTTACCGACTTACAACTCATGGAAAATAAGCGAGGTCGGCAATACATCAATTGGCAGTGAAGTTACATTTAATAAAAACTGCAATTGTTATGTTGACCTCGGTTCTACTAATGGAGGTATGGGCTGGTTTAAGCCTGGCGAAGGAAAGCTTTTCAAGCTAACTCCAGTAATAAGAGGCGGCGGCACACTGCTTGCGGATGAAAGCATCACCGGTCAATCTTTCACCTGCGAAGACACAGTATGGAATGGCGGCTACAACATTACATTTAACGGCAACGGTAACACAATCAGCTTTTCAGACTCCGCAACAATAATTATGTCAGGCGGCACATTCAGAAGCGGAACTGATTCTGCAGGACCTACATCAAATAAGAACACTTTCAAAGCCGCAGTTTCAGGACACAAATGGAACGGGTTAAAATTTAACGATTGCAATGTTAAAATATATAATTCAAGCTTTCAGGATATTGCCTCGCCAACTGGAGGCGGTTACGCTGTAAACTCAATCGATTGCCCGTTAAACGATATACGCTATAACACATTCACAGGCTCAACAGATACGGCAGGTGGTGTTAATATACTCTATGTTGATATTTCATCGCTCTTAATAGATTCATACGTAATGTATAACACTTTCACAATGAACTCAAGCTTTGCCCGTGCCGTGCAAGTTCAGGGCTTTGCAGGTCTAACAGCGGGTGTTTATGTAAAAGCCAATACAATGTCATCAGGCGGCAACGCAACGGGTGTGTTTCTCTCCGCCATAACAGGTGGCGTTGTAAAAAATAATTCCATTTCCGGCTTTTCAACAGGTATTAACACTGTACTCTCAAGCACCGATATCTACGGAAATACAATTTCAAACACTTCAGCCGTATCCAAAGGCATTCTTTCGGTAAGCTCATCCAATATAAGCCTCGTTCCTGTAAACGGTACATATTACGGCGGGTTCAACAGTATCACAAACACATCAGGCACATCAAAGAACATTAATGTAGATAACTCGCTATTTTGGCTTGACGAAGGTAAAAATACATTCGATATAACAAATACATCCGGAGCATATCATCTTTACGGCACATTCTACGATGACGGCAACGACCACTCCGAGCAGGAAAACAACTGCTTTAAGCTTGACGGCACTCAGCTTGATTCACCGAATCCTCCAACAAACAGCGTTACCGATGGCACAGACCCCATAACTTTTGATTTCTTCGATTATACCTGCGGCGCATCACCCCCAAGCGGCACAACCATAGTTGATATAGGCAACGGCTTGTATGATACAATCCCAACATCCGGCGGTTTTGGCGGTGGAATGAGTTCCAAAATGCCTACATTAACTCCCAAACAGCTTTACGACAGTATCCGCACTCAGCTTAGACATAGAAACTACACAAACACCAAAAACCTCTGCTATGACTTAATTGATGAACACCCAACAAGCTCCGAGGCAATTAGCTCACTTCAAACTTTATACATCGCCTCAGTTAAAACCGATACATCGTCAGGCGCAATATCTTCGTTAAAATCCTATTATGAAACGCTTATATTAAATCACGGCTCAAATGAAGCCTTGGTTAAAATATCGAACTACCTTGTCCAGAAGTGCAAGGTGCTGTTAAGACAGTATTCCTCCGCATTATCAGGTTTCCAGCAGATAATTAATGAAAACCAGTATAATTACGAAGGACTCCTTGCAAGGTGGGATTACATGGCAACAAGTCTTTTAATGCAGGGTCAAGGCGGAGGTTTAAGCAATGAACAATTACCAATAATCAATTTTAAAAATGTCGAATCTGAGGAATTTGACAAATTTGACGAATTTGACGGCGACGATGACCGTGATAAATACGGGAATAAATCACCGTTTACCAAAGAGCAACGTAAGGTAATCCGTGAAACCATATCCAATGTTAACGAGAAGAATAGGGACTACAACGAAGCCAGAATCAACAACCTGGAAGCGTTAACTAAAAGCGGAGACAAGGAAGCTGAAAACGAGCTAAACAGAATGCGGACACTGAAGGATGTTATTAAATCCGAACGACCGAAGGACATAATTCAGCACATACAATTTGTTAACAGCGATATACAGAAAATATTCGGCTCACCAGTCAACAACAGCCAAAACAGCATTAATAATATACCTACTGTTTTCAGTTTGTCGCAAAACTATCCCAATCCATTTAATCCGGTAACTAAGATTAAATTTGGGCTGCCAAAGGACAGCAAGGTTAACCTTGTGATTTACGATATACTCGGCAGAGAGGTAAAACGGCTTGTAAACAACGAATTTAAGTCGGCAGGCTATCATATCCTTGAGTTCAACGGTTCCAACTATGCAAGCGGAGTATACTTCCTCCGCATCGAAGCCGAAGAACCAAACGGCAGTAAGTTTGTTGATGCGAAAAAAATGGTTTTGGTGAAGTAAGTTAAATGCACTCTGCCCCTTTCAAAGGGGAAGTGATTGCCTTAAGGGCAATCGAAGGGGTCTAAAAACTTAAAGGGGCTTAACGCCCCTTTTTTACTTACCAAGGAATTTTTATATTCAACAATTGCATTTTTTCTTCTAATTCTTCTCTTTCTCTATTCTTCTTTAACTCTTTAAAATCTTTAGGTAATAAGCCTTCTTTTTGCAAAAAACTTATTCCTTCACTTTCTTTCCCGGATAATATTAAGGAAATGATTTGCCATTCTATTCTTGATAAGGTTAAGGCATTTAACCTATAGTCCTTAAATGCTTCCCATGCTAAAGGACACCATTTAGCTACAATTTCATTTCCTATTATATTTGCATAGCTTCTAATTTCATACTGTGCGTGTTTATCCATTCTTAATGCAAGAAAATGAAATAAATTATGTAAATCTATTTTCCAATAAGCCTCTGTATAGGTACAAAGTGGTAGATCCTTTCTAGCCTGCTCACGGGCGATACCCTGTTTTAGTCTTTCTTCGTATACTTCTCTCATTTTTTCATGCAATTCGTGCTCCTTTTCAGTAAAAATCCTGCCTACTTCCTCATCTATATACTCCCCACTTCCTTGTTTGTTCTTATATGATTGAGTTCTCCACTTATCAGGTTTTGTCTTTTGGGCAGAATCAATTGCAACTGAATACCGTGTTGAATACTCATTGACATTTGCCGTTCTATGCCTAATCCATTGCCTCCAGCAATCCATTGGTACTCTAACATGGAACTTAATTTCACACATCTCAAATGGTGTTGTATGATGGTGTCTCATCAAATATCTTATCAACCCTCTGTCTTCGTGGGTTTTTTTTGTTCCTTCCCCAAAAGAAATCCTTGCGGCTTGTACAATTGATTCATCTGAACCCATGTAATCTACTACTCGGATAAAGCCATCGTCAAGAATCTTATATTCCATGCCTATTTTTAAATCAAATTCACTCACGGGAATTCAATAGTATATTTCCATATTCGTGCTATGCCTTTTGTTGTTTCCCTCTCATATCTTTCTGGAATAGGAAATATAATACTTATAGGTTTGTTAATACAATTCCAAAGATAATAAAGAGCAAAACCTAGTGTTTGAGGTTTAGATGATAAAGGACTTAAATATATATTAAGTCTTTCACTACTCTTTTCATTTTTTTCTATTATTTTATCTAAAAGATTAGCTGTTACAAAAGGATCATTTGCAGGAGCATAATAAATATTCGGATTTATCCAAAATATTTCTTCATCATCATAATTATAAACATTACTTATTTCATAAATTGCTTTGTAAGCTCTTAAAATATTTTGTTGAATCATATCGGCTTTTAGTGAAGGAAAGCCATAAATCTGAATTACCTCTGCATTTTTTTTATTATCACACACTCCTCTGATTAACTTATGGTCATAGCCACTCCCTACTATCAATAATTCATTAGTATTACCGACCAAGTGATTTCCTTCGTAACCGTTAACCTGCCTAATCTCTTCCAAATATTCATCAGAAAACATTGTGTTTTCCTTATTCTTGTATTCCAACGGTTCAGCATAAAGTACATCAAATCTTTTTATGTTCCTATCATATAAATATTTTAAAATATACATATATTGCGGTCTCATAAACCCAGTCATATCTAAACATATTTTCAACTCAGCTAAATTTTGATTTATAAAACCAAAGAAGTTTTCCACTAATATTTTTTCACTTGATCGTTTAGTTTTAAAGTATTTAATATTTCCATAATCATTAGGGACTTCTGAAAATTCAAATTCATATTCAGGTAACAGGATTGAGTAGATGGAATCCGCCTTAACTTTATCGAACAACGATTTACATCTATTGCTAGGATTATACGCAGCAATAAATAAATCCCATTGAATATCCCATTGTTCGTTAAAAGGAAGTTCTTCTTTATAAAATATTGAAAAATCCATACTATTCAAAACCCGGTATGACTAGTTGTGAATAATCAACAAGCTCGCCTTTCATCTTAAAAGGCGCATTCATTTTTTTAATTATCTTCGCTTTTATTTTATCATAATCTTTGTGCTGGCTATAGTCAAAAATTGAGTTAGCCAAACTCTTATTAAGTTGTATAACTCCTCTCCTTGAAAGAGGTAAGTCCCATAATGGGGCTAACATTCTATTTACCTGATACGATTTTTTTACAATCTTGCTATTCTTATTTTTTCTAAACCTAAGCTCAACAAGAATAGAATGTTGATTCATTAAGTCGATTATATTTTTGGAGTCTATTGATAAGTCATTTTCATTTATACTAAATGATGAAACAGAACATTCGGATGGTTTATCAGAGTATCTTATTTCTTTTAATAGATTGACCAACCTATATAAACAATTGAAAATTAATTTCCCCTTCTTTCCTCCGATATCCGAATCATCTTCAAACCATTTACAACCATTTAAAACGCCTAGGGTTTGAGATTCTATTGATATTTTATTATCCTCCGTAAAAGGTTTTTCACCATTATACAAGGATGATTCAAAAATCTCATAAAGAATAATTATTAAATTTCTGGGAATTCCCCATGATATTTCGATAAATGTATTTAAACCAGTATAAACAATTTTTTCTCTGCTACCCTTTAATAATTGAGCCATCATATCGCCTCTATAATGACCTATCAAAATACCGAATTTGGAGTTTTGGACTCCTTTTATAAACTTAGTATATTCATTCTTAACAATTTTTGAAATTTTTAGTAATTTATTGTTAGATTTATTCCATTGAATATAAAAAAATAGTATTTTTGCTTTTTCATGTAAAGGATTAGTAGGTACTTTCAAGTTATTAATAATTTCTTCAATAATAGAGGAACCATTAATATTTTTTTCCTTTGTAAAATAAATATTTAATTGTTTCCTAAGTCTATCAAAATAAGACAATTCTTTAATTAATGATTTATCCTTTACCTTGTTCAAAAAAGTGTATTCATCGAATTCTTCAAAAAAGTTTCCTAATCTTTTTATATTTTCCTCACCACTGCTTGTAAAATAACCCTTAGCATAAAGCCTTTTTATACATAATCTCTTCGCAAACTCAACATATTTTTTTTCGTCTTTTCGTAATTCGTTATCAAGTATTACTTCATTATATTCTGAACCTTTCTTAATTTTTTCATCAGCATTATAAGTATTGGTTGTCTTGAAACCATATAACCTAGAACCAATCCTAAAAGAAGTTGGATTTTTTCTCTCCCAAACAATTGTATTTATATATTTTTGTTGATATTCTACGAGCTTTTCAAATTCATCTAATAAATACAAAAAATTGACATTTTTAAAATCGTATATATTTTTTTGAACAAGTTCTGGGATTCCGAATATTAAATTTCCCCTGCTTACTTTGATCTCTATTTCTTTAGGTTTGGAGTTATTGACCGAAATGTTTATTTCCCTCATTAAATCAGAAATAAACCCTTGAAGCTCATTTATTGTATCAAATCTTGAAACAATTTTGCAATCAAAGAGAGACTTAATTTTTTTACAAATGTTATTTTCAATTTTCAGAGCCAACTTATTGAATATGTCATTTAAAATTATTAAAAGTTCAGATGTCAACCATAATTCAAAATAATACTCAAAGACAGGCTTCCAAGTTTCATCATCAAATCCTTTGTTTGAAAACCTAGACGAATTCAAACCACTAAATAGTGAATATATTCCGATGTATTTTTCTTTATTTAACAAATCTAAAATTCTATTTTTATGTCTTAAAATCTGAGACTGATAAGAAAAATATCTCATCAGATGTGTTTTACCACTACCTTTTCCTCCTAAGATATAAATTGGCATGGTATTGGTTGGTTTTATCATATTTTTAAAACCGCCAGCATTTTTAGTTAAATCTGTCCAGTATTCAAGTATTTGTTCATTACTTAAATGCACAGCTTTCGTAATCAAAAATGGATTTCCTAAACCTTTATTCATGTTTATGAAACATTCTATAATTTATGATATCTCTTGAACATAGGCACTATTTCGTCTTGTAAAGATTCTCCCCAAATTATTGGTAGAGTATTGTCAGGAATATTATGTGAAAATCCTATCAGTAACTGGCTATTATCATAGCCCAATGGATAAATTGGGGCTATCCTTAAACCATATTCCTTACAAAAACTTTCTGCAAAATTTTTATCTATATTTGTATAATTAACATAAAAATATCTAGAATCGACAGAAAAGCACTTAAAGGATTCATCCAACTCAAATATACATTTAGGAATGAATTTTGTTTTACTTTTAATATGTTTAAGCCCATCGGTGGAACCAAATAATGTATAATAGTATATTTCTACATCTTTTTTATTGTCAATAATATCTTCAACAATATTTAGTGAATATTCTTCTGCTTGATGACCAGAGCCGCAAAAATCATCAATGAAAATATATCTATTAATATCAGTATTTTTTAATTTTACCTCTCCTGTATTTCGATCTCTTGTGAAAATCTCATGAGAATTTATAAATAAGTCTTTTTCAAGATCATTTTCTTGTCTAAAATAATATAACACGTGGCTCCCGCTTTCTGAAGGGTTACCAATAGGCAAAAACCTAGTTTTATTCAATTCTTCTATAAATTTTTGTTCAAGTAAATCTAAATCCTTAGTATCATTATTCTCTCTCCTCAATCTAGCGATTATAGGATATTTAAAAACATCTCTATATAATGACCTCAATAACTCTCTGATCTGATAGTGACCAAAATACATGAACAAAGATAAAAGATATAATGCATGCAATTTTTCATCATTGTTATCATTGAAAGTGCCGATAAAATTATTTAACCACCGGTCAATTTGCTTTTTATAAGCCTTATTTTCCCAGAGGGTTTTATTCAAAATTTGTAATTTCAGGTAAAGCTCTTCTTTATTGCAAGTCATCATAATGTTGTCATTTTTCAAAGACCAAAACCCATTCTCTATTTATTATATCAGCTGTTTTATTTCGTTTAGTCATCAATCCATAAGATTTAATATCGTCAACTAGTTTAAAAATTACTTTTAGGCCCAAATCCTCTAAAATATAAGTCAAATAATTATGTGTTTTAAATTCATAGCCACATAAATTATTATTTCCAATTATTAATACTAAATAGCCTCCCGTTTTTAAGGCATTTACAATTTCGTTTAAAGCATTCCGCATTTCATTTAAATAGTTTGCTGCAATATGAGCACGTAAGGGATTTAATTTATGAATTTTTTTTAATAGTCTATCGGCAGCCTCGATATTGGTTTCTAGTAATTCCTTATAAGCATCAGTTTGGTAGTTTTCTCTTCCAATCGTCATTTGGTCTAAATTTTTTAAAGTACCATTTTGTGCAATGCCCAGCCAGGATAAATTCAACTTGGATGCTCTGATATATTTTTGTGCACCGGCATATGGGGGTGAGGTGATGATTAAATTCATGGATTCTTTTTCAATTTTACCAACCATTGATTTTTTCGATTCATGGTTTACAAAGTTACGTACGTCATCAGAAATCAGAAATGATTTATAATTGCGATTTACAATTTCGTTTTTCTCTGCCATTCTATCAATATTGTTATTCATTATTTCTTCGTATTTTTTTATGACTCTCACCTTTTTAACATAATTGACCCTTTTTTCAATCTTTTTGTAAAATTTAGTCCTTGCATCGTATCTTTCCAAATCTAACTTTACTGGAACAGAAATCTTCGGGTCAGCGAAACTAACTTTCCTTACACAATTGGAAAAGCAAACAAGAAAGAAATTCTTATACTTATCATTATTTATTTGATTAATTGAAAATAAGATTTTTGTCAATTCTCTTTTAATTCTTTTAGAATACCAAAAATCGATATTATCAAATTCAACAAAATCATGTTCATTAATTTGAATACTTTTGTAATTTTTAAGAATCTTTTTTTTGTACTCCTCCAACAACCTTATCTTATAAGTTTCTGTTTTAACCTTTGTAATTAACCGCGCCAACGGGTTGCTATCAATTCCAAAAGAATATCGGGAAGCAATCTGAGCTTCTAAAAGTACTGTTCCAGAACCGCAGAAAGGGTCCAATATTTTATCACCTTTTTTGGAAAAGATATTATTATTTAAAAAAAAATAGGGGATAAGTGTTAACAATTTCGCGGGATATGAATGAATTAAATGTGTTGCTCGTTCTAGCTTTAAATCATTTACAATTTCTCTGAATGAAACTTCTTGTATTTGTTTCCTTTTAGAATAATTACTTATAAACCTATTAATATGCGCGTCAAAATTAACCAAAGATAAATAAATTTTAGAATGAAGCGAAATATATAAAAAATCATAAGATTATTAAAGTTAAATTCCTAACCCTGCCATTTAGCACTAACTTCCTTTAACGCCTTACAATGTTAAAAAAAAATCGGAATATGAAACTGGGCTGTATCTAAAAAATCCTACTGATTTAAAGAGTATATTGTCCATAAATACTCTTAAAGTTTGATACTCAGCCATTTCTTTTCATTTAATAGTTTAAATTTTGTTGTTATTTTTAACTTATTTTTTTTTAAAAGAAAGGAGCTGGGAATGCCAAACAAAAAATATAAGGGTATTGGTGAGGTCCAAGAAGAAATTCAAGTATTTATTCGAGGAAGCAGAACCATAACTGAGTTAATAAATAAAACAAATGATTATATAAAACAATTCAAGGAAACAAACTATTTAACCCTTGATGAATTAAAACGCTGGATAAGTCACTATATGTACATAAATCTAACACCTGAAGCTTTTAATAACAAAACCTTGCGTCGCCGTTTACCTTTTGTAGTTGGTTTTTACCATATCGGAAATCATAGAACTGATACAGAGTTTAATAAGCTTGCTTATGAGCAGGCGCTTTTCTGCGTAATAAGATTAAACAAAGTAAAAACCGTTTGGCTCCCGGACTGGGAGTTGACTTTAGAACAATTGATTAATCGCGATGAAGACCTTAAAGCATACAGTGATTTTTTAAAAGCCCACCCTTTGTTAACGGAAATGATTTTTACAAGTTATTCCGGTTATTCTAAGGGGCATGATTTTTTTAATGCTGCCAAAGGGTTTCTGAAATTAGATGCTTTAGCTAAATATATTCATCCGCACTATAACCCCAAAGAAAATACAGAATATTTTTTTAGAAAACTTAAAGACAATGGCGGTAAACCAAATAAACTAACTATACAAAAAATGGTAAATAAATATTTTAAAACCCAAATTGAAAAAGAAAAGGAGCTAAAAGTAAGTAGAATTAAATTAAAAAACGGTGATGAGCAAAAGAAATTATAAAACCCGCACAGAGTATGCCGACGAAATAATAAAGTTATTGAACGAAATAAAAACACAGAAATTTCATTTACAAGTTAAAGCCATAAAGAACTATATAAATAAATTTAAACCCACAGCATACTTTACCAAATTTGACCTGCAAGTCCAATTCAATGATTATGCTTTTAACATTTTGGGTAAGAAAAACCACGATAAACTCATACAGGAAATAGACTTATTTTACCACCCACAAGCCGAGCCACTTATTAGTCACAATGAATTACTATTTGCAAAGTTTGTTTTAGAAGAAACCGTTTGCGTTAATGAGCCATCAGTAAAAGTCCGAGCCAAAAAATTCACATTTACTTCTTTAATACAACCAGATAAGCAAATATAGGAAATAATTGAGAAAAGAGAAGATTATAAAAAACTATATGTGTTTTTACTAAAAAATGAAGATGTAGGAAGCTTGCTTTTTATAACTTATGCTAAAATAAGGGAACAGAATTTAATTAACTTATTAAAAGAAAAATTGGTGAATTTAGAGGTTGCAAAGATATTTATAGACCATTATAAAACAATAAATGAAAACGTAAAAGATATTTATGATATGCTTGATGGAGCTTATTCACAGTTAGTAATAAGTAAGATGGTACGCAAGTTTTATAATCGCAGGATAAATGCAAAAATAATAACACGTGCCGAAAGTTGAAAATTCTCTAAAAAAGGTAAAGAAATCTAAAATTTCTCGGAAAAAAGTTAAACAATAGTAGTGCAAAAAATTATCCCACCAAAAAAGTTTAAATAAATTTATCCCACCAAAAAAGTTTAAACCCCTTTTGAGATTTTTTACCTACAAAATAGCTATTAAGTTGCATAACAAAATTAATTTTAATTTTTACAATGAAAGTAAAATCTTCTAAATCTATTAATTTTGCAGCAAGGGTTTCTTTTCGGGTGCTTCCTTCCAATCTTAGCATCTGAGAGATTTTCTTTCACCTTGCTGCATTTTTTTCATTAAAAATTTGAATCAACAACTAACCTTAGCATATAACAACCCATATTCTTATAAGCATATAGAACCTTTTATCGGTAAGGGATATAAAGGAAATTATTACATTTATTATACAAATTTAGAAACCGGGAAAAGAACCAAGAAAACTACTAATACAAAAAACCAGAGAGAAGCGAATAGGGAACTCGAAATATTTAAACGGAGGTATTATAATAACATTGGTGACCTGAAAATAAGAAGGATTTCCGAGCTGAGTGCTTATTACAGACAGTATAAGAACCAGGATTTCAGACCAAGAACCCTTGAAATATATTTTACAGCATTTAAAAAGCTGATTTCAGTTATTGGAGATAAAGAGCTGAGGAAAATTATTTTTCTTGATATGGATAGGTTTAAATCAATTCTATCCGGTAAGATGAAAGATAATTCTGTTAATATCTACCTGAGAACATTAAAATCAGCTTTTAATTTTGCTAAAAAGGCAGGATTAATTGATTATAATCCTATGGATGGGATAAAAATGATTAAGATTGACGAAAAAGAAAGATTATGCTTTGAGAAAGAAGATGTACCAAAACTTATTAAGTGCTTAGAGTTACCTTTTCTTGAAAGAATTGTCAAATTTAACCTTGAAACAGGACTAAGGAGGGGAGAATTATTGAATGTTCAGTGGAATGACATTGATTTTGTTAGGCAGGAACTAAAAATCCGAAATAAGGATAACTTTAAAATAAAAACCAATCAAGAAAGAGTAATTCCATTAACCAACAAAATGTTAGTCCTTCTTAATCAAAATCCATACGAAAATGATAGTAATGCAGTTATTCAGCAGCAATTATTTGGTAATGTTTATGAATTGGATTTCAGAAAAAACATTAATTATGTCTTTGGAAAAGTAGATGGAACAAGATATACAGCAAATTATATCAGTAGAATTTTCAAGAAAAAAATTAAAACGGCGGGATTTGATGAAAAGTATCACTTTCACTGTTTAAGACATACAGCTTTAACCAATATGGCAAATGAGGGGATTCCTTCATTTTTGATTAAAGAAATAGCCGGACACAAGAAAATAACTACAACTGAGTCATACGTTCATCCCGCACTTAGCGATATAAGAAATTCCTTGAACAATTCCAATTATTCAGGCTTGAAATACTAATCGCATAATTATCTTACTCTATAAAAAAACGCGATTGTAAAAAAAAATGTTTGGAGTCAGGTATACTTCCCTATTCTCATTGTATCCCTAACATTAATCATTTATATTTGTCTTTGTAAAGAAAATCTACCTGCTAAAATCTCATTTAAGCAGTAGAAAAAAATTAATCGTTCAATAAATAACATTGTTGTATCTCATTTTTTAGTGACTATTTTAGTGACTAAGAATGTATTTATTAGCGGATTTTTTGGATGTTTCTTTTAAAAAATTGCATATTTTCGCTAATAAAATGGTGGGTCGCCTGCCTTACAAGCAGGATGTCGGGGGTTCGAATCCCTCACTGCCCACTTCCAACCCCGAAAAGTTAATTTCAAATCAATTAACGGCAGGTGAAAAATACCAAAATACTTTTCCTGATTTCAGTTGTCTTAATTTTTGGAATTAACCTCCTATCCGATTACATCAATTCATATTATTATCAAATCATAATCTATGCGGGAATTAACATTATACTTGCCACGAGCTTAAACCTGATTAACGGATACGCCGGCCAGTTTTCGCTTGGCCACGCCGGTTTTATGGCAATCGGAGCATATTTATCCGCTTCCATAAGCACTTATTTTGCTCCATCCCTTCTTTCAATTTTCGGTGATGCAGTTATCGGAAAAGCAATTTGGTTCATTCTTGTGCTGTTCATTGGAGGTGTCGGTGCTTCGATAGTGGGAGTAATTGTAGGTGTTCCTTCGCTCAGACTTAAAGGCGATTATCTTGCTATTACGACTCTTGGTTTCGGTGAAATAATCCGTGTTGTTATCCAAAACCTTGATATAATCGGTGCATCGCAGGGTTTCAGGGGAATTTACGTTTACGATAACGGGGTAAAAAGTCTTGAAATGATTCCCGAATTAAGCGGAATAACTTATAAATTTTATTCAATACCTCAATATACTGATTTCTTCTGGGCTTTTCTTGTCGTAGCTATAATTATTTTCAGCATAACTAACCTTATCAGGTCTACTTACGGAAGAGGCTTTATTGCTGTTAAAGATGATGAGATAGCTGCCGAAGCGATGGGTATCAACACAACCAAGTTTAAGGTTACTGCTTTTGTATTGGGAGCATTTTTTGCAGGAGTTGCGGGAGGTTTATATTCCCATTTTGTGCAGTATATAAATCCGGAGGATTTTAATTTCCTGCGTTCAATAGAAATTGTTGTTATGGTTATCTTAGGGGGAATGGGAAGCACAATCGGGGTGGTTTTTGCCGCTATAATTTTAACAATCCTGCCCGAGCTTCTTCGCGACGTTCAGCAATACAGAATGATAATTTATGCACTTTTAATTATAATTATGATGCTCGTAAGACCGCAGGGATTATTTGGGATTAAGCTTCAAAAGAAAAAGAAAATTACTCCCGAACAGCCGCCTAAGGCGACACTAAAAGATTAAAAGAGATTTGAATATGGAAGTCCTCAAATTAGAAAATTGCACTATAAGATTCGGAGGATTAACTGCTGTCGATAAACTTACAACAAACGTCGGCAGCAATGAGCTGGTTGGGATGATTGGTCCAAACGGCGCGGGCAAAACAACAGTCTTCAATATCATAACGGGAGTTTATGACCCTTCTGAAGGAGATATTAAGTTTTTCGGCGAAAGCACTGTCCACCTAAAACCATATGAAGTTACTCACAAAGGAATAGCCCGCACTTTTCAGAATATTAGATTATGTCCAAGTCTCTCAGTTAAAGATAATGTGAGGGTTTCCTATAATAACAGCTGCAAGGCAAGACTTTTCAGCTCAATATTTCAATTGAAAAGATATCATGCTGAGGAAAAGCAAATCGATGAGGAAATACAGGGACTGCTTGAAATTTTTGACCTGCACGTTGATGCTGACGAATATGCAAAAAATCTCCCCTACGGCGACCAAAGAAAACTGGAAATAGTAAGAGCCCTTGCTACCAAACCCAAGCTTTTGCTGCTTGATGAGCCTGCTGCAGGTATGAACCCATCGGAGAAAAAAGACCTTATGAAATTAATTCAAAATGTGAAAGATAAATTTAATATTTCGATTTTACTTGTTGAACATGATATGAACGTAGTTATGGGAATTTGCGAAAGAATTTTTGTTCTTGATTACGGTAAAAAAATCGCAGAAGGCAAGCCCGAAGAAATCCAGAAAGACCCGAAGGTAATCGAAGCATATCTTGGAGAGCAGACACAAAAATAAATGTTACGAGTCGAAAATCTAACAGTAAATTACGGAGCAATCAATGCTTTAAAAGGAATAACGATTAATGTTCCAGAAAAATCCATTATAACACTTATTGGTGCAAACGGCGCGGGAAAAACAACTACTCTCAGAGCAATCTCAAGCGTTGTTAAATCTGCAGGAGGAAGCAGAATTTACTATGAAGATAAGGACATAACAAACCTCCCACCGCATAAGATTGTTGAAATGGGCTTGTGCCAGGTCCCCGAAGGACGGCTGATATTTGCCAATCTCACCGTAAAAGAAAATCTGGATATGGGCGCATACCTGCGCAAAGACAAGCAAAATTTAAAAAACGACCTTGACTTCATTTTTAATATTTTCCCCAGACTTAAGGAAAGAATAAAGCAGCCCGGAGGAACGCTCTCGGGCGGTGAGCAGCAAATGCTCGCTATATCACGTGCTCTGATGTCCAAACCCAAACTGCTGCTTTTGGACGAACCTTCTCTTGGAATTGCTCCCATTCTCGTTAGAACAATTTTTGAAAAAATCGTGGAAATCAACAAATCTTTAGGAACAACTATCCTTTTAGTCGAGCAAAATGCGCATTTTGCGCTTTCTGTAGCAAATTTTGGATATGTTTTGGAAACAGGAAATATTATTTTAGAAGGACCGGCAAAGGAATTAGAAGCAAATCCGGAGGTGAGGAAAGCCTACCTCGGGGAAGCTTAAAAAAACCCGAACCTAAATTCGATAAACAAACCACTTTACAAATCTAAATATAACCTAATAAAAATTTATAAAAATGATAGCACTGGCAAACAGAATCGGAAGACTTGGGACAGAAACCGCTTTTGAAGTCTTGGCAAAAGCAAGAACTCTGGAAGCCCAGGGCAAAAAAATCATCCATCTTGAAATCGGGGAACCGGACTTCACAACACCGAAAAATATTTGTGATGCGGCAATAAGATCTTTGCAAAACGGCGACACCCATTACACCCCTGCGCCCGGAGTTATGGAAATAAGAAAAGCAATCGCGGAATATGTTTCAAAAACGCGCGGAGTTGAATACACAGCCGAAAACGTTGTTATGACGCCAGGTGCAAAGCCTATTATGTTTTATACAATGCTCGCGCTGATTCAAAAAGGAGATGAAGTTATCTATCCGAATCCGGGTTTTCCCATATACGAATCGATGATTAATTTTGTCGGAGGAAAATCTGTCCCGCTTCGCCTGAGACAGAAAAATGAATTCAAAATCGATTTAAAGGAATTCAAAAAGCTTGTAAGCAAGAAAACAAAGCTTGTGATTTTAAATTCACCCGGAAATCCGACAGGCAAAACAATTCCGCAGGATGACATTGAATCAATTGCCGATATCCTATACAAGAAAAAATGCCCCATACTTTCTGACGAGATTTACTCACGTATTACATACGATGGTGCAAAACCGTTTTCAATTACGCAAATAGACGGATTTAAAGACAGAACCATAATACTCGACGGCTTTTCGAAAACATACGCTATGACGGGGTGGAGAGCCGGGTACGGAGTTATGAATACCGAGCTTACTCCGGTAATTTCGAAGCTTATGGTTAACAGCAATTCATGCACAAATGCATTCGTGCAGAAAGCCTGCATCGAAGCGCTTAACGGACCGCAGGATGAGGTCGGCAAAATGGTTGCGGAGTTCGACAGACGCCGCAAAATTATTGTCGAAGGCTTAAACAGCATTAACGGATTCAGATGCACGACACCCGACGGAGCTTTTTATTCATTCCCCAATATAAAGGATACCGGTTACAAATCAAAAGAGCTGGCTGATAAGCTGCTCTATGAAGCCGGTGTTGCATGCTTATCGGGAACATCCTTCGGCAAATACGGCGAGGGGTTTTTGCGAATCTCATACGCAAACTCAGTTGAAAATATTCAGGATGCGATTCAAAGAATAAAATCGGTTATTAACTAAAATTATTTGCTCTAATTATGTTAAAATCCCTTTAAAAAATCTTTGCACTTTCCTTTCTGCTGATTTCCTGCACTTATTCGAACCAGGTTTATTTGACACTGATTAAGGAGGTTTCATTAAGCTCTGCGCCTTTTGATATTATCATTAATGAATCAATTGCCTATGTTTTAACAGAGAATGCTATTATCGGATTTACAACCTCAGACCCGTATAATACACAGCAGACATCATACAGCGGTTTAAGCGGGACCTCAAGTATCGCGTTTACAGGCAGGTTTGCATATACACTTTCAAGCAGCGGAGTTAATCTTTACGATTTCACAAAAAATCCCCCCGCTAAGAAGAACATTGTTTCTATCACCGGCAGAATTAAAAAGCTCGTTATCGATAACGGCTATCTTTATATACTCAACGAGGATGCGGGTTTGCAGGTCTATGATGTAAACGTAGGCGATTTCCCCATATTCAAAAACACGCAGGTTGTGCCGTTTAATTCAAGCGGAATTTTCGTCAAAGACAAAAAGGCATACATAACAAGTTCACATGCTAATTTATCTATAATCGATGTTGGCGATTTATCGAAGCTGCCAATTGTTGGCTCATACAACACTGGAGTTAACTTTTACGAGCCGTATGTGGACGGCAATTACGCGTATATTCCGCAGGGCACCGGAGGAGTGCAGGTTCTGAACATTACCAAGCTCCCCTTCCCTGAGTGGGTGACCAATCTTTTCGCGAGAAAATCCGCCAGACAGGTAGTAGCCTCAAATTTTTACGTTTGGGTGGCTGACGAAATCTCGATTGAAGGATTTTTCATCAAAGACGGCAAAAGCTTTTATTTCGCGGGAAATTACGATAATGAGGATGCTGTCATAAACAGAATAGCCGTAATTGAGGGCAAATACATTTACATCTGCTCAAGTGATAACAAGCTGAAAATTCTCCGTATAGATTATAAATATTAGCGGCTGCAGAATGCAAATTACAGGCTGCAGGTATACAAATTCCTGAACCTCGATTTGCCTGATTAAAGGATTAACGCGATTGTCAATAGACAATTAGCAATAATTCAATAATCAATAGAATTTTAAATCTTAGTGTTTACTCTTTATTTTTTGTTTTTGCTTTTATTTTTTATTGCATATTGTTTTATTGACTTATTGAAAAAAATACCTCCATGGAGGATTTAAGTTCCGTCCGAAGACGGTTTTTGAAAGTGGGATTGTGACTCCTGCCTGCCTCGTGAGCTTACCTTGTGAGTTGGCAGCTATACTTGACTGTTGGAGACTCGCCCCGATTGCCCGGGGGACAATAAAGTATAAGCTTTGGAGCCATGCCTGATTCCCGAAATAAATTCGGGACAAGCAACGGTCCTTTCAAAAATCTCACACTAGCCGGGCGTGAGTGAAGCACAGTCTTATACTTTAGAGTCGTCGCTCAGGAAGCCCTGCTTTCGTCACGGCCGGAATACCCCATGCGTCGTGAAGGTACTCCCTGAACCAAAGCTTGGCCAGTTGTACAAATCCCGCCCTTTAGAGGCGGCGGAACGGCTCATCGCCCGTCCGAACTGCTTTTACACAGCATCGGACTGGTAACCTGCAGCAGCCCTCCAGCCGCTGTTGAACCAAGCGTGGCAAAATTACTATATCAATTTTAAAATGTCAAGTCAGTGGTGGCACAATT
>JAKEEM010000001.1 GCA_022616535.1 Chlorobiota bacterium | reverse complement strand
GTTAAACTTTAATTTTGCGGAATTTAGGGCTCGTAGCAGGTGGCTAAAAAAGCTGTAAGAAGGCAATTTCATACTAAATCTAACATATTGATAAATAATTTTCACCCGACTTTTAAGCTTCCAATATCACATAAATCCGTTAAATCCCTTATCTCCAAAGTAATGCAAGGAGAGGATTGCATATTAAATGAAGTAATTGTTAACTTTGTAGCGGATAGTAAAATCAAAGAATTAAATAAAAAATACTTAAAACATAATTATTTCACTGATATCATAACTTTTCCCTACAACTCAACGCAAAAAAGCATAGAAGGCGAGCTTTTTATATCACTTGATACCGTCAAAAAAAACGGTCTTTTTTACGGTTCGGGATATAAACGGGAACTCAAAAGAGTTATAATTCATGGATGCCTGCATTTGGCCGGATACAGCGATGGAACGAAAAACCAAAAGGAATTGATTTATAATAAGGAAAATTCTTATTTGAGTTAATTAGAAGGAAATTTGAATGTTATACGAAAAAATTATTGAAATTATTGTTTTTTTGTTAACTGAGATTAAAAATAACAAGCAGTTAGGCGATATCGATGTTGATAAGCTTTCCAAGCTAGGTTATACCCAAAATGAAATAAACACGGCTTTCAGCTGGGTGTATTCGAAGCTTTATTCAGGTGAAAAAGTATTCTCCGAGGCACAGAAAGATACAAAATCACAAAGATTTTTACACGATGTTGAGCAGAATGTTATTTCTCCCGAAGCATACGGCTATTTAATACAGCTTAAAGAGCTTGGATTATTAAACAATCTGGATATTGACATTATTATAGACAGGGCAATGGTTTCAAGCTTCAGCAAAATTGAGCTTGGCGATATGAAATTAATGATTGCTTCGTATTTACTTGATATCGAAGATATGACGGATACCAACAGCCGTATGATGCTCAACACAAAAGACACAATAAACTAAATTTGCAGTAATAAAATAGATAAATGAGCAAAACTACTGGAAATAAATCACTTGTAATAGTAGAGTCGCCTTCAAAGGCAAAAACGGTAAATAAATATCTCGGCAGAGCCTATAAAGTCGTTGCTTCGGTGGGTCATATTAAAAATCTGCCTAAGAGCAAAATCAGCGTCGATTTTGAAAACGATTATGAGCTTACATACGAGATAATCCCCGGCAAGGAAAAAGTAATCAGTGAAATGAAGTCGTTTTCCAAGGATGCCGAAAATATTTACATAGCAACTGACCCTGACCGCGAAGGCGAGGCAATCGCATACGATATTGCCGATGTCATAAAAAACGGAACAAACGGCAAGAACTCAAAAATATTCAGGGTTCTTTTTAATGAAATAACCAAGAAGGGGATTGAAGAGGGGATTAACCATCCCCTTAAGATTGATAATAAGCTTGTCAGTTCACAGCAGGCAAGGCGCGCTTTGGATAGGATTGTCGGCTATAAAGTAAGTCCATTTTTATGGAAAGTAATTTATTACGGCCTTTCAGCCGGCAGAGTTCAGTCCGTTGCGCTTAAGCTCATTTGCGAAAGGGAAGAGGAGATACGCAGCTTCATTCCGACCGAATACTGGAGCATTCTTGCCGATTTCAAAGACAGGGACAAAAACAAAATATTTGAATCGAAGCTGATTGAAAAAAACGAAGTTTCGTTCAAGTTCAACGGTGAGGACCCCAGAATTGAAGACGAAAAGCAGGCAGATGAAATTCTAACCGATTTAAAGACCAAGCATTTTAAAGTATCGGATATTTCCAAAAAAGAAGTCCGACGGAACCCGTATCCTCCTTTCATTACTTCATCTATGCAGCAGGACGCATCGGTGAGATTAAGGTTTGCTCCAAAGAAAACAATGATGCTTGCCCAGAAGCTTTACGAAGGAATTGATATCGGCGAGGAAGGTTTAACAGGTTTGATTACTTATATGCGAACCGACTCCACGCGCCTTAGCAATGATTCGGTTTCCGAGGCAAGGGGATATATTTCCGAGAAATTTGGCAAAGAGTATTTGCCCGAATCGCCCAAAGTTTACACAAAAAAGGGCAATAACACACAGGATGCACACGAAGCAATCAGACCTACTTCAGTATGGCGAACGCCGGAAAGCTTAAAGAAGCATTTAACGGCTGATTTGTATAAGCTGTATGATTTAATCTGGAAGCGCTTTGTTGCTTCACAGATGGAGAGCTCCGTTTCAGACCAGGTTACTTTATTAATTGATTCGTTCGAAGAATCGCACAACGGAAAGAAAATCAATTCATACCGTTTTAAAACAACGGATACTAAAATCAAGTTTAAGGGATTCTTAGCTCTGTACGAAGATATATTCGAGGAAGTCGAAGAAAACGAGGATGAACATTCAATTCCCGAAGAAATTGAAGTCGGTGATATTTTAGATTTGCAGGAGCTTTTCAAGAAGCAGCATTTTACCTCACCGCCGCCGAGATATACCGAAAGCAGTCTAATAAAACAGCTGGATAATCTCGGTATCGGGAGACCATCGACATACGCACTCATCGTCTCTACAATTATAAACAGGACATATGTAGAGCTGAAAGAGAGAAAGCTCTATGCAACGGAGCTTGGCGAAACTGTCAATAAGCTTCTTTCAAAATATTTTGAGGATGTAATCAATGTTAAATTCACCGCACAAATGGAAGAGGAGCTTGATAAAATTGCCGAAGGCGAGCTTACTTACAAGAATGTGCTTAATGATTTTTACCTGCCGTTTAATTTAGACCTTGAGTTTTTAAACAAACAAACGAAGGAAATCAAGCAGTCGCTGATTGAAAAAACCGATATTGACTGCGACAAGTGCGGAAAGAAAATGATAATTAAATGGGGAAGAAACGGAAGGTTCCTTTCCTGTTCAAATTACCCCAAATGCAAGAATGCAAAGCCGCTTCCCGGCGAACAGCAGGAGCACGACGAGCTTGCCGAAGGCAAATTCTGCAATGTGTGCGGCGCGCAGATGGTTGTAAAGTCAAGCAAATACGGAAAATTCCTCGGCTGCTCGCGCTACCCCGAGTGCAAAAACATCCAGCCGATTACCTTGGGTATTAAATGCCCAAAATGCGGTGAGGGCGAAATACTCGAACGCAGAGCACAGAAATCCCGAAAAATATTTTACGGCTGCACAAGATACCCTGATTGCGATTTCATTGCAAACAGCAAACCCCGCGAGATTAAGTGCGAAATGTGCGGGAATAATTACATGCTTGAAAGGTACTCGAAGAAAAAAGGAGAGTATCTGCAATGTCCCCAGTGTAAACACGAGATTCAAACGGAAGATACTAAAGAAGCAGTCCAGACTGCTTAATCACAGTAAATGGATAGAAGGAAGTTCATTAAATTCTGCTCTGCTGCAGTTCCGGCGGCTACTATTGGCAGTTCGCTTGGAAGCTGTATATTCAGCTCAACATTCATTCCAAACGAGCGCCATAAAATGTACGATGACGATTTTATAAAGAAAATGGCCGATACGGCTATGTTTTTAGCCAAACAAAACGGCGCCTCTTACTCGGATTTCCGCTTAAGCAATTTCCGCTCGCAGTTCGTCTCCGCACGCGAACAAGTCATCCAGGCAATAAGCGACAGCGAAAATTTCGGCTTTTCGGTCAGAGTGATAGTCGACGGCACGTGGGGATTTGCTTCAAGCAGCACCTTTACCGAAATGGAAGTAGATAAAGTTACAAAGCTTGCCTGCGAAATTGCAAAAGCAAATAAGAAAATCCAGAGAAGCAAAGTTGAGCTTGTCCCAACAGCTTCGTATAACGACTTCTGGAAAACGCCCATTAAGAAAAGCGCTTTCGATGTTTCGATAGACGATAAAGTCAGCTTGTTATTTAAAGTTAACGAAAAAGCCAAGGCGCTTGGCGGTGATTTTTGTTCTTCATTCATATGGGCTGTTAATGAATGGAAATATTTTGCATCCTCGGAGGGCTCTTATATAAAACAGGATCTGCATAGAATCTACCCGCAGTTCGAAGTTACCGTAATCGATAAATCGACAGGACTATTTGATTCAAGGGAATCGATGACCGTTCCAATAGGCAAAAGCTACGAGTATGTGGAAGAATTCGACTGGATGGGAGAAGTCGAAAAAGCAGTCGAACATGCAAAAATGAAACAGAAAGCCCCTTCGGTTGAACCGGGGGAAAAGGATTTGATTTTGGACCCGACGCATTTGTGGCTTACAATTCACGAGTCCTGCGGACATCCAACGGAGCTTGACAGAGCCCTGGGGTATGAGGCAAACTATGCCGGCACAAGCTTTATGACAACTGATAAGCTTGGCAAGCTTAAATACGGCAGTGATGTTGTAAACATCAAGGGTGATAGAACACAGAAGGACGGGCTTGCAACAAGGGGATATGATGACGACGGCGTTAAGACAACCCAGTGGGACATAATTAAGCAGGGTGTATTTGTCGGCTATCAGACAACAAGAGAAATGGCGCGCTTTATAGGTGAATCCGCCTCAAACGGGTGCGCTTATGCAGACAGCTGGTCTCATTTCCCGATTCAGAGAATGCCGAATGTTTCGCTTCAGCCGGGTGTAGAAAAGCTGTCACTTCAGGATTTAATTTCCGATACCGAAGACGGTATTTATATTGTAGGCGACGGAAGCTGGAGCATAGATATGCAAAGATATAATTTCCAGTTCACGGGGCAGGAGTTTTGGGAAATCAAAAATGGAAAAATTACGGGTATGCTCAGGGATGTTGCTTACCAGGGCAACACGGTTGATTTCTGGAATTCCTGTGATGCCATCTGCGATGAAAGCGAATACAAGCTTGGCGGTTCGTTTTTCTGCGGAAAAGGTGAACCCGGACAAGTTTCACCCGTCAGCCACGGCGCGTCGCCGGCAAGGTTCAGAAAAGTTAATATACTAAATACATCCAAGGAGGCAGGTGAATGATATTAAATGAGAACGAAGCCAAAAACCTGCTGACGAAGATTTTAAGCTATTCAAAAGCGGATTCGATTTCTGCCACACTTACTGGTTCAAATACTTTTAATTTAAGATTTGCGTTAAATTCATTAACTACAAACGGCTTTTCAGACGGACTTAACGTTTCAGTCACAAGCGATATTGGCAAAAAATCAGGGAATGTTTCTATAAATAAATTTGACGATAAATCGATAAAGGAAGCTGTAGAAAAATCCGAAGAAATTGCTAAGCTTTGTCCCGACAATCTGGAATTTATGCCTCCGCTTGGAGCGCAGGAGTATCTCAAAGCAATTAACTACTCGCAGGAAACCGAGAAATTAAATCATACCAACAGAGCAGCACATTTAGCTTACATTATACAGAAGTCATTGGAGAAGGGTGTCGTCTCTGCCGGTTACTTTGAGGACGGTCTATCTTTCACGGCGGTAATGACCTCCAACGGTCTTTTTGCTTATAATAAAAATACAGGTTGTAACTTTTCCGCAACTGTAAGGTCAGAAGACGGGACAGGCTCAAGCAGGGTTGAAAAAAGCTATGTTAATGTAAAAGACCTCAATTCCAAAAGACTTACCGATATTGCGATACAAAAATGCAAAGTCTCCGCAAAACCGGCTGAATTAAAACCGGGCAGATATACAGTAATACTTGAACCAGCCGCTGCGGCTGATATGATTGCTCTTGCATTAAACTTTATGGGCGCCAGGGCTGCGGACGAAGGCAGGAGCTTCTTTACCAAGAAAGGAGGCGGCAACAAGATTGGCGAAAAGCTTGTGGGTGATAAAGTAACGATTTATTCCGACCCGTCTGACCCCAAATCGCCGAGCATTCCCTTTACAAGCGAGGGCTACCCGAGAACCAGAATCGTTTGGTTTGAAAACGGAGTGCTGGCTAATTTGCACAGACCCCGCTTCTGGGCGAAGGAAAAAGGCGCGCAAGTCGTGCCGTATCCTTCGAATTTAATAATGCAGGGCGGGACTAAATCACTTAAACAGCTTGTATCGGAAACCGAAAGTGCAATTCTGATTACTCGTTTTTGGTACATAAGAACCGTTGAGCGTAAAACTATGCTGCTTACGGGACTTACCCGCGACGGTCTTTTTGAGATTAAAGACGGCAAAATATACCGCTCGGTAAAGAATTTTCGTTTTAATGAAAGTCCCATAGGTGTTTTATCTAACCTTATTGATTTCGGGAAAGCGGAAAAAGCCGTCGGAAGCGAAAACGAAACACTGCAGATTTTCGTCCCTCCGCTGAAGGTGAATGACTTCAACTTCTCAAGCTTATCGGATGCAATTTAGATGAACTTAATATCGGCAATCGGTAAGTTTTCGGATTACCTTATTAACGAGAAGAATTATTCCAAACATACTTTAATGAATTATGTAAGGGACTTAAATGACCTTTACAGGTTTATTGCAAAAAACATCGAAGATAAAAACGCTAAAATAGAATTAAGGTATATTGATGAGGATACTTTAAAAAATTTTCTTGCAAGCTTTGTATTGAATTCCGATATAAAATACTCCAAGCGCACTATTTCGAGAAAAATTTCAACGCTTAAATCGTTTTACAAATTTCTTAACCGTAAAAAGATATTTGCCGAAAATCCTTCGAGGAACTTGATATTTCCGAAGCTGCCTAAAAACCTTCCGCAGGTTCTGGATGAGACTTCATTGAAAGAACTGCTTGACTCAAAGAAACTCTTTTCCGATAACATCTGGGGACAGCGCGACAGGGCAATAATGGAATTATTATACAGCTCAGGTATTAGAATAAGCGAGCTGATTAATCTTACAATCGATAAAATCGATTTTGATAACTGCACAATCAGAGTAAAGGGAAAGGGAAGGAAAGAGAGAATTATACCGGTTGGATTAATCGCAGTTGGTGCGATATCCGCTTACCTTGAAAAACGTGATGAATATTTTACGGAAAGGGGAGTTGAAATAGACAGCGGTGTAGTTTTCAACGCAAAAAACGGGAAAAAGCTGTATCCCGCTCTATTGAACCGTTTAACGAATGATTATATCTCGAAAATATCGGAGATAAAGAAGAAAAGTCCCCACGTTTTGCGCCATTCATTTGCCACTCATTTGCTCAACCACGGCGCCGACATAAGGGCGGTAAAGGATTTGCTCGGACATTCGAGTCTATCCACAACGCAGATTTATACACATGTTTCGGTTGACAGATTGAAAGATGTATATATTATGGCACGAAAAAAACTGGATAAGCAAAGACAAAGTGTTGTTTGAGTAATGTCTGGTATTTACCTGACATGGAAACGTAGTTTCCTATGAAAAAGAAATATGGTTTTTGCTTACGATAAAAGAACTTGATAAAATAGTTCTTAACAAAGATATTCCTGAATACAACCTTAAAAAGGGTGACATTGGAACCGTGGTGATGATACATAACGGCGGCGAAGGGTATGAAGTTGAGTTCATGACGCTGGACGGCGATACAGTAAGCGTTGAAACACTAAAATCCTCGGATATCCGTAAGATTCGAAAAAGAGAAATAGCCCACGTTAGGGTTTTATAACTGTTCTTATTGCTTTCCATTTCATTAATCCTTAATTGTTATTAATTTTGCAAAGTTTAGTAATAATATGGATTCCCGCCTACGCGGGAATAACAAAGAAAATATGCCAAAAATCAAACTGATGGAAATATGCCATGGACGCTCCGGCGATAAGGGAGATGCTGCCAATATTGGTTTGATTGCATATAAAAAGGATGATTATGAGGTGATTAAGGAAAAAGTCACTGCTGAGGTAGTTAAAAAGTATTTTCAGGGTATTTGCGAGGGTAAAGTCGAACGTTACGAAATGCCGAACATTAATGCTTTGAACTTTGTTCTGCATAATACGCTCGGAGGCGGGGGAACGGTTTCACTTAAAAACGATGCACAGGGAAAGACTCTGGCATCGGCATTATTGATGATGGAGATAGAATACTAGAAAAATAAATGAACCGCATAGAAACTACGTAGAATTTGCTTTTAATAGCCATATTCTATTATAAATTAACATAAAATTTTTAAAGTAAATTATATGAACAATGAATGTGAAGAAATGAGATTCCTTCACTTCGTTCGGAATTAGGGAAAAATGTTCGAATACACTAAATCAGAATTAAAAAAGCTTAAAACACGGATTGACGATTTACGGAGGTATCTTTGAAGTCGACAATAAACAAAGTAAAGTAGCCGCACTCCAGCAGGAAACCTCAAAACCTGACTTTTGGAACGATAATTCCTCCGCTCAAAAAACACTTCAGGAAATAACCCGACTTAACGAATGGATTGATTTATGGCATAATCTGGATAAAAAGTACAATGATTTGGAGTCAATTATTGCTCTGGCTGAAGAGGAGAAGGATTCAACCTTAGAGGAAGTCATTGAGAAGGATATAGAAAAGCTCGAAAAGGAAATAAGCGACGTTGAGTTTAAGAATATGCTTAGCGAATCTGATGACGAAAGGGATGCAATTTTAACTATAAACTCCGGTGCAGGCGGGACTGAGGCGCAGGACTGGGCTCAAATGCTGTTAAGGATGTATTTAAGGTACTGCGAGAAGCAGGGATTCAAAGCCGAGGTGATTGACCTGCTCGAAGGCGACGGGGCGGGGATTAAAAGCGCTGCGGTCGAAATTACCGGCAAATATGCTTACGGTTATCTGAAAGCGGAAAACGGCGTCCACAGGCTTGTTAGAATCTCACCTTTTGACGCGAATAAAAAACGACACACCTCATTTGCTGCTGTGTTTGTATACCCGATTGTTGATGATAATATCGAAATTGAAATAAATCCCGCTGATTTGAAAATTGATACTTACCGCAGCGGGGGAGCGGGCGGTCAGAACGTTAACAAGGTTGAAACGGCAGTTAGAATTACACATATTCCGACGGGAACCGTAGTCCAGTGCCAGAATGAACGTTCACAGCATCAGAATCGTGCAAACGCAATGAAGATGCTGAAATCCAAGCTGTACCAAATGGAAAAGGAGAAAGAGCAGGAGAAGCTGAATAAGATTGAAAGCTCGAAGAAGAAAATCGAGTGGGGCAGCCAGATACGCTCATATGTTTTTCACCCGTACAACATGGTTAAAGACCACAGAACGGATTACGAAACAAGCAACACTCAAGCCGTAATGGACGGCAATATCGACGAGTTTATAAAAAGCTATTTAATGGCACATTAATTTATAGCCACCCAATAGTCCCCTCCTTAATAAGGAGGGGATTAAGGGGAGGTCTGATTGTATTTTTGAGAAATATGGTAAACTTCTTCCTCGCAAAACGGTTTTTACGCTCAAGAAAGGAATCTAACTTCATTTCCTTTATCACATTTGTATCAATTGCGGGAATTGCAATCGGTGTTGCCGCGCTGATTATTGCTGTTTCCGTGTTAAACGGATTTGAGAAAGAAATCACCGAAAAAGCCGTATCACTTTCCTCTCACATACAGGTTACGTCATTCAAAAAAGAGGGGATTGCTGATTACAATAAAGTCATAAACTTATTAAAAAGCACCGAAAACAATTTTGGAGTAACTGCTGCACATCCTTATATTCAAAAGGAAGCTGTTATAAAGTTTAAGGACAGAACCGAGGGTATTATTATTAAGGGAGTGAGAAATGAAGACAATATTTTTAATGCTCAGCGAACGATTGTTTCCGGAAGCGGCGAGCTTGGAAATATTGACTCGACAACATCGAAAATCATTATCGGCAACAAGCTGGCTTCAAAGCTGAACATAACGCTTGATGACAAAGTCTTTATAATTGCAACAGTGGGGATACCTTCTGTAGCCAATACCCCAACTATAAAGGCATTCAGAGTAACGGGCATTTATGAATCCGGCTTAAAGGAATACGATGATGTTTTGTTATATTCGGATTTAAAGGATGCGCAAAAGCTTTTTAGCATGGGTCCCTACGTTACGGGTATTGAGGTTTTCTTAAACGACATTAATAAAATCCGCAAGGTTACTTCTGAAATTAAGGCAAAGGTCGATTATCCCAACAACAATGCACGGAATGTTTTTCAATTGTATAAAGGACTGTTTACATGGATTGAGCTTCAAAAAGAGCCGATTCCAATTGTGCTTGGGTTGATTGTAATTGTCGCTGCAATCAATATAATCGGCTTTCTGCTTATGCTTGTTTTGGAAAAAACAGAAACCATAGGGATACTTAAATCACTTGGTGCGAGAAACTTCGATATAGTGAAGCTGTTTTTTATTCAGGGAATGTTTATTTCGATTGCAGGAATTATTCTTGGCAACATTCTCGGCTTTGGCTTGTGCCTTCTTCAGATTGAATATGACATAATTAAAATCCCGGAAATTTATTACATGTCCAAAGTACCCATAGTTATTGACTGGAACATAGGAATAACAATAACCGTAATTGCTGTCATTCTCAGCATAATTGTAACGGTAATACCGTCTTACCTTGCGTCAAGGTTAAATCCCGTCACTTCGCTCAGGTTTAAGTAAACTTAATCAATGAAATATTCAAAAGATAAAAAATTCATTGGCAGGATGTTCGATGAGATTTCGCCGACTTACGACAGACTTAACCATTTATTAAGCGGCTTTCAGGATAAAAAGTGGAGGCGCTCAGCGGTAAAGTTTCTTGGTTCCTTAAATTGTGAATATAATTACATACTTGATTTAGCAGCCGGCTCGGGTGATTTGGGGCTGGAATTTTTGAAATTAAATCCTCAGAAAATTTACTCCGTTGATTTATCCGTCGAAATGCTTAAGCTAAGCCAGAACAAGCTTCCAAAGGATGTGAACATAACATTGCAAGCCGATGCGGAGGAGCTTCCGTTTAATGATAATTTTTTTGACTTATGCGGAATTGCTTTCGGCGTGCGTAATTTCGAGTCGCTTGAGAGATGTATCAGACAAATCCACAGGGTATTAAAACCTGAAGCAAAATTTTTGACTATTGAAATGTTTAAGCCGCAGAAAAATTCAATTACAAATAAATCATTTAAGCTGTATTTTGAAAAAGTGCTGCCAAAAATCGGCAATGCAATTTCAAAAAGCGATTATGCCTACGATTACCTTTCTGAATCAGTCGATAGTTTTCTTACAGTAGAAGAATATTCAGCCCTCCTTGAACAAAACGGCTTCAAAATAATCAAAATCCGCAATAACTTCCTTGGGTTTGTTCACTCGGTTTTTGCTGAGAAAATTTAAATATTTATAAAATCACTGAATTATATTTGTGAATTTCACTTGCAACAATTATATTAGCGAAAATTAATTTTAATATTTTATGAAAAAACCTCTAAAACTTTCAATAATCCGCTCGGCAATTTTGCTTATGCTTTTATCGCTTCCGTTTCTGGGCAGTGATTGTGAGGATGTTATAAATCAGATTAACACTACCCAGAGCATTGTAGGTAATTGGAAACTAATTTTCAACGAGGGCTCGCTTCATGACATTTGCCCCGGCGAGACAGTAAACTTCCCAAGCACAAGCGGAGGGGTAGCAACGCTCCAGTGCCCGAACCAGTCACCTATTTCCAGAAATTACTCTGTTTCAGGAACTACTTTAACATACACTGCTTCCGGCGTCCAATATGAAATCAGCTTTACTCAGGCAAACGAGCTCGTTTTAAGCGGACTAAATGTTAACAGAATTCTTTATTACCAGCAGTTAAGCGCCGATGATAAAATTTCAACCAGTAATGTTGTTATGGAAACCGAATACATTAACTCATCCGATAACTCAAAATAAGTTTGAACATGAAAAAACTATACAGAATTAATATTATAATATTTGTTTTAGTTACATTCGCTTTGGTTTTTTCTCTTACTGCATTTAATGTGAGCGAAAATACAGTTCAATCATTACCGCAGTTTAAAGATTTAGGCCACGTTAAAAAAGCTGCGGAACTGGTTAACAGCAGAAAACAATACAGCATCTTCAATGATGTAAATTTATTTAAAAAAAGTAACAAGGTGAATTCAGATGCATTGAATAGCTTTGCAGCGGGCGTGTCTTTACTCAACATAGATAAATCTTCATTAAGCAGCATTAACTCTTCAAAACCAAATGAAATTAATTTTATAATTCCAAAGGATGAAGAAAGCATAGAGCTGGAACTCGTTAGAATTAATTTCCTGCCGGAGAATTTTAGAATTAAAGCAATGGGAGAAAACGGTTCGGTAAGTTATACCAAATTCGATGAGGGGCTGTATTACCGCGGAATACTAAAAGGGGATAATACATCTGTGGTCACGGTAAGCATATTTAATGATAATGTTATGGGGATTATCTCAACCAATGACGGTAATTATATCCTTGGCCCGGTGAAAGATATAGATAATCGCCCAACGGATGAATACATTTTTTATAATGACAGAGATGTTATCAATAAACCTGATTTTCAGTGCGCGGCAGATGATTACTCCGGTTTATTTTCCAAGGTGGAAAGAGGAAATTTAAATAAAAGTTCATCAAGAACCACTTCACCTGTTAGGGTATATTTTGTCTGTGACCACCAAATGTATCTGGATAACGGAAGCAATGTTAACCTTGTCGGACAATTTGTTACCGGAGCGTTTGCGCACGTTATAACTTTGTATGCAAATGAACAAATTCCGGTTGTACTTTCATCTGAAATTTTTGTGTATACATCACCTGACCCGTATGTCGGCTTTAGTGGTTCTTATGATATACTTAACGAATTTGGCTCAAGAACACAGGATGATTTTGACGGTGATTTGGCTCATTTACTTTCAACCGGTCATGGACAGCAGCTTGGAGGAATTGCCTGGATAAATGTATTATGCCAGTCATATATTTATTTTCCTCCTCCGGATGATGCGCATTACGGCAGGTTTGCTTTCAGCAATATTGAAAATAATTACAGCCCCTTTCCTGTTTATTCTTGGACAGTAATGGTTATAACACATGAAATGGGCCACAACTTTGCTTCAAAACATACCCATGCTTGTGTCTGGCCTACTGTGAGCGGGCAAATTGACTCGTGCGTTAATATTAATGGCGAAAGCTGTGTGGGTACTACACAACAGAATAATAATGGGACAATAATGAGTTACTGTCACTTAAACGGCGGTATTAACTTTACCCGCGGTTTCGGTTCATTGCCGGGGGATACGGTAAGACTTGGTTATGAGCTTGCGGCGTGCTTGGATTCGGCTGTAAACTCCTCGGAAGCTCCCGTTACCTTTAATTTATTGCAGAATTACCCCAATCCGTTTAATCCCTCCACAAATATTACTTTTGCGCTTCCTGAGGATGGATATGTTACGTTAAGAGTTTACGATTTGCTCGGCAGGGAAGTCACTAGATTAATTGATAATAATTACTATCCAATTGGTATATTTACAAGCAGGTTAGATGCTTCAGATTTAAGCTTAGCATCGGGGGTTTATTTGTACAAACTTGACGTAAATAAGTCTGGCAGACTGCTTTATTCTCAAATTAAAAAAATGGTGCTTGTAAAATAATGAAGATAATCATAAGATTTTTATTGCTTCCGGTTTTAGTATTATTGTATTCCTGTTCAAGCTCAAATAACGTTAAAACCGTTGATTTGAAAAAGGGTGATTACAGCTACGTGATTTCCGATAGCATAGGAACATCACTTGTCGAAGGAGTAATTAAAATCGACGCGATTAAAAAAGACGAAGTTACGGTCAATTACCGCATTTCAGGAACATACACCATTACTAAAATGACCGAGGATACATCATATACAGGGTTTTCCACAATGCGCGGTGGAGAGTACAGCGGTTTTTACATTGACTCGCTTAAAATGCTCAGCATTAACACCAATCCCAAAATCGCCGATGCCAACGTGTTCATTAATGCAAAGGTAAACGGAAACGAAATGAAAGGCGGCTGGTCTTTTTCAACATTCAGAAGCGGGCTAAAAGAAGCAGGGTTATTTACTGCAAATAAAATTAAATAGCTTTTTCTCCGTAAAGAAGTAAAGTAGGACAGACATTCTTGTCTGTCAATAATCAGCTTTCGTTTTTCGGACAGGCAGGAATGCCTATCCTACCGTTTTCTAACTAATTTTAATATTTGCATTTCTCTCAGCGCCGACAGATACAAACTTTATTTTAACGCCTAGAAATTTCTTTATAAATTTCAGGTAATTTTTGCATTCAGGAGGGAGATTTGAAAACTTCCTAACAGCTGAGATATCCTCAATCCACCCGGGGAACGACTTATACACAGGTTTAACTTTCTCAAGTTCCTTATATCCGCACTCTGAATATCGCACTTTCTTTCCGTTTAGCCTATAGCCGGTACAGATTTTTATTTCAATCAGTCCGCTTAAAATATCAAGCTTTGTGATGACAATTTCATTCACATTGTTAATTGCACATGAAAACCTCACTGCCTCTAAATCAAGCCATCCGATTCTGCGCGGTCTGCCTGTCGTTGTTCCGTATTCAGTTCCTCTTTCGCGAATTGCATTGGCAAGCCGCCCGTAGATTTCCGTCGGCAGCGGACCCTCACCGACTCTTGAGGTAAACGCCTTCAGCACGCCGATAACATTGTTAAGCGATTTTGGGGGAAGCCCTGCGCCGGTATTCAAACCGCCGACAACGGTATTTGATGCAGTTGCAAAAGGGTAGGGCGACCAGTCTAAATCAAGCATAATGCCGTGCGCGCCTTCGAATAATATTTTCTTTCTCTTTGCAAGCGCATCGTTTAAGATTTCGAATGAGTCTTTTATAAAGGGTAAGATTCTAGTCCGCTGCTTTTTTAAGCTGTTTAAAGACTTATTTATATTTATCGGTTTTACACCAAAAGCATTAAGGATTTTATTTTTAACTCCCGCCTGAAACTTAAATTTTTGCTCAAAGCTTTTCCAGTCACTTAAATCATAAACACGAATTCCGTTATAGCTGACTTTATCCGAATAAGCCGGTCCGATTCCTCTTTTTGTGGTGCCAAGCTTTTTCTTCCCCCGGGCTTTTTCATAAGCTATATCAAGCTCTTTGTGATAGGGCAAAATTAAATGCGCACGGGGAGAAATAATCAGCTTCTTCTTCAGGTTTATCCCTTCGGATTCCAGAATATCCATCTCGGAAATCAGCACTTCGGGGTCTAAAACAACTCCTCCGCCTATGATAACATGCGTATTTTTATGAAAAACGCCTGAAGGAATAAGCCTGAAGAAGTACTTTTTTTTTCCTAGAACAACAGTATGACCTGCATTATTGCCTCCGTGATAGCGGACAACGTAATCAGCTTCCCGTGCGAGCAGGTCAACTATTTTGCCTTTGCCCTCGTCACCCCATTGTAAGCCTATGATTGCATCAGCGGACATAAATTTTTTAGAAGTTATTAAGACTGGATTTGTATACTTGCGTGAATACGAAAAAGATTATGCTTTGTTTACAGCTACCTTACCACAGCTACCTTACCACTGCTACCTTACCACTGCTACCTTACCTGCAGCTCCCAGTTTCCTTCTTTTCTGGTAATATTTTATATCAACTACAAATGCGCTTGCAACGTAAATCGATGAATAAGTGCCTGTGATAACGCCTATAGTGAATGTAAACGCAAAGCTTCTAAGAACTTCGCCACCGAAAAGCAGAAGAATTAATACCGTTAAAAACACCGTTCCGCTTGTGATAACCGTTCTGCTGAGCGTTGTATTAATGCTTCTGTTCATAACTGTCAGTATATCTTCGTTCTTGTAAAGCTTAATATTTTCCCTTATTCTATCGAACACTATAACCGTATCGTTTACGGAAAAACCAATCAGCGTTAAAAACGCCGCAACCATTCCCTGGTTAAGTTCAAGATTAAGAGCGGGAAACAGGGTATGAAATATTGCAATCATTCCGAGAGTAATCAAAACATCGTGGAACAGCCCCAAAACAGCTCCGACGGCATAAGTAAACTCAAACCTGAATGCGAGATAAATAAGTATTGCAATCAGTGAAAATACTGTTGCGTAGACGGCAGAAATTCTCAGCTCCTTGCCAATCTTGGGTCCGACTTTATCAATCCTTAGCACTTCAAAATTATTGTTCTGGAAGCTGTTTTTCAGTGCGTCCCTTATCTTATCGCTTACAATTGTTCCTTCTGCCTGCTCTGCCGTTCTGATTAAAATATCTCTTTCGCTGCCCATTGTTTTAATTTCGGCTCCGGTCATTCCGGCATTATCCATTGAGCTTCTTACTTCATTAATCGGAACTTCATTTTCAAATCTAACGAGTATTTCCGTTCCACCCGAGAAATCTATACCAAGAGTTATTCCTTTAATAAAGAATACTGCAAGTCCGATTGCAATTAAAACAACGGACATTATATAAAAATATCTTCTCTTTGAAAGGAAATCTATATGTAAATCATGGAAAAATCTCATTAAAAGTCCCTGTTAATTTTTAGCAATTTTTTATCCGAAATTAATTTGTGTTCTGCCCTTATCGGTCATTATATCGAAAACAATTCTGGTAATAATTATAGCGGTGAATAAATTTGCAACCAAACCGATTATTAGGGTCAATGCAAATCCCTGTATCGGTCCCGTTCCGAACTGGTAAAGTATGATTGCTGTTATAATCGATGTTACGTGCGAATCCATAATAGCGGAAAACGCTTTCTTGTAGCCGATTTCAATCGAAGTGCGGAGCGGTTTGCCTGTGCCGAGCTCCTCGCGTATTCTTTCGTAAATCAAAACGTTCGAATCGACGGCCATACCGATTGTTAAGATTAATCCCGCAATGCCGGGCAGGGTTAATGTTGCGTGAAAGCTTGCCATTACACCCATTACGAACAGCATATTAAACACCAAAGCCATATCTGCAACACCGCCTGCAAAGTGATAGTAAACAACCATGAACAGGGCTACTAAAATCAGCGCAATGACGGATGAATATAATCCTTTTTGTATTGAGTCCTCGCCGAGCGATGGACCGACGGTCCTTTCTTCGATAATTGTTAGCGGTGCAGGAAGCGCGCCGGCTCTTAGAACTATTTCAAGAAGCTTTGCCTCCTGTATGCTTGACATCCCTTCAATTTGCGAGCTGCCGCCGGTGATTTTATTTCTTACAACCGGGGCGGAATAAACAACGTTATCCAGCACTATTGCAATCTGCTTGTTGATGTTTGCCCCTGTAATGCGCGCCCAGTCAGCAGACCCTTCGCTGTTCATTTCCATATAAACTACGGGTGTGTTATTCGTCGGGTCTATATTAGACCTTGCATTGACAACAACTCCGCCTGTGAGCTCGGGTTCTTTTTTAAGAATGTAGAACTGATATATCTTCTCTCCCTCATCTACAAATGTTGACTGGTTGCTGAACGAAAAGCTTATATCCGGGGGGATTAAATCTCTTACTTCTTTTCTTTCCAAAATCCTTTGTATCTGGGGCTTATCGGTTTCCCTTGCAAACCAAACTACGGTTCCGTCCTGATACTGCTGCGGTCTTACGAGATAGAACCAGGGATTTTTTTTCTTAAACTCTTCCTCCGACATCTGCTGGCTTGTATCCTGAAGCAGACTTGTATCGGTCAGCTCTTCGTCAATAAGCGAAGTATCGTTACCCGTTTCAATGGATGTGTCAGCTGATGTTATATTGGTTTTGGTTATATCTTTCTTAGTTGTATCTTTTGAAGTAATGCCGGTTGTATCTTTCTTCGTAGTATCGGTCTGAGTTATTTGCTGAAGCGAGTCCGATTTAATAAGCGAGTCGAGATTTCCGCCCGCAAGGAACACGTTGATTTTTTCCATCACTTTAACAGCAATCTGCGGGTCGATTACAAGCTTGAATTCAAGAAGGGCAGTTCCCTGAAGGAGCTTTCTGACTTCCTGAACGTTGCTGACGCCGGGAAGCTCAACGACAAGGCGGCTTGAACCCTTTTTCTGGATTACCGGCTCGGATACTCCGTACTGGTCAATCCTGTTTCTTACGACTTCAACAGCCCTGTCTATTGCGTTTTCGACTTCGGTTTTTAAATCTGAGTTAATTTTTGCTTCATCATCGCGTATTTCGCCGTAATATGATTTCAGCGAAGTTCCTCTTTCCTTAAGCTTGGATTCAAAGACATCAACAAAGTCCTCATCAGAACCTTTAGCCTGCTCGTTTGCAGCATCGAGGACCTGTTTTAATACGTCATCCTGTTTTTTGGCTAAGTCGCTTAAGAGCTTTGGAATATCGACTTCCATAATTACATACATCCCGCCCTGCAGGTCAAGCCCCAGCTTGAGGCGGTTTTCTCTGGCTTTTAGTATATCGGAGCCGAACTTTTCGAAAAATGCAGCGCTGTCCTCGGCAGTTTTAAGCTGGCTTGCGTCATTGGTAAGCTGGCTGTCCTTATAAGTAGGGTAGAGGAAATAAAAGGATAGGGCTAAGAACAAAACGGTCAATATAATTCTAAATCGGTTTTTTCTCAATTTGTTCCTCTGTCATTTTTTTGGTGAATTTTGTCCGAAGGTCGTAGACTCCTTTGGAGACTCCTTCGGAGAAGAAAATCAGAAAACAAATATAGGTTTAATGGCTTTAATAATCAATGAATTTCACCCTGAACCCCGCATTGGACGATGGGTCTCATTGTAGTTTAACCTCACCCGTCCGCCAGCTGGCGGACACCCCTCTCCTAATAGGAGGGGGAAAGGGGGTGAGGTTTTTGGGTGAGCGAGGGGATTCGAACCCCCGACCCCCAGAGCCACAATCTGGTGTTCTAACCAACTGAACTACGCTCACCATGATAAAAACAATGAACAATTATCAATGAACAATGTTCAATAATTGAAAAATTGATAACTGAACATTGATAATTTTAAACCCTGCACGCCCAACAGGAATCGAACCTGTAACCTGCAGCTTAGAAGGCTGCCGCTCTATCCGATTGAGCTATGGGCGCAAGAAGCAAAATTCCAAATTTCAAATGACAAATTTCAATTTTTTCGCTAAAATCTTACAAATATAATTAAATGCGGTTTATAATGAAATGTGAATAGTAAGCGGTAATTTTTGGTTTTATGGGTTTTGTTCTGGGGTGAATGGAGCAAAGGTATTTCAGTTTCCTAATATCATCTTTTCTACTTCTTTTTTTGCTTCTTCAAGCTGCTTGTTTGCTTCTTCACGCATACGTTTTGCTTCACTACGGATTTGGGCTATATGCTCAGCAATTTGGTGTTGTTTTTTTAATTGCGGAATAGGTATGAATTGTGATAAATATTCTCTTATAAGTAGATTCCTTATTCCATGAGTTTGAGTCTGCATAACTTCGGTTAATCCGATATTATGAATTGTTTTCAGAAAATTAAATAAATATGAACTATCTACCTCTTGGTTTACTTTAATTTTTGATAGGAAATTTCCGAAACTTATTCTTGTATTATTTATATAAGGTTTCTCGATAAAGGCAACTCTGCCAACAGGCTGGTCAGGGCTTCCGCCCGAACGTTCAATTAAAATGTCGTTGTTTTTTATATTAAAAGTTTCCAGTTTCCTTTTGCTTATGAACCGGAATTTTTCTCTACCGCTTTCAAAATTAATATTAAATTCATTGTCTATTTCTGTTGAACGAATGACTAAACATCTTTCAAACAGTTTTGGATTTTCTATTTTTTCCTCATCAATACCCCAATCACCGTTACAAAAATGTGAAATTAAATTGGTTAATGGTTTCACTGAATATCTGCATTTTTTTATTGATTCTTTAAGTAAATCGTAGTATGGGTGATGACCTTTGGGGTCAAGACGTTGTTGGGCAACCTCTGTAATATTTGATAGAAAAACCCTATATTTTAAAACACTCCATTTGTTTTTAGGTAACTTTATTCCAAGTTCTTTAAGAAGGTAATCGTCAATTGAATTAAGAAGTAAAATTGCTTTATTCAAAGACTGCTTATATCCTTCATAAGCATCATTTAAAATACTAACTATTTTTTTTTGTTCTGTTAATTTTAATATGGGTACTTTTAATTCTTTGTATTCTTCGGCATTAATATTTGGCTGTCCAGTCGGTCTTTTTATTGCATTTACCCAATTTTTGTAAGGATTGAGTTGAGTAAAATAAAAAACAAAATCGGGCATTATAAGCTCATGATTTAAAACAAACCTAATCATATAACCAGCAAAAAAACATTCTTCTGCAATGTTTTCTTTTTTGTGAATATAAGATTTCCCTACTGTATTGCCACTTCTAGCTAATAATAAGTCGTTCTCATTCAATATATATTTCTTATCAATTACTTTTGCAGTAAATCCCAGTTCTTTTTTTAAAATTCCGAATTCATCTATATCTGTTATCCGTATATACCGTGGTTGCAATAAATCAGTTCTAAGTACACCTTCTTCATTTGCCCCATACTGTGGGGGTTTGGATAGTAACCTCTTTAAGGGCAATGCTTGGTATTTAGAATGAATTAAACTAAGAATATATTTTAAATAAAGAGGGTCAAACCTTTCACTCAACTTGCCCCAGCTTACAATAAAAATTTTATTTTTATCTAAGCCAGGGCTAATTGAAAAAAACTTTCTTTCCTATCCTCTATGTTTTCAATAAACCTTGCGAGTTCTTTTGAAATATCTTCAAGTTCGTTTCTACCAGTTATCCTGCCGGTTGCATCATAGCCAATATCTTCGGCTATCGCCATAAATATCGGGTAGTACTGCAGGCGTTCCTTAACCTTTTTAATATATTCATCATTTAAAGTTTCAATTATATTTTCAATCTTTTCGTTATATTCATCAGTTATATCTCTTTTCCAGTTTTGATATTCCTCGGTTTTCTTATGTTTATTTATTCTATCCTTTGCAGCAATTATAAGTTCCTTTCTTTCCTTCTCTGTTAGCTTGCCCTGTTCTTTAAGAGCTTTTAAGTGATTTTCAAGTTCTTCGGTTATTGTTTGTATTACATTATCGCCCTTTGCGATTATTCTTGCCTCTTTTGCTTCAAGCTGTTTAATTGCAGGTCCGTAAACAGGCATTTCAAATAACTCATCCTGCGTTTTTGCTTTTACTGCCTGAAGCGCCTTTGTTGTTGCAAGGTCATACTTTTTTAAAAAAATAACAGAGCTTTTTACTCCTGCCCCAGTGGCAGTAAAGGCAGTTTGAGGTAACGAAACAACTCCAACAATTCTGAAATGCTCTTCAACCCAGTTTCTTACATATTGTTGTGTAGAATTAGTTAGCATTCCATCTGGCACTACCATAGCTAAATATCCGCCGACTTTAAGAAAATTATAACATCGTTCGAGAAATAGTATTTCTGAGTTTTGCATATCTCTGTATTCGTTCGTCCGGATATTCCCAAGCCTCAGCTTAATCCAGTCCGTTGACTTTTTTGCAAGCTCATAATATGTAAAGTACGATTTTTCGGATTGTTTTAAAGTTGAGCCGAAGGGAGGATTTGTTATTATGAAATCAAAGTTATCTTTTTTAAAATTTTTATATCCTTTGCTTCCATTTTTGACTGCGTTAAGGAATATTTTATTTTCTATATCTTCAAGAGCGTCATTATTTATTACGTTTGTATGCCCGTCATCATGGATAATCATATTCATTTTAGCTGTTCTTGAAATGCCCTTGTTTATCTCAATGCCATATAAATTGTTTTGTGCAAATTCATGCCAGTATTTTTTTTCTTCATTTGTATCTTCAAAGTAGCCTTGTTCAGTCATATTTCTTGCAAGTAGCCTAACTTTATCTAGTGCATACAATAAAAAGCCTCCGCTTCCGCACGCCGGGTCAAGCACAAGCGATTCGTTTGTAATAGGCAGTGTATCGGTAATAAATTTAACTATTGTTCTTGGCGTGAAATATTGTCCGAAATCTCCTCTGAAAAATGCACCTAAGAAAGTTTCAAATGCTCTGCCTTTACTGTCTAAATTGGTTTTGCTTAAGTTAATTGGTGCAAGATAGCCAACTATAGTTTGCATTTCCTGTGGCGTAATAGTGATATTATCGCTAAATACATTAGGGTCTTTTTCTCTCCCCTTATGATAGAGCTTTTTAATTCTTGACATTAACCTTTCAGGATGCTCACCTGTGAAAAGCTGGAAATCGTATGGTTCACCTTTTTTCCTTGGGACAAGTTCATCCCATATTTTACAGAAAATAATTTTATCAAGCTCATCAAATGCTTCTGATGGATTTCGTTCCCCTCCTCCCCATAACGTATCGTGCGCCTGTTTAAATCTTCTTACTAATTCTGCTTCGCTGACTAATTCCAATTCAAATCCGTTTATTCCGCCTTTGGTGTATTTATATTTATGTGTTTTCTTTTCCCCAGCTTTTGGTATATCTGCGATTATGTTTTCACTTCTTTCGGCAACCGGGAAGTCTTTTACATTATAGTAAGCCGTTTTTAAACCTGATGTTACAATCAGGTAATTACCACGTAATGAGTTAGCATTTCCAAATCCTTGTTCAATTGCCTGAATGAATTCTGCGTCCGTTATTTCAGGCTTTTTACATTCGGTAACTATATAAGGGTTTTTAAGTTCATCATCTGTAAATACAACGATATCCGCTTTATCTGTTGGTGTTCTCCTGGGTACAAGGACTTCCAAATCAATTCTTTCTTTTTTATAGCCATAAGTAAATATTAACTGTAAATACAATTCAGCCCGTACCTGTTCTTCCGGGTCAGTAAATCTGTATTTTTTATTAATTGTAGTATAAGTAATACTTTTTCTCGTCTCATCAAATTTGATAAGACCTTCCTGTAACCCTTTATCAATTAATGACATAATAGTAAAGTTTTAAATTTTCCCAAATTTACATAATCTCAGCAATTTATGATATACAATTATTAATTAATAATTACCAATTAGTAATTGATTGAGTTAACCGAAAATCGGATTTCACTCTATATGTGCCTAATGAGGTGAAAGTTGTTAACTTACCTTGACAAATAAATCCAAATGTGTTAAATTTACCTTGTGCTGTAAGGGGCGACCCGGCGGGTCGCACCCTACACTGAGGGATGATGAGTGTAAAAATGTCAAAATATCATCAAGTCAAAAATGGGCAAAAAATGGGGTTTCCGAAAAGCCAACTTTACATAATATCGGTTTTGAGGCACGGTTTTTTTTGTGGCGTGTACTTTTCTGCTCAATACAACGAAATTTTGCACTGCCATTTTGCCCTGTATCTTTTTGCCCAAAACAGCCTGCCTGCTGCAGTCAGGCGAAATTTTAGACCACCCCGTCACTTCCTGCCACCCCTCCTTGCTAAGGAGGGGACGAGCCAACATCTTTACCTTAATAAGGGGGAGATACAGAGGGTGTCTGAAAAGCAGAAAATGCATTACTTATACTTGAACTTCATATAAAGAATGATGCTAATGAAAACAATCGATACTGTATTTGCTGCAATAACGGGAGTGCTGTTAATGAGCAGTCCGTACGCAAGCCAGCATATTAAGCCGAGTTCAACCATAACAAGCATCGGCAGGGAGAGGTCTTTTGTGTGTTTGGTTTTGATTGTCTTAATCGCCTGCGGCAGAAATGCAAATGTTGTTAAAAATGCTGCACTTAAACCGATTATTAAGCTAACGGTTTCCAATCTTACTGGATTTGCAGCTTTACGTTTAAACCCGCCTCATTGGATGTTCTTGTTGTTATTTGCAGATTATTGCCTGTCGGCTCAACCTTTGTATACTTATAGAAAAGCTGAAGCGTTACGCTCTTTGACAAATTGTATTGGATAGACGGGCTAACTGTGGTTGAAGTGGAACCCGTCTGGGAATTAGTGTTCCAAATATCGCCCAAAGGGTCGTATCTGTAAACCACAGGGTCGTTCTTTGTTCTTGTATAGGAAAACGAAATTGTCAGGTTGTTTTCAAGCGATAAGCCGAACAGCGGAACTTTGAATCCGGACTTTGTGTAGCTTGCGTTAATGGATAAATCATTGGTTGCAGTATTGGTAATATTGGCGCTGTTTGGTTCAAGGATGTAGTTATCGGTTTTGCTTAACTTGAACGATGCAGTCAAATTTCCTTCGGAAATCGGTTTGAAAGTGAAATTCACTCCAATCAGCGGTGAAAATCCCGCAGTAATTCCCTGGTCTCTTGTACGTTCGGGGGTGACACCGTCGTAACTTAAAACCTTCTTATACTCGGATGAATAGCCGCTTTCTATTGTTACCGACTGTGCGAAGTTGGAAAACATTTCAAACTTTTCAACACCGCTTAAGGTAAGCGTCCAGCTCGGGAAGGGGAAAGATACAACGTTTGATTCGAATTTATCGGCAATTTCCTTAGCCTGGCTTTGTGGATTAAAACCCACTCCCATGCTGCTAACAATATCTCCTGAAATGAAAAAGCTTGGTCTTGTCAGGGTTCTGCTTTCTGTATTTGCAGTAGGCGGGCTCAAAGCCCCTGTTACTGAATCAGTGTTGTATGTAATTGATTTATTTGACGCATTTGTAATTTTGTATGTAAAGTTAATTTTAAGGTTATTCGGAAATATCGGATTAATGAATGTATTAAAAGTTACTGAATTATTTAGATTATGCCCGTCTGTTAACTGCACTCCCGGAATCCTTCTTCCCGGTTCAGTAACCCATCCAAGCTGGTATAATCTTGAGGGTCCGAGGCTTTCGTCCCACTTGAATTTCATCCAGAAGTTGCCGAATCCGGGTATACCGCTGATTGCCGGATTTGTAAGCTGCTTTGACTGGGAAAAAGTTATGTTAAGCTGTTCCGGAACAAATGTCTTTAAAAGCTTAAGTATATCCGCAGGGTCCTGTTTATCGTCCTGATATGCTGAGGAGATTGCTCCGCCGAGTATTTTATTTTCGCCGGCTTTGAAGATGTTGAATATCTGGTTGAGCTTCAGAAATGCAGTTGACTGGAAATCGGAGCTGTATCCCACGTTGCTTCCGAGGCTGACGTTATACTGTGATGCTCTCCACCCGTACTGCACCCTGTATGATGATGTGAGGTCAACAAAATCCCTTAAGCCGGGAATGTTGAATTTGGGATTAATCGAAACCGTTTGAGCATAATCCAGGTCTTTGCCCCAGTTTATTAAACCGTTGTTAAAGAAGATGTCATCCCAGATTTCGCCCTCTGAACGCTGCAGCCTGAGCGAGTCATTCGTAGTTTCGAGAAAGGTTAAATCGCTTCCTGTTCTGAAACCGTAATTGCCCGTGATGTCAACAACCCAATTCTCAATAAACTTCCAGTCGAGATTAAAGCTTCTTTGTGCATCAAACTGCCTTGAGGTCGGATTTGGTGAAAACTGTGTTCTGAGCTTTTCGTCACCTCGCCTTCTGTTAAAGCTACCCTGCATGCTTATGCTTGAAGTATACAGCGGAGCAAGAGGCATAAAGGGGAAGAAGAAATACATTTTAGCTTCTTTGAATTCATCTCCGAAAGGCAGGAATTTTCCGATTTTAAGATTTAATTTTTCCATTAAATCTATCTCAGAGCCCAAGCCAATATTTCCGTTCATATCCCATGCATATTTGCTCTCAAGAGTCGGTGTTCTTTCAACATATGTATTCCTTACAAAATTTATTTCAATTTTATTTAATATTTGCTTGACAAAAAAGTTATCGCCCGGAAAAGTAAATTTCATTCCGCTGATTGAAAATCTGTTTGCAATTCTTAATGTTTGTGCGGAAACCCTGACCTGATTGGACATGTACTCGGCCAATTCGGTATTACCTGTTGAATCTTTTACTCTGTTGTATACATTGTTAGCAGCTGTTTCAAGGTCAACGTCAGTGCTGGGGAGATATTTTGGTTTGTCAAGTATTTCAGTATGCGAAAATGATATTGGAATTGTAAAGAAATCCTTGAATTTTACCGATACATAACGCGAGAGCAGGGAGTTTAAAACCTTATGTGCATTTACCGTGCCTGAGATCTCCCAGCTGTTTGCCAGATTCAGGGTACCGAATCTCCCTTCAAGATTGTGAAAATTAGGGTCAGTTTTATTGAATGACAAATTGAGCACAGCCAAATCTGCAATTTTCAGCCCGGCACTAAGTGTGAATGCGTAGCCGCTTGCATCATTAGTCTTGAGAACCCGCATCTCGTTAAACCAAACCGAGCCTGTAAGTGCCTTTGTAACAATCGGGTCTTTATTGTTATTGTATATACCGAGAACGATTTGCCTTACATCTCTGATTGAAGGATTTCCGACAACACTGTATTTTGAGCCGGGGGGACCGTTTTGAACATCGATATATACAATATTTCCTGAAGTGTCTGTTGACTGCTTTACCGAGGTCATCTCGCTTAAGTTGATATTGATTTCATTCAGCGGATTCCATGGAGTACCCGGCCTGATATCGGCGTGAACGGGAGCCCTGTATTCGTAATAATTTGCAGTGTCGGCACCGATTCTTACAATCACCGCGGCGTCATAATCGTTTGGATTGGTATAACTGAATGAGCTGTCGCCATTGACAAATAATTTCAGTATTTTGTAATTTATTAAGTCAATTGGTCTTGTTGTAAATGATTTAAACAGGTATTTGCCTTGACCCGGAAGCAGGTTTCTTACATCAAGAGATATGGACTGCTCATTAGATAATACATTCTGGTCAACCTGTGTTTGATCCCTTTGCCTTAGCACATCACCCGGAACCGGCGGCTGGTATATGTTTGAGTTGTCTTCTATGTTTACAACCGATACGTTGTAGGAAGTGTCATTTTTATTTGATTTTACCCATTGGTTGCCTACAAGACTGAAATCGACGATTTTAATTTGGGTATTTCCACTGAATCCTTTAAACCATACTCTTGCATACTGAATATTAGTGAACGAAGCATTGGCACCGATTTTGCTTCTCCATTCATCCAGCGGAATTATGAACTGATACCAACCCTGGTTACCCCCGCCTGCTATGAAAGGGTGATTTGCAACTGAAACCGAATCGAGTTTTAAGGGAACAACATACTCAAAATAATTATTAGTTAAATCAAGAGTTCCGCTGTTGTTCAAATCTTCGGTATCGATTCTTTTGGCTTCAGTTAAATTTGTGGCATTGCCTTGCGTCCCGTTAAAAGAAGTGTAAACAGCACTTCCCTGGGTCCACGCATAGTTATCTCTACTTGGGTCATTGCCGTTAATTCCATTACCGAATATAGCAACTTCCTCTGCATCTGTTCTTCCGTCAATGCCGTTATCCTCACCGACATCAAGCTGACCGCTTCCGTCTTTGTCTTCAGTATGGTAATTTACGTTTTGGTCGGTAGAATTAGGCGGGATTCTCTTTGAAGTTATTATTCTCTCTGAAATTGTTCCAAGGTCTATTATCATTTTTGCCGAATCGTCCTGTAAAACATTGTTCCCGTTTACCTGCATCCACACTTCAATATAATTAATATTTTCATCCAAAAGATTTGTCTGCGAAGTATTCAAAAATTTAAATACACCTGACCATTTATTTACGTCCAGGCCATCGGCTACGAATTCCTGCTGGGTAATATAGTTATAGGGCCCTACTGTATCGGGTTTAATGTCAAATACCATCGGAGTTAAAGACTGGTTTTGATTGCTTGCAATGCTCCTGTTCGGATAAACATCACTTATTAATACGTTATTGATTAAATTATACCAGTTGAGGCGGGCCCTTTTCCGGCTCATTAAGCTGTCGCGTTCGTCATCAGTATTAAAAACCGGGACAAGCGTCGGGTCAACCGGAATGCTTGATAGTGTCCATGATAAAGGATTCAAACCCAAGGGAATTATTTTTTTCACACCTTCAAAATCATCGATATAAGCAACGGCTTCACCGTTATCGCTTGGTATTCTGCTTTTCTTGGTGTTTGGGTCGGGCAGCATAAATGCGATTTCGCCCTTTAAATTTAAAATTGATTCTTCTTTTGTATTGTAACCGGGAATTTTGTTTACAAGCTTTGTAAGTAAGTTGGTTTTTATGTCAGTTGATGCATCGAAGCCTATAATTGTATTGTTTGTGGGTTCTTCCCCGATCCTGATTTTATCATTAAGTGTCTGCTGTTTCAGGTTAATTAAAGTAAACCCGAGATAGCTTGTTTTATTAATAGATAGTTCCGCTCTTGTGCCAATTAGGGTTTTTGAAGCAAGCTGGAACAAATCGTTTGTTTCATATGTAATTTTTAAGTTTGCCCCCGAAACCAAAGCGCTGGCATTTCTTATAACAAGCTCGCCAATAGAATAATCGACCGTATAGTCAACTCCTGCAACAAGCTCAACAGAACCGTTAAATACCTTCACGCTTCCTTCAACTACATTAAAACCAAGCGAGTACCTTGAAGAAGCATCGCCTTTTGCAACACCTTTTAAAATGAATTTAAGAAAGCCACTCTGCTGAGCAGTATTTTTTGAAGATTTGTAAACTGTATCATTCCTTCCAATATAGTCACTGCTGACCCCGGCTTGCTGAAGTGCATATGAAAATGGTCTCATGTGCGGAATAATTACGTTTCCATTTGTCAAATCTATAGTGTTATTGACAAAAAAATCGAAATACCCGTCGCCCGTGGGCAAACTGTCTGTCGGATTTCCGTTTACACGGTAATCAAGCCCGACAAGATTCATATAAGACCTGCCGTTTACCGGCCCTTCGCCGTCATAGTTTGGATTGGGTGGCTGCCCGGTTACATTATAGTAAATATTAAATGTTAAATTTGAGGGGTCGTTTTTAACGTTTCTTACTCCAAGGTGATATATATTCTTTAAAAGTCTGTTCCATAATTTTACATGGTTTGAATTTTGGTCGGGGGATTTTAGAAAATTTGTTCTTATTAATTTTAAAGTTAACCTCTGAGTGGAACCAACCTCCCTAACAAAATCACCATATTGAAATGTTCCCTGAGAAGTATTAACTTTATATGCAACTGCGATAGCATCCTTACCATACTGCTGCAGATTTCCGTTCAGTGTTATATATCCTGCATATCGGTTCAGTGTATACTCACTTTCATCGAGTTTTATAAAATTCCCATTTAGCCTTACGCCGTCACTATCGTTTAGAGGAAGACCGCTATAGCCGTTTGCGGGTCTGTTTCCAAGTGAATCATATGCAATTACGGCTCTCTTGCTGGGATTATTAGCTTCAGCAATCACCCACACTTCAATTTCAGTTACATCATTTACAACTGTTCCGTTTCTCAAATAATTAATAAAAAGAGTTGAATCTTTTTCATCAAGCAGGTAATTGTTTTCGGAGTAATCCCATATTGGAATCTCAAACGGAGTTTCAACCGAGCCGCCAGTAATGTTTACTTCCTTTTTTTCGCTTTTCTTCTGTGATGCAATGGTTGTTAAAGTTAACGGACCCAGCTTAAACTGCGCTTTAACACCAAAAAGCGCCTGCGTGCTTCCGATTAAGTTTGATTTTGTTTCAAGCGAAACGTTTCCTGCTTCTATGCTTTGAATTACTTCATCCGGGTATCCTTTGTATTTTAATTTCAGCTGGTTTTCAAATTCAAACGTTCGCTGTGAGTTCCAGTCTGCATCGATTGTAAGCTTATCACCTACAGTTCCTTTGGTAGTTACCTGAACTTCCTGCTTAAAGTTAATATTATTTTGGTCCTGGGATTCCTGTAATATCGTTTGTAAATCATTCGTGCTTTTCTGGTATGAAGCCGTTATATCGATTATTCCGTTTATTTTTAAATTAATTGTGGGGGGACCGAATATTGTTTCAGATGTAAAAGGAAGGGGAATTGTAATTTCAGTAATGTTTTTAAATAATTTTTCAAGGTCGTCTTCAGTTTCAATCTGGTAGTTTTCGGCAACAATTCTGTATAATTGCTCCTGAAGCCCCAGCTTACTTCTGACCTCAATGTATTTATCAAGCGGAATTACTAAGGGGACTTTTGTCAATTCTCCTTCAAAAGTTTCTTTTATAATAACATTGTTAAGAGAATCAATCGTAACGCGGTATTCAAGCCTGTTTGAGCCGTAAAGCAATAGCGGAGATTTATAATCACCGAATTGAGGATTGTAAGTGTCGGTCCTTTCATACTTAAAGTTTTTTATCCTGGCTGTTGAATCGACGGGTTCCCTCATTCTAGTTGTATCTGAAATTAGAGAGGTATCGCTGTAAGAGAGAGATGTATCAATAATGCCTAAATACTTGCTTCTGTCTCTGCCTTGCGAAAGAGTATCTTTAGTGGAGCAAAATAACAGCCCAACGGCTGCTAACATAAAGATATATTTAAAAAATTTGGTTTTATTTTTGAGCAAAACTGGTAATTTTTAAAACCGTATTATAGCTCCATAGGCATTTTTCTTTGTTTTATTCACGTAATTTTATATTTTTGGTTCAATTAATGCAATACCAAAATTTTTAAGTTAAATCTGTTATGACAAACCTTCGTTTAGATATAACTGTTTCCTTGTTTATTTTTCATTAAAATGCTATTTTTATAAATTAAATACTAAAAAACACAAACAAAGGAAGGAGTTACGACTTCGAACCCCATATTGCTCTTAATTCTCACGATGTTTCCCGGAGAGTAAACGGTAAATTAAGCGGGAAAGTTTTGGTTTTGAACCAAAACTATGAAGCTATGAGTATTTGTAATGTCCAAAGAGCAGTTGTTTTAATGTTTTTAGGTAAAGCCGAGTTAATTGCATCGAAGGATTCTAAAAAAGTGAGCTCTGTCCGCATATCAATGCCTTTCCCAACGATTGTCAGGCTGAGAGTATATATCAAGGTTCCTTATAAAAAAATAGTTCTTTCAAGGAAAAACATACTAAGAAGAGACAGCCACAGATGCCAGTACTGCAACAGGTCGGATGTTCCTTTGACGATTGACCACATTATTCCGAAATCAAAGGGTGGAGATGATACGTGGGAAAATTTAGCGGCTGCATGCGTGAAATGCAATAATAAGAAGGGCGACAGAAGCCCAGGCGATGCAAATATGTCTTTAATCAAAAAACCGACAAAGCCTTCTCACATCACTTTTATGAAGCATTTTGTGGGAAAAATTGATGAAGAATGGAAACCTTACCTGTATATGAATTGAAAATCTGCCGTTGCAACTAAAATTTACATTTTAGCTTCTCAATGCTCGAATACAAATTATACATTAATGGAGAGTTCAAAGATGCAACCAAGGGCGAAACTTTTTTTGCAATAAACCCACATGACAGAAGTGTATTTGCAAAGATACCGAAAGCAAGCATTGAGGATGCGAAGAATGCAATAAAATCAGCCCGTATCTCTTTTGATTCAAGTGTATGGTCTTCTAAATCAAGGGATGAACGCAGCGCCGTCCTTAAACAGATTGCCGATAAGATTAAAGAAAATTCCGCACATCTGCAGGAGCTGGAAATACAGGAATCCGGCTCAACATTTAAGAAATCAAAAGACGATATGTATTTAACGTATCGCGCAGCAAGCACTTTTTCAAAGCTTGCCCTTGCTGATTTAAACGAAGAGCTTAACATATCCAAAGAAGGTGTCAGCAAAAATATTCTTGTTCGTGAGCCGGTTGGTGTTATATCGGCAATAATCCCGTGGAACTTCCCCCTGCAAATGGCAATTTGGAAAATTGCGCCTGCATTAGCTGCCGGATGCACGATTGTTCTAAAGCCCGCTCCTGAAACTTCAATTACGGCCCTTGAGCTTGCTAAGCTTATCGACCAAACCGATTTGCCCAAAGGAATTGTAAACATTATAACAGGAGATGCTGAGGTTGGTGAGGAAATGGTTACTAATCCTTTGGTTGATAAAGTAGCATTTACAGGTTCTACGGAGGTAGGCAAAAGGGTTATGCAGCTTGCATCGGCAACGATGAAAAAAGTTACTCTTGAGCTTGGGGGAAAATCAGCAAGTATTATTCTTGATGACGCAGATTTGGATTTAGCTGTTGACGGCTCAGCCTATGCATGCTATTTTCACAGCGGGCAGTGCTGTGTAGCCGGCTCAAGGTTAATTCTAACACCAAAGAACCACGATGAAGTTGTCGAAAGACTTAAATCAAAACTTGCTAAAATGAAAATAGGCAATCCAATGGATAAAGACACCGATATAGGTCCATTGGTTTCGGAGAAACAACAGAAAAGAGTTTTGGATTATATTGAAATAGGTAAAAACGAAGGTGCGAAGCTTGTTTACGGCGGATGTGTTCCAAAAGGATTTGAAAATGGGTGCTTTGTAGAGCCGACTTTGTTTTCAGATGTATCTAATGAGATGAGAATTGCTCAGGAGGAGATTTTTGGTCCGGTATTAGCTGTGATTAAGGCAAAAGATGAAAATGACGCGGTGAGAATAGCAAATGCTTCGAGTTACGGATTAGCCGGGGGAATATGGTCTAAAGATAACGATAGGGCAATGGAGGTTGCAAAAAAGCTCCGTGCAGGCACTGTGTGGATTAACGAATGGCATTTGCTTAATGATTTCGCTCCCTTTGGCGGCTATAAACAAAGCGGCATAGGTAGGGAACTCGGCCTTGAAGGGCTTAAATCCTATACTGAGCTTAAACATATTCATATTGATGAAATCCTCGACAGGAAGAAGAAATTCTGGTATAACGTTACCGTTCCGGATGACTAAAATTCTTTAAAATGGAAACATTAGTAAACACCCCCATAGACTATAATCTGGTCAAGCAAAAAATTAAGGAAAGCAAGCTTACAAATATAGGCAAAGCTTCTATAAGGGAAATTCTATCGCTTATTAATTCTATTGAAAATGAAAGCGGAATTAAGTTCATACGGATGGAGATGGGTGTGCCCGGACTTCCAGCATGCGATATCGGGATTAATGCCGAGGCAAATGCATTGAAAATGGGAATTGCAAGCAAATATCCTAACATTGAGGGTGTTCCGGAATTAAAGCGGGAAATTTCAAGATTTGTAAATTTATTCCTCGATATCGAGGTTCCCCAGAAATGCTGTTTTCCGTGCACGGGCTCAACCAACGGCAGCTTTATTAGCTTCCTTACACTTGGTAGAATAGATAAAAGAAAAGATACTGTTTTATTTCTTGACCCGGGTTTTCCAGTTCATAAACAGCAGCTTAGTGTTATAGGTATAAATCAAACTAACTTGGATGTTTATAAATACAGGGGGGAAAAACTGCGAGATAAGCTTGAATCGATTTTAAGTAAAGGCAATGTCTCTTGCCTGTTATATTCCAATCCTAATAATCCGTCCTGGATTTGTTTCACGGAAAAAGAATTAAAAATAATAGGCGAGCTCTGTTCTAAATATGATGTAATTCCAATAGAGGACCTGGCTTATTTTAATATGGATTTCAGAAAGGACTACTCAAAACCCGGCTTGCCGCCGCACCAGCCGACAGTTGCAAGACACAATGAAAATTATATCATACTTATTTCAAGTTCAAAGATTTTCAGCTATGCTGGTCAGAGAATCGGGTGTATTGTTGTTTCGGAAAATCTTTACGACAGGGATTATCCCGATTTGCTTAGAAATTACTCAAGTCCCAATTTCGGGCATTCCTTAGTTTACGGAGCGGCTTACGCAGTTTCTGCAGGTGTGACTCACTCAACCCAGTTTGCGTTTGCAGCTATGCTTAAAGCAGTGAACGACGGTGATTATAATTTTATCGATGAAGTAAAAGTCTACGGCCAAAGAGCAAAGATTATGAAGAAGATGTTCACGGAAAACGGATTTAAAATAGTTTATGAACACGACGAGGGAGACCCTATTGCAGACGGATTTTATTTTACCGTTTCTTATCCTTCTTTTACAGGTGAAGAATTAATAGAAAAGCTTTTGTATTACGGCATAAGCGCAATATCGCTTTCAAATACGGGGAGCTTAAGAAAAGAGGGTATCAGAGTATGCGTATCCCTCGTTTCAGACGAGCAGCTTCCAGAACTTGAAACAAGACTCAGGCTTTTTAATGAAAATCATAAAAATTAAATCGCATCATAAAAATTAAACTACATATTGGTGAATAATATACTTACTGTTCTGATCTTTAGTCCGATAGTTCTTTCAATTCCCGTATTATTTTTCAGAGATAAAGAAAAATTAATAAAAATATATTCGTTTATTGTTTCTGCAGCTGTTTTCGGTTTTTCTCTTTACGTCCTTTCCTTATTTAATTCTGCAAATGCTGATTTTCAGTTTGTTGAAAGATATCAATGGGTTAAGGATTTCAATATTTTTTACCTGCTCGGGATTGACGGAATTTCACTGCTTCTTGTATTGCTTACTGCATTTATCTTCCCGGTAACAATTCTGGGTGTGTGGGGTTCGGTTGCAACAAGAGTAAAAGAATTTTATTTCCTGCTCCTGCTGCTTGAAGGAGCACTGCTTGGTGTTTTCTTATCGCTTGATTTAATCCTCTTTTACGTTTTCTGGGAGCTGATACTGATTCCAATGTATTTTATTATCGGTTTTTGGGGCGGGAAGAATAAATATTACGCTAACCTAAAATTCTTCCTGTACACAATGTTCGGAAGCCTGTTAATGCTTGTCGCAATAATCTGGCTGTCGAATTACGTTACGCCTCAGCTTGGGAAATTCACAACAGATTATCTGGAATTGAGAAAAGTTTCTCCTTACACCCCGCAGACGATTCAATTATGGCTTTTTATTTTCTTTGGCTTAAGCTTCGTTATAAAAGTGCCCATGTTTCCTTTTCATACATGGCTGCCCGACGCTCACACCGAAGCTCCGACAGCGGGCAGTATTATTCTTGCAGCAGTTTTGCTTAAAATGGGAACTTACGGGATAATCCGTTTCTCAATGGAGCTTTTCCCGATTATGTTCATCAAATATGCGTGGCTGCTTGCCGTATTCGGAGTTATCGGCATTATTTACGGAGCACTTGTATGTATTGCTCAAAAAGATGTTAAAAAGCTTGTCGCATATTCTTCGGTGAGCCATATGGGTTTTATTCTGCTCGGTTTGGCTGCATTAAATGTCGAAGCTATGCAGGGAGCACTTATACAAATGGTTAATCACGGACTTTCCACTGGCGCTTTGTTTATGTTTGTCGGTTTCCTTTATGATAGGAGGTATACACGGGAGATCGCTGATTACGGGGGAATCTTAAAAGTTGTCCCAATCTTCGGTTCTTTATTATTAGTAATTTGCTTATCTTCAATTGGCTTGCCCGGACTTAACGGTTTCATCGGTGAATTTATGATTTTAATAGGTTCGTTTAACTCAGCTTTGCTTAATAACCATACTTATACAATACTCGGAACTACTGGAGTTGTTTTGAGCGCAGTTTATCTGCTGTGGATGTATCAGAGGGTTCTGCTTGGACCGCTTGATAAGGATATAAATAAATCGATTCCTGACTTGAATTTAAGAGAAACTGTAGCATCAGCATTAATTATTATTTTTATTGTTTGGATCGGTGTTTATCCGAATACATTTTTAAGCAAGTCGGAAGCATCTATGAAGAAAGTCATCGAAAATGTTGAAACCGCAAAAAGAAACTTACTTAGGATTCCGTAAGTTACCCTTAATATATTCATCTCTAAGGGAAAGGTAATTAATGGAGCCAAGTTTACTCAGCGTCCTTCCGTTCATATTTCTGCTGCTCTCGATTGCGGTTCTTCCGTTTATATTACCGAAGTTTTGGCATGATAATTACCACTGGGTTTCGCTTGGTCTTGGGTTTATGACAACTATTTATTACATCTTTATCACTAAAGGATGGGATATACTTCACTCGATTGAAGAATATACAATGTTTATATCGCTTCTGACAGCATTATATATTGTTTCAGGCGGAATCTTAATTGAAATCAAAGGACTAGCAACACCGTTTAGAAATGTTGTGCTGCTTGCGCTCGGCGGGCTTATCGCTAATTTTATCGGTACAACCGGCGCTTCAATGCTTTTAATTCGTCCCTACATTAAGACAAATAAATTAAGAATTACAAGCTTCCATATTGTATTTTTCATATTCATTGTTTCAAATGTCGGGGGAGCGCTCACCCCGATAGGCGACCCGCCCCTGTTTCTAGGATTTTTGAAAGGCATTCCTTTCTTTTGGGTGATTGACAAAGTGTTCTGGAAATGGCTTACCGCACTACTTGCACTGCTTATAGTCTTTTATATTTTTGATTATATTAACTTCAAGCGTCAGCCCGAGAAGCTTGAAGAACGCGAGATTAAAGCTAAAGAAAAGATTGAGCTTAAAGGGTGGTATAACTTTCTTCTGCTTGCAGTCGTAATTGCCTCGGTGTTCATAACTGAACCGCTATTTTTACGGGAAGCTATAATGCTTTCCACTGCTTTTATTTCTTATAAGCTTACAAATAACGAAATTCACAAAAGAAACCATTTCGATTTTCACCCTATTAAGGAAGTTGCCTGGCTGTTTATTGGAATTTTTATTACGATGACTCCGGCATTAGAACTTCTCCGGCTGCACTCGAGTGAGCTTGGGATAACCTCCCCCTCTCAGTATTTTTGGTTCACAGGATTTCTGTCTGGTTTTCTTGATAACGCCCCCACATATCTGACATTTTTAACCGCTGCAATGGGTGTGTATGGACTTAACATAAACGATTTGTCGGATGTTCTTTTTTTCATAGCGCAGCATGAAAGGCACGTTGTAGCAATTTCGATTTCTGCAGTATTCTTTGGTGCAATGACATATATAGGCAACGGACCGAATTTTATGGTCAAGTCAATCGCTGCCCACCAGAAGGTTGATACACCAAGCTTTTTCGGCTATATGCTCAAATACTCGATTCCGATTCTCATACCTCTGTTTATTCTTGAATGGCTTTTGTTTATTGCGTAGTTAAAATATATAGTGATTGGTATTTTTGAAAAATGACAACTGAAAAAACCTGCAAGTGCGGATTTAAAAAAGGCGACAGGATGATTACTGCCAAAACCCGTTACACTAAGGGCGGTTATTTCTGGCTTTCAATGGGATTCAGCGCCAAGCCGACCGAAGTCGTTTTCCAGTGCCAGCAGTGCGGTGAGATTGTTGATACCTCAACGGATGAAGAAGTAATCGAAAAATACAGGTATAATTCGGATATAATACAGTAGTCAAATAATAATTTCAAATTTTGCCCTTAAACTTACTTAATTTATTTATATATTACTTTTGTAATAAATCAAATTTATTAAGAATATGAAAACACTATTTACCTTATCAGCTCTGGTTTTACTGACAATTCAGGCATTCACACAGGATAAATTTGAAGACTGGTTCAAATATCCGCTGGAAAGAGAAAGAGAACCGGGCAATCCTGTATTTAACAAAGTACCGCTGTTTGAAAGTCCTTCATCCAGCATATTTTTCAACATAAACATATCACAGCACTCCGCTCCGCAAAACGAGCCATCGGTCTGCATAAGCAGGAAAAATCCAAACCGTGTTGTTGCAGCGTGGCGCGATTTCCGTTACGGAGTCGACCCTGCCGCAAACAGGAGAGTTGGATACAGTTACTCAACAAACGGCGGATTGACATGGTCTGTATCACAGATACTTGACTCGACTTTATTGCCCGGACTAACCAGAAACAGCGACCCTGTTGTTACAGTCGATACGGCAGGAAATTTTTACATTGCTGTAATTTCTATAGCTTTTCCGAGCGGCAATCTTACGCTTGCTGTTTACAAATCAACCAATGACGGTGTAACATTCCCGCAGGCATTTATTTGCTCACAGTCAGGAACAGAGGACAAGGAATGGATTACAACAGACTTATCTCCAGTAAGTCCTTTTCTAAACACATTATATATCAGCTGGACAAGCTTTTCACTCGGAGGCATTCGGTTGGTCAAATCAACAAACGGAGGCGTGAACTGGACAGCTTCTCCGGTTGCAGTGAGTTCCGGCGGTTCAGTTCAGGGTTCAAACCTTTGCGTCAGCAGAAACGGGCAAGTCAATGTTGTATGGCTTGGGTTCGGAGGAAACGCAAACGTAATGTTTGACCGCTCCACTGACGGAGGGGCAACATTTGGAACGGATATACAGATTGCCTCAGGTACTTTTCCGAGCGGATTGCCCAACGGTGTTTCAACTTTTCCCTATATTGCTGTTGATAACAGCACAGGACCAAATGCAGGAAACTTATACGTCGTATTTGCCGATAACAGAAATAGTGACTGCGACGTGTTTTTTACACGGTCGACTAACGGGGGAGTTAACTGGTCAGCTCCAACAAGAGTGAATAATGACCCACTTAGCAACGGTAAAATTCAGTACTGGCCCGTTATTGCTGTTAATGAAGTTGGGAATATTGCCATTATGTTTATGGATACGAGAAACACACCTAATAACACAATTATAGAGGCATTTGTCGCCCGCTCAATTGACGGCGGAAATACATTTACCAACGAGCTTGTCAGCGCGGAACCATCGCCTACTAATATCCCGGGAAGCAACGTAAGGTTCGGTGATTACATAGATGTCGATTATGTCGGGCAAAACATCGTTCCTGTATGGACGGACGAAAGATTGGGCGGATTTAATATGGATATTTATACTGCTGAAATTTCCGAACTGCTGGGAACAGAGCCGGTTACCGGCATACCAAGCAAATTTGAGCTTATGCAGAACTATCCTAATCCGTTTAATCCTTCAACAACCATAGGATTCAGTCTGCCTGAGAAATCATTAGTGACAATTGAAGTTTTTAATTCGCTCGGACAGTTTATAAAGACTTTGGCAAGCGGTTCATACCCGGCGGGGAGTCATACCATAAACTTTAATGCGGGTAGTCTTTCAAGCGGTGTATATTTTTATAAATTAAACGCGGGCGATTATTCGACTGTCAAGAAAATGATTCTGGTAAAATAGTTTTTATAAAAAAATGATTTAGCCCGTCAATAGCGGCGGGCTTTTTACATGAGGAATTAATTATATTTAAATTATGGTAAAGTTAATTCTTGCATTATTAATTCTTAATTGCTGGATATTATCTCAGGAAAGTGATGATATTTTAATTAATCTTGAATTCGATAGTACCGAAACAGAAATTGATGAAATAATTATAAAAATTAAGAATAAAAGCAAAGATACATTGCTAGTAATCACGGAGCCGCTTGTATTTGTTGACTATCAAAAAACTCCCTTTAGCATAGCTATGGGACCTATTAGTTTTTTTTACAATAATTTTTATATTCATAATTTAATAGTTGATGGAGTCATCCCATTTCTTTACAAAAAAGTTCCCAAAATGTTGATATTGAATCCATCATCTGGAGCAAAACTTGTATTAAATTTAAATGACTCAATAAGTTTGCTTTTGAGCAGATCAATTAAAGATTTTGAATGCAATTTAACTTATATATTCAAAAACTCATTAGACAGTGTAATAAATAATTATCATCCTGATTTAAAAGATGAATACAGTAGAGCTTGTATAAAGAAGAAAGCTGTAACTATTCATCAAATGTATACGGTTAACTCCGTACCAAAGGATTACCAGGAAATTCCGAAGTCTGAAGAAGATAGAAAAATTAATAAACTTCTATGGAATGAATCTCTTTGGGGAAAAGCAAACAAAGACCTTCGTTAAAACCCTTTTTACTTCATTAATCAAATATATTTGTGCCGTATTCCATAGAGCCATTCATTTTAGATGTCCAAGTTACCAATTTAAGGTTATTGTAAAGTATTTTAATTAGTGCTATGGGTTGTTGGGGAATGCGCCATCTTCCCAAACGTGGAAATTCATTCCAAAGGGGTTGCTGAACATCATGCTATGTTTATTATAAACTGTTAAGACTTTACATCCTTCTTTTTCAAGCAGTTGCCTTGCTTCGTTCAAGTTATCTATCTTAAATTCAAAAATACTTTATTGCTGTTCGGATTATCTTCAAACACAAAATTTATTCCGTCTTTATTTAAATACGTGTCATTTCCTTTTGATTCAACAAATTCCATTCCCAGCACACGTTTGTAGAAATCAACAGCTTTTTCGTGCTCTTTAACCTGAATAGCTATGTATGGAGAGAACTTAAACTTCATATATTTGCGCCCTTAAAATAACGAATTTTTTAAAATTTATTTACTTAAATTTACAAATTAATTAAATAAAAAAATATGTTCAGAGTTCGATTTAATGCAGTTTTACTCCAGATATTTGTTATTTCGCTTTGCATTAATGCTCAGTCGGAATTTCCATTACAGCAGGGTACAGTTGTCTCCCTTCTTGAAGGTGATAGAGCAAAAGAGCTGTTAATGAGTGAAGACGAATACACAGCAGTTTTAAGTAAATTTGATTTGCTTTCAAAAACACAAAGAACAGAATCAGTTACAATAAATGACTACCAGCGTTTTGCCTCAGAACAAGTTGTAAGCTGGAATGAGGATGAAATAAAGATTATGGGCGAAATCGTAGAATCGGTTAGCGGAAAAATCTCAGCTTTAGGACTGAATATAAAGCTGCCTGAAAAAATTGAGATTATTAAATCAACGATGAAAGAGGAGGGAGGCGCATCCGGCTACACAAGAGGAAATTATATTGTTATTAAAGATAAGCTTGCTTCATCTAAAAGCAGAAGTCTTGAAGACCTTTTTATGCATGAGCTTTTTCATGTAATTTCGAGGAACAATCCTGATTTAAGGGAGAAAATTTATAACTCACTTGGATTTAAAAAATGCGTAGATGTTCCATACCCTCCTGAAATTGCGGATTTAAGAATTTCCAATCCAGACGCACCGCACAATAATTATTATATTACGGTTGAATATGACTCAAAACCTGTTGAAGTTATGATTATACTTTTTTCCCCTAAGCCGTACAGCGGAGGGAGCTTTTTCTCTTACCTGCAAATAGGATTGCTTGCAGTTGAAGGAGGCGAGATGAATAAATCACCCCTTTATAAAGACGGAAAGCCGCTGATTCTGAAAGTTAAAGAAGTAAAAAATTTTTATGAGCAAATCGGGAAAAATTCCGATTACATACTGCACGCTGAGGAGCTTTCAGCCGACCATTTTGTAATGATGCTGAATCAGGAAACGGCTCTGCCTAATCCAGAACTAATTGATGCTATGAAAAACGCAATGAAATGAATTTACAATAGGACAAAAAAAAGATCAGTATTTTTTTATTTTAAAATCGATTGGAAAATTCAAAATTTTAAACACAAACAGATATGCCAAAACAAAAATTGCAATGGTCAGAAGTAAAGAGTGTTCAGGAGATTGTTACCAAAAAACTTTTCGATCAAACTGGTGTTTATCTTCACTTTTTAAAACTTAAAGATAACATAAGCAGAGTTATTTACATTGGGAGTGGGAATATTTATTATAGACAAAAAAAATATTGGGAGGCTTATAATTCAAAAAATAGTAAAGAGTTTATGGCATTTAACTTAGACTTAATTCAAAAAGATGTGTATAGTTATATAACAAATTTCAATTTTAAGAACTGGTTTGATAAAAAAGAATATCAAGTTGCAGAAACTGACAATTTAAAATTTAAAAAAGCAAAAATAACATATTATTTTTTGCCAGATGGACATCAGCCCCCCGATATTTTAGATGAAGATTATTTTGAGATTCGTAAAGAGTTCTGTTCAAATATCCTCGTTAGTTGCACTCAAAATATTTCAGATATTGAGTCCTATCAGAAAATAGAAGCTGTTTTACAAAAATATTTTATTAATAACTTTAAGTTTATTAAGCATAATTTAACTGATTATACAATAGGTTTTTGCAAAGCAAGTTATCGTTTTAAAGGCAAATCGGATTTAGTATTAGAAAATAATTTTCCTAAAAATAGTTCTGATTGGTTTTCGGATTTAAAAGGAGAAGTAGAAGATGAAAAACTTAGGGAATTGATCGACCCTGAATGGATTTAACATTAATACATCTTATCACACCCTATAACTAGTCTTCCTCGGCACAGTAAACTGTCTAATGCCTTCAACTGAGCCGATGAAGCCGTAACCGCTCTGTTTCACTCCCACCCACGGCGTGCCGCTTACGGAACCGATACCCTGGTTAACCCCAATCATACCGGATTCAATCTTCCGCGCTATTTCAAGACCTTTCTTTTTATTTTTTGTCCACACTGTAGCACCCAAACCAAAAGGGGAGTCATTTGCAAGCTTAACAGCGTCATCTTCGGATTTAACTTTCTGTATAGCAACAACGGGACCGAAGGTTTCTTCATTCATTATCCGGTGTTTATGTGTTAGATTGGTGAGCAAAGTCGGCTCCATAAAATACCCTTTTTTGTTTTTCGGTGTACCGCCTCCAGTGACAAGCTTTGCGCCGTTTTTAACTGCATCTTTAACCTGTGAAAGTACATTTTCACGCTGGCTTTGGCTGACTAAGGGACCCATTTGAACGCCGTCATCGTATCCGTTTCCATATTTGAAGTTCTTAACTCCATCTTCGACAAGCTTTGTAAATTGAGCAGCAACTTTTTCCTGCACGTAAATTCTTTCAACTGAAACACAGACCTGTCCCGTGTTGCTAAGCGAACCCCTGACTGCAAAATTAGCGGCTTTCTCTAGGTCGGCATCGTTTAGGACAATCATGGGGTCTTTGCCGCCAAGCTCAAGCACGATACGTTTCAGCTTATCGCCTGCGACCTTCATTATATGCCTGCCGACTGCCTGTGAGCCGACAAATGCAATCATATCGATATCCGAATGTATTAAGTAATTACCAACCTCATCGGCTCCCTGCACCAGATTTATAACGCCTTCAGGCAAGTGCCTGCTGAAAATCTCATAAATTGCCTTACCTGTCAACGGAACCATTTCCGATGGTTTGAAAACAACGGTATTACCTGCAATCAGGGCAGGGGAGAGCAGTGATTCAGGCATGCTTACGGGGTAATTCCACGGCGTTATAACAGCACATACGCCGATTGGCGTGCGGTGAAGCTCAGTAACAAGGTCATTTTCCCTTAATTTTTCATTTTTAAGCGCCTCTTTTGCCTGCTGGATTGTTTCCCTTATTCCATACGCAACAGAGTTAGTTTCGCCCACAGCGTTTTTATAAAGCTTGCCCATCTCATCGGTTATAATCCTGCCTATTTTTTCCTTATTTCGAACGAAGTCCTTAGCGATTAATTCAAGCTTGTAACTTCTTTCTTTTAAAGGGAGTTCACTCCATTTTTTTAAAGCATTTTTTGCCTTCTTCACGGCGGAGTCTATTTCTCTCTCCGTTGAGCATTTTACCTTCGTAATAAGCTTTCCGGTTGCGGGGTTGATGTTGTTTATGTATTTTGGTTTCATGGACTCCATTCCCGCCCCGCACCAAGTGCGGGGTAAACTCCGGCGGGAATCAATAATTTATTAGCTTTGATTTTCCTTTTTTAGTATAACTGCAATTCTCGTAAGCTCTTTCTCTTCCCAATATCCTGAACAGCAGCTTTCAACATTAAAACCCAGGTTTTGGAGTTCCTCGTTAATCCGGACTTTGTTATCCATATCATTTGCTGACCTGTACTCGCAAACTAGCAATTTTCCGGTATCATTAAGGTAATCATTCATTAACTTATTAATAAAATCCTTTTTAAGCTCTTCAGGAACATAAACAAGTTCAGCCCTCACATAATCGAACTTTAAGGGAGGTTTCCAATTAAACGCATTGCCTGTATAAAAATTATTTTCAAATTCAGAAACTCTTTGTTTTGCAAGTTCAATCAATTTTTCGCTTATATCAAGTCCGAACGGAATTATCTCAACATTTTTTTCTTTTAACCATTTAATCAAACATTCGATTAAATATCCGTTGGCGCAACCCACGTCCAAAAATGTTCCGGATTTATCAACACATTCTGCGACGGGCTTTCTGCAGGCAGACCACCTCTCCACCGGACCTGAAAAACCTGATTGTTTCCATGGTTCGATGTGTTTTAAATATGCTTTTTCAAGAATTCGTTTATTTTCTTCAAACCATTTTTCATGAGATTGCTTCACTTACGTTCGCAATTTTTATCTATCTGGCTGCGCACCTGTTTGGGCCGATTTCCAAGTCCTCGGCATAGTCAAGCGGTATCATTACTCCCGCCTTGTTAAAGCGTTTAATCGATTCATAGTTCGGGGGAGTCATTGGTATATTTGACGTGAGAAATTCAATGAATTTATTTTTATCGCTTATTGCAAGTCCTTCTGATTTTTGCTTAAGCTCGCTCAAAGTCATTGTGACAGGTCTTAATTCCGTTTTAGTAAAGTGCGCGGGAAAAATCTTAACGTTGTCGTTTAACTTAAATATTACATTTTGCAAAGTGTTAAATAAAATCTCCGCGCCTTTTACGGTTTCTTCCTTCGTTCTGGCGAGGTCGGGTCTGCCGGGACTTTCCAGCAGCAATAAATCACCGCAAATTAAAGCTTCATTGTTGATTAAAAACGACAGACTGCCGTCTGTATGTCCCGGTGTCGGCAGGATTTCAATTTTAACTTTGCCGAATGTAATTTCTTTAACTCCTTTTAACGACTTGAACTCAAAAACATTATCAACATCCGTTTCGTTAATATGATAGTCAGTGTGGTATTTCCTTGCAAGCTCCATAGCTCCTGAAAAATGGTCAGCATGCGCGTGAGTATCGATTACATATTTAATCTTAAGTCCGTTGGAAGAAATATAGTCTTCGTATTCACCGACAAAGATGGACGGTTCAAAAATTGCGGCTGAGCTATCATTATTATCATAAACTATATAAGAAAGACATCCTTTGCCGATTCTTACAAACTGGTCAAGAATGAAATCTGTAAATTCGATTTTGTATAAATCGAAATTTTCGTTCCATCCCTTCATTCCTTTTTCCAATGCAACGGCATTATAATCCATTTCCCGCAGAATTGATGCGGCAACCTGTGAATTTATCCCTCTCTGACAGATTGTTACTATGAATTTATCCTTGGGCAGTGATTTCAGTATATCCCTTAGCTCAAGAAAATTTCCAGCAACAATTAGCGAGTTTACAGGCAAATTCATACTGCCTTTAATGTTCCAGTCCTTGTATTCGTGTTCTTCCCTGATATCGACAAGAAGATATCCATCGTTTTTTGAGACGAGGTGTTCTTTTACTTCTTTAGGTGAAATTAAAAAATTATCCATAACCTGCAAAATTACACTAATGTTCCAATAAAAGAAACGGTATCTGTATTGACTTATAGGCTCAATACGTAACGGATTTAGGTAACCAAAAATGCTCTTATTCTCTGTCTTTTTAATTAATACATTTGTATTAACTTCCCTCTGGTATAGTATACTATCTAAAACACTTGATTTTTTTAGTTCAAATGACAATCTTAAAAATTATTAAATTATTATTTAAGTTTTATAAGGCTCGTATTTGCTTACAAGTCCATTTAGGCTCATAATCTAATTAATTAACATTCAAATATATTTCGGGCTAAACCCTCAAACTAAAAATAAAACTCAGTATGAAAACATTTTATCGCTTCAGTGTCAAAAAAAGTGCGGCTTTTTTGATACTTATGCTTACATTTACAGTCAGTTCGCTGGCACAGCTTCCTCAGTATTACAATTACAACAACGTAGGAAGTTCGAGCAACACATTCCCGTTTGGACAGACAGCGGGCAAAGCTGTTAATTGGCTTTTTTTAGCCAATGATTTTAATCAGCCCTCTCCCGCACCTGGAGGGTATATTACGAAGGTGTATTTCTTCATAACAACGGGCGGAACACGAACATTTACAAATTTACATATTTTAATGGCGCAGTCCAGTATTACTACATTAACGACAGGAACATTTTATCCGGGTCCTTGGGATACAGTATATTTCAATCCATCGGTTTCCCTAACTGGTCCAACAAACGGATGGATGAGTGTTACGTTGGACAGACCTTATCAATATAACCCGGCTCAAAGTCTGGTAATTTTTGTTGGGCAGTGCGGGTCAAGTGGCAGCGGAGTTTATGTCCGTCAAAATGTCCTCGCTAACACAAGGAGGGTCTGGTCTGTCGGTGGATGTCCGTTCGTTGCTACAAGCGGTGACGGTTCCACACTCAATTTTGGATTTGATTTAGTTCCCAACTGTAGTTTTACCTGGGGCCCGCAAACATCAGGCACAACTCAGCTGTTATACAGCGTAAAAGCTGTCAATGATTTGGTAGCTTGGGCAGCAGGCAATGCAGCCACAGTCCGCAGGACAACCAACGGCGGAACAACATGGACGGACGGCAATCCGAATCCCGGCGTAATTAACGGTGCAATCTATAACATAGAGGCAATTGATGCAAATACTGCATGGTGCACAACATCACCAAGCAATACATTTATTTATAAAACCACAAATGGCGGTACCAACTGGGTACAGGTATACACTGCGGCAGGGTTTATAAATGCAATAAAGATGACATCTCCTACAGTAGGTATAGCAACAGGTGACCCTGTGGGAGGAAACTGGGTAATACTCGGAACAACAGACGGAGGTTCAACATGGTCGTCGATATCCACAACGCCGGGAACTGGTGACGGCAGAAATAACTGTCTTCAGGTAATGCTGCCTCATGTATGGTTCGGCTCAGGACAGGGAACCATTTGGCATTCTACCAATGCAGGCGTTAACTGGACAAGTGTAGCAACAACTGGTCTAGCCGGGCAGGTTTTAGCTGTTCATTTTAACTCGCTTACGCTTGGACTTGGCGGCGGTGCAACGATGGTTAAATCAACCAATGCGGGCGGAAACTATGCACTGCTTCCGGCTTTGGGAACTGGTAATATAACAGGTATTCAAGGCGCTGCAAATGATTTCTGGTATTGCAGGGGAACAGGGATATACAGAAGCACCAATGGCGGAACAAACTGGACACAGGTGCATACTGCCGTAGGCACTCAAAATGACCTATCCCTTGCATTCGGCGGAAACGGCTGCTTTGTTGGATGGTCGGTTGGGTCAGGCGGAAATATTGCAAAGATGAACGGTATGCCTGTCGGAATTGGTAATAATAATAATGAGATTCCAAGTGTTTACAGACTTGAGCAGAACTACCCGAATCCGTTCAATCCTGCAACAATAATCAGCTTCTCATTGCCTAAATCCGGCTTTGTTGAGCTGAGGGTGTATGATATTCTTGGAAGGGAAGTGGCTGTGCTTGTTAATGAAGTCAGACAGGCAGGGTCACATTCAATTGATTTCAATGCATCCAGTCTTGCAAGCGGAATATATTTATACACAATTAAGTCAGGTGATTTTACCGATACAAAGAAAATGGCTTTGATTAAGTAAGTAAAAAGATATATTTCAGGTTTATCAAGCCCGCCTGAGGCGGGCTTTTTTTATTTCGAGTTGTGTCAGGTGTTCTTCACCTGACACATAAGCCCGTGAAAAAATTTGCAGAATGCGGGAAATTGAATCCGCCAGCCGGCGGAGGGGTGGTGCTTTTAATAGACCCCCTCTTTAGTTTTCCCCCTTATTAAGGGGGGAGACGGTCTCACGTCCCCTCCTTAGCAAGGAGGGGATTTAAGGGGAGGTCTGCCTTTTTCCTGTCCGCGAATTTTTCGAATCGCTGAATTTTTTACTTTTTGAGCGATTCCGCACTCTTAACACTTTTTCCTCGTTTCGGGTGTGCAATCAAAACATTTTCTCCGCTTTTACTGTTTTTCTTTTATTTTCTGTTTTTTTATTTTTTTGCTTTTTACTCAACTAACCTAATGAACTTAACGAACTTACCAACTTTCACCTCATATATGCCTAATGAGGTGAATTGTGCCACCACTGACTTGACATTTTAAAATTGATATAGTAATTTTGCCACGCTTGGTT
>JAKEEM010000026.1 GCA_022616535.1 Chlorobiota bacterium | reverse complement strand
TTAGCATATGGAGAAATGGTTGGAGCAAGGATTGTAGAGTGGTCGCAAACGGATAACTTTATTGAAACCAGAACGATGATTTATAATGTTCCTCCAAGAACAATCAATCCAGCTTACTGGGAACCTACCGATTCGGTAAATCTGAATCCGCTTGAACCCTATTGGGGAACATTAAGGTGTTTTGCTTTGCCTCACCAGAGATACTGCGATGTCGAGTTGAATATTACGTTCAGCACTTCGTTGTCTTCACAGTTTTATAATGAGGCTCTTGAAGTTAAAACCGTCAAGGAAAATCTTACCCAGCAGCAAAAGGATATAGCTTTATTCTGGGCAAACGGAGGAGGAACGCCGACTCCTTCCGGGCACTGGCTTTCGGTAATATCACAGATTATATCTCAAAACAGCCTGAAATTAGACAGAGCTGCAGAAGCTTATGTATTATGCTCAATCGCAATGGCGGATGCATTTATTTCCTGCTGGGAAAGTAAATACAGGTACAATCTTCTCAGACCCAAGACCTATATCCGCGAATATATTAACCCGCCGGACTGGATGCCGTTTATTACAACACCTCCTTTTCCTGAGTATACTTCGGGTCATTCGGTTCAATCCGCCGCAGTTTCTGAAGTTCTGACAAACCTGTTCGGCTCATCATACTCATTTACCGATACAACGCATTCGTTCAGGGGATATTCACCCCGTTCATTTACAAGCTTTTATCAGGCAAGAGATGAGGCGGCAATTTCACGCCTCTACGGGGGGATACATTTCAGGCAGGGGATTGAAAACGGAAAACAACAGGGCAGGCTTGTTGGGCAAACGGTTTTAAGCAGAGTCAGGTTACGATAAAATTAAATAATAAAACCTGCTTTTGTTTTATTTTTTGCTTAAAAGATAGGTTTTTATTTAAAAAGTGTCATCTATAAAACACTTGAAAAAACCCTTAATTAAGTATAACTTCGCTGGAATTAAATTAGAAATATGAGAAAATTTTACGGGATTATTTTAATCTCAGTGGTTTTTATTTCCCATAACATCATTGGTCAGACTTTCACAAATGTCGGTCCCCAAATGGGCTTAAGCCACATGTATTTAAGCGGTTTTAACGGGGGAGGGCTGAGCTTTGTAGACTATAACAGTGACGGATATGATGATTTATTTCTTTCCAGCAGCTTTGGACGGTCAATTGTTGTTGAAAAAAATAACGTTACTGGTTTTATAAACGTTACACAATCCTTTAACTTTACGGAAGTATTCGAGTCAAAAACTACTCTATGTTCTGATTACGATAATGACGGAGACCAGGATATATTAATCGTTCATTTTCTGGGGTTCTTGAAATTATACAGAAATAACGGCGGAACTTATCATGATGTAACTGCCTCTTCGGGGTTATCAACAGATTCACTTAATGCCACGGCAGCTATGTGGTTTGACTATAACCGCGACGGATGGCTTGACCTGTATGTTGGGGTTTACACCGGGTTTGGAAATAATCTTCCAAAGCCAAATAAATTATATAAAAACCTTGGAAACGGAAATTTTCAGGATGTAAGCGTAAGCTCAAATACTCAAAATTCCGGAAACAAGGTTCTGGCTCTTGCTGTAATCGATTATAATAATGACTTCTGGCCCGATATTTATGTTGCATCTGACAGAAGATACGGCAACTCACTGCTAAAGAACAATGCAAACGGAACCTTCAGCGACGTAAGCCAGCAGTCGGGTGCTTATCTTGAAATGGATGCAATGGGACTTGCAGTTGGCGATTACGATAATAACGGATACTTTGATATTTATATTTCAAACGGTGAAGAGGGGAATGCCTTCCTTAAAAACAACGGCAACGGGACTTTCAGCGATGTTGCCGGACAGCTCAATATGTCAGTAAACAGAATATGCTGGGGCAACAACTTTTTCGATTATGATAATGACGGAGACATAGATTTATACATTGCCGTTTCAGGTGGCCCCAGTGACAGGAATAACGTTTTGTTCAGAAATAACAACAACGGAACTTTTACAAAAATGACCGGAATCGGACTTGAAAACGATAATTTTCAAAGTTACGGCTGTGCAATTGGTGATGTTGATAACAACGGATACATTGATATTGCCTGCATGAATACAGGAGACCCTGTAAGTTTATTCAGAAGCAGCGGTGGAAGCAACAAGTGGCTCAAAATAAAACTGCAGGGAACGTACAGCAACAGGGACGGAGTCGGAAGTGTTATCGAGGTTTGGAGAAACGGAACTAATTTTAAACGTCCCGTATTATGCGGTCAAAGCTATTGCTCACAGAACTCGCTTATTCAAACAATCGGCGTCGGCTCGGTTAGCGTAATTGATTCGGTTGTTGTTTACTGGCCGAGCGGTATCAGGCAGGGTGTTACGGGAATCAATACAAATCAAACTATTACAATTGTAGAAGCCGGCGTCATCGGAATTAATAATAATAATTCTCAAATTCCGGATAAATTTAAGCTTGCACAGAATTATCCAAATCCCTTTAACCCGTCGACTGTAATCGAGTATTCAGTTCCGAAGAGCACTTACATAACAATTAAATTATATGATATTCTTGGCAATGAAATTAGCGTCTTAGAAAGCAGCTATAAAAATCCCGGGAATTATTTTGTTTCTTTATCCTCAAATATAACCTCCAGGCTTGCAAGCGGAGTTTATTATTACAAATTGACTTCGGCGGACTTCACGGATACTAAAAAAATGATTCTGATAAAGTAAGGACTGTTAATTAAATGAAAAAAGTAAATAACTTATCCTTTATTTTAACATTGTGCGTTTTAACCTTATGCGCAGCATTTGTATTCTTTGGATGCAGTGATGATAAAGTTGTTACAACAACCCAATCGGCTTCTCCCACAACAAGCACGTATGATTCGAGATATGCTGTTGAGTGGATGTGGTTAACGAGCAAAATAGTCGCCGACCAGAGCAGGGATAATCCTCCGCAGGCAGGAAGAATTTATTCATATGCCTGTATTGCAATTTACCAGTGCGTTGTGCCGGGTATGCCTTTAAATCGTTCCTTAAGAGGACAGCTTAACGGTATGCCCCAAATGCCTGCTGCTTACCTAACATCGGAATACGACTGGCCTTCAGTTCTTACCGGTGCTATGCCTGTTATGTTAAGAGGCCTGTTTCGCACGCTTTACAATCCCTCAAATGTTATGATTAATAACATCTACGACCGGCAAAAGCAGGAAAGGCTCGCTTTAAAGGATGCTGCGATAATCGACAGGTCAATTCAGTACGGAGAAGACGTTGCCAATAGACTTTTGGAATGGGTGGATAATGACGGCTTCAATGAGATTCAGGGGCTCCCGTATGTTCCTCCCCCGCGCACGCTTAATCCCGCAAACTGGGAACCGGTTAACCCGGGAGATACGGCTGTGGAGCCGTATTGGGGAACTCTTCGGACTTACGCGCTGCCAGGCGCGGACTATGATGAGGTCCCGCCGTCTTTTGGGTTCGATTCAACAGTGAATTCGCCTTTCTACAATGACGAGTATGAAGTATATCAAATTCGTGCTAATGCGACCCAGGAACAGAAAGACATTGCACTTTTCTGGAGGGATAAGCAGCTAACGCCTCAGCCGCCTGGGCATTGGGTTTCTATCTTAAATCAAATAGTGTTAAGAGATAATATTAAGCTTGATAGAGCAGCTGAATGCTATGCTTATCTTGGCATAGCAATAGGCGATGCGTTTATTGCCGCCTGGTATACCAAGTATAAATTTAACTATTTAAGACCCCAGACTTATATCAGAGATTATATTCAGGAGGGGTGGACTCCATTTTTGCCTACCCCCCCGTTTCCGGATTATCCTTCGGGACACTCTACAAGTTCCGGTGCTTGTTCTTATGTTCTCACACATTTGCTCGGAACAGTTGCTTTTACCGACACTACGCATTTACGCATCGGCATGTCGCCGCGTTCATTCAATTCTTTTTATGAAGCTGCGGTTGAGTGTTCAAACTCCCGGATATACGGAGGAATTCATTATAGAAATGCCTGCGAAAACGGCGTTATTATGGGAGAGAACATTGGTCAAACAATAGTTAACAGAATAAGACTAAAGTTTTTTTAATTTTTAAGTTTGAATAGGTTTCATTACATGCATAAGAAAGAGAAGCAATGAAAAAGATATACTTTTTTCTTTTAATATTTTCTTTTTTAATTAGTTCAATACATGCGCAAACCTTTACTAATGTTGCATTGCAGGTAGGCATTAATTCAACTTATTTCGATGAATATTATGTCCCCGGAGGAGGAGTCGGGTTTGCCGATTACGATAATGACGGTGACCCGGATTTAATCATTGCTTCCAGAACACACTTTAAAGTCTATAGAAACGATAACGGTTTTTTTACGGATGTAACTTCGCAGTCCGGTATAAATATGATTGGTGATTGCTTAAAATCGGTTATTTGGGGTGATTATAACAATGACGGATGGCGCGACGTATATCTCACAAGCTGGTATTCAGGCAACAGGCTTTATAAAAATAACGGCAACGGGACTTTTTCAGATATTACTTCTTCTGCAGGGGTGGGTGTGCCCATTAATTATCAGTCCACAACTGCTGCATGGGGCGATGTTAACAAAGACGGCTTTATTGACCTTTATGTGTGCAATTACGGGAATATAGAAGGTGCCGGCGACCAGCTGAACATTTTATATAAAAACAACGGCAACGGAACATTTTCCGATATAACATCTCAGGCGGGAGTTGCCGATAGCGTTCTGAAGAAACCACTCGCGGTTGTGATTTACGATTACAATATGGACGGCTGGCAGGATATTTATATTTCGATGGATAAATACCAGCGTTCTACTATGTTCAAAAATCTCGGCAACGGAACCTTTCAGGATGTTACATGGCAAACAGGCACTATGTGCTTTTTTGATGCGATGGGAATTGGCGTCGGGGATTACAACCATGACGGCTGGCTTGATATGCACGTAAGCAACGGCCCCCCCGGCAATGCTACATTCAGGTACAACGGCAACGGCACCTTTACAGATGTTGCAGTTCCTACAAATACTACTATAAATAAAGAGTGCTGGGGAAACGGCTTTATCGATTACGATAATGACGGCTGGTGCGATTTGTATGTTACGGCATCTGCCGGTATTGATATGTGTGATGTTCTATACCGAAACAACAGGAACAATACTTTCAGCAATATAGGGTTTTCAATCGGAATCCGTGACAGCACATTCAGCTACGGCGCTGCAAAGGGCGACTATAATAACGACGGCTATCCCGATATGTGCGTTACTATGTCAAGAGATTCCAATGCTCATTTCTACAAAAACAGCGGCGGGAGCAACAAGTGGCTCAAGCTTAAATGCATCGGAGTTCAGTCAAATAAAGACGCCTTAGGGACAATCGTTACAGTTTATTACAACGGGAATATTAACAGGCAGGTTATTTTAGGAGGTTCGAGTTTTTTAAGCAGCGATGATGTTGAGCTTATCTTCGGAATTGAAAATGCCGCCTTTGCAGATTCGGTTGTTATCAGGTGGACTAACGGAACTGTAGACCGTTCTTATAACATTTCGGCAAACGGAAGATACACAGCTGTTGAAGGGAGCGGAGTAATCGGTATTATCCCGATTGGAACCGAAGTCCCCGATTCCTACAACTTATACCAGAATTATCCTAATCCATTTAACCCCGGCACAAAAATTAAATTTTCTGTTCCAAATTACGGCAAGGTTACTTTGCAGGTGTTCGATGTTTTAGGAAATGAAATTTCCGTTTTGGTAAACGAAAATGTTAAAGCAGGAAACTATGAAATTGATTTTAACGCATCCGGGCTTTCAAGCGGGATATATTTCTATAAATTATCAGCAGGTAATTTTGTTGAAACCAAAAAGATGATGCTCGTCAAATAAATTTCTTGAAATTATTGCTTACTATTATGAAAATATACAGAAAGTTAAGTTTATATAGTTTTATAGTCATATTTTCCGTATTAATTTACAGCTGCAGCGATAGCACTGTGTCCCCGGTTTCCTCGGTATCGGTTCCGGCTTCAAATATTGATGCAAAATACGCACTTGACTGGATGGATATCGAGTATCAGATAATTGCTGACCAGCATAACGACAGCCCGCCTCCTCCTTCAAGGCTGTATTCATATTCATGCATTACTATCTATGAATGTGTCCGTCCCGGTATTCCGTTATCACTTTCGCTGTCGGGTCAGCTGAATGATATGCCTCTGATGCCTGCTATTAACCAGACACTTGAGTATGACTGGCCAACAGTAATAGCAGGAGCAATTCCTCTTGTGATGCGCGGAACATACGATACGCTGTTTCCAAGTGCTGTTAATTTGGTGAATCAAAAATATAACTCGGTACTTCAGGAAAGAGGTGCCGTGGTCAGCCAGGAAGTAATCGACCGTTCTCTTCAGCATGGAATAGCAATTGCAGATAAAATACTCGATTGGGCTGCAGAGGATAATTATGCTGAAACCCGAAATATGTCTTATACACCTCCGCCAAGAACCCTAAACCCTGCTAACTGGGAACCCATAAATCCTGAAGATATACCCAATGAACCATACTGGGGAACATTGAGACCATTTGTTGTACAAAATACCAATACATTTTTTAGTATTCCTCATCCGCAGTTCAGCACAAACAGCGGGGGTTTTTACGATGATGCAATGGAACTGGTTCAGATATCGCAAAACCTGACACTTGAACAAAAAAGAATTGCAAATTTCTGGAATGATAAAATCAGAACCGGCACTCCTTCGGGTCATTGGGTTTCGATTATGAGCCAGATTGCAAGAATTTTAAACCTTAAGCTTGACAGGGTGGCACAAATGTATGCTTTAATGGGGCCAACAATGGCAGATGGCTTTATTGTTTGCTGGAATGCTAAGTACCGCTATAATATCTTGCGCCCCCAGTCATATATAAGAGATTATATCGATCCTAATTGGAATCCGTTTTTAATAACTCCTTCCTTTCCCGCATATCCATCGGGTCATTCGAGTCTTTCAGGCGCTTGCGCGGAAATTATGACACATCTGTTCGGCAATGTTCCCTTTACAGATTATACACATCAGCAGCTTGGCTACCTTCCACGCTCCTTTGAAACATTCAATCAGGTTGCCGAGGAAGCGGCGTTTTCAAGATTGTACGGCGGCATCCATTACAGGTTCGATTCGGAAAACGGTTTGGAAGGCGGGCATGACCTGGGGAGGTATATTTTACAGCGTATAAGGTTAACGGTTATTGATTAGAGTTTAAATATTTAACGGCAAGATAAGCCATAAACCCTGCTCCAACGGGCAGTGTTTTTTCGTCTATATTAATTGTTTGTGTATGAATATCACTTGTTCTTCCTGCACCTATTCTGTAAAACGTTCCAGGTTTTTTCTTTAAGTAAAATGCAAAGTCTTCGGCTCCCATTATCCGCTCTGACTTAAATACATTTTTAGAACCCGAAAAATCAACTGCTGCTTTCCTTGCAAAATCAGTTAGCTTGGAATCATTGTTTAGCTCAGGGTAACCGGGTGAAATTTCAAATTTATACTTTGCCCCCGCAGCTTGCGTTATGCCTTTAATGGTTCTTTCGATTAGCTTAAGCGATTTTTTCCTCAGATTTTCGTTAAGAGTTCTTATTGTTCCCATCAGCTTAACTTCCGAAGGTATTATATTGGTTGCAGTCCCTCCATGAATTGCTCCGATTGTAATTACAATCGGGTCGTAGGGACTCGTATTGCGGGAAACAATTGTCTGCAGAGCCATTACAACCCCAGAAGCGGTTACAATCGGGTCAATTGATTTGTGGGGCTTTGCCCCATGCGACTGCCTGCCGTAAATTGTGATGTAAAGCTCATCCTGTGATGCAAACGTTACACCCTCGCAAAATCCAAGACTGCCTGCCGGCTTATCAACCATTACATGCTGCCCGAAGATGGCGTTTACTTTGGGGTTTTCTAAAACTCCCTGTTTTATTAAAATAGACGCGCCTCCGGGATTTTTTTCCTCTGCCGGCTGGAATATAAGCTTAACCGAACCGTTCAGCTCAGCTTTAATTTCATTTAAAATCAGTGCAGCCCCGTAAAGCATCGAAGTATGTGCATCGTGCCCGCAGGCATGCATAACGCCGTGATTTTTTGAAGCGAAGGGAAGACCTGTTTTTTCATGAATAGGCAGTGCGTCCATATCTGCCCTTAAGCCGACGCATTTCCCGTTTTTATTTTTAATTAATCCTACGACTCCCGTTTGTGAAACCCGCTGAACCCTATCTATTTTCAGCTTCGAAAGCTTTTCATAAACAAGCTTAGAAGTTTCGTATTCTTCAAATGAAAGCTCTGGGTTCCGGTGAATCTTTCTCCTTAAGTCGATAATTTCTTTCGAGTACTTCTCAGCCAGCTTTTTTATTTTGCTTTTGATATCCGCCATTAGTAGTCTATTCTAAAACTTCCCCAGAAAATGTTTTCTCCGTATGTAATGTTTTGGTCAATATAATCGTAATCTCTTCTTTGATATCGTATTGTAAAATAATACTGTTTAATCGGTTCAATTGTAAGCTCAGCCATAATAATATTTCTGTTTAATCTTATACCGTCAAGAAATTCATTTTTTCTGAGGAAGTCGCCGCTTCCGTTGAGTATATCTGAGCCTACGTTTACAAAGCTGCCAAGGGAGTCAAAATAATTTTCACCGGTTCGCTGTATCTTGTATGTTAGAGAAACATAAACCCTTGTTCCGAAGTTATAGGCAAGCTTAAATGCATGTTCATCAGAATTCGGGTTTAAAGCGTGTCCCACCGGCAAGCCCCAGTGGGCGTATGAGTTGTTGATTTCTCTGTGTGAGTAAATAAAGGGTTCGAGCTTTGTATATTCGTATGCAAAATTCAAATTGGGCAGGGTAAATGCATTCTGCCAGTTTAATCCTCCCTGAAAAGCGAATTTATTATCATTTCCCGCCGTTGAGTCGTCGCTGCCAAACGTTTCAAAATTCAGGTCATCTACAAGGAGACTGCCCTGAAACGAAAAGTTTTTTACCGGGAAAAACTGCAAATCCATCCCAAGTATTGCGTTGTTTGAATTTTTTCCCGGAAGCTCTGTATTCAAATCCGCCGATGTTAAAAAGCTTATGGGATTTATAAACGCAAAGTTAATAGGAATGTTGCTGTAAACCACCATTTCGTTGAACCCAAACTTGAACACGTTGTTGAAAAAAGGTCCGAACTCAAGGCGGTGAAAAACCAGGTATTTTGATTCCAGCTGATTTCCCGCTGAATCATTGCCGACTATACTTGAATGGAAAAAAGAGTATCGAATTTTTTTGTAATGCAAATCGAGCTTTAAAAAATCAAAAGGAGCGGAGTTTTTACTGGACAAAAAAAGCTTATCAATATATCCCGTCCCAAAGCTCATTGTTTCTCTGCCCACTGTTAATCCGAGCCAGTCCTTAGCCGGCGCGTATCTTAAATATCCTTCATAGCTGTCAAAAGTTTTTGCCCCTTCGCTTACATATTTCCGTGTTGATTGAAGAATGGGGTCGGCAAATGCTGTTTTTTCGGCGTCTTTAGTTGTTCCACCTAATCTTACACCGTTTGAAAGTCTTAAATAAAAACCGTATGAATCAAATAGTGTTCCGCGGATTCGTGTCCCAATCTGCCCAAGCAAAACATGCGGTTTGCCTACCGAATCGCCGTCAATACCCATATATCTCACCTCACCGAGCCCGTCCCAGAAAAACGAAACGTTTGAATCCGCTGTTGAGTATAAATATTTTTGCTTTTTATTGGAAAATAGTTCTCCTACACCTTTTTTTGAAAAAAAGTTTGAGGATTTGCTTGTTGTTCCGTATGCGTCAAATTCAAATTCGGTTAAGTAATAGTCCAGAAGTTCCCTGTCGGTTTTTGAGATTCTATTTCTTTTGCCGTTAATTTCTTTTAAAAAATTTGCGGTTTCCCTTCTTGAAATGGGAGCCATAGAAGTTGAGTAATCGAATATAATCTTGTTTGTAAACATCCTGTCTAAAAAATTGTAAACGGGGTTGGAAAGAGGCACCAGTTCAACTTGTGAAAATGAATCTGAATTAGCTAATATGAAAAAGAGTAATAAAAAGCAGAATTTTATTTTACTCATATATTTATTTTGTTTTTGAATTAAGCTAACTTAAATTCTTAAGTTTTTCCCTTAGCTCAAGAATAACGTAGTGGAAAATAATAGAATGAATGCTTTCAGACGTGCACATATCGTTCAAGGGGACGTGGACCGTATGATTGGCAAGCTTTCTAAGCTTACCCCCGTCAAAGCCTGTTACTCCAACCGTGGTTATGCCATTAACATTAGCCCATTCGATTGCTTTTAATATGTTAGGACTGTTTCCGGAGCCGCTTATTGCAATTAAGTAATCGCCTGCCTTTGCAAAAGTTCTAAGCTGCTGCTCAAAGATGCTGTCATAGCCGTCATCGTTTCCCTGTGCAGTAATGAACGGAGTATTATCGGTTAAGCTAAGGGCTTTCAGCCTTTTGGATTGTTCTTTTGAATGTCGTGTTCCTTTTGCCAAATCCTGTGCAAGATGCGAAGCATTTGCCGCGCTGCCGCCGTTTCCGATGACATAAACAAACTTGTCATTATTATACGCTTCAAGCAGCATATCGATGAACTTGTCAATTTCAGCAGCATCCAATGAATTTAATACATTTGCGATTGTCTTTTTATAGCTGTCAAAATCCATAAAAAATTTGTTTTGCCTTTCTTAAATTATGCAAAAATCATTATAAAAAATGTATAACTCAATGGAAATAAATTATAGGTAAAACCAAAGGGTGTTTGAAGTTAAACGTCTTTCCCGGATTTCCTGACAACATTTAAGTTTTTCATAGTTTTTTCAGTATAATCCAAAATATCCTGAATATCAGTCTGAGCCTTAAGATATTCAATATATTCTTTTACACTGTCGTTTGCAGTTCGTTTGGGCGACCATCCGAGGAATTTCAGTTTGGAAATATCAGAACAGGCATTTCTTGTATCACCGAACCTATACTCGCCGGTAATTTTAGCGTTAATGTTTTCCTTGCCGAACTCTTTTGCAACTATTTCTGCGAACTCCTTAACGCTGTATGCTTTACCGCCTCCAACATTAAAAGACTGGTAATTTGCCTTTTCATCTTCCATTACAAGTATGTTTGCATCAACTACATCGTGAACATTTACAAAATCACGAAGCATCATACCGTCTTCGTATATCGTCGGGGCTTTGTTAAAAAAATAGCTTAATGAAAATATTCTGCATGCTCCGCTGTACATATTGTAAAATGACTGCCTCGAACCCTGAACGATTGAGTATCTTAGAGTAACGCTTGGAATATTATATCTTTCGCCGAAGTTCAAAGCCATCAATTCCTGTGAGTATTTTGAAATAGCATATTGGTTCGGAGGGCATGCATATGTTTCGGGACTCCATATATACTCCAATTTCTCACCGTTTTTGTCTTTAAAATCCCATTCTCCTTCTTCAAGCTGCCGGTTTGTCCGCCGTTTGGGGTAATACAGTTTTCCCGTTTTAGATTTATAAATTCCTTCACCATTTACAAACTGGGATGAGGCAACAATTATTTTTTTTACAGGCAGTTTTTTAGCGACGGCAATTTCGTAAATCAATGCCGTGCCAACAGAGTTTACCTGAAAAAAGGTTGAAAAATCGGGCAGGTAATCCTGGTATGCTGCAAAGTGAAAAACAAAATCAACTCCCTTTAAAGCATTTTCGACAGTTTCCCTGTCTCTTACGTCGCCAAGAATAAATTCAGCTTCTTTGGGGATGTAATCAGGTTTGCCTTTGATATGAACGGGTTTTTGAAGATTATCAAGAATTCTTACATCATAGCCGAGTTTTAAGAGTCTATCAACCGTGTGTGAACCTATGAAGCCCGCTCCTCCCGTAACTAAAGCCAGTGCCATTTAGTTTATAACTTATTATTTTATATCGTACTTGGTTTGGTCGAAAATAATCTTACTTCCGTATTTTTCAAGCAGAAACGGAAGCTCCCGGTACTCTCTCAAAGTTCTTCTCAGGTTATCCTGCTTGTCTCTTTCGCAGTATACAAGCAAAAATCCTCCACCCCCGGCTCCGGATATTTTTGCCCCGAGTGCGCCACCATTCATTGCCAACTTGTACATTTTATCTATTTCAGGGTTAGTAACATTAGCTGCAAGCTGCTTTTTCATTTCCCAGTTGATTTTTAAATTCGTACCGATTCGGTTAATATCCAGATTATTTAATCCTTCAAATGAATCGTAAGCAAGCTCTTTTATTTTGTGGTGAAATTCAAGCCTGTTCAGAACGTTTTTGCTCTGTTCTTGGAGAATAGATGAAGCCGTTCTTGTAGTATTTGTAAAAAATAACAGAAGATTAGAGCCAAGTTTTCGCTTCAGCTCGCTTCCAACTTCAATGTCTGTTACTTCAACACTGTTATCTTTGCAGAACTTAAAAGCTTTTAGTCCCCCGTAAGCTGCTATATATTGGTCCTGCCTGCCAATGGGGCGTTTTAAAATATCAATTTCAATCATACATGCTTCCCGGGCAAGCTGCTCCGAGGTAACAAGCTTTCCCTTATACTGGTAAAAAGCGTGCAGCAGTCCGATTGTAAGACTGCTTGAGGAACCGAGTCCAGAGCCCTCCGACGGAATATCGGCGAGCATCATTACCTCGAAACCTTTTTTAAGTCCAGTAATTTTTGCGGCTTCCCTTACTAAATCATGCTGAATTTCGTCGATGGAGTGTATTATTTCCTTTTTTGAGTAGTCAACATATATCAAGTCGTCAAATCTTTCTTTAACAATTACGTGTATATATTTATCAACAGCCGTGCTGACGACAAAACCTTCGTTTTCTTTATAATAGTTTGCTAAATCCGTTCCTCCGCCGGCGAGGCTAATTCTGAGGGGAGTTTGAGAGATTATCATTTATATTTCCGTTACGTAGCTCTTGCTTTGGTCTTCTTTGTTATTGTGCAGTTTATACTTATTTCCGGAATTGTCTGAAGCTATTCCTTCCTTGTTAAAATTCAGTTTTCCTCCTTTTTTTGAAATCCAATATTTAACTCTCGCTGGATTTCCTGTTACGAGTGCGAAATCAGGTATACTTTTGGTGACAACTGCACCGGCTCCCACCATGCAGTATCTGCCCAGGGTTATCCCGCAAAGAATTGTTGCATTTGCACCAATGCTGGCGCCCTTTTTAATCAGTGTTTTTGAGTATTCAGCGTGGTGGGCTTTGCTTCTCGGTAACATGTCATTCGTTAAAACACAATACGGACCCAAAAAAACATCATCCTCAATCGTAACCCCATCCCAGATTGAAATACCGTTTTTAACCGTAACCCTGTTTCCGATTGTAACCCCGCTTTCGACAAAGACGTAATCGCATAGATTGCAGTCTTCCCCGATTTTAACGTTTTTCATTACATGTGCAAAAGCCCAAATGCGGGTTTTGGCACCTATATCTTCGGATTCAGCCAAAGCATTAGGGTGAACGAAGTAATCTTTGTTTGCCATTAAATATTCTTATTAAAAGATTCACTTGATGTTTCCAAAAGCTTAACCACATCCAGTCCTATTTGACCGTTATTGATTAAGGGTTTATCATTAAGCACCGCATTAACAAATTCCTGGCATTCAAGTCTTAACGGCTCGTGCTGTTCAAGGGGAATTATAATTATATCACCCGAATGATAGCCAAGTGCTCCGGAATCCGAATCTTTGCTTTTTATTCTGCTATCGACTCCGGCTCCGTAAAGTTTAAGCTTTCCGTCTAGTGCAAGCATTTCATCATACACCAGTGTCCCTTCGGTTCCGAAAATCTGTATAAGCCTCATTTTATTTGATGAAAGCCAGCTTAAATGAATGTGGGCAGTTATTCCGCTTTTAAAGCTTAAGTCAATATGCGCATCATTTGTAAGCTTCTTTTTAGAGCGTCCTTTGAGTATATTAAACGGACCGAAAGGATACTCGTTTCTGGTTGCCTGAACTTTCCACGGAGTTTCATTTAAAAGGTGAAGGATAATTGAAAAATCATGCGGTCCTAAATCCCAAATAACGTCTACTTCAGATTCCGGCGGACCCAGATTAACCCTTGTTGAAGTGATATGTAAAACTTTCCCGATTACCTTTTTCTTTAGGAGTTCTTTTATTTTTCTGACTGCTGGGGCAAACTGGAAAACATGCCCTACAGCGAGTTTTTTGTCAAGGCGTTTTGCAGTATCGACAAGAGCTTCGGCTTCCTCAGAGCTGAACGCTAGCGGTTTTTCCACAAAAACATGCTTTCCCAGGAACATTGCCTCCTCTGCTATTTCTCTGTGTGTGGTAACCGGCGTAGCAACTACAACAGCGTGTAAGCTTTTATCTTTTAACAGCTCTCTGTAATCTTTTGTTGTTTCGACTGAAGGGAATTCTTTTTTAATATAGTCCAGTCTGCCTGATTTTAAATCGCTCACCCTCTTTACCCTGCAGTTCTGAACGCTGAAAAAATTTCGTATAAGATTAGGCCCCCAGTACCCGCAGCCGATGATGCCAATATTCAGTTGCTTTGTGGCTGATTTAATTTTACTAAGCGCCCCCCTTTCCAAGCACCATAACCGGAATTGTCCTGAATAATATTTTTAAATCAAGCCATAAGGACTGGTTATCAGCATAGTATAAATCAAGTAAAACTGAATCGCTAAACGTTACATCATCACGGTTTCTTGCTATTATTTGCGCAAGACCGGTCATCCCCGGTATAACTTTGTATTTCAGCTTGTGCCAGTCTTTGAAATGCTCATACTCATATGGCAGGCAGGGACGGGGACCTACAAGACTCATTTCACCTTTAAAAACATTTATTAATTGAGGGAGCTCATCAATGCTGAATTTTCTTAACAACTTGCCAATTGAAGTAATTCTCGGGTCATTCTCCAGTTTTTTATAACCCCGGTTTGATGTAATTAACTTTTCAAGATGCTCCTGGTGTAGGCTATGGCCGCTGCCCGTATACATTGTTCTGAATTTATACCACTTGAAACTTTTCCCGTTTTTTCCTATGACATCGGTTTTGAAGAAAATGGGTCCTTTTGACGAGAGCTTAATACCTGCTGTTATAGCAAGCCAGAGCGGGGTTAGGATTAACATTAAAAAGCCGGATGCAGTAATATCAAATACGCGCTTGAATTTTTCTGAATACAGGGGTGACATTTTAGGCGATACCGAAATAACTTTTAAATCATGATATTCGCCTTCATCAAGCTTAGCAGTTACGATATCAAAATGGTTGGATACTAAATTTACCTGACAGTTCGTTAGCTTGCATTTTTCTATTAAATCCAGAAGTTTTTTATTTTCAATACTTTGAATTGTTATAAATATTTCATCTATTTCCTGTTCCTCTATTATATCGTCAAGCTCGCGTGTAGTCCCAACAACAGGTATTCTGTTGATTTTATTTCCTGTCTTATCCGGATTGTCATCTAAAAAGGCAACAAGTTCTATATGATAATGGGGTTTTACAGTCAGAATTTCAGCAAAGAATGCCCCTAAATTCCCTGCTCCAATTGCAATTGCCCGCCTAGTTAAAAATTCCTTTATGTTGCCTCCTGCATAGCTTGCTCTCAAAAGGTGACGGAAGATTAAAACTCTGGTTGTTATTAAAAGAAAGAATGAAACACTGAAGTAAATTATGACCTGGGCTCGAGAATCATGGAGAGTTTCCTGGGTTTTTACTAAAAATATGGCTATAATTATTATAATGCTGTTAATTAACAGCCCTTTTAGTATTAATAATGCCTGCTCACCCCTCCTCAAAAAATATTTATGCTTATAAAGCTGGTGATAGCGGAAAATAGGAATAATCAGAGTTCCACCTGCAATAAAAATAACTAGTTTTTCCAGATAAAAGGGTTCTTCAAGGTAAGCGTTTATCCCCGGTGAAGTGAAATAAAGAGCTAGGATAAATGAAACATAGGTGCAAAAAATATCGGAAATAGCCAGAATCAGTTTTTTGGGACCCCATTTTTTTATAAAATCTTCAAACATTCAATGTTATGAATGAAAAGTTATGAATAAAAACTTTTTATCGTTTTGCAGACATAATTAACCATCTCGTCAGTCATTTCCGGATACATGGGAATCGATAAAATCTCTTTGCTTTGTCTTGCTGCAACAGGGAAATCTTCCGCTTTATGATTCAAGTAAGAGTATGCTTTTTGAATATGCAAGGGAACAGGATAATGAAGTCCGGTTTGTATTCCCTTTCCATTCAGGTATTTTATAAGCTCCTCTCTTTTC
>JAKEEM010000025.1 GCA_022616535.1 Chlorobiota bacterium | reverse complement strand
AGTCAATGAAAAAAAGTCAATGAAAAAAAGTCAATGAAAAAAAGTCAATGAAAAAAAGTCAATGAAAAAAAGTCAATGAAAAAAAGTCAATGAAAAAAAGAACGAGCGCGGGGCTTTTAATGTACCGTATCAAAAACGGAGCTGCCGAGGTGCTGCTTGCACACCCGGGCGGACCGTACTTCGCAAAAAAAGACGGCGGGCACTGGAGTATCCCCAAAGGCGAACCGGATGATGAAGACCTGATTATTGCCGCAATGAGGGAATTTAACGAGGAGACGGGGCTAATTGCCCAGGGTGATTTTATACCGCTTGGCTCAATTATACAAAAAGGAGGAAAGGAAGTCCACGCCTGGGCTGTTGAGGGTGATTTCCTGCCGGGATTTGTTCACACGTGCAATACAGTAGAAATCGAATGGCCGCCGCGCTCACGGAAATTTATTGAATTTCCTGAAATCGATAAGATTGAATTTTTCACCGCCGAGGACGCAAAAAAGAAAATAAAAACTACCCAAATTCCTTTTATTGAAAGACTTTTGGAGTATTTAGAAGCTCGTTAACATGCAGGGCGTTCAATTGAACGTCCCTACCAGTCTCATCCATTCATCCGCAAGCATTGAATAAACGAGCACATCCCAGTATTCATCTTCAAATTTTGTAAACTGCCTGATATTGCCCTCCTTCACAAAGCCCAGCTTTTCGTAGCACTTAATTGCGGGAGTGTTGAATGCGTATACTCTTAAGTCTATTCTACGAAGCTTCAAATCCTCAAAGCCAAACTTTAAAATCTGCTTAATCATACCTTCTGCAATGCCTTTGCCGCGATGAGCTTTATCCACATAAATTCTGCAAAGCGTTGCAGTTCCGTTTATTCTGTCGACTAAACTAAGCTCGCACATTCCGATTGTATCTTCAGTACCTTTAGCTTTCACGGTGTAAGCATACATTTTGGGCTCATCGGTTTTGGAGGGTGCTAGATATTTGGCAAGTGACTCGTGCGTAAGCAGTTATTTCAAACCGGGTCCAGCCCAAAGCAATAAATCTTTCGGGCTTTCAGCCCAGCGGATTAATGTATCGAAATCGTTTTCTGTGAGCGGTGATAAAGAAATTTTCATTTCGTTTTTTTTAAAAAATTAGGAGGGCAATACAAAGGTGTTAATTTTTTGTGATATTTACAATTCAAAGTAGAGTAAGGATTCCTTATTTGAAACTAAAAGGTAGAAAAATGACCAAAAGTCAGATTCACATAATAAATTTAGTTTTAATTTGCAGACTAAAAAAATTCTTTTGTATATTTGTAAATTAAAATATGGTAAATTCTATTAATAGTCCTTTTAGATATGCTGGCGGCAAGTTTTATGCTCGGAAGTTAATATTAGCCCATATACCACAACATGTTCATTATATTGAACCATTTGCAGGGGGAGCTAGTATTTTCTTTGCAAAAGCGAAGGTGGGTTTCAATCATTTAAATGATATTGACGAAGAATTAATGAATGTATATTTTATGATCAGAGATAACCCCGAAGGTTTGATATCATTTCTTAGAAAAAGAAGTGAAGATGAAAGCAGGATACCAGAAAGATTGACTTTAGACACAAATTGCGGAGACCCTTTGCCTGCCAAAAAAGAACTTCATAAATTTTTTAAAAATATTTTTGAACCCATAAATGATTTGGAGAGGGCTGGAAGGTGGTTTTATTTAAATAGAACTTCTTATAGTGGTATTATGAATTTTCAAAATATGTACTGGGGCTACGGAGATAGATTTTCAATGCAACCTAAAAATTGGGCGCAAAATATTAGAAGAACAAGTAAAAAACTTCAAAATGTAATCCTAACTTCTGATGATTTTGAGACAATTATAGATAATTCCCCTGATGATTCATTACTTTTTATTGACCCGCCATATTATAATGCAGATCAAGATAAATTTTATAATTACCCATTTACTAGAGAAGATCACCTAAGATTACAAGGATGTTTAAGACGAAATAGTAATAGACTTCTTTTGTTTTTGACTTATGATAATGAAACAGATATAAGAGAAATGTATAGTTGGATGGAGGAAATCCATGACCGAGAATGGAATTATTGCATTCAAAGGACTGATGACCAAAAATTCAAAACTGATAGAAAAGGAGAAAGATATAAAGGGAAAGAACTGTTCATATTAAATTATCACTCCGACTATATAGAATTAAATAATCAAGTTCAATTACGTCTTTTAGCCTGACTATTTGATTTCCATTTTTCCTCGACAACTTTTAAAAGGCGAAGCTCCAATTGTTCCAAATTTTTCCAATTTTCATCACTATTTAGTTTAACATATGGTGTTCTAGGTATAAAACCCTTTTCGGCAATATCTTTTGGAATACAAAATCTCCAATCATTGCTACATACATTTATTAATTCTAAATCATTTTTTGCTTTATAATGTTCTAATAGCATTTGTCTTATATCGGGGTCGTGTACAATTTCTAAATGTTCACCGACGGTTTTTCCTTCAAAAATTGCATTTGACGGATTAGTAATTAAAATATCAAAGCTATCAATGGAATACCTATCGTTAGTACTTCCAGCTAATTTAATATTACTCCTTGAACGATGACATTTTACTTTGAAATGTGGTTCTTTTATCTTCTGTGCATGCTTACCATCACTAACGCTGCCCCTTACTGCACTTTTACTTTCAACTTTTAGTATAATCCCAGTTCTTTTATGTGTTACACTTATATCCTCGTCATATGTTCCGGTTTGTGCATTAAGATTGAGTTTTTGTACACTCCATGAAGCTTTTGACAATATTTTTGTAAGAAGTAAATATGCATTAAATTCCATAGCTTTCCCTCGTATCATTGGCGTAACCTTTTGGTCTGTCAGAATTTCGAAAACATGCTCTAAGGGAATATTATATTCTGTACAATAAGAAACTAGTCTTTCACCTAACGATTTTATATCACTATCACTCATTGGGGATATCCTTTGCGAATTCCGACACATTGCATTCAAGACACTTAGCAAGTTTAACCAAAGTCAAAAAACTTACATTTCTTTCTCCCCTTTCAATACTGCCTACATATGATCTGTCTATTTCAGCTAAATTAGCAAGTTTTTCTTGTGAAATACCCATCTTTTTACGTAAGTTTCTAATTTGGTTGCCGAGTTTTGACAAATATTTATCATTATTTCTTTTGGTCACAATACAAAACTAAATCTATGATTAATTTAATACCACAGACTATGATACCTCATGGAAGAAAGTATCATAACAAAGGTAATTCGCATGACCTTACAAACTTTATAAACTTTTTAAACCTGTTACTCATACCCGCTAACCGAAAACCAGATTTTACTCTATATGTGCCTAATGAGGTGAAAGTTATACAAGGAGCTTGACAAAGAAATGCTGTTATGTTATATTAAAGCCCCTCTTAGTCTCCCCAAAAGAGAGAAAGTGGGTTTATAACCACGAGAGGTTAAACTTCAATTTTGAATCATTTTCAACATAAATATCACCCGTCATCATTTCTTAAAGTGAGAAAAATACCAAATATAAAAGAATTTAAACATATTTCTCACCTAACTTTACATAATATCGGATTTGAAACACGCAAAATTTTTAGAGATGCAACAAATGCCCAATTCAGCCCCAATTTGACAAATCTTACTAATTTGATAAATTTGATAATAATACATATATTACAAGCACACATGACGGAAAATCCCGCTAAAGGCAAAATACTGATATCGGAACCGTTTTTAAACGACCCTAATTTTAAGCGAACCATTATACTGCTTACCGAGCACGGCGAAGAGGGCTCTGTCGGATTTGTGCTTAACAAGCCCACAGCATACAAGATTAACGATATTGTCGAGGAATTCCCCAAGTTCGAATCATTGGTTTATTACGGGGGACCCGTCCAGCTTAATTCAATACAGTTTATATACAAAGGCGAAAACGTTATGGATGGCTCGGCTGAAATTCTTCCGGGCTTGTTCTGGGGCGGGAGCTTTGAAATACTGAAGCTGTTAATCCAGTCCAGGCAGGTTAAGCCGCAGGATTTCCGCTTCTTTCTCGGCTACTCCGGCTGGGGCGAGCACCAGATTGAAGACGAGATTGAATTAAACTCATGGATTGTTGCAGATACTACAATTGATAACATTTTCTCCGATGAGCCTGATAAGCTTTGGCGTGATATATTAAAATCAATGGGCAAGAAATTTGCAATCCTTGCAAGCTTCGACGATAACCCAAGCGTTAATTAAAAATGGGCGAAATAGTGAATATCGAAATAATGAAATTGAAAGATACAAAGTTAAAGACGACAAAGTTAAAGACAACAAAGTTAAAGACAACAAAGTAAAGAATTGAATTCGCTATTTCACTATATCACCATTTCGTTATTTGTTTAAACTTTCTCTACTTCCTTTTTGCCCAAAAGTCCGGTCGGCTTAAACAAAAGGATGAGAATGAGAATTCCAAAAGCAATCGCATCACGGAATGTAGGTGAAATATAGCCCGTTACAAAGGTTTCGATTATACCGATAATCATTCCGCCCAGCGCAGCGCCGGGAATGTTGCCTATTCCCCCGAGCACAGCGGCAACAAACGCTTTGATACCGGGCAGAATGCCCATAAGCGGGTCGATGCTCGGATAATTCAGCCCGTACAGAATCCCGGCCGCACCCGCAAGAGATGAGCCGATGATGAATGTGAAACTGATTACAGCATTGATGTTAATACCCATCAGACTCGCTGCAGTAGGATTGAATGAAACTGCGCGCATTGCCGTGCCGATTTTCGTTTTCATTACAATCATTCTAAGCACAAGCATCAGAATTGCCGCAGTTATCAAAACTACCAAAGGATTTGAGCCAATCACAGCGCCTGAGAGATTAACAATCGGCTTGTTTTCCAAAAGCGTTGGAAATGACTTGGGGTCAGCTCCGAATACAAGCTGACCAGTATATTCCAGAAACAGCGAAACACCGATTGCGGTAATCAAAATGGTAAGCTTGGGTGATTTTCTCAAGGGTTTATATGCAAGCTTTTCTATAACGAGACCAAGAACTGAGCAAATTGCCATCGCACCGATTAAAATCAGAAAAGCCAGTGCAAGCGATGTAAACCCCCCGCTGGTTGAAAATGCGAACACAATGCCAAGGTAATAGCCGGAAAAAGCACCAATCATGAAAACATCACCGTGTGCAAAGTTGATAAAGCGCAGTATACCGTAAATCATAGTGTAGCCAAGGGCAATCAGGGCGTAAATACTGCCAAGGGAAAGTCCGTTAAACAACTGCTGAATGAATTCCGTCATTACGGTTGCACTGTTTCCTTATATACAAACTTGCCGTTCTTAATTTCAAGAACAACTGCAGGTTTAACGGCGTTGCGCTGTTCGTTAATAGTTATTGTGCCTGTAACGCCTTTGAAGTCTTTAGTTTTAGCAAGTTCGTTTTTAATTTTATCGGCTTCAACAGAGCCTGCTCTTTTAATTGCTTCAAATAAAATCATGCCTGCGTCGTATGCGAGAAAACTCATAGCATCGGGCATCTTTCCGTACTTTTCCTTATACTTTTTAATGAATCCCTGCACCATCGGGTCGGGATTATCCGTTGAAACGTGTGTGGAAAAGAAGCTGCCTTCAAGCGCGTCTTTGGCTTTGCCTTCGGTAAGCTTTTCTGATTCCCACCCGTCGCCCCCAAAGAGCGGCTGAGTGATACCGATTTCCCTCGCCTGAATTGCTATTAAACCGACATCCGTATAATAGCCGGGAATGAAGATACCTTCGGGATTTTCGGATTTGATTGCAGTAAGCTGCGCTTTAAAATCTTTATCACCGCTTGAGTATGATTGCACAACAACAACTTGTCCACCCATTGATGTAAATTCCTTAACAAAGAAATCTGCCAGCCCTGTGCTGTAAGCATTCTTTACATCTTTTAAAACAGCGACCTTTTTCAATTTAAGTGTATTGGTTGCAAACTTTGACATAACCGTTGCCTGAAACGGGTCGATAAAGCAAACTCGGTAAACGTAATCGCCAATAGCAGTAACCTCGGGATTTGTTGATGCCGGCGTTACCATCGGGGTTTTGTTTGACTGGCAAATCTGCCCGCCTGAAATACTCCTTGATGAAGCAACCTCTCCAATAATCGCAACAACATTATCCTGCTTTATCAATCTTTGCACAACTGTGGCTGCCTCTTGTGGCTTCCCCTGGTCATCATAAGTAATAAGCTTGATTTTCTTACCAAGCAGTCCCCCTGAGTTATTAATCTCTTCAACTGCAAGGTTTAAACCGTTTGTTGATGAAATGCCGAAAGTAGCCTCAGCGCCGGTGAGTGATTCATATTCGCCGATTAGAATTTCATTTGAAGATTTATTGCACGATACGGAAAAAACTGCAATAACAGCTATTAAACCAAAAAAGAGCTTTTTCATGATTTTAAATATTAAATTTTGTCGGATTTGCATTCTATTATAGCTATTTTGGGTAAGATAATCAATAAAATAATAATGCCTTAAGGGGGCATGAGTTACAACTTCTTAGCCAAAATCTCGAAATAAAGTTTTTCTTTCGTTACGCCGAACGTATCACCTGAGGCACCGAAAATCTCACGCTCACCCGTTGGATAATATTCTCGTCTTTTATAATATTCAATCAGCTCCTTTCTTCTGCCTATGACCTTCATCCTTATTTTATTGCAATTATAGACCTCCTTTGTATATCTTTCACATTCATTTATAAGGATTTTCCCGATTCCCTTATTCTGGTAATCAACATCAACCGAAAGCATCCCGAGAAGTGCATAATTCCCTCTCTTCTCTAAATGAACGCATCCGATAATTTTATCCTCTATAAGAGCATTGATGATAACATTATCTTTTTTTTCTATTATTCCTTTAATTTTCTCGGCAGTAATTCTTATCCCTTCGATAAAATCCGCCTCCGTTGTCCATCCTTTTTTAGCGGTTTCACCGCGGTAAACTGAATTCACGAGTGTGCAAATCTCACCGGCATCACCGGATTTTGCTAACTTAATTTTTATATCCATTAAAAGAGTTGAAGTTTTTAATCAAATATAAGGATAACGATAAAGAGTTAAATGTTCCTTACTTTATTAGTACCATTTTCTTGGTTGCTAAATAGCTTCCTGAAATTATCCTGTAATAATAAACTCCGCTTGCAAACGATGATGCATCAAAATCAATTTCATACTTGCCTGCGCTCAGATTTTCATTCACAAGAGTTTTAACTTCCTTGCCTTCTATATCATATACTGTTAAGGTGGTGAATGACTGCCTCGGAATATCAAATTTTATTTTTGTTACCGGGTTAAACGGATTGGGGTGGTTATTATACATTTTATGATCTTTTGGTATTTCAGTGCTCGATTGTTTTACTCCCACAACTGCCGTTGTAAAATTCCATACTTCAGAATAAGGACTCCAGCCGCTGGAGATTCTCACACTTACCCGCCAGAAATATTTTGAGTTATTCTGAAGTGTACCTTGGATTTGGTAATATGGATTAACCAATGTGCTGTCATTTATTATTGTTGTTGAAAAATTTGAATCTATTGAAAGCTGCAGCCTATAGTTTACAGCACCGATAATATTGTTCCATAAAAGCAAGGGTGTGAGAGATATGCCGATAGAATTATTTGGGGGGGCTATAAGCACGGGCGCTCCGGGAAATGTCACTGCCACTGCAATGTTTGAATAAGAAGAATTGCCTGCTGGATTAAATGCATTTGTTCTGTAATAGTATTGTGTACTGCTTGTAAGATTTATGTTCTGGAATGCAGTTGTGTTAGCTGCAACTGAATCTATTACAGACCAGTTTATTATATTTAAGCTTCTTTCTATCTTAAAGCCAAATTCATCAATTGAATTGTCGTTCCAGCTCAAATTAATTTGAGACCCTGATATTGCTGATGCCGTAAGATTAGAAGGGGCATTGGGAAGTGAATACCCTCCTGTTGTTGTCTTGAGAATTATTCCCTCATTTCCAACAGCCCAGCCGGTTGCTGCATCCGAGAAATGTACAGAATTAAGGGTGCTGTTAGTTCCGCTTACCTGGATTGTCCAGTTCAAACCGCCGTTAGTAGTTACCCTAATCAGCCCTGAGTTTCCAACCATCCACCCCCAGCTTGAATTAAGAAAAAACACTTCATTGAAACCGGATGTTCCACTTGGCTGTGGCATCCAATTTGTGCCGCCGTTCGTAGTTGTTAGTACTGTTCCCGCATTACCAACAGACCATCCTGTGGATGGATTAATGAAATACACAGAATTGAGAGCATTCCCGGTTCCGCTTGTCTGGGAATTCCAATTTACCCCGCTATTGATAGTTTTAATTATTGCACCATTTTGCCCAACAGTTAAGCCCGTTGTCCCGTTGGGGAAATAAACTGAGTTAAGATTATTTGTTCCGATTGTCTGAACAATCCAGGTTACACCACTATTGGTGGTCGAAAGGATTTTACCGCCCTGACCAACCACCCAGCCCGTTGTGCTGTTTAGAAAGTAGACAGATTCAAAAGAACTGCTGGCATCTGTCAGTTGTGTTGTCCAGTTTATGCCTCCGTTGGTCGTCGAAAGCACAATCCCGGTAGAGCTTATTGACGACCCACCCACAGCCCAGCCGGTCATACTGTTCGGAAAATGAACTGAGCGAATAATATTTATAGAGCCGCTTATCTGAGCAATCCAGTTTATGCCGCCATTAGTGGTTTTGAATATAGTGGTGCTGTGACCTGCTGCCCAACCAGTTAGACTGTTCAAGAAATAGACCGAGTAAAAATAAGCACCCGGCATGCTATGCTGCTGGGACCAGCCAGCCTGAGCATTTGAGCTACGTTCAAAAACACTTAACAGCATTAAAGTTATTAAAGTAATTTTATTTAAAATATTCATGGCTATCTCTTTCTATTTTATTAAAATCATTTTCTGTAAGCCTTGTGTTGAACGAAGCCGAAGCATCCGTTACAACGATTATTGTAGAATTTACTCGGGTTGAATGGGTTTGGAAAGATTTTGAAACAGGCTGTATTCTTTTGGTATTTCAGGTTGAAGCCAAATGAATCCTAAAAAGAACAAAAAAAAAAGCGTTTTTCATAATAACTTAATTTTATTTAAGTTAATATAAGGAGAAAAGTGAAAATTTGAACTCTCTTATTTTATTAGTACCATTTTCTTGGTTGCTGAATAGCTTCCTGAAATTATCCTGTAATAATAAACTCCGCTTGCAAACGCCGAGCCGTCAAACTCAAATGAATAAAACCCCGCTTCTTTAATTTCATCAACAAGGATTTTTAGTTCCCGTCCTGTAACGTCATAAAGCTTAATTGCTACTCTGCCGTTTTCAGGTAGCTGATAATCTATCTTTGAACCCGGGTTGGAAGGATTTGGATAATTCTGTGAAACATAAAAATCCGCAGGTGCGGCAATGTTAACATCGTTTTCAAGCTCATGATATTCAAAATTGCCATTGTAATCAATTTGTTTTAATCTGTACCTGTATGTACCCCTTTGAAGGTAGTTGTCTGTAAATCCGTATATCCGTGGCTCGTTAGTAGTGCCATTGCCCTGGACAAACCCTGTTTTTATCCAGTTAATGTAAAGTGATTTTCTTTCAATATCAAACCCACGGTTGTTAATTTCCTCGACGGTTTCCCATTCAAGTTTTACATTATTTTTTATTACCGATGCGCTGAACCTCGAAAGAACAACGGGCAGGGGATCGTCGGTTCTTGCAATGTTTAATGCAGTGGTTCCGCCGGCATTGGTGAAAAGGCCGCCTACCACTAATTCTGCATTATATGTAACAAAAGCCCTTACAGGGCCGTTCATACCGCCGCTTGAAGCAGGATACCAATTGACTCCCCCATCCCATCTGGCTATGCGGTTTACTGTTTGGCCTCCTGCAAGAGTGAAATTACCTCCAACAACGAGCTCATTGTTTCTGACATAAAACGCCAGCACAGTTGCGTTAACACCGCTGTTGCATGGAGCCCAGGATGACCCGTTCCATCGTGCAACACGATTTGCACTAACGCCTTCTGCACTGGTAAAATCTCCTCCGGCATAAAGCTCACCATTATAAACTCCGAGCGCTAAAACAGGCAGGAACCCTCCGCTGACACCCAGTCCTAATGGCGCCCACGAAGAACCATTCCATCTGGCAATGTTGCTTGCAGATACTCCACCGGCTGAAGTAAAATTGCCGCCTGCGATGAGTTCGCCGTTATAAATTGTAAGGGCATACACACCTGCTTGGTTCATTCCGCTGCCTAGTGTTGACCAGCTGCTTCCGTTCCATTTTGCTATGTATCTAACTTGGCTGACCCCAATATATTCGAAATTACCGCATATAACCAGTTCTCCGCCGTAAATCTGAAAATCATATACGCCTGCGCTGGGGCTGGTAGGTAATGGTAACCATGCAGACCCGTTCCACCTGCAAACGTAGGGAGCAGATTGGTTCCCTGCCGTTGTGAAATTACCTCCTACCCACAGATTACCGTTAAAAAGCTCCATCGTCTGCGCAAAATCGTTAAGTCCTGATCCAAGCGCCGACCAGGAAGAGCCGTTCCACTTTGCGATGCGGTTTACCGAGGTAAAGCCCGCTAATGTGAAACTACCTCCCGCGACAAGCTCACCATTATAAACAACTACACAAGACACAAAACCATTAGTAAAGCCGGGGCCTATTGGCGCCCAGGTCTGAGAATTAAGTACAGGCAGACATGCCAGAACAGTAAAGACTGCTATTAACGAGGTTAGAATACAGCCCGCGTGAAGACGAAACAACGTTTGAATTTTGTGATTTAACTTCATGATATCAGAATTTATTTATCAAAAACCAATATCATCTTTTTTAAATAAAATTATTTACCAAACACCGTTTTTTTGGTCGAAAAATACTTTTCTGTAAGAAGTTTTGCTTCTCATTGTAACATTATTGCCGTTGATAAAAAGAGGCACTGAAAGCTGGTGGGTTCCGTTTAAAAGAAGTATCGTTAAATTGCCCGTTGAGTTTGCCTGCTGAACTGCATTTACAAGCTGTGGAACATTGCTCACCTGAATACTGTCTGAAGTTGTGTTTTGAAACGGTGTGCAGCTGCATTGGCAGAAAAGCTCAGGGTGAAAAATAAAAAGCAGAATTATCAGAAAGCAAAACTTCATTTCCCCCTCCCCAAGGTCCCTAATAAAAGTAAAATACAAAATAAATATGTAATATTTTCTAACCGTTTCAGGTAAAATAAACGAAAAAGGGCTAATTTAGCCCTTTTTTCTATAATTTAAAAAAAGAAATTAATTATTTTTTTACGACCAGTCTTTGCCCTATGCGGATTTTATCTGATTTCAGCTTATTCCACGCTTTTAAATTGCTGACATAAACATTAAACCTGTCGGCAATCTCAATAAGAGTATCACCTTTTTTAACTGTATAATATTTGGTTTTGGATTTATTTCTGGTAATGTTCTTTTTGCTCGGTGCATCTGAGGGATAGAGCTTTAAAACCTGCCCGGGCTGTATAACCTCGTCGGTAAGCCCGTTCCACTCCATAATATCGGAAACCGAAACATTATTCGCTTCGGCAATCCTCGTTAAATTATCACCTGCCTGGACTATGTATGTTTTGGTTTTCTTTTTGCTGGATGAGATCACCTTCTTATCGGAATAAATTTTTAATTCCTGCCCGACCATAATTTTATCATCCGCAAGGTCGTTCCACTCTTTAATATCGGAAACATAAACATCGAAGTCGTCTGCTATGCGTGTTAAGTTATCTCCCACCTGAACCGTATAAGTCTGGTACGTTGGTTTTTTAGTTGTTGTTTTCTTTTTTGTTTCTGTGTTTGTTTTCTCTTCTTTCTTAACATCAGTATTTTTTTCTTCCTTCTTAACCGTTTCCTTTTTTTCAGTATCCTTCTTTTCGATTTTTGTATCCGTTATTTTTTCCTTTTCACGGTTTTCTTTATTTATAAGAACCGTCTCATTTCCTTTCTCATCCTTAAGTTCAGATGATTTTGTTTCTGTTGTGTTTATTTCGGAGTTTGTTTCGGTTATATTTGTTTCGGTTATATTTGTTTCTTTGATTTCTTTTTTTGAACCAAAAAGCTCCATATATTTGGCTTTGGTAACCCAAACCGAAAGCTTATCGCCCTGCTTAGGGTATAAACCGTAATTGATATTATTCCATACCCTCAAATCCGATGGTCTGACCGAATACTTTAACGATACTGAAAATAAATCCTCCTTCTCCGTAAAATCATGAAATACAATCTCTCGGTTCTTAGTACTTATTATCAGCTTCGGGTCTTCCACTTGGTAGCCGACTACCCTATAATATTTTTCCTCCTTATTAACGGACCCAGTGCCTTCATTTCCCTCGAAAACCGGATTGAATCCGTACTTTTCAAAATCATCAGCATTTTTATAATTCTTGGTAAACTCCTTATAGGAACCTTTTGGAATTTTAAGCAGATAGCCGCCGTCAAATACGGGAATATCATCTGAGAGCAATTGTGTATTCAGGTCGCGTATAGTTTCAACGTCCGTATTGCAAAGCTCCGCTATTCTGTTAACTGTCGTTTGTGCTTTAATAACAATTCTGTCATATTCAATTGGTTTGCCCCATTCAACATCGTTAAATCCGTATTTGCTTGGATTAAGGCAAATCAGTGCAATTGCGATATACTGGGGAACGTAGCTTCTGGTTTCCTTAGGCAAATATTCTCTTATTGTCCAGAAATCAGTTGAGCCCGATTTATATATTGCGCTTGTAATTCTCCCAGGACCCGCATTATAAGCCGCCATTGCCAAAAACCAGTCCCCCAAAGATGCGCGCAAGTCCAGCAGATGCTTTGCAGCAGCATCGGTCGATTTCTCCGGGTCGCGCTTATCGTCAGTGTATGAATCATAATACAAACCGTAAGCTGTACCAGTGGTGGGCATAAACTGCCACAGTCCTATAGCACCTGCCCATGAGGAAATTTTCGGGTCTAAACCCGATTCAATCATACTCAGGTAAATAAGCTCTTCGGGTGCGTTATTATCACGCAGTATTGTCCTCATCAGATTCGAATACTTGCCGAGCCTGTAAAGCCACTTGTCTATATATTTTCTTCCGCCTCCTGTAAAGTAAGTAATGTAATCCTGCACATAACTGTTTTCCACCAAAGGTATCTCATCGCATTCGGGAAGGTCCCCAGGGTCAAACACATTTGTGTATGATTTCTTCTCGACCTTTTCATAGCTGACGCCGTATTTTGAAGCAAGTTTGAATACTTTGTGATTTTCTGTAAGCTCTCTGTGGGCTGTTATATAATCTTGAATAACGCTGACTATTAGTTCCTTAAAATCTTTTTCCCACTGATAGTGCTTTTCAAGAGTTTTAGTATCAATCTTATTCAGGTCTTTTAAAGCTGATTCAAACTCCACCTTGGAGGACTTTGAATCGGCCTGCTCGTTAAACTGCAGAGCTTGTGTATAATGGATTCTTGCGGTCTCAAGTGTGCGGTAAACACTTATAGAGTCCTTCATCTTTTTCTTTTCTGCGCTAAGCTCTTCCTCTTCTTCAGCATCGGAACCTCCGCAGCCGGCTAAATACTGCAATGTGAGGAAAGCAAAAAGAATATAAAGAAGAATGGAGATTCTTTTCATGTGTTTTCTCCTTTACTGTAAAAAAATTAGCGGATTAACCAAATTCAAATTTCAATATAAATTAAACAAACGGCAAAATCAAGCTATTTATTAAATAAACCCTGCAATTTATATATAAATATAGAGGATAATTTACCCTTAAACCTATTTATTGAGAACTGCCTTGTGATACAAAAGTGAATATTACTTAAAACCTTTTTAAATTAAACTTGCCTGCCTGTCTACAACAGGTAGACCTGCTGAAGGCAGGTTCTCAATATAATTTCAAAAATTACTATGAAAGCATATCATTTGAATCTGGGACTGAATGACTACCAACAAACATGGGAACTCCAAAAAAAAATATACCTTTATAAGCAAAAAAATAAGGCTGGTGACTTTATTATAACCGTAGAACATCCTCATGTTTACACGCTCGGCAAAACAGGAAGCAGAAACCATATCCTGATAAATGAAAATGAAATGAAAAAAACAGGAATTTCCTATTATGAAATTGACAGAGGAGGAGACATTACTTACCACGGTCCTGGTCAGCTTGTGGTTTATCCCATATTTGACCTGAATAACTACTATAAAGATACTCACCGCTATCTAAGAGACCTCGAGAAAACCGTAATAGTTACTTTAAAAGATTTTGGCGTCGAAGCATCAAGCGATGAGGAATTTACCGGAGTCTGGGTCGGAGGGCAAAAAATCTGCGCCATCGGAATTAAGGTTTCAAGGTGGATTACAATGCATGGGCTGGCTTTAAATGTAAATAATGAGCTTTCATACTTCGATAAAATAATACCGTGCGGAATTTTCCACAAGGGTGTCACCAGCTTAAGCAAAATACTGAACAAAAAAATTGAAATGAACGAAATTATATCGAAGATACTGAACAGCTTTAAGAATGTGTTTGAGATTGAAGGTGTGGAAAACATTACTCTTGATAAATTATCACCAATTCTTGATGCTAATCTGTAACCTGCAACCTGTAACCTGTAACTATTTCAGCAAAACCATTTTTCTTGTAGCTGAATAATCATCCGCCTCGAGCTGATAAAAATAAACCCCGCTGGGATAATTTGCTGCGTTCCATTCAGCTTCATAAATACCCGGTTTAAGCTGTTCATTAACCAAAATTACAATTTCCCGACCCAGCACATCGTAAATTGTCAATCTGACATTTGATAAATTTGGAATTTGGAATTTGACCTTTGTCATTGGATTGAAAGGGTTCGGGTAATTCTGCTCAAGCCCAAATTCTTTAACAGTAATATTTGTATTTCCGTTAATACCTATTACAGCGGTGTTATATTTGAAAATCGAGCCGTGCGAACCAATGCACCATCCTTTCGTGGGTGTCGGGAATTTCACATCATAGATAAATTCATCATCGGGCGTTTGAATACATTCCCACCTTGTAGCCGGCTTCATTGAATCAAGATTAAGTGCAAAATAAGCAGAAAAGCTTAAAGCTGCCCACACCTCGCGCGGAGTTCTGAAATCAAAACCGGTAGCGTTGCCAAAGCATTCGATGTTTTCATACACCCAGTTGGTCCCAGCATTTGTTGTTTGAAGCTGCATCGCTCCGAATTCAAAATCTCCGCCCATGGCAATTAACCTGTTCCCGCCCAAAAATTTTATTTCCTGCATAGGCTCCGGTGAAAGACAATAAGATATCCAATTTAAACCGCCGTCGGCTGTTTTCCATATCAGTCCCTGAAAATCGAAAATCCCTCCGCAGGCAAATCCGTTCATGTTGTCCGAAAATACAAAGTCATTTTTCTTAAGCGCTGCGTAACAGCTTGCCGTATCAAATGAAGTGCCGAACCAGTTAATGCCCCCGTTTGTTGTCTTGAAAATTTTTTCACTGTAGCCGCCTAAAAAACCGGTTTGTGAATTAAGAAAGTAAATTGTTGTGAATACCAATGCTGTATCTGGAAAAACAGAGTACAGCCAGTTTGTTCCGCCGTTTGTTGTGCTTAGGATTACAGTGCCGTTAAATAAATAATCATTGGATAAAATCCATCCTAAATTTCTGTCCAAGAAATAAATATCTTCAAGCGCATAGACATCGATTCCGCTTTGCTGCAATACCCAGTTAACCCCGCTGTTGGATGTGTGAACTATCGTTCCTGAATCTCCAATCACCCATCCGTATAATGAATCTGCAAAAAAGCTTCTGGTGAGAAGCTTTGTGCTTGGTGAGTTCTGCCTGAGCCAAAACTGCTGGCTGAATGAGTCAGTTGAAATTAATACAAGACAGATAAAAAATAATATTAATTCAGCTTTCTTCAATGAGTCAAAAATATGAAAATATTAAATTGAATTATTGCCATTAAAAAGTGCATTGTTAAAAACCTCATTAAACAAATGATAATGCTAAAAATAAGGATTTCGTGTAGTCTCAGCGGGCTACTAATATTATCAATATTAATCTTGCTTTTTTAAAATTAAAACATTAAAATTTGAAAATCCAATCTTAAAAATCATTAATTTTATTGTCCAGCACAGGTATGTGTATGGATGTTAGGAGGATATAATGAAACACAAATTCCGTTTTTTGCTTCTTTGTGCAGTATTTCTTTCGGGTGGAATTTACTCTCAGGACGTTCCGGACTGGGTATGGAAATCTCCGATGACGAAAGTGTATCCCTGGGGCGAATACCAAAACCTGCCGCCTGCCACTGACCAATTTACATACCAAAACCCGAATACAACGACAAGGTATGTAAATGAAGGAGGACAGACATTCGTCCTGCCGCCGAACTTCAGACCATTCCCGCATTCAAATAACCAAAGCGAGGTTGACGCCGCAAATATGGGCGGCAACACTCAGGTAATCTATGCTTCATGGAACTCATTCGTCCCGGTTTTCTCGGGAACAGGATTCTGTCTTTCAACAAACGGGGGCGCTAGCTGGACCGGAAACAGCGTTATGATACCTTATCCTACCTGCCAGGGTGACCCCGGTCCGTGGGTTTATCCTACCGGCTCAACTTGGGCAGGAAGACTTGGAATATCATACATTGCCGGTGCAGGTTATTCAAGCGATAACGGAGCTACATGGACTGGACATGTCCCCTATACAGGCGGTTCAAGTTTTGATAAAAACTTATCGGCAGTTGACGATATTTCAGGCAGCCCGTTTTTCGGAAGAGCTTATACCGTATGGACATATTTCAGTACAAACAGAATTTACATTTCATATACCACCAACGGAGGCGCATCGTGGTCGGGTGGTGTTCCGGTCAGTCCGGTTCCACCCGGCGGACATCATCACCAGGGTTGTGACGTTGAAGTCGGACCCGGCGGTGTTGTTCACGTTATTTGGGCGAACTGTTTAACAAGCGGACAGAATTCAACTGAAGATTTCCTCGGATATGCGCGCTCTACCGACGGCGGTGTCAGCTGGGTCGGAGTAACCGACAATGCTGTTGATATTAATGGTATCAGAACTTCAAACCTGTTCAACGGTATAAGGGCAAACGGTTTCCCGCGTATCGCAGTTGACCATACGGGAGGCTCAAGGAACGGGTGGATTTATGTAACCCTTGCCGAAAAGAACGTTGCTCCTGCAACAGACGGCGGTGATGTTACCTTATGCCGCTCGACTAATAACGGCGTAAGCTGGACTCACACACGAGTTAATCAGGATACGCCTGCAAACGGAAGGTTCCAGTACTTCCCCGATGTTGACGTTGCTCCCGACGCAAGCGTTGTAATCAGCTACTATGACCAAAGAAATACAACCGGATTTGTAACACAATATTGGCTCTCGCGCTCTGTTGACGGAGGAAACACGTGGGTTGATGTTGCCGTAAGTGACCACAACTTTACTCCCGCTCCAATCCCCGGCTTGGCAGGCGGCTACCAGGGCGATTATACAGGTATCACGAGTGCCGCCGGCAAAGTATGGCCTTTCTGGGCTGACAATTCATCCGGTATTTATCAGGTATGGACTGACGGTATTACAGTCGGCGGTGGCGGAGGTCAAACATGCAGCATATACCCAAGACAATGGTGTACGCCGCTGCCTCCACTGCCTACAGCAACATATTTCCAGGCAGCAACATGGCTTGGCGATACGCTTTACGTACAGGTACCATCAACAACAGGCGCCGGTACAACAACAATAAACAGGTATACATTAGGCGGCTCATGGACAACAGGCGTACCGTTGCCGCAGACCAGAACAGGCGGAACTTTGACCGCATGCAATGGAAAGCTTTATTACATTGGCGGCGGTGCAACAACTGTTACTGCAGGAACAAATACAACGTTTGAGTATAATCCTACAACCGGAGCATGGTTAACAAAAGCCAATATGCCTGCTTCACTTTCAGCACACGGTTCAGCTAACTGGGGAGACAGTGTTATATTTGTAGTAGGCGGTCCATATACCGGTTCCGGAACCAACCTTAGTGTTCATTATTACAGAGTTAACTCGGATACTTGGGGAACTATAGTTGCATCATTACCCTCAGGTCAGGGCAGAAGGTCGCATGCACTTGCACTATGGGGCAATAAGATATTCATGGCTGCAGGTTTTAACACAGCATTCCTTAAGAGCCTATACGTTGGTACCATAGGCACGAACGCAAGCCAGCTGACATGGGCAGCAGGGCCTGATGTTCCGACACCATGGACAGGAATCAGCAGAACAGGCGGAGCAGCACATAATAACCTGTTCTATGTTGTTGCTGGTGAAAGAGGAGGAGTTGGCGGATACAGCGATTCGACATTTATATTTAATTCAACAAACAACACATGGATTGCAGTTATAGACAACAAGCCAACGAGAATGTCAAATATGTGGGCAGCCGTAGCTCCGCGGTGTATAAATGATACACTTAAGCTGTTTGTACCTGGCGGCTATAACGGTACAGCAACCAACGCATTTGACTTACTTGGATGCGCAGGTATGTTAGTTGGGGTAAACAACGAGAGTGAAGTCCCGGCCGTATATCAGTTAAAACAGAACTATCCGAATCCGTTTAACCCAAAAACAACCATTAAATTTTCGCTGCCAAAATCGGCTGATGTGAAGCTGGTTATCTTTGATATAACAGGACGTGAAGTTAATGTATTGGTTAACGAATTCAGGACTGCGGGTAATTACAGTATCGAATTTGATGCGTCGTCACTCGCAAGCGGTGTTTACTTCTACAAAATTACCGCGGGCTCATTTACCGATGTTAAGAAAATGGTTCTGATTAAGTAAGAATTTATAAAGAATCCAAAAGCCCGTTGGAAAACGGGCTTTTTTATTTGCGGATTCAAAATCATATTTAAACCTGATGCAAAGCCCAAGTGAAAGGCTTTTGTAAATGAAAGATTGGTACTGTAGTCTAAACCAATAACTACATTGGCATTTTTATCTTTTATCACAAATTTCGTTACCTGTAAATACAAATAATAATATTGCATTTTAATAATTATAAACGTAAACTGCACCCTTTAAATTAACTTTTTTATCAATTAACACTCATTTTTGGGCTTACCTTATAAGTCAGCTCAGGAGGAAATAATGAAACTCAAATTCTTTTTTGCCGTCATGTGCGGAGTGATTCTTATTGCCGGAAACTCATCTTCACAAGACGTGCCGGATTGGGTATGGAAGTCGCCGATGACTAAAGTTTACCCGACAGGCGAATACACAGAACTTCCGCCTTCGACACCTAACCAATTAACATACCAGAATCCGAATACAACCACAAGGGTTGTAAACCAAAACGGGCAGTATTTTGTTTTGCCGCCAAACGTAAGGCCTTTCCCCGATGCAGCAACCCAGTCGGAAGTTGATGCTGATAATATGGCAGGCAATACGCAGGTTATGTACTGTTCATGGAACTCATGGCTTTCACCAACTTTTTTTGGGTGCGGTTTTGCATACACAAATAACGGCGGAACAAGCTGGACAGGTGCAAGGTCAACCTTTTCACCTAACAGTGGAGACCCCGGACCGATTATCTGGCCCGCAGGCAGTTCATGGCCCGGAAGACTCGGACTATCCGTTATTCAGGGTTTTGGTCATTCCGATAACGGCGGTTCAACATGGACATTTGACCAGAACTATTCCGGAGGTTCAAGCTTCGATAAAAACTTATCTGATGTAGACGATATCTCAGGAAGTCCCTTTTTCGGAAGAGCTTATACAGTTTGGACTTATTTCAGCACAAATAGAATATATATATCGTATTCAACCAACGGCGGAGTTAATTGGACAGTTGGTGTTCCTATCAGTCCTGTTCCGGTCAGCGGACACCACCATCAGGGCTGCGATGTTGAGGTAGGACCAGGCGGAGTTGTTTATGTTGTTTGGGCAAACTGCTTAACCAACGGACAGAACTCAACCGAAGATTTTCTCGGCTTTGCTAAATCAACCGACGGCGGAGTAACATGGACAGGCGTTACTGATAACGCAGTTGATATCAATGGTATCAGAACTTCAAACCTGTTCAACGGTATAAGGGCAAACGGTTTCCCGCGTATCGCAGTTGACCATACAGGTGGTTCAAGAAACGGCTGGATTTATGTAACACTTGCCGAGAAGAACATTGCACCTGCTACCGACGTCGCAGACGTTACACTTTGCCGTTCAACTAACGGAGGAACATCCTGGACACATACAAGAGTTAATCAGGATGCACCTGCTAACGGCAAGTTCCAGTATTTCCCCGATGTTGACGTTGCTTCAGACGGAAGTGTTTGCATCAGCTACTACGACCAGAGAAATACAACAAGCCCGGTAACCGAATACTGGCTCTCACGCTCGCTTGACGGCGGAAATACATGGACAGACGTTGCAGCAAGCGACCACACATTTACTCCTGCTCCAATCCCCGGCTTAGCTGGCGGATATCAGGGTGATTATACCGGTATCACAACGGCAGCAGGCAAAGTTTGGCCCTTCTGGGCTGATAATTCGTCAGGCGTTTATCAGGTATGGACTGTCGGTATTACAATCGGACCTCCTCCTGCAAACGATGTGATTGTAGGGCCGTTTTTAAGCTTTCCCTCGATGTTTGTTGCCGGAACTGCCTATAACATCAGGTCAAGAGTTACAAACGGCGGAACAAACGGACAGACAAATCTCCCTATGAGATTCATCATAAACGGAGTTGTTACGGCTACAAACACTATTCCCAGCCTGCCTCCAAGCGCTATAGATTCAACAACATTCAGCTGGACACCTTCTGTTCAGGGGACATATACTCTGAAGATAGCAAGCGGCGCTCCTGTTGATGAAAACCGTTTGAATGATACCGTTACTGCAACCGTACAGGTATTGCCCCAGGGAACCATCAACTCGCAGACCCAGCTTTGCAGAAATGGTTTGAATATTGTAATACCGGCGCTGGGTAACGCTGCCCCGGATTCTATTGTTGTCAACATTGCAAACGCATTCAATGTTGTTGATGTGAACGTGAGACTGGATACTGTTATCCACACGTGGGTTTCGGATTTAGCCTTCAATTTAAGGCGCGGTGCGGCTAATGTTACCTTTGTATCAGGCGTCGGCGGTTCTGGAGATAACTTTATTCAGTGCAAGCTGGATGACTCGGCCGCAACACCGATTACAAGCGGTTCAGCTCCCTTCACCGGAACATGGAGACCAACTTCACCGTTAACACCGCTTAACGGACAGCCCGTAAACGGTTCGTGGGTCCTGCAGATTTCGGACCTCGTTGCCGGTGACTCGGGCTTTTTAAGAGCTTGGTGTATCCAGGTTACTTATCAGACGCTCGTTGGAGGTATCCAGACAACCGAAATACCGAATTACTACTCGCTTTCACAGAATTATCCTAATCCGTTTAACCCGTCAACAACCATCAGATTTTCTGTTCCCAAAAATACGAACGTTACTCTGAAGGTCTACGACGTTCTCGGAAAGGAAGTTGCCGTGCTGGTGAACGAGCTTAAACAGGCGGGTTTCCATACAGTGGATTTTGATGCGTCTCACCTTGCCTCGGGTATCTACTTCTACAAAATCGAAGCAGGTGACTTTAATTCGGTTAAGAAAATGATACTAGTGAAGTAAAAATATTTTCGCAGTTATTCAAAAAGGTCAGGTTATTACCTGGCCTTTTTTATTTTCAGAAAACTTGGCGGAATCAACTTTAATAGGTGTACAATCGGCTTATGTTTATCATTTTAACATAAGTTTATAAATTGTAACTTTGAGTTTAATTGTTTGTAAATACGCTATTTTATGCGCAAAATAGTCGAATGTGTTCCTAATATTTCCGAGGGAAGAGATGAAAAGATAATCAACTCTTGTGTGGAAGCTGTGAGAGCGGTTAAGGGGGTTACTCTTTTGGATGCTGACCCCGGTAAATCAACAAACCGTACTGTTTTTACTTTTGTCGGCAACCCCGATTCAGTTGTAGAGGGGGCTTTTCAGTTTGCCAAAAAAGCGTATGAGCTGATTGATATGACAAAACACTCAGGTGAGCACCCCCGGCTTGGAGCAGTTGATGTTGTGCCTTTTGTCCCTGTTGCGGGGGTTACAATGAAAGACTGTGTAGAGTGTTCTAAAAAATTCGGAAAGCAAGTAGGTGATGAATTAAAAGTGCCGGTTTTTTTATATGAAGAAGCATCTTTTAATCCGCATCGCAAGTCACTAAAGCAAATCCGCGCCGGTGAATATGAGGGACTGAAAGACAAAATTTACAAGCCCGAGTGGAAACCCGATTTCGGTCCTCAGGAATTTGTTCCGAAATCAGGCGCCACAGTAACCGGTGCAAGGTTTTTTTTGATTGCGTACAACGTTAATATACTCGGTACAAAAGAACAGGCGCATAGAATTGCCTTAAACATCCGCGAGCAGGGCAGAGGAAATAAACCCGGAAGACTTAAAGCTATAAAAGCTATCGGCTGGTATGTTGACGAATACAATATGGCCCAGGTTTCGATTAATCTGGATAATTATAAAATTACTCCGCCTCATACTGTATTTGAGGAATGTGTAAAGGACGCAAAAGAGCTGAAGCTTGCCGTTGCGGGAAGCGAGCTTGTGGGACTTATTCCGCTTGAAGCCATGCTTAGGGCAGCCGATTATTACATTAAAAAAGAAAATTTATTTATACTTGACGAGAAACAGAAAATCAGGCTTGCAGTCGAAAGACTCGGGCTTAATTCTGTTTCACAATTTATACCGGAAAAGAGGATAATAGAATACATGACAAAAGAATCAAGCAGCGAACCGCTTGCCTCAATGAATGTAAGAAGTTTTGTTGAACTTGTTGGCGCCAGAACATCCGCTCCGGGGGGCGGGAGTGTCTCAGCGCTTGCCGCAGCGCTTGGGGCAGGACTCGGCGCAATGATGGGATGGATGAGCTACGGAAGCAAAAAGTTCGAACACCTTGATGAAAAAATGCGAAAGCTTATTCCACCGCTTGATGAGGCGATGAAAAAGCTCATTCCGTTGATTGACGCCGATACAAATGCCTTCAATGATTATATGAATGCTGTTAAGATGCCCAAAAATACCGATGAGGAAAAACACCTGAGGAATGAAAAAATGCAAGAAGGATTAAAAAAAGCAATCGACGTTCCTTTAAGCGTTATGCGGATTGCTGACTCCTGCTGGGAGCATATGAGGGAGCTTGCCAAGGTTGGCAATATTAATTCAGCGAGTGATTTAGCAGTGGGCGCAAAATCGCTTGAAACCGGAATATGGGGAGCATTTAAGAATGTGGAGATAAATCTGCCACAGGTCGAAGACAAAAAATATAAAGGTGACGTACTGAAAGAGGCAAATGAAATAACGGAACGAGCCAGAAAAACTCTAAAAGATATTGAAGAAATTTTGGAGAAAAGAAAAACCTAAAAAAGGAAATTCCATGCCGACAAGGATATTAATTAAAAGCAACGGAAGCATTAAAGTCGAAGGAGATGATTTTGAACTTGTTGATGAAAACGGCAATAAGTTTGATTTAGCCGGAAGGACTAAAATCTCGCTTTGCCGCTGCGGGCAGAGCAGCAAAAAACCGTTCTGTGACTCAACCCATAAAACCTGCGGTTTTGAATCGGTTATAGTTGCATATGCGCTTGAGCCGAAGAAGGAGGATTAAATTTTTCTTTTGTAATGGATTTTCCAAAGCAGATGCCATGTTTTTCCGTCGTCTTCGGATGATTCCCAGTTCCAGTAAAGCTCATTTTGTGATATGTCATAAAAAACCATTCTTTGCATAACTTCTTTGCCTGCCCTGTTTAATCCTTTTCTTGAAAGAATCATTTTACCGTTTTCAAAAGCGCCTGAAAAATCCAAATATCCGCTTGCGTTATCCACCCATGTTTGCAGCCACACCTTTTTATTTGCATTGTAAACGGAAAAGCTTCTGCCGATAAATGTGTTATCCGAATTGGAAAAATTTTCTTCTATTACGCAGCCGCTCAAGACTTTCGCAATAATGTTGGTTCCTGTTTGGATTTTTCCGTCTTTATCATACCACTCAAGATTCCACTCGCCGAGCCAGAAATCAAACTGGGATGCCTCAGGTAAATTACAAGTGCTTTCGGTTTGTGAGTAAGCAATCTTGTATGATAAAAAAATTGCAATCGAAGCTAAGATATGCAACAGTACTTTAATAGTTAGTTTCATTTTATTTAATTAAAATCATTTTTTTAGTTAAGGTAAAGTTTGCTGACTGCAATGTGTAAAAATATATACCGCTTGCCAGATTACTTGCGTCAAATTCTGTTTCATAAGTTCCCTGCTGCAGTGGCTGGTCAATTAGGCTGGAAACCTCTTTTCCAAGAATATCAAATATTACTAGTCTCACAGCACCGCGCTCTTGTATACTGAACTTAATCTTTGTGACTGGATTAAACGGATTTGGATAATTTTGATAAAGAAAAAAGCTTTCCGGTACGTCGCTGCTAATTTGCAATATTCCTATTATTATTTCGGTAAGTCCTTGACCTTCCACCGCCTTGTAGAACTTATTCAATTCAACATTTGTGAAAATCTGAACCAGTCCCCGAGGCCAAATAATTATTAATGAATCAACTATTGATGCATTCCCAAATCCGAAATGAACATTGAGAGAATTCATTGAATTGAAGCTGTTCTGTGCATTTATCTCCCTTATTTGCCAGACGGCGTTATTGCTGATTGTTGCCTTCGCTTTAACAATTGTTCCTAGTGCTGATTTATTTGAAAAGCTATTGCCGGGACCTGAACCGACACACCTGATATTTACCCATTTATTTCCGTTTTGAGTTTCATTTCTGTATAATCCTTTCGAATTAGTTGTCCCTGCAACAAATAAATCCAAGTTACCGTCATTGTTATAATCACCAATGGTAGCGCCATATGTTGTGCCTGGACCCGTTGTGATTGCCATTGTATCAATTCTGGTGAAGGTTCCGTTTCCGTTGTTTGAATAGTATCTGCTTTGCTGAACGGCATCTCTTGTTAGAAAACAGTCGAGGTCTCCGTCATTATCAAAGTCACCCCATGTGTTTGCAAGATATAAACCCGGGTCTGAAACAATTGTACCGACCTGAGCTTCGGTCATTCTCACATAATACCTGAGACCCTCGCACCTGTACAGTCTGTTAAGGATGTTTTGAGAGTAGTTAGTTAAAAATGCATCTAAGTCGCCGTCGTTATCATAATCAATCCAGTTCCAGTTTTGCCCGTCGACAATATCGGTTCCGATAATTCCCGTATCGATTCTCTGAAAATAATATGATGTATTAAGTTCCTTTAAGAAATTTCTAAAGAGATAGTCTCTTCCACCGATGTTGTTAGCCGGACCCGTTCCGATAAATAAATCTATATCTCCGTCTAAGTCATAGTCGGAAAAAATTGGAATTGTAAACGCATCGATTGAATCAGTAATGCTGGTTGAATCAATTCGTATAAATGTTCCGTCGCCGTTGTTATAAAACAAGCGGTTCGGATGATTTACTCCTCCAAAGCCGGATGCTGCAGCCAAAAATAAATCTGCGTAACTGTCATTATTAATATCACCCCAGGTGCAGCCCCACCCGGTGTTATTAACAGAATCGCCTATCATTCCGCTTAAAATTTTTGTAAACATTCCATTTCCCTCATTTCGGTATAAATGTGAAGTAGGGTTTGCCTGCACGGTGGAAATTATAAAAACATCGATATCACCGTCATTATCGTAGTCTGCCCAAGAGTTTCCTATCACTGTTCCCTGTAGAGGGATTGAATTCTCAAGCTTAATAAAATTCCCATTGCCAAGATTTTTGAAAATATCCTTCCTGCAAATGAAAAGGTCAAGCCGTTCGTCTCCGTCAACGTCTACCCAGCTTGTTCCGATATAAGAACCGGTAAGGGGTTCGCTTACTACAGGATTATTTGGGTCTGTAACTTTAACAAAGTATTGTGATTGAGTTCTTCCGCTGAAAAAGCAAATAACAAAAAATAAAATAGGGCTGAAAAAGAACATTTTGGGATATAACAATGTTTTACCTCCTTAAGATTTCTCTTCAAAGTTATATCCGACGGGATAATTAAACTATCTGAAAATTGACTTTTTTTGGTGGACTTTTCTGAAATTGTAAGGTGAATGGAGGTATTTCTTTTTAAATAAATCTCCAAAGGAGCTGAGTGATTCGAATCCCGCAATAAGACAGATTTCTGTAACGGATTTTGATGAATTAATAAGCAGGTACTTTGCCTGTTCAAGCCGCCTGAAGGTTAAGTATTGATGTGGGGTGATTCCAAAAACTGCCTTAAATTTTCTTAATAAGTGATGAGATGAAAGGCACGAGATTTTCGCTAAATCACTGAGTCCAATTTTTCTTCCGAAGTTTGAGTGCACGTAATCTTTTGCAAGGTTTAATCGTCTGTAAAGCTCAAGCCTTGTTGACTTCTTTTTAGATTCAATTTTTTCCGAATCACAATATGTTTTAAGCTGAAGATGAAATAACCTGTCAAGAATTATATGCAGCAGTTCGTTAATTATTGCATAATCATATTCCGTTCTATTGATGAGGGATTTTATTCTGTTTAAGTAAAGGATAATTTTTTCATTGCGAGGGTAAAGCTTTTCGAAAAAGTTAACAGGGTTTTTATCTCTTATTTCCGGGTAATCAAGTAAAAACTCGTCTGAGTTTGAAAATGCGTTAAACACGTCCAAAACAAATTCTTTATGAAAATTCAGCGTGAAAGACTCAACTTTTGAGTCAGAATTAATGTAGCTTTCATACATAGTATCGTGATTTGTTATGAGATAATTTGTGTCGTCAACACCGTATTTTATATTGCCTATGACGTAGTATTCGGTGCCTTTGAATGCATTTT